>CAZMOM010000001.1:0-3749 GCA_964568075.1 uncultured Gammaproteobacteria bacterium
ATCGCCGCGTTTGAACAAGCGGCGGCCGAATATCTGGGTGTGAAACACACGATTGCGGTTGCCTCAGGCACCGATGCGCTGCACCTGGCTATTGTTGCGGCGGGAATCGGACCGGGACATGAAGTCATTACTACGCCATTTACTTTTGCAGCTACCGTAGAGGCGATCGAGTATGCCGGTGCCCGGCCGGTACTGGTCGACATCGATCCTGATACCTTCAATATTGACGCAAACCTGATAGAAGACGCTGTTACGCCACAAACCCGGGCGATCTTACCGGTGCACTTGTTCGGGCTGCCCGCAAACATGGAGCAAATCATGGACATCGCCGAGCGCCGCAGTCTTTTGGTCATTGAAGACTGCGCACATAGTTTGGGCGCGCATATAAATGGTGCAGCGACAGGCAGTTTTGGATCAGCGGGTGCTTTCAGTTTCTATCCCAGCAAAACACTCGGTTGTTTTGGCGATGGTGGCATGGTGGCGACGAACGATGCGGAATCCAATCGCCGATTACTTCAGCTTCGACATCACGGCAATGACGATGCGGGGGAACACGTGATACTTGGTTTTAACAGCAGACTCGACGAAATTCACGCGGCGATACTGCGCATCAAGCTGCCATATCTCGATGAGATGAATGCAAAAAGACGGCAAATTGCGGAGCATTACAACGCGATTTTGGCTGACACGGCGGCAGAGATACCGCAAGCGGGCGAAGATGCTCATCGCGTCTACTGCTACTATACGATTCGCGTTACAGACCGGGACCGTGTGCGCGAATGTTTACAACGCGCAGGAATATCGTCGGCCATTTATTATGCGAAGCCGTTGCATAAGCACGCGTATTTCTCGAATTCTTGTATATACGAGGCTTTGCCTCAGGCAGAAAACATTGCCGACCGGTGTCTATCGCTACCGATTTTCCCGGAAATGACAGACGCGGAGGTCGAACACGTAGCCACAACGACGGCGAACGCCATAACGTAGGTTAGGCAGAGCCAGCGAAGTCAAGGACCACAAAGGTATTGGCGTGTCCACGCGCAACAGGGCATATGCTTCTACCCAAATTTGGACGTCATTCTCGACAGTGCGAAGGCGCAGTCTGATGGCTGGTGGACGAAGTGCCTCGTCCCGGCGAGAGCCAGACTTTTGACACTCCCGGATTGTAGAGTTGCTGGTTCTGACCCTAATGCCGCTTCAGATTGACGACAGACATCGAAAAGTGCCGCTTCGAAATGGCCACCTGAGGCGATTTCGGAGGGGATTCAGACCAACGAGTCGTCCCTAACTCGTTGATTTGAAATGGTGGCCAGAGGCGGAATCGCAAAGTCGTCATATCCACTTAATACATATGGGCTTATTGGATAGTTCAATGACCCTATACCCCGATATATACCCCGAGCGACTCCTTTTGAAATGTTTTAAAAAAATGAAACGAAACGTCCGCTATACACTCAAGCTTTACCGGCGCTGTCAGTCTACTCGATGTTTAGTATTCTGGCCGGTAGGGACGAGGTTATTCCTGCAAGCGCTACGATTTTCAGCCTCAGACCATACGGTTATTCAAATACTGTTTCCGACACGCTTTGCTCTACAGATTCTCTTCTTCTGTCCCGTCCGATACTGTCAAGCTCTCTTTCGTGATTAAACAGGATTTCCAGACTTTCCTTATACTTATTAAACGCCTGTTGGTATCGACTTTTGTCTGGAAATAACGTGTTTATGTAATCCATAAGCAACGAAACAGGCAGACCAACCAGCGAACTGACAATCGCCACGGCAGCTCCAGACTTAATATCTCCACCCTGACCTAACGCCAGATAAAAGCCCGCAAATGTACCGATGATTCCAAGCAGAATTATCATAAAAGGCGCCCGAAAAAGTATGGCAAGAACATCCTCCGAGTCAAAATATTTGAAGGTAGTTGAAAAATACGGACTATTATCAAATGCGATGCGGGTAATGATTTCGTAGTCCGGCGTGTCTCCGTAGCCCTGTTCTTTAATCTCATCGACGGTTACGTCAACAATATGCGCCACGCCATTCTCTATATCAAAAACTTCAACCAGTCGTGCGGGAGGTGTTTTATCAGCGAGGTGTTTTTCCACCAACAGATCCTTGGTTTTTTCTAAGATCACGGTCGCCTTACCGTCGAGCTGGCGTGCTTTGAGCTTGATTCTTTCTGCTTCCTGAATCTTGGCCCGCAACTTGTCCAAGAAGGGATCTTTTCCTGAATAAAGTGAAGCAGGAATTTTAAGGGCGGCAGTCGACAATGTTGGATCAAAGTTGACAGCAAGGGCGATATCTCCCTGTTCTCTCACACTCCTCGCATAGCTCAAGCCTGAAGGTTTTTTTTGAGCTTTTTTGTACTCAAATACAGAAAAATAGAATGAAAGTGCAAATCTATTTAACGCATTTATTTTGTAGTGCAAGCCAACCTTGAAAATCAGAAATATAAGCAAGCATCCCAATATACCCGAGACAAACAGTGTTCCGATCAACTGGTTAGTAAACACAGCATCATAAAAAAATACAAAATATGATATTGCCGCCAGAATTGCCAAAAATACGTATTTAAACATTTTGATACCTACCCTAAAACTCGCATTAAATTATGTCAGTCAAAAACTGGCTAACTCTTCCGTATACAATTGAAATTGCAAAATCGTTGCCTGTTCCTTCTTGCAATTGTACTCGATACAATCTGCAATCTTTCCCACTAAATCATCTCTTACAGGTTGAGCTTGCTGGAAACCCAGTGCTGCAATGCCCATATCTTTTTTCAGTCTAGTACGATACCTGTAGTTACCCATCTCACTTTCATCAAAGATAAAGTTATACATGGCGACCGCACGTCTGTTACTCAGCGCCATATTGTACTGTCGTGCTCTTTCTGATCGGGGAGATGTATCGTTTATGTCAATATATTTCCCCATATAAACGGGCGATGTCATCCCGGAAATCTTAAGAGACTCGACCAGCTTCGCAGCGTTCTGATTTTCGTAAATACTTCTTGCATATTTGGGAATCATTATCCTGAGAAAATCTTTCATGTCTTCTGATAGCTCATGAGACCCCCGTACAAAATATGACTCCTGGAAGTTGAGTCTTACCTTTCCTGTCTTTTCGTCTATTTCCACGGATGAGGCGTCATAGTCCTTAAAATTCTCATTGAGCAGATCGACAATCTGTTGCTTGGCTTCGGCTGCCCTGAGAAAGGGCGTAAGCTCTCCCTCTACTTTAGTCGTTAACGCTATTTGCTGGTCCAGCTCTTTGGCAAAAGCCTGTTCTGAATCTGCCAGGGCTTTTTCCTTCTCTGCATCAAGACTAGCTTGTAGCTCGGCTAATGCGTCTTTTTCTGCTTGTTCCGCTTCTGCTAACGCTTGACGTTTTTCTGCCTCCGCATCGGCTTCCGCCTGTGCCAGTTCCCGGGCGTGTTTCGCTTCTGCCTGTCGTAATTCCTCTGCCTTCTGCGCCTCAAGAGCAGCCTTATGCGCTGCTACTGCGGCTTCTTGTGCCTGCGCCTCTCTTTCTAACTCTTGACGTTTTCGTGCCTCCAATTCGGCTTCTCTCTGTGCCAGTCGTTGAGCGGCTTCCGCCTCTGCCTGTCTTAGTTCCTGTGCGGCCTGCGCATCAAGAGCAGCTTTACGCTCGGCTAATACGTCTCTTTGTGCCTGCGCCTCTCTTTCTAACTCTTGACGTTTTTCTGCCTCCGCATCGGCTTCCGCCTGTGCCAGTTCCCGGGCGTG
>CAZMOM010000001.1:3849-16992 GCA_964568075.1 uncultured Gammaproteobacteria bacterium
TTCCGCTTCTGCCTTTCTTAACTCCTCTGCTGTCTGTGCCGCAAGAGTCGCTTCCTGCGCGGCTAATGCGTCTTTTTCTGCCTGCGCCGCTTTTTCCAAGGCTTGACGTTTTTCGTCCTCCAATACGGCTTCTTGCTGTGCCAACTCCTGAGCGTGTATCCTTTTTTCCTGAGCTATTTCAAGTTCTGCCTGAGCCAGTACGATTTCCTTTTGCTTCTGAAGAGCAGCTTCCTGCCTTGCCAATTCGACTTCCTTTTCCTGCGCCGCTTTTGCTAACTCCCGACGTTTTTCTTCCTCCAAAGCGGCTTCTGTTTGTACCAGCTCATGAATGTGTTGCGCTTCTGCCTGAGCTAATTCCATTTCCTTTAGGTACTCCAGATTAGTTTCCTGGTCGGCCAGCGCTACCATCTTTTCTATCACCAACTCCGATTCCTGTTCAGCTAATGCTTGCAGACTTTCCTGCCTCACTATTTCCACTGCTTCTTCTTGTTCTTTTTTGAGTTGTGATTTTTCAACTTCAAGGTCTGTTCTAAGCTCTGCTCTTTCGATTTCCAATTCGGCCTGTTTCTGCTCCTCCAAAGAAACCAATTCCTCTGACAGTGCTTCCTCGTGCTTTTGTTCAATTTTAACTACAAAGCCTTCATAGTCATCAGCGGCTTGATTTTCTTGGGCCTCTAACATTGCGGTAAATGCAAGTACTAACTCTTCTGCTTTTTTCCTTCGCTTTTCCTTAATTTCTTCTAACGTTTTATCCGCCTCTTTTGCCAGAACGATTTTAGGCTCGTTTTCGTACTGATCTAAAATCTCCTGTATCCTTTCTTCACTTTCCCTTTCGACCTCTGCTATCCTTTCTTGACTTTCCTTTTCAATAGATTCCACAACCTCTTTCATCTTGTCGATGGTTTCCACAACCTCTTGCATCTTGGTTGCAGTTGTCAATTCGGTTATTGTAATTTCGTCACTTGCATAGATCATGAATACAATTGCAAGCACAGCAAACAGATCTACCATAGGAACAAGTGCTTCTATGGTCTGTGATTCTTTTATATTCTGTTGATCAAATATCATAACTTAGTTTTTCGCCATATTCGTGAGTCAAAAATTAGTCCATTAATATTTGCAATGCGTCTCAGTAATCCGGAGGACATCTGTGTAGCTTTGATTTTCTTCGGAGATTCAGTGCGGTGACTCGGGCCTGGACTCGAAAAGTTCTCTGCCCTGTTTCCGGTGCATGATCGTTTCGTCGACAGTCTGATACGTGTCCAACAAAGCTGAGAAATCTCACCGCTGCTCCTTGATCTCGGGGTACTGTGCCGGCACAGAATGCTCATAGGAAAGGACTGCTTCGTCGTGCAGCCACTTATGAACACTATTAATGTCGGAGGTGGACGCCCAATCCGGTAGCAGGGTTGCCAGAGCAATTGCCGTGGTCGCTTTTCGCATCTGCGAAATATTGCATAAACATCACACTATTTAGAGGGACTGGTTCAAAGATTTTCCATATGGCCAACCGATCGAATTATCCAATAACATCGATTTTACCTTTTGTTTCAATGATTTAGCAGTCAGGGCCAAAAAGGGGGGTACTCCATTGGCGAATCACCAACGTACCCCAGGCCTGAAAAGGGTTTATTGCGCCAATTGTCTGGGGCCTGACCGCACTGATTTACTACAAGGAAGGAAAAGTAGGGTGGCTGCCCGATCCGGATCAGTTCATTAAGAAGCACCTTCAGGACATCATGCGCGTTTATCACGGCGTTATGAGTCTCAGCAAGTTCGATCCTCAGAATGTGGCGAAAGTGTCTGCGAGTTATGAGCTTGTGGGCTCGCAGATTAGAGCGTTGGACCGATCGGAGCGGCTCGCCGCATAATTGGACAGTGAATACTTGTTTCGATTGGACGTCAGTAGCGGTTGGCTCCGTGTTCGCACGGGGCCTGCCTGCTTTGACCTCCGAAGCGGACGCTCAAAATGAAGTAAAGCAACTGGTGCCGCGCCGAAGTGGGCACCAAATGGGCACCTGAGGCGATTTCGGAGGGGATTCAGACCAATGAGTCGTCCCTAACTCGTTGATTTGAATTGGTGGCCAGAGGCAGGTCGCTCTCGGGCATCCATGCCCTCCGCGACACTAGTGCATCCTGCATGTCGAATTGAACTGCCGACACGCGGATTTTCAGTCCGCTGCTCTACCTTGTCGCTGCGCGACCCCGCTATCTGGCCCAAGGTCGAAGGAAATGGTGGCCAGAGGCAGAATTGAACTGCCGACACGCGGATTTTCAGTCCGCTGCTCTACCAACTGAGCTATCTGGCCCTATTTTCAGTCCGCTACTCTACCTTGTCGCTTCGCGACCCCGCTATCTGGTCTGCTTGAAAAGAGGCGCGTATTAAACGCGAGCACCCGTTCTGAGTCAAGAAACACGGGGTTTCGCTACGGGGCCGGGCAAGGCTTTTGACAGTCATTTGCCGCGACCGTTACCCTGTATGGCCCTAAGTCCGGACTGAGTCATGAGCCCCCCGCACCCGCAGTCGCTTTCCAGTGCCGAGCAACCGTCCCTGGCGTCCCAATTCCAGTCTGTCCGGCAGCTCACCGAAGCGTTGGTCGCGCCGCTGGCGCCCGAGGACACGGTTGTTCAAAGCATGACCGATGTCAGCCCAAGCAAGTGGCATCTCGCGCATACGACCTGGTTTTTCGAGCGATTTGCGCTCTGTGCTCATGTACCCGGCTACCGGGAATTTCACGACAAGTTTCACTTTCTTTTCAACTCCTATTACTACACGGCCGGCGAAATGCACCGGCGGCCCGAGCGCGGGCTACTTTCCAGGCCGACCCTGGACGAAATCCTCAGCTACCGGCGACACGTGGATCACCATCTGCTGGCGCTGCTCGATAAAAAGAGCGACGACCGGGAACTGGCTTCGCTGATCGAGCTGGGGCTAAATCACGAGCAACAGCACCAGGAACTGATCCTGACCGATATCAAGCACGTGCTGTCCTGCAACCCGCTGAAACCCGCATACCGTGAGCTGGAGCTGGAGCGATGCCCCGCCCCGCCAGCGATAAACTACCTGCCGATCCCCACCGGTACGGTCGAAACCGGGGCCGACGGCACTGGCTTTTGTTTCGACAACGAAACGCCACGACATAGGGAACTGTTACATGGTGGCGGCCTGGCCAGCCGCCTGGTAACCAATGCTGAGTTTCGGGAGTTTATCGACGATGGTGGCTATCAGACTTCCGAGCAGTGGCTGTCCGATGGCTGGGCGACGATTCAGCAACAACTGTGGGCGCACCCGCTCTATTGGTCCGACGACCTGCAGACGGAATTTACCTTGCACGGCGAACAGCCGCTGGACCCGAACCGGCCGGTCTGTCATGTCAGTTATTACGAAGCGGATGCCTATGCACGCTGGGCGGGTACGCGACTGCCGGGTGAGGCTGAATGGGAGGCGCTGGCGGCAGGCCAGGAGGTGACCGGCAATCTCCTTGGATCAGACCCCGATACTTCTTTGCACCCGGCCGGAGCCGGCGGACCGGGTCTCGCGCAGGTATATGGCGATGTCTGGGAATGGATGTCATGCAGTTACTCGCCCTACCCGGGCTTCAAGCCGCTGACAGGCACGCTGGGTGAATACAACGGGAAGTTTATGTGCAACCAGATGGTACTGCGTGGTGGTTCCTGCGCGACACCGGTCAATCACATTCGCGCCAGCTATCGCAACTTCTTTTACCCGGATTCCCGCTGGCAGTTCAGCGGCATCCGTCTTGCCCGGGATGAAACCGCGTGAGTGAGCCGGCCAAAAAACCCATCACGTTGATCGACTACCACCCGCCCACCGGCGACATCAGGCAGGAAGTCCTGGAAGGCCTGTCACAGCCCGACAAACGGCTGTCGCCAAAGTGGTTCTATGACGAAGAGGGATCGCGCCTGTTCGATCAAATCACGGAACTGCCCGAGTACTACCTGACCCGGACCGAACTGGGCATTCTTAATGCTCATATCTCTGAAATGTGTGAGCTGATCGGCGAGCGGGTGACCGTCGTTGAACTTGGCGCAGGCTCGAGCGTGAAAGTCCGAATTCTGCTCGATCACCTCAACAACCCGGCCGCGTTTATCCCGGTCGATATTTCCGGCGATCACTTGCTCGAAGCGGCCCGGACGCTGGCCAGCGATTACCCCGATCTGGAAATCCTGCCGGTCTGCGCGGATTTCACCCAACCGTTCGATTTGCCAGCTCCAGTCACGCCGGCGAAAAGAAACCTGGTATTTTTCCCAGGTTCGACGATCGGCAATTTCGGCCTGCTGCAGGCCAAACAACTGCTCGGTGTCATGGCGATCGAGGCCGGTCAGGGTGGCGGTTTGCTGATCGGAGTGGATCTGAAAAAAGACACGGCGACACTGGAAGACGCCTATAACGATTCGGCTGGCGTAACCGCCCGTTTTAATTTGAATCTTCTGACGCGGCTTAACCGCGAAATTGGCGCCGATTTCGACCTCGATCTGTTCACGCATCGCGCGATCTACAGCGAAGACAAGGGCCGGATCGAAATGCACCTGGTCAGCGACGAAGACCAGTCGGTCAACATAGCCGGTCAGCGTATCGATTTTGTGGCCGGCGAATATATATTGACTGAATGCTCACATAAATATGAGTTACAGGAGTTTGCCAACCTCGCTGGCGAAGCCGGGTTTGCTGTGCGCAAGGTCTGGACCGACCCTGACAAGTTGTTTAGCGTGCAATATCTGGAACTGGGCCAGGAGTCCATGCGGTAGAAAGTATGCCCGCGGCGTAGACTCCGTGGCTTACTTCGGATCGGGTTCGACGAACTCTTTCGGTTTTTCCGATCCCGCGCCAAAAAAGAAATTATCCATTTCTTTTTCGAGAAACTGACGCGCTTTCTGTTCGATCAGGACCAGACGGTATTCGTTGATCAACATGGTCTGGTGCGCCAGCCACTCCTGCCAGGCTTCCTTCGAAACTTGCTCATAGATTTTCTTGCCAAGCTCGCCCGGCCACGGCTGCGCATCGAGGCCATCGGCTTCTCTGCCCAGGCGTACACATTGCACTTTTCGTGCCATCAGCCTGCCTCCCGCGTATTGGCGTAACGTTTCATCAACCGGCTCACCGGCGCAGCCAGACCAATCGGCCGCGAAGCGCCGTCGTTATACCAGACCCGGTCAGCGCTATCCATGTCTTGATCGGCAACGCCTTGCGGCGATACATCGACCAGCACCGGGTAAATCGTCATCTCGAAGTGGGTCAAAGCGTGTCTGATCTTACCGAGTTCACGGACCCTGTCCGCCCGGCATGACAGCTTTTGCCCACACCATTTGCTCGCTTCCCCGGCCTGGCCGATTTCAGGAAAACTCCAAAGACCGCCCCAGACTCCGCTGGGCGGACGCCGTTCGAGATACACCGAACCATCCGCTTGACGGGCAATCAACATCACGATCTCCTTGTGCTTTCTATGCACGGCCGGTTTTTTGCCCGGACAGGCCAGCTGCCGCCTGCTCGTCCTCGCCTTGCAGCCGCACGCGACCGGGCAGTTCGGGCAATCCGGCTGCCGCCGGCAAACCGTTGCACCCAGATCCATGATCGCCTGCGTGTACCGGCGCAGTTGCCGGTCTGGCAGATGTAGCTCCGCCAGCGCCCATAGTTTTCCCAGCGTGTCGGCCTTTCCCGGCCAACCGTCGATTTCGTGATACCTCGCCAACACGCGCTTGGTGTTGCCGTCGAGAATGGCGAAACGCTTCCCGTGTGACAGCGCCAGGATCGCGCCCGCCGTCGAGCGGCCAATACCGGGAAGCTGCACCAGCTGATCCAGAAAAACCGGCAACTCGCCGTCATGTTGTTCCTTTACGAGCTTTGCCGCGGCGTGAAGATTCCTGGCCCGCGCGTAGTAGCCAAGCCCGGACCAAAGGTGCAGAACTTCATCTTCGTGTGCAGTCGCCAGCGATAGAATATCGGGAAACTTTTTCATGAAAGCTGCGAAGTAGGGAATAACGGTCCCGACCTGGGTCTGTTGCAGCATTATTTCGGAAACCCAGACGCGATACGGTGTCGCATCGGTCTGCCAGGGCAGACCCTTGCGGCCGTTGCTTGCATGCCAGTCCAACAGCCGGCTGGCGAATGTGTTATCTGCCGCCAAATTACTCATCGACCGACCGGCGCTTGCGTTTGATCGGCGGCGGTTCGTCGGCGTCCATCCCGCCCGCGACACGTGCATAATACTCGACACGCAAAATCACACGCCGGCCGCCTTCCCGCATCATTTTTTTGATCATCATCGACCCAAAGACCGGCGGCACCCAGAAAGCGGGGTCGAGTTCCTGACGATATTTGATGAGCGTGCCGCAATTCTGCTCACTCAAGTGCCACTCGGATAGCCCGTGGACGACATTACTTCGTTCCGGTATGGCGATGGCGGTAATATGGTGGAGCGGCTCCAGCTCTAGCCGCTCGACTTTTTCAATTTTCCCGCAGAACAAAAAGACGCATTTTTTGATCAGCGTATAAACGAGCGGTGTTCCGTCTTCGGCAGGTTCCAGAATTCGGGTCTCGACAACGGCGCTCGTCAGGCGGCCCAGATTGTTGTAGTCGACTAGTACATCGTAAACCTGGTCCATCGGTGCATCGATATACCCGACCAGGTCGATCGTGAAAACGCCGCCCTCCTTCCGAACATCAAGTTTGTGGATATCGACTGCGCTCGCCGAAAACGCACAAAAAGCAAGTAATGTCAGAAAAAGATTTTTCATCCGCCACCAAAGAGATCTTTAAGTTTGTCTTCGATTTTTTCCTTGAGCTCTTCCTCCGGCGACTGCGGCTCTTCTTCCGCGGGCGCCGGTTCCTCGTCGGTCGCCGGTTCCTCGGGCTCCTGGGCCGGTGGGGCAAGCAATCTTCCAAGACCGAGTTTTTCGAGTAGCTTTTCTTTGACCCGCTCTTTGGCTTCTTCCTTTAACAGCAACGCAAAATCGGGCTGGACGCTCGGGTCATCGAGTGAACCGGTTATTTTCAGGGGCAGGCGTTTGCCCGCCAGGTCGCCGGTCAATGCGTCGTTCTGCAGCTCCGGGTCGCTACGGATCAACGCCATTAAACTCATGTCTATCGTCGAGTCGGCCAGGTCAACGCTGCCGCCGCCAGTCACGCGCAGGAACGGTAATTCGGCGACCAGGTCGTCGGTCATCATAACGCCACCGCTGACCGTCGCGGTCGCCCGCATCCGCGAAAACAAGGTACGGTTTTCTGTTGGCGCGGCGGGCGCTTCCTGGCGTTTAAACACCGCCAGCGCCTTCCTGATTTCATACCACAGGTTGGTCCCTTCCCAGGCGCCGTCGATCAAAGCCAACGCAATATCGCCTTTGAGGTTTCGCGTGACTTCTCCCGTTGTCCGGCCTTTTCCGCTAAGCCGGGCATGACCGTTTGCGGTGCCGGACAGCGGCGCACCGTTGAACAAATCGGCTGCCATTTCCGCAAACTGAATGCCGCTGATGTTCTCATCGATCGACAGGACCGGGACATCCCCGGACCCATCCATACGGATATCGCCGTCGTATGTGCCGCCGTAGAACTTTGCCGACAATGGATGCAGCCGTAAACGATTCCGCTCGACGCGCACTCCGGCCTGCAGGTCGGTAAAGGTCATGCCGGCCGACAAAACGGTCCCGATCCGGAAACGTCCGTTAACATCCAGCCCTTCCAGAAGGTCGACCGGCAGTTCAATATCAACAATCCTGGCTGCCGACGACTCCTCGTCGGTGTCCGCGCTCGGCTCGAGATAGCGATCGAGTTCGATCCGATCGAGAACCAGATCAAAGCTCACCGCCGGCGCGTCGAAATTCCGAACACTCATTTCGCCTGTTAACTGGCTTTGATCCATCCGCATATCCAGGTTGCTGAAGGTCAGTTTGTCAGTGTCCCCGCCAAAATTCGTCGACAGCCTTGCGCGGGTCAGAACGTCCGGGTCGGCCGTTACCGGAACCTCGATGCGCAGCTTCTTAAATACCTCACGCGGCGAAAAATCGCTGACTTCTATTTGTCCTCGATACCGCGGGGCATCGACTATATTGCTCGCCGCTAGATCACCCGTAAGATCAAGACCCATTGTCTTCATGCTGTAGAACGCGGATTCCAGCGTTTGTGCCGAGAGGTCCATCTTGAGTTCAGGTGTATTGAAATAAATCTGCTGCCGCCCGTCGGGCAAATCCGGCGCGGCAACATCTGCCTGCAACGAAAGATCGGTGAAATCGAAACGACTGTCTTCCAGATCGAGGCTGAGGGTCGTCTTTATCTCGACCGCGGCGCTGCGACCTTCGATCTGATCATCCAACTTCATGTTCATTTCCAGACTGACCGGCTCACCGCTACCCAGCGCGCCCGACTCCAGGAAAAAATCACTCAGCGTGTAATGCGCCCCCGCTGCGGCATCCTTGTAGTCAATCTGTGCACCACGGATACGAAGTCCGGCGATACCCTGACTGTCAAAGACGCCGGGTTCCTCGTCCTCAATCCGGGAATCGTCCTCGTCCTCTGAGATCAGGTCCTGCCAATTGCTGTGACCGTTCGTCTTGATTTCGAGATTCAGCGCCAGGCCGTCAAGCGTGACCATGCCCACTTCGATCCTTTTGCTTAGCAAGGGAAGCAGTCTGACACCAAGCCTTGCCTGATCGATACTGGCAAAGGATTTCTCCGGAAATCCCGGGGCATTGCCGAGGCTCAGCTCATTCACTTCCACCGCCAGCCACGGAAACACCGAAAAATTCAAATCGCCGTTAATCGATAATTGGCGATTGGTCTTTTCCATCACGACATCGGCCAGTTTTTGTTTGAGGTCGTCTTTATCAAACAGTATGGGCAGGAGCAGCGCCATAAGAATCAGAAACAGGATCAGGCCTGCGAAAAGGCCACCCAGAATTTTCATTATGCGTAACATGATCGGATCTCTTTCAGTTTGGATTCGCGGGCGCAATAGAGGTTTCAATCGAATACGTAGATTATGGTACAGCGAGGCAGCCAAAAGGTGGGACGATTGGCTAATATTCCCTGCGGAACCTATGCCGCTGGCCTGGCAGCCCGGTCAGGTGCAGCTGATGCCGTCGACCCCGGCCCGGCACATCTCGGACCAGCCATAGCGGTGCCAGTAATCCACGAGGCCAATCGAATCCAGAATTTCAGGAAAACCGGCCTGGGCCCTGAGCGCGGCACCCTCAGGCGACCACAACATCTGCAGGTCAAGTTTTTTCGGGTCGGACTCGACGATCCGCCTGGCCGTAATCAGCGCACGCCCTGGATCACCGAAATAGACATACATTCTTAACTGCTCTCGCAACGGCACTTCGTCACCCGCCTGGTTGACCCGCTGCAAGAGCTCCGCGGCGGCGGCCGGATCTGTAATCGCCTGGATGGATATGCGAATAAACTCACTCTGCTGCTCATGGCCCTGGACCGAAGAGATGGTCCCAAATAAGCGCTGGGCCTCTTCCAGCTCTCCCCGCCGCACATGGATCAGAACGCGTGGCATCATGTCGACATTCGCCGCAAGCCCGAGGCGATCCGCTTCCTCGCTGTAATGCAGGGCTTTTTCATTGTCTGCCAGTGTCAGGTACACACTGGCGAGATGACTGTTGATAATCGGTGAGTCCGGCTCCAGCCTTTGGGCTTCCAGGGCCTGCTCCAACGCCTCCTGCAGGCGGCCTGTGCGCACCAGCAAGTACGAATACCACTGGTGGGTGGTCGCGTCATTGGGATCGAGCGAAATCGCGTTGTAAAAATCGGACTCCGCATCCGACCAGTTCAGGTGCTCCACATTGATCAGCGCGAGCACCGAGTGTGCTTCCGCCAGCGTCGGGTCAAGCGCCAGCGCCTTGTAAACCGCCTCCCGCGCCAGCTTCTGACCCTCCTCCTCGGGAAGATCCGAATAACCGGCAAGCACGACATAGGCTGCAGCAAGCCCCGATGCGGCGCGGGCATAACTGGGGTCCAGTGCGAGCGCCTTCTGGAACAGCTCGATGCTGTCGGTCAGGGAACGCTCGCCACGCTGGCGCCATTTGTGACGCGCCTCCAGATAATACTGGTATGCCTGCAAATCGCCCGTCGGCGGTGCATTCAAGGTGGCAGCCAGCACCGGCGGCTCTTCGCCGACCAGCTGGATTTTCAGCGCATCGACAATCTTTCGTGAGATATCGTCCTGTACCTCGAAAATATCCTTGAGCTCGCGGTTATAGGTCTCCGACCACAGATGGAATCCGTTGCTGACGTCTATCAACTGCGCGGTAATCCTGATCCGGTCGTCGCCAGACCAACGCACGCTGCCCTCCAGCACCGTGGCTACACCCAGGTTTCTGCCCACCTCGCGCGCGTCCACCGATTCGCCGCGATAAACGAACGACGAGGTCCTCGCCGTAACCTGCAGGTTGGGGATTTTGGCGAGGAGGTTGAGCAACTCTTCAGATATCCCGTCGCTGAAATAATCATTTCCGGGATCGTTACTCATGTTTTCGAAGGGCAAGACAGCGATGGAGTTCGGCTGGTCGTCCGCGATCCAGTTATAGCCTTTCAGGCCGAAGTGATACAGCGCCAGCGTCAGCAGCGCGGTTGCCGTGATCAGCAGTCCTGTGTATAGAGCGCGGCCGCGGCCGCTATCCATCTCACGCTGGCTGTCAGACACTATAGCCGTACGAACGATCCCGCCGGCCCCGACATCGAATATCCAGGCTAGGATCATTGCAATGGGAAAACCGGTGATTAACAGGACCACCACAAATGTGATGGCCCAGTCCGGCACGAACAAGGCCGGGAAAACCGTGGCAGAGACTTCAGTTATGAGCCAGGCGGCGAAGCCGTACATGGCAGCGACGCGAAATACCCGCCGTCGTTTGAGTTCTGCCATCAGGGCCATCGGGTACCACCAATACGATAAGGACTTTCATGACTATTATTGCACGAACCGCGTCGTATACCGGCTAACGGAAAGTCAAACGTTTCAATCCGTACACAGGCTTACGTCGCCATTCAGTGTATTGATGCGAATCTCGCCATTTCCGTCGCCTTCGGTAAATTCAAGTTCGCGCCCGGGACCATATCGTCTTGTCCGGATCGGTTCCGGGCCGAAACAGTTATCGATTTCACCGTTAAAGGTTTCAATTTCGACCTCGGCGTTCACCGGGCCATCCAGCACGATAAAGACATCACCATTGATGGTCTCGACCATCAGTTTGGCACCCTTGGTCATTTTCCCTGAAATATCCATGTCGCCCGAGGTCGAGCGAACGCGCGCACGGTTGATATCATCGAGTTCGAGTTCGAAATCGCCGCTGACCGACTGAGCCTCTATTTCGCCGGATACATCTTCGATCTCCACATCTCCGCTGATCAGATTGATCGTTACCAGCGTGTCCTTCCCGTTGCCTTTTACCGTCGCGTCACCGCTGATGGAGCGGATCTCAAGGTCATTTTCCCAGATCTCTGTATCAACCTCTCCACTGACGCTTTGCAGGTGCTGCTCGCCATGCACATCTTCTACCTCAATGTCGGCGCTTACCGTCACGACCTTTATTTCGCTGTCGAGAGGCAGCCAGATCTCAAGATCCGTATCGTCGACCCGGCCGTACCTGCCGTGCCTGCCTCCTTCGATCTCCACCCGGATTTCAATGTTTGATCCGTCGCGCTCAAAGACCAGCTCCTCGGTACCCCTGCCCAGCTCGCCGGTCACCCTGACTTTCTTCGATTTCCAGCCGTGGATAACAACGGATCCGGCCACGTTCGAAACGAGCACCTTACCATTGGCATCCGCATCCAGGGTCCTGTCAATATCCTCGCCCGCCAGTGCGGCCGAAGACAACGCCAGTCCGGCTAGCAGCAGCATCCACTTGTTCATATTTCGGTCCTTTTCTCTGTCCGTTGGGCCTTCATGGCCGCGGTCATCTGATTTAAATCGTCAAGTAAAGTCAGTTCTCTTTGATACATCGCCAGCAGCAACTGTTGAAGAAGGACATTGCCGGGGTCGCCGGTCAGCTCCATGCTGATGTCCTTCAGCGCATCGTGAATAACCTTTATGTCTCCGGCTACCTTCTTCTGCGTCTCCTCAGGCAACAACAGAATCTGTTCTTCCAGCGCCTGGACCAGTTCCGCCCGGTCCTGCAAATATCGCGCCCCGGGCACGCGGGTTTCATCGTAGCTTGCGGGCAATATCACCGGACCGACAAGTGCCGAGAATGGTTTGCCAGCGGCGATCAATGCCCGGTCGGTCGACCCCCGGCCCATCCACCACGCCGTCGCCAGCGATGACACCGCCACTAAAGACGCAGCCAGCGCAAGCCTCACCAGAAGCGGCCGACCGCTGTTTGAACGGCTGGTCCGCCGATCTGCGTCGTCGCCATTCGCTATCGCCTCGGCGATGCCCGGCCAAAGTTCGCGACCCGGTGCAAGCTCGCGTGGCAGTTCAGCCAGCGCCTTGTCCAGTCGGGAATCAGCGTTGTCGTCTGTTTGTCGTGTATTCATCTCACCGATCCATCTGATCTTTCAGTAGTCGTCTCGCCCTGTGCAGTTGGGCCTTGCTTGTCCCCGTCGCGATTCCCAGCATGCCGGCCGTCTCCTCATGACTGTAGCCATATACACCGCAGAGCAACAAAACGTCCCTGGCTCCTGCCGGCAATCTGGCGATCGCGTTTTCGAGATCGAACTCCTGACCATCTGACGCAGGCTCTGATCTCTCTTTGAACTCGCCCGCCAGTACCTCGAGGTGTGCGCCCTGACGCTGACTGCTGCGTTTTTGCCCGAGAACCTGGTTAACCGCTATGCGGTGCAGCCAGGTCCCGAACGCGCTCTGCCCTCGGAACCCGGACAATTTGCTCCAGGCCTTGATAAACGCTTCCTGGACACAATCGTCCGCCAGTGCAGGCTGCCCGGTCATTCGCAGACACAAGGCAAATACCCGGCCAACATGCTGACGATAAAGCGTCTCGAAGGCAGCTACATCGCCTTGTTGAGCCCGACCGACCAGGTTTTGTTCATCCAGTCTCGGATCAGGCTCTGTCATCGATGCGGCCGCAAAACAGGCATCCATAAACTCTCCAGCATCGGTATCTTGTTCCTTCGACGCCTGGAGACATGCATGGGTTTAAAGAGCGGTATGAGTCGGGATTAAG
>CAZMOM010000001.1:17002-58333 GCA_964568075.1 uncultured Gammaproteobacteria bacterium
GGGATTAAGTAAAATCAGTGTTTGCGAAGATTGTGTGTCCCTGGCGGACAAAGCCTCGCTCAACCTGCCATCGACCATTGCTCGCGAATCTTCTTCTCTTGTTCTTCAACATGTTTTGTCCAGCGGGCAAGAAAACGATACGCGCGGTCTTTTGGCAGCGGCTTGCAGACGTAATATCCCTGGGCAATATCGCAGCCGACGGATCGCAGAAACGCCAGCGTCGGCTCGGACTCCACGCCCTCCGCACAAACGTTCAACCCCAGTGCATGGGCCAGATTGACGACCGCTGCGACAATCGCGCGGGCCTCCTCACTGCGCCGTACTTCGAGAATAAAACTGGTATCGACCTTGACCTCGGAAAAGGGCATCCGGTACAGCATCAGCAACGGCGACGATGCGGTGCCAAAATCATCGAGACAAAGCTCCACGCCTTTTTCACGCAAGCGATTAAGCATGGCCAGGCTTTCTTCGGCATCGGTCATCGCCGATGTCTCGGATAACTCCAGCATCAGCCGGTCCGCCGGCACCTCATAGCGTGCCAGCATTTCCTCAACCATATCCGGGAATTCATCATCGGCGAGCTGGGTGGCGGATACGTTCACACCGATAACGACTTCCTCTCCCTTTTCCGCCCACTCGGCGTTGGCCTCCATCGCCTGCTGGACGACGAATTTGGACAACTCACTGGAGAGGCCGAGTTCCTCCGCTTTCGCGAGAAACGAGCCTGGCATCATCAGCCCCTGCACAGGGTGTTGCCAGCGTAAAAATGCTTCGGCGCCACACATATAAATCGGCCCGGTCAGGCGCAACCTCGCCTTCGGCTGGTAATGCAGCACCATCTGACCATCGTCGATGGCGCTCTGGATCATTTCGCGGGTCAGTCGCATATCGCCGCCTGGAACCGCGGTTAACAGCGTTTCCAGGTCCTCCAGCATGATCGGCTTGGTCAGACAACCAGCCATTCTCAACCCGAGGCTGCGGCCGAGTTTTTCCGCCGATTTCAGGACCCTGTCATCCAACCCACTGATCACCAGTATTGCCGCCTGGCACTCTTCATCCGCCAGGTAACGAATCAACTCGATCCCATCGGCGTCCGGCATCTGCAGATCCATCACGATAAAGCTTGGGTCGAATTCCTGCACCGCACGTCGGAACTGGCTGGCATCGCCGGTCAGCTTGACCTCGAAATCCTGCCCGCGCGCGACCTCTCCGATAAATCGCAGAATCTCCGCCTCATCATCTATTACCAACAGACGTTTTTCGGGGGCACCCAAGTCATCTCCCGCTGTTTACCGACCGTGTATCTAAGCTAAGCGCAGCGCCGTAGAAAGTGCAAGGTATTCGGCGCATTTTGAAAGACATATCCATTATGGCAAGGGCGAATATCGCAGACTGCTGCTGTCTGGCGCCGAAGGCTATCCAGCGCCTGACAGGTTGGCTTAGGTACAAGCACACTACGCGTCCAGGGAAATCACCCCTTCGCGGATCGCATAGCGGGTCAGATCAGCCACATTATTCATGTCGAGTTTCTTCATCATGTTGCTGCGATGGGTTTCTACAGTTTTGACGCTCACATGCAGCAGTTCCCCAATCCGGGATGTCTTGTTTCCCTCGGCAAGCAACTGTAAAACTTCACGCTCCCGCCCGGTCAGCTGCGCTGGAAGCGATTTCTCTCCTTCCTTGACCAGTGCGGGAATCTGGTCGGTGTATTTGTCGGTCAGCGATCGGCTGAGATAAATCTGCCCGCTTCTGACTGCCTTTATCGCCAGCACCAATTCCTCAACGGCGGTTTCTTTCAGGACATATGCACGCGCACCCGCGTGCAACATACCGGCAATAAAACGCCTGTCATCATGCATCGTCAGCGCGATGACAAGGACATCAGGGTGCAGCCTGCTCAGTCTGTGAGTCGTTTCAATCCCGTTCAAGCCAGGCATCGCTATATCGATAACCACCAGATCCGGTTTCAGGTGGCGCACCATGCGCTCTACCTCGCTGCCGCTGCTGGCCGTGCCGACAACCTCGTATCCCTCATGCTGATTCAGCAATACGCGCAGGCCTTCCCGGCAAATCTGGTGATCGTCAGCCAGCAGGATCTTGATCGTCATTTCAGGCCACCCTCGAACGTAATGGAACGCCTATCCCCACACAGGACCCTTTGCCCGGCTCACTGTCAATAGTCATCTTTCCGCCCAGCGGTTTTAGTCGTTCACGTACGTTGAATAAACCGAAACCGTCGCCGACGACGCTGCGCTCAAAGCCGCAGCCATCATCTGTTACCGTCACCACCAACGAATCACCGGTTTCCGAAATATTGATTACCGCCGACTTCGCTTTCGAGTGTTTGATGACATTTATCAAAAGCTCTCTAAGCAACTGATACATCGTTACACGGAGATCCTGATCCAGCAATATTTCGTCTTCCGAGTGCTCGACTGTGCATTCGATGTTGTGTTTCTTGCTGAGTTTTTCACCCAGCCACTCGGCGGCCGCGACAAACCCCAATTCATATAGCACCGGCGGGCTTAGATCAAAAATCAGCGTCCGCGTCTGGCGAATCGACTTATCGATCAACTCACAAATGTCTCTCAACGCCTCGAAGCTCTTGTCTTCATTGGTGTCCTGTAAAAGCACCCCCAGCTTAAGGCGAGCGACGCTTAATTGTTGCGCGACGGTATCGTGCAGGGCGATTGCAAATTCCCGCCTGACCTCCTCTTCGGCAAGGGCCAGCCGTGACGCCACCGAGCGAAGCTGACTTTCGTAGGCACGCAGATTTTTGTCCGCGTCCCGACGCCTGGTTATGTCCCACAACGCCGATACGCGAATGTGTTTGCCTTCCATATTCAGGTTCCGGGCGCGAACTTCGACCACTATTTTTTCACCGTTCTTGCGGACAGCGGTAACAACATACGGATCGGGTATATCTTCTGACAAATGGCTGACGACTTCGCGACTGCTTTGCTCATCAACCAAACCGACAATGTCGCGCCCGAGCAGCTCCTCGCGACTGTACCCAAGCCGGCGACACGCCTGCTCATTGACCGCAACGATCTTACTGGATTCCGAAACGATAATGCCTTCGAAACTGGCATCGCTCATGATGCTCAACCAGTGCTGACTTTCCTGCAAACTCTGCTTTGCCTCCCGGAAGCGGCCAACGAAAGCGCTGGCAGCCATGCCTAGCAGCAGGATTGTGGTTATCGTGATAACCCGGTGCATCAGATCTTCGTCGCCGGGACTGGTCAGCCCATCCAAAAAACTCCGATAGTGCCCGTCAGATAATCCGACCCAGGCTTCGAGACACCAGTACAGAATCGCGATAATGATCACGCCCCGGAAAAAAGTGCCAAACATGTGTCTGATCAACGGTGTTTGCGCAGCCGAAGGAATCGGCAAATGAGGAAATTTGTTCATAACAGGCCCGAAATTGCGATGTGGCCGACAGCCGGCAAATAATCGTATGACGCTGATCGGGATTATAGCCTCAGGCAGGCAATTTTTTTCTACCCGGCGATGCTCGACTGGTTGTCGCGCCACTGATCGAGCAGGTGGCGGAGTTTACGGGCAAGCTCATCGTGCCCGTATGGCTTGCAAATTACCCGATCCGGGCTGGCTTCCATGCCCTTGTACATGATCGTGCTCTCAGCAAATCCGGTGGCAAACAAAACCGGCAGGTCGGGTCTGATTTTCGCAGTCCGCTGCGCCAGCACCGGACCACGCATACCACCTGGCATCATGACATCGGTAAACAGGAGGTCAATTTCCGGGTGAGAATTGAGAATTCGCAGCGCAGACGGCCCATCGCCCGCTTCAAGCGTCCGGTAGCCCAATTCCTCCAACAGTGCGATCGTCGTTTGGCGCACGTCGTTGTCGTCTTCGACGACCAGGATGCATTCGTCGCCTGCGGGCATCTCGAGTTCGATGATCTGGCTTTCGCCGCTGCTGGCTATGTCACTCGCCCTGGGGAACAACAGCCTGATCCTGGTGCCGCTGCCTACGATGCTGCGGATTCCGGCATACCCGCCTGATTTTTCGACAAATCCATAGACCATACTGAGCCCGAGACCGCTTCCTTTACCGACATCCTTGGTCGTGAAAAACGGTTCAAAGGCCTGATCAACAATATCTGGTGACATGCCACAACCGGTATCGCTGACGGTTAATAAAACATACTCGCCTGCCGGGGCATCGGGAAACTCCCCGCAACTTTTATCGCTGATATTCAGATTGCTGGTTTCAATTGCAAGCTGTCCGCCGTCCAGCATGGCGTCGCGCGCGTTTATTGCAAGATTCAGCAACGCGTTTTCCAGTAGTCCCGGATCGATGGTGGCCAGATGCAAATTACTTTCAAAGCGAGTGGTTATTTCGATATTGCTTCCCAGGGTCCTCCGCAGCAGTTCGTCCATACCTGCCACCAGCTCATTCAAATCCAGCAGCCGTGGCTCCAGTACCTGACGGCGAGACAGTGAAAGCAGGCGCTTCGTCAGATCGGCGCCACGAAGCGCCGCCTTCAGCGCTGACTCTGCCAGCGCTTTGAGTTGCCGCTGTTCCTGAAGCGGCCGTAAGAGCAACTGGAGGTTGCCGACAATTATGCTGAGCAAGTTATTGAAATCATGAGCGACGCCACCGGTCAGCTGTCCAACAGCTTCCATTTTCTGCGCCTGGCGCAATTCGGCTTCGAGTCTCCGGTGCTGGGTCATGTCCTTCACTACCGAGAAAAATCCGATGACCTTGCCCTGCTCATCTTTATGCGGGACATACGTCACCTCAAGCTCGAACTCCTGCATATCTCTTTCAGCGCCCGCCGAATAGGTTACGACCTCACCCGTCAGGACCTTGTCTATGCGCGGCTGAATAATCGCGTATGCCTCAGGCGTCGTAATGTTCCTGATGCGCTTGCCGATCAGCTCATGCTTTCTCACTCGGAACCAGTCGAGATAATTTTGATTGGCAAAAGTAATCGTTTCGTCTCTTTCCACGTAGGCGAGACTGATCGGCACCGAGTTCAGAATGAGCTGAAAGAATGACTGACTGCTGCGCAGCGCTTCCTCTGCTTTTTTGCGTTCGCCAATATCGGCCACCGAACCAGCCATGCGGGTCGCCCGCCCGCTGGCATCGCGCACCGACAGACCCTTGGCCTGCAACCATTTATACCCGCCATGCCCATCCGCCAATCTGAACTCGACATTGAGAGCCTTGTCGTTTTTCAGGTGTGTGACCAGGGCTTCTTTAAAAGAAGCGAGATCGTCCGCGTGAATCATACCGGTGAATTTCTGAAAACTTTCGGTATCGAATTGCAAGTCGACACCGAGGATATCCACCAGCCTCGGAGACGTGTATACCTGGCCTGAGACCAAATCCCAGTCGTACAGCCCGTCAGCCGATCCTTTGACTGCAAGTTCAAACCGCCGTTCGCTATTGCGTAGTTCGGTCTCAGCCCGAACGCGCTCGGTAACGTCTATCAACGTGCCATGGTAATGAGACGGGTTGCCGTCCTTGTCCAGTGCGAGGCTCGAGTTTTCAAGCACCGTAATCTCGCGGCCATCCTTGCGCTTTAATCTCAGCTCTGCGTTAACCATTCCGCCCGAAGCATGTACCTGCTCGATCCATTTCTGGCGTTCTTCGAAACGAACGTAAATCTGGCTGGGAATATCAATTTTCATTAATTCTTCTTCGCTGTCGTATCCCAGCAACTCGACCATGCGCGGGTTTGCCGAAATAAACTGCCCGTCCAGCGTCGAACTAAAAACGCCGGCGACGACATTCTCGTACAGAGTACGGAATTTTTTTTCCGATGCTTGCAACGCGACTTCGGTCCGCGCTCGTTCAATCGCGTTGCGCAATGTTCTGATCAGCAGCTCGCAATCGAACTTACCCTTGACCAGGTAATCCTGGGCTCCGCAACGAACCGCCTGCAGTCCAAGCTCACGGAGGTCGTGCCCGGAAAAAACCACTACCGGTGAATCCCCGGCCAGGGGCAATATCCTGTCCAGCGCTTCAAGACCGTCACACCCAGGCTGGGCCAGACCCAGCATGATAACGTCGAATCCCCTTTTTTCATCGCCGAGCAGCGGCTTTGACTCCTCGAGTGACGTGACATCGGTCAGGTCAAATGAAACGCTCGCGGCTTTTTTCAGCTGCTCGCAAACAAATCTCCGATCCTCGGCATCGTTTTCGATCAAAAGCGCGCGAATCACGGTTTCGTTGGCGGTCATGGTTGCCTATCCCCTGTTTTTCGGGCAAGTTGGCTCTCGAGCTGAATCTAGCATGGCGATTTGCCCCTAGAGCGGCGCTGGTTCACAAAAATGCGGAGCGAGTGAGTTCCGGACATTCTCATCGCCGTTTGCTCTGCATTCCTTTACGATGCGGGCTTGGGCCGCCAGCCTTTCTTTTGTAGAGCGCGGCGGCGGACCAGTTCGCATATCGACTCATACCGGCGACGGGAATGAACAGGAAAGCACATTGGGAATCGGTCTACGCCGGCAAGGCGCCCGACGAAGTAAGCTGGTACCAGGAAACGCCCCGTTTATCGCTGCGGCTGATTGGCGCTTCCGGCGTGTCCAGGAAAGACGCCATCATCGATGTCGGGGGCGGCGACTCGGTTCTAGTCGATTGTCTGCTCGAGAGAGGATTCAGCGACGTATCGGTACTCGATATTTCCGGCACAGCCCTCGCGAAGTCCATAGATCGGCTGGGCGAGAAAGCCAACTGCGTAGAGTGGATTGAAGCCGATATCACCGCGTTCACGTCGCAGCGAAAATATGACCTCTGGCATGATCGTGCCGCTTTTCACTTTCTAACGGATTCCGAAGACCGCAAGAAATACGTCGCGGCCCTGAAAAACAGCCTGGCTGCCGACGGCAAGCTGATTATCGGCGGATTCGCGATGGATGGCCCGACGCGCTGCAGTGGTCTGGATGTCGTTCGCTACGATGAGCAGGATATCGGCAAGGAACTGGGGTCTGAATTTCAGCTATATGATCAAGCGTCACAAACACATACAACGCCGGGGGGCGCAAAGCAGAATTTCGCATTTTTTTGTTTTCGTCGTCAGGCACTCGGCAAAAACAGTTCCGCAGGAAATTGATTTCCTTAGTTCGCAGCTTTTCCTGCTGGCACCGACAAAGCCGGCCACTGTATAGTGATGCACTGAAATTCCGGCGGGAGAAGTCTGATGTTGTGGTGGGGATGGATCGTTTTGGGCACGATCATACTGGGCGCCGAGATGTTCGTGATCGACGCTCAGTTTTACCTGGTGTTTATCGGGCTGTCGGCCCTGATCGTCGGAATTCTCGATTTGCTGGGGCTGGCTATGCCGGAGTGGACGCAGTGGTTGTTATTCGCAGCTCTTTCGCTGATATCCATGTTTACCTTTCGCAGGAGTCTGTACCTGAAAATGAGGGGCACAGCGCCTGGTTTCAGAGGGAGTCTCGAGGGTGACTCGGTCAAAGTCACTGACGATCTGGCGGCCGGCGCAGAGGGACGAGCCAGCCACCGCGGAACAGATTGGACCATCAGAAACGTCGGCGAAAACACCATACCAGCAGGCGGGCGAGCGCGGGTCGTAAAGACGGAAGGCCTGATCCTGCACGTCACTCAGGACTAGCCGCAGATACCAACCCGGATTTGTTAAGGAGACAGAAACAATGGATACCCTGATAGTCGCAATTGTCACTGTTATCGTCGCCGTCATCATTATTGCGAAAACGGCTGTGGTCGTACCGCAGCAAAGCGCATACGTGGTCGAGAAGCTCGGAAAATTCAGCCGCACAATGAAAGCCGGCTTTCATATACTGGTTCCGTTTTTTGATCGGGTGGCCTATCGGCATTCGCTGAAAGAGCAGGCGGTCGATATCCCGGAACAGATCTGCATTACCAGGGACAACGTCCAGGTGGGCGTTGACGGGGTCCTGTACATGCAGGTGCTCGACGCCAGCAGAGCGTCGTATGGTATCTCCGATTATGTCTGGGCCATTGTCCAGCTCGCGCAAACCACCCTGCGTAGCGAAATCGGCAAGATCGACTTGGACCGGACATTCGAGGAGCGCTCGATGATCAATCAGAACGTCGTCTCTGAACTCGACAAGGCATCCGACCCGTGGGGCGTCAAAGTCCTGCGCTATGAGATCAAGAATATCAACCCGCCACATGATGTACTCACTGCGATGGAAAAACAGATGCGAGCGGAGCGTGAAAAGCGTGCCGTCGTGCTGACCTCGGAGGGCGAGCGCGACGCCAAGATCAACGAGGCAGAAGGCGAGAAGCAGCGTGTCATCAAGGAATCAGAAGCGGCCAAACAAAAGCAGATCAACGAGGCCGCGGGTGAAGCACAGGCCATCATGGCCGTCGCGACGGCGACAGCCGAAGGTATGCGGCGCATCGCAGCGGCTGTTACCGAGAAAGGCGGCGCCGAAGCCATGCAGTTGCGCATCGCAGAGCAGTATGTCGAGCAATTCGGCAACCTGGCCAAGGAAGGCAATACGCTGGTTATCCCGGCACAGCTTGCCGACCTGAGCTCGATGATCGCCCTGGCAACCAATATCGCCAAGGGCGACAAGACGGTAGCTGGATAGGAAGACAGACCAGTCGCCATTGCGGTTGAATAAGTCGACAATTCCGGCGCCGCAGGCTCCTGCAAAACCTTGCGATAATCATGGTCAGGGCTCCGGGATGAGGAAACGAGGACCCATGCCCGATAGCCTGGGCGTCTGCAGGCGCTCGACAAGGAGCCGTATGCCAGTGTGGAAACCACAATTACTGAAAAACCTGCTGCTGATTTTCCAAATTTTTTTGGTTGCACTTTTGGCCTGGCTCTTTTTCTGGCCAGTCCCGATATCCCCACCGGGCTGGCAGCCTGACGCCGATCCGGGGATGAGTGGCGTTTTCGGGCGGAACGACCGGCTGTCCGAAGTGATGCGTCTGACGCCCGGTATCGGCGAAGGCCCGGAGGACATTACCTCTGGCCCCAGCGGCCTGCTCTATACCGGACTGCAGGATGGTCGCATCGTTCGCTTCCTGGCCGACGGCACGGTAATTGATGACTGGGTAAACACCGGGGGACGACCCCTGGGCCTGCAATTTAACGATGAGTATCAGCTGGTTGTCGCCGACTCAACGCGCGGCTTGTTACGAATTTCCCCGACCGGTGAGATCGAAATACTCACCGATTCGGTGAATGGCAAGCGGATGATTTTTGTCGATGATCTGGATATCGCAGAAAACGGCGTGATCTGGTTTAGCGATGCCTCGCAGCGGTTCGGGCAGGGCCAATGGAGATTGGACCTGATCGAGGGCAGCTTTACCGGTCGATTGTTAAGTTACAACCCCGCTACCGGCGAGACCCGGGTTCACATCGATAATCTGGGTTTCGCAAACGGCGTTGCCCTTGGTCCCAACGATCAGTATGTGCTGATCAATGAGACATTGAAAGCGAGGGTACATCGGCTCTGGCTCAAGGGCCCGCTGACCGGAACACGCGATATCTTTATCAGCGAGCTGCCTGGTTATCCGGACAACCTGTCCTTTAACGGCGAAGATTTATTCTGGATCGCCCTGCCATCACCGCGGCAGAAAATTATCGAGGCTATAGCCGGATGGCCTTTCTTACTGAAAGTCATCGCGCGTCTGCCGGAAAGCATGGGCCCGAATATTCCGCCACTCGGATGGATTATCGGTGTGGATTTGTCCGGCCAGGTCAAATACAACCTGCAGGACTGGTCAGGTTCGTATTCGGGCGTCACCAGTGTCAACGAGATAGGCGGACGCCTGTTTCTCGGCAGCATCAAAATGCACACGGTTGGCGCAATCGATTCGCCTGAGTAACCGCAGTGACACCCAGGTCGCGGGCAGGGTCCTGGCTTGCCTTGCGCGGCGGGATGTCGTTTTGCGCACGGTCCGCGTTACGCCACTGGCCGGATCCACTCTTGTCCTGATCAATCACGGCGATTGGTGAATTGCGGTAGCGCAGATAGCAGGAGCTACCTGAAAATATTTCTGCCCTGTCTCGTACCGTACTGCGTTTCGACCAACTGGAGTGTCCAGACCGCCCTAAGCGGCGAAAGACAATCATCTGGCTGTGGGAAATCGATCATTTTTGCTCCGCCTTGCCCGCCGGTCAGGGGTGGCGGACCTGTAATGGCAGCCATGATCTAGTACACTCGTTCACCCGCTATTGATAGTAATGATGAAGAGCCTGGTCCTATGAATATTTATGTTGGCAATTTGCCTTACAGCACTACCGATGATGAATTGAAAGCCCTTTTCGGCGAGTTTGGAAACGTCAGCAGCGTTAACATCATCACTGACAAATACTCTGGCCGGTCGAAAGGCTTTGGATTTGTCGAAATGGATGATGACACCGAGGCGGAAGCTGCCATCGAGGCGTTGAATGACAAGGACCTGGGTGACCGTAGCATGCGGGTCAACCAGGCGCGGCCAAGGGAAGAGCGTCCGTCGCAGGATCGGTAATACCGAATGCCGGTGTTATCAGACGCCGGTTTCCGATCGGTTCGCCGGGGTAGTGACCCCCTTTTGTCAATGCGTTCTTGACGCGCAGTGACAATCGGCGACTGTATTCGCGATATAGCCCGACGATATACTCATTGTCCGACCGGCTTTCACCAGACGCCCGGCTTTGCTCCCGATTCCTGCGACGAGGCGGTGTGACGTGACAGACCAGAAACCAAACGATCGAAAAATAGATTACGTCGAATTTCTGACAACTGATATCGAAAAGACCAAGGCGTTTTTTGGCGATGTATTCGGCTGGGCCTATACCGACTATGGACCCGATTACACAAGCTTTGACGATGGCCGGCTTCTCGGAGGATTTCGTAAGGCCGATGTCGTCGGCCCCGCCAGCCCGCTTGTCGTCCTCTTTGCGGCGGATCTTGAAGCGATGATCAGCGAGGTCAAATTACACGGTGGCATCATCACTCGCGATATTTTTGAGTTTCCCGGCGGCAGGCGTTGCCATTTTGTCGAACCCGGCGGAAACGAGCTGGCGGTCTGGTCAGAATAGTGGTCCCTGGCAGTCTGGCGGGAACCGATCTTGTATATAACATAATCCCAGCCGGGCTATAGTGTGACCCGGGTTCAGGCAGGGTTAAACCGCCGTTGCTAGCCTGCATATTTCACTCAGGCCGAAAAGATCTGGCGATACCGGTACGAAAATGAGTAACCCCTTACCCCACAGGCACGCGTTTGCCCTCGCTGCGTTCAGTCTTCTTTTCCTGGCTGGTTGCGCCGGAAAACCGTCAGCGCCTGTTTACATCTCAAAAGAGAAATTCCGCGCTGTCTCCCCGCTCGCATCGCCGCACGATGCCTCGCGCCAAAAATCACCGCTTGGCCGACAATTGGCTCGTACCGCCACCGGAATGGTTGGCGTGCCCTATGTGTATGGGGGGCGGACACCCAAAGGATTCGATTGCAGCGGGCTGGTTTACTATTCGTACCAGCAGGCTGGTCTCAGCGTTCCCAGAACATCTCAGGAACAATACAAAGCGGCAAGACCGATCAAATTAAGTGATGCACAACCCGGTGATTTGCTTTTCTTTCGTGGCGGCCGCAGAGTTTCGCATGTCGCAATTTATCTGGGCAACGGTTATTTTGTCCATGCCCCCTCGACGGGAAAGAGCGTTTCGGTTGCCAGTTTCAATAACTCTTACTACCGCGATCACTTCGATCGCGCCGGACGTTTGCACCGAAACTGACAAACAGCCAGCTGGGTCCGGGGCCTGACAACAGCGGACCAATCTAACGATTCATGGCTATAATCGATCGATGGGCCGCAGGCATAACAATATTCTCGAAACGATCGGCAATACGCCGGTCGTCAAAATCAACAAGCTGGCACCCGACGGAGTAAACCTCTACGCGAAAATCGAGGCGTTCAATCCGCTCGGCTCGGTCAAGGACCGGTTGGCGCTCGGCGTCATCGAAGATGCCGAGAAAAGGGGCGCGCTTTCGCCCGGTCAGACGGTGATTGAGGCGACCAGTGGCAACACCGGAATTGGGCTGGCCATGGTCTGCGCGCAGAAAGGTTACCCGCTCGTTGTCGTGATGGCGGAAAACTTTTCCGTTGAGCGGCGTCGGATGATGCGCTACATGGGCGCCAAGGTCATTTTGACGCCTGCTTCTGAAAAAGGCAGTGGAATGTTGGCAAAGGCTGTCGAGCTTGCCCAAACGCATGGCTGGTTTCTTTGCCGCCAATTCGAAAACGAAGCCAATGCAGATGCGCACTCAAAAACGACGGCAATCGAAATTCTCGAAGACTTCAAGGACACCGGCCTCGATTATTGGGTAACGGGCTTTGGCACGGGCGGCACCCTCAAGGGAGTGGCACGGGTTCTCCGCGAAAAAAGTCCAGACACGCGCATTATCGTCTGTGAAGCTGACAACGCGCCGATTCTCGGCAGCGGCATCCCCCAGGACCGCCGACAGGACGGTTCGCCAGCGCGTAGCCATCCATATTTCCGGCCACACCTGGTGCAGGGTTGGGGGCCGGACTTCATCCCGAAACTGGCCGAGGACGCCGTCGATGCCTCGCTAATCGACGAGATCATCCCGATCAGTGGCGACGATGCCCTGAGACTGGCCCGGGACCTGGCGACAATAGAGGGAATTTTTGCCGGCATATCATCCGGCGCGACGCTGGCGGGCGCGCTAAAGGTCTGCAATACAGCGAAACCCGGTTCGAACGTTCTGTGCATGTTGCCGGATACGGGCGAGCGTTACCTAACCACCGTGCTGTTCGAAGACGTTCCGGTCGAAATGACCAGGGAAGAAATAGATATCTCGAAATCGACACCGCTTTGCCGATTTGATGCTCCGCCGCCGCCCGACACGGACGGTTCCCCCGTTCAGGCAGCCACAGCCGAAGCTGTGGAGTTTGTCAGCCAGGCCATTGGCGACAAGGAGCAGCCTGTCGTCTTGTTTGCGCTCGAATGGTGTGAGTTTTGCTGGTCGGTCCGCAAGATGCTGGCGGCATACCAGATCGAATATCGTTCGGTGGACCTGGATTCCGTCGCGTACCAGGAAGATAACTGGGGCGGTAAAATTCGCGCGGCCCTCACCGAAAAGACCGGCTCGAAAACCATCCCGCAGATATTTGTCGGCAGCGAATTTGTCGGTGGCGCAACCGAGCTTTTTGACGCCCTCAAGGACAACAGCCTGCAGTCCATGCTGGCGAAAAGTGGTGTGTCGTACGACCCGGAAATGGACACCGATCCCTATTCATTTCTGCCGACCTGGTTACACCCACGGTAGTCGGGAGGACGTCGGGGGATTGCGGGAAGCGGGCTGTAGCAGCCGGCGAGACGCTGTTTTCAAACCCGATATCGCACAAGGTATTCCAATCCGGGAACAAGCGCTTATCCTCTTTCTCGAGAAAAAGGATATTGAGCCGGATCATTATCCGGCCTGGCCCATGGCTTGCCCGGCAATATCCTTCAACCCCTTTTTTTGAACCGTACACCGCACAAACTCTTCCATTACGGGAACATCGGGTTATCGTACAGGTCGTAGTTCGTGCCATTCCAATCGGGAGAACCCATGAAAAAGTTTACCGGGCGCACAATCGGCGCACTGGCTGTACTCTTGCTAAGCAACACCACGTTGGCCTCCGCTCCGGATATCGACATCCAGTATGAGAAGTTTACATTGGACAACGGTCTGCGCGTCATCGTGCATGAAGACCGCAAGGCGCCGATCGTCGCCGTCAGTGTCTGGTATCACGTTGGGTCAAAAGATGAGAAGCCCGGCAAAACAGGCTTCGCCCATTTATTCGAACACCTGATGTTTAATGGTTCGGAAAATTACAACGACGAATATTTCAAGCCATTTGATGAAGTCGGCGCGACCGCGATAAATGGCACGACCTGGTTCGATCGCACCAACTATTTCCAGAACGTTCCGACGCCGGCGCTCGAGCTGGCGCTGTGGATGGAGTCCGATCGCATGGGCCACTTGCTCGGAGTCATCACGCAGGAAAAACTCGACGAGCAACGCGATGTCGTAAAAAATGAAAAACGACAGGGCGACAACCAGCCCTATGGCCTGGTCGAATATCGTACGTTGGAAGGCCTGTTTCCCGAAGGCCACCCTTACCGCTGGAGCACGATCGGATCGATGGAGGACCTGGATGCTGCGTCGCTGGACGACGTCAAGGAATGGTTTCGCCAGTACTATGGCGCGGCCAACACGGTCCTGGTACTCGCCGGCGATATCAATGCTGCGGAAGCGCGGCCGCTGGTCGAGAAATACTTCGCCGATATCGATGCCGGACCAACGGTCAATCGTCTGAAGGCGATGGTACCGGTGCTCGAGAGCAGCACCCATGAAATCCTGTACGACCAGGTTCCACAAGCGAGAATTTATCGTTCCTGGGCGGTCCCCGGTCGCGTGACTCAGGAAGGCGCACGCCTCCAGCTTGCCGCCGCGATCCTCGGCAGCGGCAAAAACTCCCGTCTTTACCGGGAACTGGTTTACCAACGCCAGATCGCGACCCAGGTCAGCGCCGATTATGAATTTCACACGCTGGCCAGTATTTTTACGATCGATGCCATGGTTAAACCCGGAGTGGACCCCGACGAAGTCAGCCGGGTAATCGACGTCGTCGTCGGTAAATTTCTTGAGAAAGGGCCGACGAAAGCGGAGCTGGCGCGGGTTCGAACTTCGATCAATGCAGGCCTGATTCGTGGACTGGAGCAGGTTGGGGGCTTTGGCGGCAAGGCGGTAACGCTTGCGCGCAGTGAGCTCTATGGGGGTAGCCCAGATTTCTGGCGCACCCGGCTGGGCTGGCTTAACTCAGCCACGGTCCGTGAGGTGAAAGGCGCCGCAGTTCACTGGCTGGGCCAAGCGAATTATCGGCTCGATGTTTTGCCATTTGGCGATTACCGGACCGTGGAGACTGATGCCGATCGCAGCAAGCTGCCTTACCCGGTTTCGATGCCCGAACTGACTTTCCCCGAAATACGACGAGCGAAACTGAAAAACGGCATCGAAGTCGTGCTGGCGGAGCGTCACGCGGTACCAACCGTGAACATTGCCGTCCAGTTTGACGCCGGCTACGCCGCCGATGCCGGGCGCAAGCTCGGCACCGCAAATTTCACTTTGGCGATGCTCAGCGAGGGTACGACCACTCGCGATTCGCTGACGATCAGCGAGGAATCAGAGTTGCTAGGAGCGCAGATTTCAACCAGCTCAACGCTGGATACATCGCGGGCGAGTCTGAATTCCCTAAAAGAAAACCTCGATAGCTCGATGGATCTTTTTGCCGATATCATTCGCAACCCGGCCTTCTCGGTTGCGGAGATGGAGCGTTTGCGACCCCGCTGGCTGGCGGCGATCCAACAGGAAAAGGCACAACCTGTTGGAATCGCGTTGCGTGAATTGCCACCGTTGATTTACGGCAAGGATCACGCTTACGGCATCCCGTTTACCGGTTCCGGAACCGAGGACTCCATCAGGGCAATAACTCGTGACGATCTCCAGACATTTCACATGGAATGGCTGCGTCCGGACAATGCGACCATTTTCGTCGTCGGCGATAGCAGCATGGACGAGATGCTGCCTTTGCTGAATGCACGGTTTGGCGATTGGAAATCCCCGGCAGAACAAGTTCCGACAAAAAACATCGCGCATGTTGACATCGCACCCGAGGCGAAAATCTACCTGGTCGATAAACCCGGATCACCACAATCGCTGATCCTTGCAGGTCATGTCGCACCTCCGGCCGGGGACGATAACAACCTGGTCATCAACGCGATGAACAGCGTTATCGGCGGTGATTTCACTGCACGGATCAACATGGACCTGCGTGAAGACAAGGGGTGGTCGTATGGTGCCAGGACAATCATCTTCGGCGCGCGCAGTCAGCAGCCTTACCTGGTGTACGCGCCGGTACAGACTGATCGGACGGCCGATTCCATCGAGGCGTTGTTACGCCAGTTCGATGCGTATCTCGGTTCCAATCCGACCAAACCGGAGGAACTGGACCGGGTCATCAAGAATGAGACCCGCAGCCTGCCTGGCCGATTCGAGACCAGCCGCGCGGTGCTGGGAGCGATGTTATCCAATGCACGATTCGGCCGGCCCGATGACTACGTCACGACGCTGACGCGGCAGTACCAAGCAATGACTGTCGAACAAATCGATGCGGCGGCGAAAGACGTTCTTCGGCCACACAACCTGATTTGGTTGGTCGTCGGCGATTTGGCAAAAATTGAAGACTCGGTCAGGGCGCTCGGAATCGGTGAGGTTGAGATTCTGGAGCTTTAGCCGCTACCGAAAAACGCGACGAAAAAGGGGGATGGACCACGGCTTTCTCAAAAAGGGGACGGATTTATTTTTCCACTGTTGTATTAATCCTCCAAACCACAAGATATTTCAGCGTGGAAAAATAAATCCGTCCCCTTTTTCAGAGTCGGCTGATTTCCAGGAATCGCTTCGCGATGTCGCCGGGCCGGTGTGGCGGTGAAAACGCAGCGAACATCCTGGCCGCCGGATCGACGAGAAAAATCGACGCGCTGTGCGCGACATCATAGACACCATTTTCGTCCGGCGCTTCACGCTCATACATAGCACCGATTGCCAGCGCCAGCTTGTGCAACTGATCGTCGGGTCCGCGTACACCGACAAAATCAGCTCCAAAATAGGTCACATAAGAGGCCAGCGTCGCGGGATCATCACGCTCCGGATCGACGGAAACCAGAACTACGCGGGGCAGGTTTTCCGCGTCTCCCAGTTCCGCCATCACGCCCCGCAGCGTCATCATCGTGGTCGGACAAATATCCGGACAGGATGTGTAACCGAAAAAAACCAGTGTCCAGTGCCCGCGTAGCTCGTCCAGGCCAAATGGCCGCTCCTGATGGTCGAACATCTTGAAATCGGGCAGTGGTCGAGGCTCGGGCCAGATGGTTCCCATCGATGAGTCTGGCACAGCGTTATTGGCTCGATCGTCACTCGCTCGATAAATGCCGATGGCGAACCCGGCCAACAACATCATCAGGACGAAAACAAATGCTCTCTGCCCCATGGAATTCCTCCCTCGAAAATCAGCCCGGAGCCCGGGCGCTGTGCCGATTTAGCGCTCGCAGCTTCAGGAGGCTGAGCACCAACAAGGCCGCCAGCCAGTTATGCGCCACGGCCAGCGTCAGCGGAAGACTGGTCAGAATGGCGGCAATCCCGACTGAAAACTCGAGCGTAACGAGAATCAGAATCGTGATCGCCACGCTGCGAAACTGGCGGCCCGCGGTCAGGGCAATCAATCCCGCCGCCAGCACAGCCATTAGCGTCAGTACCGCGCCCAGGCGATGCGTCTTGTGAATCGCCGCTCTCTCATCGCCGCCTACGACCATGCCCTGCTCGGTAACCTCATGTTCGCGCGACAAATCGAATGCGGTGGCCAATTCCATTCCGGGCAACCAGGATCCGTGGCAGTCGGGCAGGGTTCGGCAGGCCAGAGCCCCGAAATTGGCACTGGTCAGACCACCCAGAAAAATCTGTAATGCGAGGAGACCGGTCGCGGCAAGCGTTAAACGACGAAGCAGCAACCGCCGGCTACCACCATGCGCTACCGCGGCATCATTGAAGGCCATCCAGCCCAAAAGGCCCAGCATGCAAAAGCCGCCGGCCAGGTTACCGATCACCACGGCCGGATTGTGAAGACTACCGGAGCGGATCCCCAAGGCGGCAAGAAAAACGGTCAGACCGAGCAGGGTCAGTAACACGACGCGGTCTTTCCTAGCGCGCAGCGCCCGGATATTCAGCAGCAAAATCAAAACCCCCAGCGCGCCTGCAACGAGCCTGTGCAGCGGTGTTGCCCATGCCATCGCCTGGTTTTGCTGCAAGCCCATTTGCCGGTACGCGTCGCCTGAGTCAAGCGGCTGACTGGCCGCCGGCGGTTCACCGATGCGTCCATAACAGGCCGGCCAGTCGGTGCAGCCAATGCCCGAGTGAGCTAGGCGCAAATAGGCGCTCAGCGATACGAGAATGACAACGAGCAACAGTGAAGTTCTGACCATGAATGCAATAGTGACTCCAGGCAGGTCAGTCGTCTACTTTCTCCAGCATCACGGCCTCTCCGCGAACCAGTCGGACAAGTTTCGGTGTTTTCTTCCAGTCGACCCGGTCGTGACCGAAGCGAAAATTCCAGGTCCATGCGGCATTCCACTGGAAACTGTAATCATTGCCCGACCAGTATTCACCCGGCTGGGTATAAGGAAAATATTGGGAATTGATTGTCGGCGGTTTTTTGATCTTGCGCAGGTCGCTGATCGATGCCAGTTCATCGCGCGTTGGTATGCGCCAGTCGTGGTATCGGCAATAGCCCGCTTCGTTGACAGCCTGCGCATAGGAATACGTATCGCAGTCACTGCCAGTGCAGGTGCCTCCATTCGCGACGCCCCGGTAATCCAGGCCCCGATCGTGCGATTCGTCGGGGTCGTACCAGCTATAGGTGTGTTGCCAGTGGTGCAAACCGGTCGACTCGGTTTTCACTTCCCAGATCAGACCGGTGTACTGGTCCAGCACACAAGACCACCGACCGTCCGCAATATTTCCCGTTTCGCCAGCGGCTCCGATCGCCGAATATTTGCTGTCGTGGATATCGGGTGCCGGGCCGGAATCCTGGCCACAGGCGACCAGCAGCGCCCCCACAATGGCCGGAATCAGAACCTGGAAAATCCTCGTTGTCATCACGGTACCGCCTTTGCTGGCCCTCATCATCGCCCGAGCTTACATTGCGCGCAAAAAACTCGTGCACCCATACTCCTTTTTGCCAACGCGATACATGACCTGCATCAATTCCGGCGCGAGATGTCGGTGTTAGTGTTTTTTTGCCTGCAATCTTCGCCCGGGCACCGATCCCGATACCAGCATGGACGAGCAATATGAACCAGGAATTTCAAACCGAAAACGAAAAAACGCCTATCCCCGTCATGCAGCGTGTTCTTGAGAATCCGTTCCTGCTGCTTTTTATCGGCGTGGTGGTGCCGACTGTTTTCTACATCATTTGGGGAATCATGGAGATCATAACGATTCCGATCGCCAGGTAATACCAACAACAAGGGGTGATGCCGTGAGTTCAATACAACCTCCCAGCGACGTCCTCTGGTGGAAACAGCCACTGGACCGGGTCGAAGGGACCTGGATCGCGCTGGCGCTCGTCTGGTCTCTGATCATGTTCGTGATGATGCCCCTGTGGCACGTTTACGGGAAACAAAACCTCTCTAACGAGGCTTACCGCACGACACCGGAAGCCTTTCAGGCCAAGACGATGGCGATGGTGGAACAGTACACCGTACGCAAAGAAACCACTTTGCAAATACCGGTGGTACACCCGCCACCGGGAAGCGACGTGTACCTGATCGGCCGATTATGGCAATGGTGGCCCCTGCTCGAGCTGGAGAAAGACGAAACCTACCGGCTGCATCTTTCATCGATGGACTGGCAGCATGGGTTTTCACTCCAACCGATCAACATCAACTTGCAGGTTCTGCCAGGCTACGAGATGGTGCTGACCATTACGCCCGACACCTCCGGCGATCAGACCATTGTCTGTAACGAATACTGCGGCATCGGTCATCACACGATGCTCGGCAAAATCTATATCACGGAGGGTGGATCGTGAGCAAAGAACAATTCAGGACCTGCCCGGAGTCCGGACTGCAGTTCCACAAACCGGCAGAAATGCTGATGAGGGCCCACGCCGTCGTCGCGGTCGTCATCCTGCTGCTGGGCGGCATCGCCGCTCTCCTGGTATTGCTGACCCGCTGGCAGACTTTTCATTTGCTGCCCGCCGACCGTTTTTATCAGCTACTGACCGGCCATGGCGTCAACATGCTGATTTTCTGGATCATCTTTTTCGAAATAGCTGTACTGCATTTCTGTTCGTCGACATTGCTGCGTTGCCGCATCGCTACGCCAAGAATCGCGTGGGCGGGTTTTGGCCTGATGGTGCTCGGAGCCGTGATCAATAATGTCGCCGTGCTGAGCGGCGACGCCTCGGTCATGATGACCTCGTATGTGCCGATGCCAGCCGATCCGAATTTTTATCTCGGCTTGATTCTGTTCGCGGTCGGCGCGCTGCTCGGTTGTTTCGTGTTCCTGGGCACGCTGGTCGTCGCCAAGGCAGAAAATACCTACGAAGGCTCGATTCCGCTGGTCACGTTTGGGGCGTTGACCGCCTGTATTATCGCGGTTTTCACGATCGCGGCCGGCGCGATCATCTTGATACCAACCTATCTTTGGTCTCTGGGTTTGATCAGTCATATTGATCCGGTCATGTACCGCCTGGTCTGGTGGGCATTCGGTCATGCATCCCAACAAATCAACGTGGCGGCCCATATCGCGGTCTGGTATGCGATCGCGGCGATTGTATTCGGCGCCAAGCCGCTGTCGGAAAAAGTCAGCCGTCTGGCGTTTTTCCTCTATATCGCGTTTTTGCAGTTGGCTGCGGCCCATCACCTGATGGTCGATCCCGGTATCAGCTCCACGTGGAAAATATTCAACACCAGTTACGCGATGTACCTGGCGGTGCTGGCCAGCATGATTCATGGCCTGACCGTGCCGGGATCCATCGAAGTCGCGCAACGCGCCAAGGGCCTGACCAGGGGACTGTTCGAGTGGCTGCGAAAAGCGCCCTGGGGTAACCCCGTGTTTTCCGGCATGTTCATCTCGCTGGTCGGGTTTGGGTTCATTGGTGGCATCTCCGGCGTCGTGATGGGCACCGAGCAGATCAATATCATTATTCACAACACCATTTATGTACCGGGTCATTTCCACGCCACGGTCGTTATCGGCACGACGCTGGCATTTATGTCGCTGACCTATTTCCTGATCCCTGTGTTGTTCCGTCGTCAGGTGTTCCTGCCGGGACTGGCCAAATGGCAACCGTACCTGTTCGGACTCGGCATGGCCGGATTCGCCCTCGCGATGATGGGCGCGGGTACGCTTGGCATCGAGCGGCGGCACTGGGATATGGCGTTCACCGATTTGGCGCTCGGCTTTGATTATCCGGCTACCGCCTACACGATGATGGGCATCGTGGGCGTCAGCGGCTTGATTGCGGTGCTTGGCGGCGCCATTTTCATCATGATCACCGTGGTTTCGGTATTCTTTGGCAAGCGTGTCGAATCTGAATCCAGCTATGGCACGTTTACGACTCGCCTGATGAGAGCCGAGCCCACCATCGTTCCCGCAGGCGGTCACGCGGCGGCGGGCAAGTGGGGTTTCGCGGCTCCGGGCACCTTTGTCTTCGCCATCTTCTTCCTGGCTACCTTCGTGGTCTACTATGCCATCAACTGGAAGTACCTGGCCTCGGTATGGCCCATGCAGTAGCCGCCAAAAACACTCAACCGGCGCCGGGCAGTATGATAGTCACCTGTCCGGCGCTTTTTTTTGCGCTGTCGCCCGGATCGAAATCACCACATGGCAATATCTAAACAATATTTACCGCTGGTCGCCCTCGCACTGTTGTCGTTGATCGCGACGCCCGCGGATGCGCAGTCAAAGACGGCCGCCGGGGCAGACTATGATCGTGGCGCTGCGTTAAGCCACTCGCAGACGGCGATCGGCCGCACGCTCGGTAACCACCTGTTTACCGATACCTCGGGAAACGCTGTCAGGATCGCGGACTACGCCGGCAAGCCCCTGCTGATCAGCCTGATTTTTACATCCTGCGATCACACTTGCCCGGTCACGACGCGTCATTTAAAAAAAGCGGTGGAAGCCGCCCGCGAATTACTGGATGAAGACAGTTTTCGGGTCGTGACGATCGGTTTCGATACGTCGCGTGATACGCCGGATAACATGCGGGTTTTTGCCCGCGAGCAAAATATCGATCTGGAGGGCTGGGACTTTCTCAGCGGCAGCCCCGAGACCATCACCAATTTGATCGACGAGATCGGTTTCATCCATTTTCCGTCACCTCGAGGATTCGATCACATTACCCAGGTGACTGTCGTCGATCGCGATGGTGTTATCTACCGGCAGGTTTATGGCGAAATATTTGAGCTGCCCTGGCTTGTCGAACCGCTGAAAGAGTTGATATTCAACCGCCCACAGTCGGCGGGCCACCTGGTGGCGAGCCTTTTCGATCGAATCCGCCTGTTCTGCACCGTTTACAACCCGAACACCGGTCGCTACAGAATTGACTACTCTCTTTTTATCCAGATAGCCATTGGTCTTATGATCGTCCTTTGGGTCTTCGTTTACCTGTTGCGGGAATACCTGCACGCGCGGCGCAAATAGCGGAGCGCCCGGTTTGTTACGACTGCTGCAGAGGGCGGGTCAGTACGGATTTAACTGGCTCCGGAAAATGCTGGACCCTGCCTTCGGCCCGGGGATGAATCCACTCCGGCACCTGGGATCGCTGACCATATTCTTTTTCTGGATTGTGCTGGTGAGCGGCATTTGGCTGTTCGCCTTTTTTCACACCAGCGTCACCGGCGCCTATGAGTCGGTCGAGTATCTCACCCACGACCAGTGGTACCTGGGCGGCGTAATGCGCAGCCTTCACCGATACGCCTCGGATGCGGCGATCATTACCCTGGCTCTGCACATTACCAAGGAGTTTTCCTTCGACCGGCACCGCTACAAACGCTGGTTTAGCTGGGTAACCGGTGTCCCGCTGCTGTGGCTGGTCATCCCGCTTGGCATTACCGGCTACTGGCTGGTCTGGGACCAGCTTGCCCAATATGTCGCACTTGCCTCGGCCGAACTAATCGACTGGCTGCCGATTTTTTTCGACTCGATGGCGCGAAATTTTCTCAGCGACGAGAGTCTCAGCGACCGTTTTTTTACGCTGATGGCGTTTTTGCACCTGATCGGATTGCCGCTGTTTCTGGTATTCGGCATCTGGCTGCATGTCTTCAGGATCACCGCACCCGAGATCAATCCCCCGCGCGTCCTGATGGCAGGCGCACTACTGGCCATGCTGGTCCTTTCGCTGGTGTACCCCGCCCTGAGTCAGGGTCAGGCTGACCTCTCGCGGGTCCCCCAGAGTCTCGGTCTGGACTGGTATTATTTGCTGGTCTATCCGTTGATGAAAACCTGGTCGGTAGGCTGGGTCTGGGCGTTGCTGGGCGGAATCAGCCTGCTTTTGTGCTTGGCGCCGTGGCTGCCGCCGCCCAAAACCCATCACCCCGCGGTCGTGAATCTCGACAACTGCAACGGCTGTGCGCGCTGCGTCGACGACTGCCCGTTCAGCGCGGTCTCGATGGCCCCGCGCAGCGACGGCAAGCCCCATGCCAGTGAGCCAGTTGTCGATCCCGATTTGTGCATCAGCTGCGGTATCTGTGTCGGCGCCTGCCCAACCGCAACGCCATTCCGGGCACGCAGCCTGCTGATTCCCGGTATCGATCTTCCGGACATGTCTGCCGCCTGGATACGCGAGACCGTCGAGACTGCGGTTAGTTCGTCCGGCGGAAAACCACCGGTCCTCGTGTTTGCCTGCAAGACCAGCCGCGGCACCCGCGCCGTAGAAAAGGCGGGTAAGCCGGTCGTCGAGGTCAGATGCATGGCGCAGCTGCCTCCGTCATTTATCGATTATGTGCTCAGTCGGGACCTGGCGGATGGCGTTTTTCTGGCCGGTTGCGAGGGCGGCGACTGTCAGTTCCGGCTCGGCGCGACCTGGACCGAGCAGCGACTGGCCCGCCAGCGCGATCCGCGTCTGCGCAAGCGGGTGATTGGCGAGCGGATCGCGCTCGGCTGGCTGGAGGACTGGTCTCGTTTTCCCGATACCCTGCAAGCCGTTGTCGCATTCGAAAACGAACTCTCAGGCGGTCCTCTGCCGGTCGCAAAAGAAAAGGTAACGAAACGAAGATACGGCCCTGCAAAAATACTGGCCTCCGTCGTTACCTATGGCGTCTTCGCGGGGCTGGTGGGCTGGCTGTCGGTCTGGCCGGAATATCGCCTGATCGAGCCCGGACAGGCGGTCATCTCGCTGACCTTTTCGCATGCTGGCCAACGGGTCGGTGAGTGTCGGCGACTGAGCCCGGAAGAACTGGCCGAGCTGCCGCCCAATATGCGCAACCCGATGGATTGCCCGCGAGAGAGACATCCTGTGCAGGTCGTCTTCAGCGCGGACGGCGACCTTCTTTACCAGGAATCCCGGCCAGCCAGCGGCCTGTGGAGCGACGGCGAGTCGTCGGTCTATCAGCGTCTGCTGGTGACAGCCGGACGACACCGCCTGTTTATCGGTATGCGTGACTCGGATCGGACCTCTGGATTCGATTACCAGCGGGAAGAGGAAATTCTTCTCGAGGCAAACCAGCACCTGGTCGTGGAGTTCGATGATGTGCAAAAAACTTTCGTATTCAGGTAGGAGGCAAAATGGCGTTTCTCGAATGGAGCCCTGATTTTTCGGTTGGCGTTGCCGCTGTGGATTACGAGCACCGCAATATGATCGAAATGATTAACTGTCTTTACGAGCAAATGGACAAGCGGAATGATGCGAACACGATAGCAAATTTCCTTGGGGAAATTCACGCCGGTATCGCCGCCCATTTCGCGTTCGAGGAAAACCTGATGAAAAATGCAGCCTATCGCGAATACGAGGACCACAAGGAAGACCACGAAGAACTACTGGACCGGATCAGAGAACTGATGGACTGCTACGCCGACGATCCGGTGGCAGGCGGTAACAGACTGCGCCAGGAGCTGGCCGACTGGTTTGGCCAGCACTTCAGTACCTTTGACGCGCGATTACACCAGGCTCTGTAGAAGATGCGGAAACTGTCAAGGTCCGCCGAACAGACTCCTGAGATAAGCAAACGACGTTAGTGCCAGCACCAGGAAAATCACAAAAAATACGGCTTGCCGTTGTTTGAGAGCCGCGCCGCGTTTCTGTTCGATCCGCCGGACCAGCCAGTCGGATACCAGGTAAACGACGATCGCGTTAAGCGTAAAAATCACGAGTTGCATCAGTTTTTAACCTGTAGAGACGACTTGGTTCGGGCTATCGCCTGACGCGCATCGACCGGTAGGCGACGACCAGGAACATTAAACCTCCGATCACTGAGATCAGACCGCCCAGACCCATCAGGCCCATGCCGGCAATCTCACCCAGCCGATCCACGCCTTGCGCCAGGCCGGCCGTTTTCCTTTGCACACCATATCCGCCTGACCAGGCCAGACCTATGACATGCATCAACTGGCCGCCACCGTAGATATACGGCTGCCAGAAGGCCATGCGCGACGGTACAGGGCCAAATCCGAGCCTGGGCAGCAGGTAATAGGTCAGCCCCATGAACGCGATGGTCACGCCGACGGTGGACCCGTGGTAGTGGGCCGGTATCACGATATCCAGCCCTGCGATGGCAAATCCCAGCACGCCGCCAATCGCAAACAACATGATCGAGCTTTGCAGGGCGGAACCCAGATAACGCCCCTCGCCCTCCGGCTTTTGTGAATTCCACAGGCTGACGAGAACAGCCAGACCCAGTGGGATACAGGAAAGACCGCCGTATTTCATTAATTCGGTGAAAGCGAGGCGATGGCCCGGCGACACGATGTCGTGGGCGATGTAGAGGAAGGGGACCGTGATCACCGGTAATGCCAAGATGACGAGGAACAGCAGCGTCATGCGCGGCGTCAGGGTGTAACGGCAATTACAATGCTGTGCCAGCACAATCCAGGCCACCATCATCAACAAGGTATGGGTGAATTGCAGAACATGGCCACCGCCCCAGAACAGAAACTCGAAATAGACCTGGCCATCCATCTCGGCGGGCATTCCCGCAAATGACGCAATAAAAGCGGCGATCGCTGTGCCGGTGACGACTGCCGACAAAGTGATTCCTGTCTGCAACGCGGACGCGCCATCTAGTGACGGCCCCAGGCTTTTGCGAGTTATCGCGGAACGCAGTAAGTGGCTGCCGATACCGCCCGTGAACAGAACCAGGCCCGTGTAGAAAACCGGATGTTGCAGGACCGGAACGTAATTGTTCATCAACGGATTGGCGGCGCCGACAAACGGAGAAACAATCACGACCACCGTGCCGCCAGCAGCAAGCCAGAAAGACACCTTGTCCCAAAGCGGCAGATCGCGAGCCGAACTCAGACTCCACATCATTCCTGCAATCGACAACAGCCAGATCAGCACTGAAAGATCCACATGCACCACCAGCGCCACGCGGAAAAAATCGACAAGCGGGATCATCTCCTGCACGACCGGTGTCCTCGCCAGGACCAGCAGGATGGAGTAACCGCCGGCAGCAACCAGCGATGCCAGGCCGAGCGTGAGCCAGGCCACGACCGCCCAGCGCATGGTGCGATTTTTAATGGGCAAGTCGTAGATCGCTGAGTTCATCCGTGCTGCTCTTCATATTGCCGGAGCATCGCAAGGTAGCGGCCGTGACACGTTACGTCAACGATTAGGGACCGCTGTTAAGTGAGCGGTCTGGTTCGTCAACGGAGCGGATGGCGTTAATCGAATCAGTACTCTCAGCCTGGCAAGCTAATGTCCGATCATTGAACTGCACCCATTCCAGCTGCACCTGATGCTCGCGCACGAACGATTGCAAATCAAAGCCGCCTGTTGCGGCGACCAACGATAATTGGCGACAAATACCTATTCAGTAGCCCACTGCCGCGACGTATAAATAGACACAGGAAAACCGGCCGGCAAGGCCGAAGGGAAGCGAATATGAATTACTCGGAATCGGCCGGAGCGAGCCGAGAGGTTTTTCAAGATACCGGCAATCATTCTTCTTTGGCGCAATCGGCGCCGGCACTGCTCCGCGCAGTCGCGCCTCGCATCCCGGACTATCTGCAAAAGACTTACTGGTGGGCCTATTTGAACCCACGCAACGTGCGGTATCTCGATCGCGAGCTGGTCGTTAAAACGATTCTCTGGCGGCAGCACGGCCGCCTCCAGCGAGCGGCGCTTGCGGAAATCGAACCGGGGCAGCGGGTACTGCAATCGGCCTGTGTTTATGGCAATTTTTCACCGGCGCTCGCCGATCACATCGGTCCCGGGGGCAGGCTGGAGGTCGTCGATGTCGCCGAGGTGCAAGTCCTTAATTGCCGCCGCAAGCTCACCGAATATAAGCACGCCATCGTGCGGCATGAAAACGTTTTGCATCTTCGAGACGAGAGCTTCGATGCGGTGTGCTGTTACTTCCTGATGCATGAATTACCCGATGACTACAAACATGGAGTGGCGGCCGTCCTTTTAAACAGCGTTCGACCCGGCGGCAAGGTCGTTTTCGTCGACTACCACAAACCGCACTGGGCACATCCGCTCAAAATCGTGACCAGCCTGGTCTTCGATACGCTGGAGCCCTATGCAAAAGGCCTTTGGCACACGGAGATTGCAGCGTTCGCCGGCAACGATGCCCGTTTTTCGTGGCGAAAAGAGACTTACTTCGGTGGTCTTTTCCAGAAAGTGGTCGCCACGCGCGAAAAGCAAAAATGAAAAGGCCGGAGACGGCTCGATGGAAACAATCAATACAGATGTCGCAATTGTCGGAGCCGGTGGCGCCGGTTTGCGTGCGGCGATCGCGGTGGCGGAAGCAAACCCATCCCTGAAAGTTGCATTGATCTCGAAGGTGTATCCGATGCGCAGCCACACCGTCGCTGCCGAGGGTGGCGCGGCCGGGGTTATCAAGGACGACGACAGTTTCGACTTCCATTTTCACGATACAGTCGCAGGTGGCGATTGGCTCTGCGATCAGGACGCGGTCGATCTGTTTATTCATGAAGCTCCGCGTGAGCTGACGCGCATCGAGCACTGGGGGTGCCCGTGGAGTCGCACACCGGACGGTCACGTCGCTGTTCGCCCCTTCGGCGGCATGAAAGTCGAACGCACCTGGTATGCAGCGGACAAAACCGGCTTTCATCTATTACACACGCTGTTCCAGACCTCGCTGAAATATCCGGCGATCGAGCGCTTTGACGAGTATTACTCGACCGATCTGGTGGTGACCGATGGCCGTTGTCACGGTGTCACCGCAATCGAAATGCGTACCGGCCAGGTGCGCCTTTTCCGGGCAAAAGCCGTCATTATTGCAACCGGTGGCGCAGGCCGGGTGTTTCCATTTACGACCAACGGTGCGATTAAGACAGGCGATGGCATGGCGATGGCTTTCCACGCCGGCGTGCCGCTGAAGGATATGGAGTTCGTGCAGTATCACCCGACCGGCCTGCCCGGCACCGGCATTCTGATCACCGAGGGTTCGCGTGGCGAGGGTGGAATTCTCATCAACAAGGACGGCTATCGCTATCTTCAGGACTATGATCTCGGCCCGGCGGATCTGTGGCCACGTAAAAAAGCGATGGAGCTGGGTCCCCGGGACCGGCTAAGCCAGGCTTTCTGGCATGAGCAACGCAAGGGTCGCACGATCAAAACCGACTACGGTGACGTCGTACATCTCGACCTGCGCCATCTGGGTGAGGCGAAAATCGACGAGCGCCTGCCGATGGTGCGCGAGCTAAGCCGAAGTTATGTCGGCGTCGATCCGGTGCACGAGCCCATCCCGGTCCGTCCGGTGGTGCATTACACGATGGGCGGCATCGACACCGATATTGATACCGCGACCTGCGTTGACGGTCTGTTCGCCGCTGGGGAATGCGCCTGCGTCAGCATCAATGGCGCAAATCGACTGGGTTCCAATTCACTCACCGAACTCCTGGTATTCGGGGCCCGTGCCGGACGCGGCGCCGCCGATTTCATAATGCACGGTGATGCCGGGTTGAAAGATCGGGAGGTGCAGTCCGCAGCCATGGCCGCCGAGGATCGCGTGCTGGATCTGTTCCGCCGGACCGAAGGCTCCGAAAGCATATCAGTCCTCCGCCGCGAAATGAATGAGGCAATGGAGGCCGGCGCCGGCATTTATCGCAGCGAGGATTCTTTGCAGTCGTGTGTGGTTCAAATGCAGCAGATTCGCGAGCGCTACGCGCATGTCGCGCTCAGCGACAAGAGCAATGTTTTCAATACCGATCTTATAGAAGCGTTGGAACTCGGCTCGATGATCGATGTAGCCAGTGCGATGGTCTGCTCGGCATTGCAGCGCAGGGAGTCCCGCGGTTCGCATCAGCGACTCGACCATCCGGACCGGGACGACTCGAAGTTTCTCAAGCATTCGCTCGCGCGTTATTCGGCTACGGAACTGCCTGTCATCGACTATTGTGATGTCACGATAACTCGTTCGCAGCCTGCCGAGCGAGTTTATGGAGGCGAGCAGCAGTGAGTGAGCGAGTCATCGAACTGGAGATATTGCGCTACGACCCGGAGCAGGACGACGCGCCGCATTTCCAGATCTACACGGTGCCGTACCGCGAAGACTGGGTGATTCTCGATGCTATTAATTACGTCAAGGACGAACTCGATCGAACGCTGAGTTATCGCTGGTCGTGTCATATGGCGGTGTGCGGCAGTTGCGGCATGGTCGTAAACGGAGAGCCCGCGCTTGCCTGCCATACTTTCCTGCGCGACTGCCCAAGCAGGATTCGCGTTGAGCCGCTGCAAAACTTTCCGATCGAGCGCGACCTTGTCGTTGTCATGGATGACTTCATCGACAAACTGGGCAGCGTGAAACCGTATATCGTTCCCAAGGAAGAAATGGATGTCGATGATGGTGAGTATTTGCAGACGCCGGCGGAGCTCGCCCGCTTCAAACAATACACGGCCTGCATCAACTGCCTGCTTTGTTATTCCGCGTGCCCGCAGTACGCGTTAAATGACTCGTTCATCGGACCGGCGGCACTGGCGCTCGCCCATCGTTATAACCTCGATTCGAGGGATGTCGGCCGCAGCGTGCGCGAGGATGTCGTCGCCAGCAATCCGGGCATCTGGGAATGCAGTTTTGTCGGCGCCTGCTCGGAAGTATGCCCCAAGTCGGTTGATCCGGCAGCAGCCATTCAGCAAACGAAAATAGCGAGCGCCGGTGATTACTTCATGAAGTTTTTGATGCCCTGGAAGCGCAAATGAGCCGCCGACCCTATATTCGTAATCTATCGAAAACGGGCTGGTGGCTCAAGCAACCGCGTTATATCCGTTACCTGATGCGCGAGATGAGTGCCGCGTTTATCGGCGTCTATGTGCTCATACTGATTATCGGATTGTTTCGTCTATCACAGGGCGAGGCCGCATATGAGGCATTTCACGCGTCTGCTACAGGAGCGGCCGGACTGGCTTTCGCCGTCATCGCGATGGCCTTTGCGATTTATCACACCTATACGTGGTTCCAGGTAACGCCCAAAGCGATGCCGCTTACGTTTGGCGGTAAACGCGTTCCCGGCGCCTTTATCGTTGCCGCACACTGGCTCGGCTTCGTCGCCGTCAGCGTTGCGCTGTGGCTGCTGGTGGGGAGTTAGGCATGGCTCCTTCGAATAAGCCGATCATCTGGGGCCTATTCGCCGCCGGTGGCACAGTGGCCGCATTCCTTGTGCCGGCACTGATCCTGATTACCTGTCTGGGCGTGCCGCTTGGGTTACTACCGGCCGATGCATTGTCTTACCGACACTTGCTTGATTTGTTGCAGCATCCGCTGAGCAGGCTCGTCACTTTTGCGGTGCTATTTCTAGTCGTCTGGCACGCTGCCCATCGCACGCGTATCACTGCGCATGATCTTGGCATTCGAAACGATCCGCTGGTCGCGTTCGTCTGCTATGGCATCGCCGCGGCGGGAACGCTGTTGATGCTAATCACCCTGATTGGAATCTAACGGGGGAGAGCCCCAGGCACTGCGATTGTTTCCTCGTTGGACGATATACCAAGAAATTCCGGCAATCGCAAGGTGCGCACATCGCAGCATCTTGGCATTCGTTACCAGTTCGACTTGCCGCTGCGTTATACGCACCCAATCCCAATCAACTTGCTTCTGTTGAGCGATTGGTGGTGACTTGGGTGTTCGCCGCGCTCGAGTCAGGAATTGAGCCTTCGGGTCCTCGGTAAACACGGTTCCAGTTGCTAAATTCGTTAAACAGCAGCAATTTCCCCTCTAGATCTCGAGTACTCCAGACAGGTACTTGATCGAGAAATTCCCACCGGACCGTGACAGGATGCAACAAAGGTCCGTATGGCACAGTGTTCACCTTCATCACCTCGAGAATCCGGAGACTGGCATTCCATTGGTGAGTGGATTCGTGTCTTTCATGGAGTCAGTCCGCCGGGTCTGGACTGAACGTAACTTGACAGTATCAGCCAGGTACCTGCAGGGTAGCAGTACCACGGTTTATAGAGCCTGTCCGCATGTTAAATGAATCGTTTTACCGACCTCTCGGTCGCACGGGCCTTAAAGTTTCGCCGATCTCCCTGGGCACCGACAACTTCGCTAACCCGACTTCGGAAGAGGAGTCTGTCGACATTATCAACTGTGCCATTGACAATGGTATCAATCTGATCGACACGGCCGATAATTATGCCGCCGGCGAAAGCGAAAAAATAATTGGGCGGGCTCTCAAAGCCAATGGGCGACGTGATGATGTTATTTTGACAACCAAAGTGTATTACCCGGTCGGCAACAAAGGCATCAACGACCGTGCCAACTCTCGCAAACACATCATTAAGGCTTGCGAAGATTCTCTTCGACGCCTGCAAACCGACTACATCGACATCTATCAAACCCATCGTGTCTGCATGGAAACAGAGTTAGAAGAAACTCTGGGCGCACTCACTGATCTCCAACAGCAAGGCAAAATCAGATACTGTGGCTCCACCACTTCCCCCTCTTGGAAAGTTGTACAATCGGCGTTACTGGCTGAATTCAAAAACCTCACTCGCATGGTTTCCGAGCAACTGCCCTACAACCTCCTCGACAGAAGAGTGGAAAATGAAATACTTCCAGCTTGTGAGTGGGCCGGAGTGGCTGTTCTTGTTTGGTCGCCTTTGGCTATGGGCATTCTTGCCGGAGGTTACGATAACGACGACCCCGAAAGTTTTAACACAGCCCGATATCAGCGTGGTGGTATCTACTCTGAACGTATCACTCCTAAAGCGGTAGATGCTGGAAAACGATTTGCGCAACTCGCGAGACAATTTGATATTCCTGCCGCCCGCCTCGCTGTGTTGTGGGTCAAAGACCAACCCCATGTAACAGCCCCTCTCGCCGGCCCAAGAACCCTGGACCAACTTAAAGACCTTCTTCCGGTAATGGAAATGAGTTTGAGCGATGAGATTCGCCAAGCCTGCGACGACCTCGTCCCGCCAGGAAGCGCTGTGGCCGACTTTCTCAACTCAGCCGCCTGGTCAAAACAAAAACTGATCTAAGGAAGCTCTGATCTAAAGAATTCCTTTGGATGGGGAATTTATAATCTCATTCATCAATTTTTCGTCGTCGTATCTTGCCAGGCTCAGTTGATTGGCGTAATCGGGCAATTCACCATCCGCTATCCAGGCCGCACAAATTTCGCCGGCGGCACAGGCCGCCATGCAACCGTAACCGGATAGGGCGCCGGTAACATACGCCCCATCGACACCGAGCGGACCAACCAGCGGCCAATTCTCGTCTGTCATCGGGTAGTAGCCCCCATAATGCGACCAGCGGCTTGGAAATGACTCAATGTATCGCTTCAGTGAGGGATTGAGTCTCGCGGTAGCCCGCAGAATGAGTTCGGGAAACTGTGGGTTAAAATGCGGATCATTTGCCAATTCCTGCTGTGGCTCGCTTGATTCTCTATTAAATGCCCAACCAAGCTTCACCCAGGTTCCCTTTTCACCGCCTTCCGGTCGGCAGTGTGCGCCGCCGAGGATCGGTTTGATCACCCAATCGAAGTTCGGATCATCGGCAAGCAGGTCTCGTTCTTCAGCGGTCCAGTCCAGTTCCTGATCGTCCAGATCGAGCGAAAACGGTAGCTGTCTGGATATTGCGCCGTACTGATCATCAAATGCTAATTTCTGCTGAAACAAGTTCTTGAGCGGCAGATCGACCCCGATCATTGCTGCGATTTCTTTCGCGAAGGGCCCAGCAGCGTTTACAATCACATCGGCATTAATTCGTTCGATGCCATCGGGTCCTGCAACTTCAAGCGCAAATCTCTGCTGTCGTTCAATACTTCTCAGATGAGCGGACAGTCGTTTACCACCAGACTGCTTGATGCGTTGTAACATATACTGACCCATGTGCTGGCCATCGATGTCGCCCGCCCGGCGAATATGTAACACATTGGCTACTTCAGTGCTGAACGAAGGAAACGTCCGTCGAATTAGATCCTGGTTGGACAAGACATCAACACCGTTGGGCGCTGTCGTCCAATCTGAGCAAACAGGCGGCCGGTACGATTTTGATGATGGCCCGCATTGAATGCGAATCAGGTCAGATTCTGCATCTCCGTAACCGGCATGCAATTCGGCTATTAAATCGTCGATATCTGTTCGGCGGGTCGTTAGCGCGTACCCGCGCCGCGTCATTCGCATGACATCTGGTGATTCGAGTGCAATGCGTTCCATTAGATCAGTGCTGTAGTTGATAAAGTCGACCATGATCGGATGCGGCCACCAATTGCGATAATTGTCACCCGATTGTGCGCTGGTAAAGCCCATCGGTTGCCTGCTATCGATCAGGAGCACGGATGTCTTTTTATGTTCAGTACACAAATAGAAGGCGGTAGCAATGCCAGCGAAACCCGCACCAATCACTGCAATTTCCACGTCGCGGCTGGTTGTCATTGGCATTCCCTATTCACTATCAAACAGTACCATTTCGCGTGAGTAGGTTGTAAGCACCTAACCGACGATCGTGCCGGTCATAAAGTTATTGAGTTGTTTGAACCGAATATCAAACTCGAATTTCGATAACTTAATAATTAAACGACCGGCACCAATTTCGCTTTGATCGCTTACCAACGCTTATCGAAGCGCCAGAGACCGGCCTGTCTGGCGGCCGCAAAGGCCCGGTCCAGTTCCCCCGCACTCGGCCGGCGGTTAATAGCGTCGTATTTGCCGCCACACGCGCCAACGTAATGCTGGGGCCGATACTGGTCCATTATGTTGACATAGGTATCCTTCGATATTTCTTCTGCCAGCCATTTGAAAATTTTGCGTGCATCATCCACATGGTTCGGCATCAGAAGATGGCGCACCAGCAATCCGCGCCGGGCGAGTCCGTCATCGCCGAAGCGCAGGTCCCCAACCTGGCGATGCATCTCCTCGATGGCTTCGCAGGCGCGCTCCGGATAGTCTTTTGCCTTCAGGTAGCTCCTGGAGGGCTCGTATGAGAAGAATTTGAAGTCGGGCATATAGATGTCTATTAGCCCCTCCATGAGCTTTAAAGATTGAATCGAGTCGTAGGCACTGGTGTTATAAACGATCGGTAACTTAAGACCGCGGGGCACGGCCGCTGCAATCGCTTCCATCACCTGCGGCGCGACGTGCTCTGGTGTCACGAAATTGATGTTGTGACAGTCGCGATCCTGCAGCTTGAGCATCAGTGTCGCGATGTCTTCCGCGGCACATTCGGATCCGGCGTGCTGCTGGGAGATGTCCCAGTTCTGGCAGAACACGCAGCGCAGATTGCAAAGCCCGAAGAAGATCGTGCCCGAGCCGTTCCAGCCACGAAGACAATCCTCCTCGCCGAAGTGTGGAAAGGCGCTCGAAACAACCGCGTGCCGGCCGGTGTTACAGATGCGCGCTTCGTCGAGCAATCGGTTCACATGGCAGTTGCGTGGGCAGACGCAGCAGTCTTCCAGGTCCGCAAGCGCGGCCTCGACACGCGCAGGGAATTCCCCTTGCCGGTAAGTGGCGAGATAAACCGGCTCGAACTCCCGAATTAGAAACCTGGGTTCGACATACTGTGGGGCGCGCATCACACTAATTCCAAACCAGACCCTAGTTTAATACATGACGAAGCTAAAAAGAGATCTGTAGGAGTCCGCCCCAGCGGTCGAACGTACGACGAACCTGATAGGAAACCGGGATCGGGTGAATCGGCAGTCAAAAGCGGATGTTAGCTTTGATACCTCGTGCCTGTCATTTGTTGCTGCTGCTAAAAATTCAGCCATGTAATAACGCACTTGAAATTCGGGTCTGGTACTTGGTGAATGTAATGCAATCATCGCCTGAGGACTCGACGTGCGACATATCCTGATACTGTCAGCCATCCTGTCACTACTGCCATCCATCTCTTCAATTGCTGATGAGACCATCGCGCCCGACTGGATACTTACCGATCCTGATGGGCAAACGATTCACCTTCAGGATGAAGTAGAGACTCAAGCGACCATCCTGCTCTTCTGGGCTACCTGGTGTCCGTACTGCAAGGCGTTATTCCCGCATCTGCAGAGCATTCGCCTCGAGTACGGGGATCACGTCAAGATTCTCGCTATAAATTTCCGCGAGGATGGAGACCCTGTCGCTTTCATCAACGATGCCGGCTATGACGTAACGCTGTTGCTCGATGGCGACGAAGTCGCCGACCTATACGGCATCTATGGAACGCCGGGCGTGATATTGCTGGATAAGGATCGCCTGATACGTTTCGACCTGCGTGAGATTCCACGCATAGAGCCACCGGATCTCGGCAAATCGGCGAGCCACAAACGCAAGGCAGCCTATCGGGCACCATACTGGGCAGCCGAAATACGCAAGAGCCTCGATACAATAATCGCCGAGCATTACGCAGGACCGTAATTGCGAAGACGATACCGGCATTCGGTTACTCGTGATCGCTTTATGGAGCGGGTGATGGGAATCGAACCCACATTCTCAGCTTGGGAAGCTGATGTTCTGCCTTTGAACTACACCCGCTTGGTGGCGTGATTCACTACCAGTCTAAACTCGTCACCGGTACTGGTGACAATCCCATGCCCAGTTCAAGTATAAGCCAACCTCTCGATGTTGCTATTTGTCGGCGGTCTGACTGAAATCCTTATCCGTAAAAAGCCGCTGCATATTCGGATCGGCCAGGCGATTGGTCAGCGCTCTTATTTTGCCAACCAGGACGGCGCGTGTCGCCCGCAAATCATCGATTTCGCTTCCCAGGCGAGTCAATCTGAGTACGGACAACATCGAGCCCATCAGGCCCACCTCCGCCTCTATCAAACGTACGGAGGCAAAAGAACTGAACAGCAGCGCAATTACCGCAATGAATGCCCACCAGAATCCAAAATTGACGCCAACCACTATCGCGATGACCATATACAAGATCGGCAACAACAGAATCGTCGAAAATACTTTCAGCGTTGCGATATCGTCCATTTCATAGCTGAAGCGTTCACCGACCGTTGCCGCTATCCAGCCGACCGGCAGGTGCAAAAGAGCGCCGGGTATCGCGAGAGGTAATAAAGCGAGCATAGTCAGACTACGAAGCATTACTTTGCGAAATGCACGACCCAGCGTCACCGGTTGACGCAATTGAAAGTCCTTAAGATCGAGCATATCCAGCCGCGCCTGGTAGTTTTCCAGCTCGTCGCGAAATGCCTGTAGTTCCGGATCCTCTTTCGCCTGCAGATACCCATCCACGAAGCGACGGCTCAACTCGACATACTCGCCCGGGCGAAGGTCTGCTGACGCCGGCTTGTACAAACGTCTGGCCGTTTGTATGAAACGCAAGGTACGCCAGTCCGGTGCATTGAGGGTAACGCTGGTCAACGCCGCAGCGAGGTGCTCGGTCAATTTTCTGACCGTTCCCTGTTCGTCCTGCTGATAATCCTTCACCCATTGATCATCGATGACGATCGGCGCACCAAACTCGATCAGCACCTGGCTCCTGAAGCGGTGGCGGTTAATATAATTCAGTCCGCAGGGAATAATCTTGACATTTGCTTTGCCGCGGGCAGTCACGGAAAGCGCTATGCGTGCCGTGCCGGTTTTCAGCTTGACCAGTTGTGACTCGGCATGGCTGATACCTTCCGGAAATATGCCCATGCAATTGCCGGACTCGATAACCTCGTAAAGCTTTTCGAAAGCCTGCTGATTATCGACCTCGCCATCATGCTCCTCGCGACGGTAAACAGGTACGGCACCGATCGCATTCAGCGCTGGCGCAAGCAGCCGGTATTCCCAGAGCTTGGCATTTGCCATGAAGTGCAACGGCCACCGGCCGCACTTCGCGATCAGCAGGAAGCCGTCCATCAGGGCATTTGGGTGGTTGCCGGCGAAAATGACCGGCCCATCCGCGGGTACGTTCTCGATTCCGACCACGTCGATTCGGCGGAAGAAAGTATTCGCGATGATATGAATCAGCGAGATGACCATACGATGGAACATCAGTACGCTCTGCTACAACTTAGAATCAACTCACTTTGCGATTTCGCCTCGTTGCTGTCAAATTTGCTTAGGTGCCGGTGTTCTTGACGCGCGCTTGCGATCAGACTCTTTCAATAATTTTTTTCGCGGCCGTATATTCGCTGGTGTAACTTCGAGTAGTTCATCATCATCGATAAACTCCAGTGCCTGCTCCAGTGAGTAACGAATCCGCGGCGTAAGCACGATATTCTCGTCGCTTCCGGCCGCACGGATGTTGGTTAATTGCTTGGCCTTGGTCGGGTTTACAACCAGGTCGTTGCCGCGACTGTGAATGCCGACGATCATGCCTTCGTAAACTGCGGTGCCGTGGCCTATGAACAGGCTCCCGCGTTCCTGAAGATTGAACAGCGAATAGGCCAGCGCCTTGCCGGCGACCATTGAGACCAACACGCCATTGTTGCGTTGCCCGACCGTGCCCGGCACCTGCCGATCATACTTGTCGAACACGTGATAGATCAGCCCCGTTCCCGATGTCGCGGTCAAATATTCAGTCCGGAAGCCGATCAGCCCGCGCGTCGGAATGCGGTAATCGAGCCGCACGCGCCCTTTGCCGTCCGGGTTCATGCCGAGGAGCTCACCCTTGCGATCTGCAAGGCGGGTCATGACAGCGCCCTGGTACGCCTCTGCAAAGTCAACGATAAGATTTTCCCAAGGCTCCAGTCTGACACCGTCTTTTTCGTGAACGATAACCTCCGGTCTCGACACCGCCAGTTCATAGCCTTCTCTGCGCATGGTTTCAATAAGCACCGACAAATGCAGTTCGCCGCGTCCGGACACCCGAAACTTGTCCGGATCGTCGGTTTCCTCCACGCGCAACGCCACGTTGTGTTTGAGTTCCTGGTCGAGCCGCTCCCCGATCTGCCGGCTGGTTAGAAATTTGCCGTCCTGTCCCGAAAACGGCGACTTGTTGACCTGGAACATCATGCTGATGGTCGGCTCGTCGACCGCCAGTGCGGGGAGCGGATCGGGATGATCCACTGCGCACAAGGTATCGGAGATATTGAGTTGCTCGATGCCGCTAAAGACTACGATGTTGCCGGCATCCGCACGTTGAATTTTCTCCCTCTCGAGACCGTGGAAGGCATGCAGTTCGAGAATCCGGGCCTTGCGAACGGACCCATCGGTAGCCACTACGCAAACAGTGGAATTGGCCTGAACACTGCCCCGTTGCACCCGCCCGATGCCCAGAACGCCCACATAGGAGTCATGATCGAGGCTGGAAACCTGAAGCTGCAGTGGACCATCGCGGTCTACCTGTGGCGGAGATACGTGTTCGACAATCGCTGCAAACAACGGCGTCATGTCTCCCTGGCGATCCGCTGAATCCAGTGACGCGTAACCGTTGAGGGCGGACACGTAAATGACCGGAAAATCGAGTTGCTCGTCGGTCGCATCGAGGCGATCGAACAGATCGAAAGTCTGATCCAGCACCCAGTCTGGCCGTGCGCCGTCGCGGTCGATCTTGTTGATGACCACAATGGGTTTAAGGCCACTGGCAAAAGCCTTTTGCGTGACGAAGCGCGTTTGGGGCATCGGCCCTTCAACGGCATCGACGAGCAACAATACGCTGTCCACCATCGATAAGACGCGTTCCACTTCGCCGCCAAAATCCGCGTGTCCCGGAGTGTCGACGATGTTGATCAGGTAGTCGTTCCAGCGAATCGAAGTATTCTTCGCCAGAATCGTAATGCCGCGTTCACGTTCAAGGTCGCTTGAATCCATTACCCGGTTGGGCACGGCTGCGCGCGGCCCCAGGGTGCCGGACTGTTGCAACAGCTGATCGACCAGCGTGGTTTTGCCATGGTCGACATGCGCGATGATGGCGATATTCCTGAGATGTGCGAGATTCGACATGGATGCGGAGGTGGGGCGGAAAAGGCGCCGAGTATAGAGAGCGCTCCGGTGAATTGATATGGTGTTTTCGAGTTATGCGACGGGCCAAAGAAATCAGGTGGGGACAGACCACGGTTTTCAGCTAAAAACCGCGGTGTGTCCCTCTTTGCGATCGCCTCCCGGATCGGATCAGCGTAACAATCCGGGGACAAATTAGTGATATGGTCACAACAGTTCGATTTTGGCGTCGAGCCAACCACTTAAGAGTCTGGATAAGGTGTTTTCTTGGTTAATAACCTTATAAAACAAGTGTTTGCACAGGTCCGACCAGGTTGAGAGACTCCCTGATCGCTCTTGCCAGGGATGCGTTTTCCAGCCTGCGTGATCTCCTGCCGATAGTCTTCGTAATCACCATATTTCAGGTCTTCGTGTTCCACGCACCCGCCTCGGGCCTGCTGTCGCTGGCTGCCGGCGGCTTCCTGGTCGTTGCAGGTCTCACCTTCTTCATATTCGGGCTGCGGCTCGCCTTGTTTCCGATTGGAGAAGAGCTCGCCCATGCACTGGCGAAAAAAGGCAGCGTGTCCTGGCTGGTCCTGTTTGCCTTTGTCCTCGGTTTTGGCACGACCATTGCCGAACCGGCGCTGATCGCAGTTGCCGCAGAAGCGGCGGAAGTCGCAGCGGGAGCGGGAGCGATCGCGTCGTCTGCCGAATCGCTGAATAACTACGCGCTGGAGTTGCGGATGACGGTGGCGCTGGCCGTTGGTGTCGCCCTGGTCGTGGGCGTTATCCGAATACTGGCCAACTGGTCATTGCCGATCATGATTATCGGCGGATACATTCTCGTCGTCCTGATCACGACGATTGCGCCCAAAGATATAGTCGGCGTCGCCTACGACTCCGGTGGCGTGACGACGTCCACGGTAACGGTGCCGCTGGTCACGGCGCTCGGGGTCGGCCTCGCGAGTTCACTTAAAGGTCGCAATCCGATGACCGATGGATTTGGCCTGATTGCGTTCGCCTCCCTGACGCCGATTTTGTTTGTGCTTGTCTTCGGAATAATCGTGCAATGGAACTGATCGTCTCCAGCATTGAGTTCATCGCCGATAGTGCAGTGGATGTGCTGCCGATCGTTGTATTCCTGTTTGCTTTTCATTGGCTGGTCATCGACGGGCCGATGCCGAACCGGAAACAGATTGTGGTCGGTTTTATTTTTGTCGTTGTCGGGCTCGGTCTGTTTCTGGTCGGATTGGAGAAAACGCTGTTTCCACTGGGCCGCCTGATGGCACAACAACTGACGGACCCCGAGTTCCTGCAAGAGGTCGCAGGAGGAGGGGCGTCGGCCCTCGTCTGGCAGGACTATTACTGGGTCTATCTGTTCGCGCTCGCCATTGGATTCAGCACGACACTTGCGGAACCGGCTTTGATTGCCGTTTCGATGAAAGCGAATACCGTGTCAGGCGGCGCTATCGGCGTCTGGGGCCTGCGGGTCGCCGTGGCAATCGGTGCCGGCGTCGGGGTGAGCCTCGGCTGTTTTCGAATCATTACGGGATTGCCATTGCATTACTTTATCGCCGCGGCATACCTGGTGGTCATTGTACAAACAGCGATGGCGCCGAAAATGATTGTGCCACTGGCGTATGATTCCGGTGGTGTCACGACATCTACGGTAACGGTTCCCATCGTTACAGCACTCGGGCTTGGGCTCGCCGAGGCGGTTCCGGGGCGCAGCCCGATGCTGGACGGATTCGGCCTGGTGGCTTTTGCGGCCCTGTTTCCGATAATCTCGGTCCTCGCATATGGCCAGCTGGCAGTTTTGAAAAATCGCGTCTCGAAATCCGATCCGGATGAACGAGACCCAGAACAGGAAAATAACCATGCACTTTAAACTTATCGTTGCCTTCGTTGAAGACAAAAAAACGGATGACATCATGGAAGCTGCGCGTGAAGCGGGTGCAACAGGATGCACGGTCATTACCAACGCCCGCGGGGAAGGTATCGAGGAGAAAAAGACGTTTTTCGGCCTGACCCTGGCAACTCAACGTGACGTTGTGCTACTGCTGGTCGAAGAGCATCTGAGTCGGGATATTTTGGAACGCATCGGAGAAGTCGGTGAATTCGATGCGAAACCGGGCACCGGCATCGCCGTTCTCATCGATGTCGAAGATGCGGTCGGCGTGATGCATCAGGCGGAAGAACTCGGGGAAATTGTGGAGGAAAACCTATGACCACTCAAAACTGGGGCCCCGTACGAGACTGCATGCGTACGGATGTGACGGAAGTTGACGGCCGGCTCGATGTTCTCTCCGCACTGA
>CAZMOM010000001.1:58343-122259 GCA_964568075.1 uncultured Gammaproteobacteria bacterium
TAATGAAAAAAGTCAGTGCGACCAGCCTGATCGTCAAGCGTCGGGATGAGAACGATGAGTACGGGTTACTCCTGTTCTCTGATGTAGCCAAAAAGGTTATCGCGAAAAATCGTGCGCCGGAACGCGTGAATGTCTACGAAATAATGGCCAAACCAGTGCTGACCGTGCGGCCGGACATGGATATCCGCTATTGCGCGCGATTGTTCGATAATTTCGGCATCAGCCATGCCCCAGTCGTCGAAAATGACAAGATCGTCGGCATCGTTAGCTACTATCTGCTGGTGCTTCAGGGCTTGCCCGATCTCGACTGATAAAAAGGGGACAGTTTTATTTTTTTGCAGACCGTTAACGTCAAAGCTGTAATTCATTACGAATGAAGAAAATAGATCTGTCCCCTCTTTCTATTGGTCTACCCAGCCGGCCAGACGACGCCAATTTAGCTGTGTTTATTCCGGGCTTGTCCAATCCCCTCTGTCCGGGGGAAGAACGTCGACGACAAAGGGCAACCACGGCTCCCGAGTCCCGAACTCGTCCCAGAATATTCTTGGATGATGCATGTAGTAGACCGATTCGGCGATCACTTCGTCCGTGTCGATTCTGATCACCTGCCGTTTCGTCATTTCCAGCGGATAAAGCCCGAATACAGCCGGGACCGTGGTTTCCCGACTACGCAATGCATACGCGCTAATCGGTTCGCCTGTGGCCCGCACGGCCAGGCAATGGTCATCGTCCAGTTCATCCCGGTCTTTGGATCCCCAGAATATTTGGTTCATGCTGGGATCGATGATCGGATTGCAGTTAGGATCGTCTTTGGTCGCCACATAATAGTGTTGGTAGCCTTTCCCCAGCGAATACAAAAACATTCTGGGATTCGTGACGAAATATTCCTGATACGCATACTTGCCATCCAGAAACCAGGTCATGCAATCCATTCCACAGTTGCTACTACGCTGGTGGTCGAGAGGCCGCTTTATGAGCAACCCCGGCACCGCCACTCGCTCATGGATTTGAATCCCGCCATACCGCAGATCGTGATATCGGAATACGCCATAACCGACCGCCACGTCGGCCAGAGGTGGCAGTATGATGAATACGATAAGAACAATGAGGGAGATTTTGAATCTCGGCAGCAAGACCGAGGACAAGCGTGCGCCGCTTTCTGTAGACGGACTGCCAAAATGAATCGCAGCACAGACCAGGGAATGCCAAAGAGCATAGGCAATCAAAATCTGCGGCCAATCTGCGTCCTCAGACCAATGGAAAATCAGGCCCCCCAGAACGCTCGCCAGAAGCCCAAGCAACAGATAAACCAGCGACCAGCGCAGTGGGATAATCAGCTTGGCGGCAAGCAGTATGATGACGGCTCCGACCAGGCTCGCCGCGACCCAGGCGTCCCACCCCACGGATCCGTGTGGTCCGAACATTCCGAAAGAAATATCCGCAAACTCAATAGCCGTCTGATTCGCACACCAATAACTGAGCACGCTGGCTCCGATCAGTGCAACGCCGCGAAGATAGAAGCTTCGATCGCGGTCAAGATAAGGCCAAAGTACAGCGACGGCGAAGAGAGCGCCGGGCAGGCCAAACCCAAACAGCCATTCGAGCCACTCGTTCGACGCTGTCAGCCGGTCATACACTTGAACAGACAATGGAACCAGGGCGCCTGACGCCGCTGCCAGCACCAGCTTCGTTCTGAACTTCGTTATCACGCCGGCACCTCGCTTTTTTCAGTTCGTCCTGACCGGTCCGGACCTACGGCATACAGACAATCCGCTGCAGTGGGCAAATATGAGGTTTGTCCCCATTTGCTGAAATTATAGTTCAGTCATCGTATCCCGGCCTGAGCTTTCATCGCATCGCGAGCCGTGGGATCTCGCCAGGGATGATCGCGAAAACGGAATTAACGCCCGGTCATGATGCGGCAGCTGCCCGGGGACACATGAGCGACAATTCAGGTGAGTCGGGAGCGATGTGAAATAAACCCTTTCATTTACAGGGACTTCTGTTATAGTCCGCCGCGTTCTGGCGCACATCGGTCTGCGCCATACGCTCCAACCCAGCAATACCGCGGGTAACGGAGCCATCTAATCTTTTCCAGCCTGGACCGAATCACGCGGCCTGTCCGCCATCGTGTCAGGCGATCCTGGAGTACCAACACAATGTTATTTAACCAACTCGGCCTGTCGGCCGAATTGCTGCGTGCGATCGAAGAACAAGGTTACCGTGAGGCAACCCCGATCCAGCAGCAGGCTATACCCCTCATCCTCGTGGGCCGGGATGTCCTGGCTGGCGCCCAAACCGGCACCGGCAAGACTGCCGGCTTCACCTTGCCACTGTTGCAACGGCTGCAGAGTTCGCCAACCGGCACGCGGCGCGTGCGGGTCCTGATTCTCACGCCGACGCGTGAGCTCGCCGCGCAGGTCGGCGAGAGCGTGCGCGATTACGGCCGCCACCTGCCGTTCAGGTCAACGGTGATCTTTGGCGGCGTCAGCATCAATACACAAATTTTTAAACTACGAAACGGCACTGATATCATAGTCGCCACCCCCGGTCGTCTGCTCGATCACCTGCAGCGGGGTACGGTCGATCTCGGTGGAGTCGAGATACTCGTCCTGGACGAAGCTGATCGAATGCTCGACATGGGCTTCATCCGCGACATGCGCAAGATCTTCGCTGTATTGCCGAAACAACGCCAGAACCTGCTGTTTTCGGCGACGTGTTCGAACGAGATCAGGCGGCTCGCGTCTGACTTGTTGAACGCGCCGACCGAGATTCAGGTCACGCCGCGCAATACGACCGTCGACCTGGTCACGCAAATCGTGTATCCGGTCGATCGGAGCCGAAAGCGCGAGCTGCTGTCGCATCGTATCGGTCAGGAGAATTGGCGACAGGTGCTGGTATTTACCCGCACCAAGCACGGCGCCAACCGCCTTGCTGAACAACTGACTCGCGACGGCCTGAAGGCCGTGGCGATCCATGGCAACAAGTCTCAGGGTGCGCGAACAAAAGCGCTCGCGGATTTCAAGGCCGGGCTGGTTCGGATACTGGTTGCGACCGACATCGCCGCGCGCGGTCTCGACATCGAGCGGCTGCCGCACGTCGTCAACTATGAGTTACCGAACGTTCCGGAGGATTATGTACATCGAATCGGACGTACGGCTCGAGCCGGTCAGGATGGCCATGCCATATCACTGGTCTGCGTGGATGAGCATAAGCTGCTGAGTGATATCGAGCGTTTGCTGAAATGCAAGATTGAAAGGCAGATCATCTCCGGCTATGAGCCCGATCCGAGCATCATGGCGGAGCCGATCCGGCAAGGGCGTACTCAGCGGCTGGCTGGCCGAGGTACTGGCTCGCGCAAGAAATTCAGATCCGGCGCGCCGCATGCTCATGGCGGACATCGTCACCGTGCATCCAGCCGCCAGCGACGCGCGGAATAATTCGGAGGGAACAGACCGCAGATTCTCGTTGAATCCGTGGTTTGTTGCTTTGTATTTCTGGCGGCGGCGGGGCCCCGGGGGTATCATCGCCCGCCTTTACCGGAAAAACTTCGGGCTTGGGGTCACACCAGCCAACAGGGGAATACCGGTGCGCTATTAGTCGTTTTTCGTTGTCGAAGGAAAGTAATGTTAATCAGATTTGTAAAATTGCTGGCCGTCCCGGTTTTGTCTGCCCTGGTGGCAGCCTGTAGCACCGAAGAGCGTCCGCTACCAATACTGGAATTTACTGTGGAACCGGTAGTGACCCAGATCGCGACGATGCCACAGGCGTATGAACTGATCCTTTCCACAAACCTTTTCACCGCAATTACGGCGACGCTCGACGATGGCCAGGGCCACGCATACAATATTGTATCTAACAGTCAGGCTCGAGATCACAATCTGACTGTGCTGGGCATGCGCCCAAATCGTACTTACTCGATGACCATTACCGCCCGCACGCTCGACGATATTACGCTCGACTCGGCGCAGGCGTTGCAAATGATTACGCCGCCGCTGCCCGCAGATTTCCCCGTGATCACCTTGCTTACTGCCGACCCGACGCGAATGGCGCGCGGATATACATTGATGGACACGGGACGCAAGGACGGCAGCACGGCGTACATCGTCATAGTTGATAATGCCGCCGAAGTGGTCTGGTACTTCAAAACGGACTCGCTGTCTGAAACGGAGCGCATTATCTCGGGCAATTTTCTGTCGATCGATGAAGGGTCAGGCCTGATCCGGCTCATCAATGAGCGCGGAGAAATAGTCACCAGTTTGCACTCCGCGCAGTCGCATCCGGGTACAGGCAGCAGTATTCCCATCGATGTCGCCGAAATTCACGATGATGTAGTCAGACATGGCTTGTTCGACCTGTTTTTCACCAGCATCAGGGATTCTTCGCGGACGGTCGATAATTTTCCGCTGGACGAGAGCGACCCGACGATCACCGGTACCGTCAACGTTCGCGACGAGCCGATTATCGAGTTTGATTTGGACGGCAATGTAGTCAACCGATGGGATTTTCTCGACATGCTGAAGCCGACGCGAATCGGCTATGACGGGACATCGGGATTACCGGCGGCAGCCGACTGGGCACATGTAAACTCCGTCGCCTACGATCTCGCCACAGACGATCTGATCGTTTCGCTGAAACACCAGGATGCGGTTGTAAGCTTTAACCGCGGGACAGGCGCACTGAACTGGATACTCGGAACACCTGCTAACTGGCAGGGATTTGAAGCCTTCCTGCTGACGCCTGACGGCGGAACGTTCGCCTGGCCGTACCATCAGCATGCGGTCGAGCTCACCGGCAACAGCATCATCATGTTCGATAACGGCAATCGCCGGGCGAGCCCGTTTACCGGTGAGCCGGTCGTGGCTGCCGATGCCAACCAGAGCCGGGCTGTGGAATACTCCGTCGACCCCGATACGATGACCATCTCGCAGGTCTGGGAGTGGGGCCTGGCGGAGGCCGGAGAACAGTTTTACGCGCCGTTCGCCGGCGACGCCGATCGGTCGGCTATCAATACCACGCTGATTACCTTTGGCGGACTTTGCGAGGAAGGCGGCGTACCCAGCGAAAACCTGGCGACCTGCCGTGCATCGGCACGAGTCATTGAAGTCGATACATTGACGAATGAACGGGTTTTCGATATCGCGATCGACGATGCCGATCCGCTGTCTTCGGGGTATATTGTCAATCGCAGCGAGCGACTTGGTTTTTTGTATCCGCCGGGAAATATTACAATCACTTTTCCATAACCGAACGTACCATGCTGATTCAGATCAATGGAGAGCCTCGGGAACCGCCAGCGGATTGTTCGACTGGCCAGCTAATCAGCGACCTGAAACCGACGAGCAAGCGCATCGCGATGGAAGTTAACGGCGAAATACTGCCTCGCAGCCTGTATAACGAGCATCGCCACGAGGCTGGCGATAAAGTGGAAATCGTGCACGCCGTCGGTCGCGGCTAGTCGGGAGGATTTGTGAGCCCGGCGACGAAGGAAATGATGGCCCGGAAAGGCGGATTTGTGGTCGCGGACCGCGAATACCAGTCCCGATTACTCGTGGGCATGGGTAAGTACAAGGATTTTGACGAAACGGCCAGCACGATCGATGGCGCTTTTTTTTAGGTCAACCCGTTGGACACACAGCACAGGCGAACGATACGCAGCTTTGTAATGCGTTCGGGACGCATGACCGAATCCCAGGCCCGCGCGCTGGCGGATCTCTGGCCGGATTTCGGTATCGAATTTACCAGCGAACCACTGGATTTCGAACAAATTTTCGACTCGACCGCGCCGGTCATACTGGAGATAGGTTTTGGTGATGGCGAAAGCCTCGCGCAACAGGCGGCGAATGAACCGGATTGCAATTTTCTCGGCATCGAGGTTCACCCGCCGGGCATCGGCCATCTTTTGATTACGATCCGGCAACTCGAACTGAAAAACATCCGCATCAGCCGTAATGACGCCATCGATGTGTTGCGCGAGCAAATTCCGAACAACAGCCTCGCCGGTATCAACTTGTTTTTCCCCGACCCCTGGCCAAAAAAACGCCATCACAAACGGCGCATCGTGCAGCCGGAATTTGCGTCCCTGATCGTCGGAAAAATGGCTGCTGAAAGCTTCTTGCACATCGCTACTGACTGGCAGCCATACGCGGAACAAATGCTCGAGGTGCTGGACGCGTGCGAAGACCTGGAGAACGAATCCGGGCGCGGTTGTTTCAGTGAACGGCTGGACAGTCGCACGCTGACCAAGTTCGAAGCTCGCGGATTACGGCTTGGCCACGACGTCTGGGAATTGCGCTATCGCAAGCCGGTCTAACCGGCATCCGTTACATAAATATCGCCTGGATTCCGTCGACCACGTACTGGACGGCAAGCGCGACGAGGACGACTCCAAGCAGTCGACTGATCACGTTCGCACCGGTAACGCCCAGCACACGCATGATCGGCGTGGTCAGCAGCAGGAAAATCAGCGTGATCAACAGGATCAGGCTAATCACGCCCAACATTCCGGCAAACATCAACGAATCGCCGCGAATGTCCCCCATGACCAGGAACAGGGTTGCCAGCGAACCCGGCCCGGCTATCAATGGAAAAGCCAGCGGAAACACCGAGATATCTTCCCGGTGACGTGCTTCATCCTGTTCCCGGACAGTCGCCGATCGCAATCCGGATTGCCGCGCAAAAACCATATCCAGCGCGACCATGAACAGCAGCAAGCCGCCGGCGATTCTGAACGCCTCGATCGTTATCCCGAGAGTGCGCAACAGCAGCTCGCCGGTCAGCGCGAACAACAGGAATATACCGGCCGACAAAAGAACCGATTTGACGGCCATTACACGCCGGTAACTCTTTGTGCCGCCGCGAGTCAGCGCACCAAACAACGGCACCAGTGAAATCGGTTCGATGACGACGAAAAATACGACAAAAATCCTGATTAGCTGTTCAGTCATGACGCTTCGCACCATTCACGTTACTGCTTGCACGTGCCGGGACTCGGAGTATATTAAGTTTGTAAGCGAGTCACATTTCGGAAAACCGAAGACGCGGATTCTATCACTGGAGTAGCAATGGCAGACAGTCATGAAGACTGCGAAACCCATAATCGGCAATTGGTATTGTCGTCCTGACGGCGGACTCTTTGAGATAGTAGCCATCGACAGCGATGAAGGCAGCATCGGTATCCAGCATTTCGACGGCACCGTAGAAGAACTGGAAATTGATGCCTGGACTGAGTCGGTTTTTATGCCTGCAGAGGCGCCTGAAGACTGGTCGGGATCGCTCGATGTAGACCCGGTCGAGGTGGCGGCGGATGTCGATAGCACGTCGAGCAAGGACTGGTCCGCGGCAATGGATTACGTTGACCACGCAGAGTGATATTGACCGCTACGACAGCGCGCTGAGAGAACACGATAATCTGCTAGGTCCGATCGCCAGCCGGCGATCCCGCTGGCAATCCAACCATCACCCGACCATCCATTACTTCAACATCGAGTGGCCTGAGACTGGCACCCAGGCAAGCGCCGACTACGCAAAGCCCGGTTTCGATTTCGAACAGCGCGCCGTGACCGGCACACATGATCAAACCATTGTCTTTGGTCAGGAATCGATCCGGACCCCAATTTAAAAATCGGCCGGTATGCGGGCAAATATTCTGATAAGCGAAAATTTTGCCGTTCCTGCGTACCAGGAACCCGGCCAGTTTTCCGTCCCGGTCGGGCAGTTCGAACTCCCTCGCGCCCGGGTCGCTGATGTCCGACAACAATGCGACTTGCTGTTTGCTTGTTTTTCCCCGCATGGCCACCCATTTCCGATTAGTCCGGTCGGCGTCAGTACCTTACCATTGGCCGATGAAATCCTTACAGGCCACTTCCGTGCTGCCGGGATCGTCGAGATCGGTCAGGCAACAGACGGTGATTTCTGCGGTTCGGTTTCAGCCACTTCGCTGCGCTGCATTAGCGGACCACCACATCATCACGAGTGACAAGACAATCGCCGGAATTCCCATTGCCGCTGCGTATTGAAAGAACCACTGGTAATCATACTTATCGACAAGCATCCCACTGTAGCCACTGATGATCTTGCCAGGCAAAGTCATCAGCGATGAGAACAACGCATATTGTGTCGCCGTGTACTTGGTGCTGGTAAGGCTCGACAGGAATGCGATAAACACGGACCCGGCGAATCCGGCACTAAAATTATCAGCCGATATGGTCACTACCAGGAATGACCGGTCCGCGCCAAGCACTGCCAACTCAGCGAACAAGAGGTTCGTCCCAGCTACCAGAATTGCGCCAATGATGAGCATTCGTGCAGCGCTGTAGCGGGCGGCAGCCAAACCACCGACGATCGCTCCGGTCACCGTCATGGCAAATCCAAACAGTTTGCTGATTGCTGCTATCTCTGATTTCGTAAAGCCCAGGTCCAGGTAAAAAGGATTGGCCATGATTCCCATGACGAGATCACCAATCCGGTAGAGCGCAACGAATGCAAGTATCGCCAACGCCCACCAACCGACACGTCGAAAGAAGTCCAGAAACGGACACACAATGGCACCGAGAATCCATTTCTGGATGTCGTTGAGTTGATGGCTTCTGGGTACGTGATCGGAGATCGCTTGCAGAAGGTCTGCTTCACGGGCTTTCGCGGCATCGAGGTTGGCTTCCGGCTCATCGATTAGCAGAACAGTAATAATACCGACGAGCATTAACAGGGCCATCGCGACGTAGGCAATCTGAAAGTTGCTGACATCAGCAATGAACAACACCCCGGCGCCGGCCATCAGCACGCCAACGCGATAGCCTGTCTGGTAGTTCGACGCCATCGGTCCCTGATAGCGACTATCCACCGCCTCGATCCTGTAGGCGTCCAACGCAACATCCTGCGTGGCGGATGAAAACGCTACAAGAAACGCAACAAAGGCAAATAAGGCGAGATTCGACAGCGGATTTATGAGCGACATCGTAATCAGACCGATTGTGATGCCCAGTTGTCCAACCAACATCCAGCTGCGGCGCTTACCGAGTGTCCTGGTCAGAAACGGAACCGGGAGACGGTCGACAAGCGGCGACCAGATGAGTTTGATCGAGTAGGTAATACCTATCCAGCCGAAAAATCCAATAGTAGTACGGCTAACGCCAACATCGTGCAACCATGCGGACAAGGTCGAGAAAACGAGGAGGAACGGTAACCCCGCAGAGAATCCAAGAAACAGCATCCCGACAACACGCGGATGACCATATTCCTTGATGGACTGCCACCAGGAGCCAGCCGACGCTCTCGCCCTTTGCGTCGATGAGTTCTCCGCAGCTGCGTCGTCACCCATGGTCAATCTGATAGTCCATCGTCAGCGGCGCATGATCGGAGAAACGCTCTGCTTTGTAGATATCGGTTCTGATGATCCTCTCTCGCAGTCCCGCCGTGACAACCTGATAATCGAGACGCCATCCTACATTATTATCCCACGCGCGCCCCCTGTTCGACCACCAGGTGTATTGTTCCGCTTCGGCGTTGATTTCACGAAAGGCATCGACATAGCCCTCTGCAAATAATTGATCCATCCAGGCGCGTTCCTCGGGCAGGAAACCTGAATTCTTTTGGTTGGCCTTCCAGTTTTTCAGGTCGATCTCCTTGTGAGCGATATTCCAGTCGCCACAGAGTATGTATTCGCGGCGTCTTCCTTTGAGTTTTTTAAGGTACGGCATAAACAAATCGAGAAAACGAAATTTGGCCGCTTGCCTTTCCTCGCTCGACGATCCCGACGGCAGATACAGCGACACGATGCTGAGCTGGCCAAACTGCGCCTCCAGGTAACGCGCCTCGCAGTCAAATTCATCCCAGCCCAACCCGCGAATTACCCTGTCCGGCCTACGCCGCGAATAAATTGCGACTCCGCTGTACCCTTTTTTCTCGGCATCAAGATAAGCGCAGTGATAGCCGTCCGGTCTGAAGACGGGGTCTTCGAGCTGGTGGACCTGAGCTTTCGTTTCCTGAATACAAACGACATCGGGTTTCTGTCGCGCCATCCATTCGAAAAAACCTTTTCGGGCGGCAGAGCGAATACCGTTGGCATTCAAGGAAATAACGCGAAATCGTCTGGCCAAAATTGTCCCCAGGAAAATACGAGCGTGTATCATACCGGCCTGCCGTCAGACATTCAGCGGGTAGACTGTGAAAGCGTATCAAAAGGAATTTCTCGAGCTCGCCATCGACATGGGCGTGCTTCGCTTCGGTGAGTTCACCTTGAAATCCGGCCGGGTCAGCCCTTACTTTTTTGACGCAGGCCTGTTCAGTTCGGGCCGGGCCATGGCGACGCTGGGCCGTTGCTACGCGCAGGCTATTATGGATTCGGGCATCGCTTTCGATATGCTGTTCGGCCCTGCCTACAAGGGTATTCCGCTGGCCGCGGTCAGCGCGACAATGCTGGCCGAGAATCACGGCCGGGACGTTGCCTGGGCCTATAACCGGAAAGAAGCCAAAGATCACGGTGAAGGCGGTTTAGTGATCGGAGCGCCATTGGCAGGCCGGGTGCTGATACTTGATGACGTCATCACGGCCGGTACCGCGATTCGCGAATCGGTTGAAATGATCCGTAACGCGGGTGCCGAGCCGGTCGGCATCGCCATTGCGCTGGACCGCCAGGAACGAGGCCAGGGGGAATTGTCGGCGGTTCAGGAGGTCGAACAGGAACTGGGGCTCGAAATTATCCGGATCGTTAGTCTTTCCGACCTTATCGAAATGCTGGCAGCGGATGAAAAACGGTCCGGGGAGCTGGCGACCGTCAGCGATTACCGCGGCCAGTATGGCAGTAAAATGACGGCCTGAGAGACACAATCAACAAAATTGTGAACTGTGATTGTTGTCAGGAAATAAAACTATGGTATACGGGACAACATGATAAATAGTTCGATATGCAAATTGTTGATTCTGGCGGGTCTGTTTCTGAGCGGGACCGCTTTTGCAGACACGTATCGCTGGGTAGACGATAGGGGAATCGTCCATTATGGCGATACAGTCCCGTCCGAATTCGCGGGCCTGGAACAACAGGTTCTCAACGATCAGGGCATCCCGATCAGGGTCATCGAAGCTTATAAAACCGATGAACAGCGCGCGGCTGAAGCGCTGGTACGCGCTGAACAGCAACGAATCCTGAGGGCGGAAGCGAAGCGCGTCGCGCGGGATAGCGTGTTGTTGAATACCTACCTGTCAGTAGAAGAGATAGAGATGTTGCGCGACCGCCGCCTGGCCCTCCTCCGGGCACAGTCCATGGTCACGGAGCAATATATCGGCACGCTAAATGCGAGGCTCATGGGTCTGCAGGAAGAAGCCGAGAAATTTAACTATCCCTATGATCCCGAGTCGGAGCTCCCGCCGCTACCGGAAAACCTGGCCATGGAAATGGTGCAAACACTCGAGGCGGTCGTGCAGTATGAATCGAATATTCAGACCAAGCGTGAAGAACAGGCCAACCTGATCGCGATGTTCGACATGGATATCACGCGATTCAAGGAACTGAAGGGAATCGAATGACAGGCCGACATTAGCCTGCAAGTCGCAGTGGCGGCTGTTTACGTGGAAGAATTCGATACGCAATAATATTGTGGGCAGATTTTCCGTTTCCTGGCTAGGTCACTTCTCCCTCTCGCGGCCCTGGTTGATTTTCGAACACCCGAGCTTGGCCTTCGCTCAACCCATACACACAGTTATGGCTTTCGCTAGGGGTCTGCGCGGTAGAAATATCCGTAGCGAGAAAGTGTCACGGCGAGGACAGTTTTTCGATCTTTTGAGGCGCATAGCGGAATTACGCAACGAGAAAGATCGGAAAAATGGACCGCTGTGGTGCTTTCGCAGTAGGAATACTTTCTACCGCGCAGACCCCCAAGCCCGCCCTCAGCCGTCTGAGTACTCCGTCAAGGTGATATTGATGGGTTCAGCGAGAGTCGCGAAACGGTTGACCACACGGCGCGTCTCGCCGGCAATGGCGCAGTCCTTGCCAAGAGGCGCAACACCGCGGACGACCGTTTCACGGCTCGCCCGAAGGGAGCCACCTGGACGATCCAATACGGCGTTGCAGCCCTTGAAAAGGGCGCGCCATTTCCTGCAGGCTGCGCCTTGTCTTGGATCGTCCAGATAGCTCTGAGCCCATCAATATCACCTTGACGGAGTACTAACCTCTACCCAGAATCCGCGATCCCTGTGACTTGCAGGCTAATGTCGGCCCTAGATATTCTTGGCGTGGTCAGTGTCGGCCTGAGTGACCGAAGCCCCCGGCACCGCGTCCGCTCTCGGCGAATTCTTCTACAACTTCGAATTCGGCATGAACAACCGGCAGAATAATCATCTGCGCAATACGCTCGCCCGGTTCTATCGTGAACGGCTTCATGCTCCGATTCCAGCATGAGACATATATCTGGCCTTGATAATCCGAATCGATCAGTCCGGTCAGATTGCCAAGCACGATTCCATGCTTGTGCCCCAGCCCCGAGCGCGGCAAAAGCACGGCAGCCAGCCCCGGGTCGTCCAGGTGAATAGCAATCCCGGTCGGAATCAGGTCGGTCTGCCCCGGTTCCAGCACCAACGCCTCATCAAGACAAGCCCGCAGGTCCACACCGGCAGAACCCGCGGTTGCCGCCTCCGGTATCGGATACACGTCGCCGATGCGCGGGTCCATAATTTTTAATTGTATTTTGCTCATGCTTGCGATGATTCCTTTCCTGACACGAACCCGGTGTTACGAGTCCATGCCCTGGATTAATTTGTTGTTTGTCCGTTTATTCGATCGGCGATCAGGTCCACCAATTTTCGCGCCAGGCTGAGTTTATCTTCAGTGGCAAATTGTTTTTTCCCGCCCGGCCAGTAGACGGTCAGCGCATTGACCGGCACGTCAAAACCCAAGCCCGGCCCGACTCGGTTGGCGCAGATCATGTCCAACTTCTTTTTTTTCAACTTGGCCAGGGCATTGGCCTCGACGTCGTTCGTCTCGGCGGCAAATCCCACGCAAAAGGGCTTGTCCTTGCTGGCCAATACGGCTGCAAGCACGTCGGGTGCGGCCGCAAGATCGAGAGACATACCCGCGCCACCTTTTTTGATTTTTTTATCCGCAAAACTCGTCGGCTGAAAATCCGACACGGCTGCGGCAGCAATAAAAATATCGGTGGCCGGCAAAGCCTCTATGACGGCGTCACGCATTTGCCCGGCACTTTCGATATCGATTCTCTTTATACCCGGCGCCGCTGTCTGATAGACCGGTCCGGTTATCAGCGTGACGCTGGCCCCGCCCTCGGCTGCCGCCTGTGCCAGCGTAAATCCCATGCGCCCCGAACTGCGATTACTGATAAACCGGACAGGATCGATCGCTTCCCGCGTTGGTCCGGCGGTAACCACGACGTTCCTGCCGCTTAGCGCCCGGCCGTCGTAAATCTGGTTGGCAATATCCAGCGGCTCCAGCATGCGTCCCGGCCCAACTTCACCACAGGCCTGGTCGCCGGCGTCTGGGCCCAGAAAGCGGATGCCACGCTCCTGTAAGATGCGGCAATTCGCCTGGGTCGCCGGGTTTGCCCACATCTGCTGATTCATCGCCGGCGCCAGTGCCAGCGGCGCCTCGGACGCAAGACAAACGGTACTGAGCAGGTCATCGGCTGAACCCGCGGCCAAGCGGGCTAACAGGTTGGCGGTAGCCGGTGCGATCAAAATCAGGTCTGCCCAGCGTGCCAGCTCGATATGACCCATCGCGGACTCGGCGTGGCGGTCCCACAGATCGGTACGCACCGGCCAACCTGATACCACCTGCAAGGTGAGCGGGGTAATGAACCGCTGCGCGCCCGCAGTCATCACCACGCGTACTTCGGCGCCTCGCTCACGCAGGCGACGCACCAGATCCGGGCTTTTGTAAGCGGCAATTCCGCCACCGACGCCAAGCAAGATGTTTCGTGCTGCGGACATAAGAGCGGCATTATCCCCGCTCACCGGAGCACGCGCCAGCGCAGATCCTTTTAACCTTGAATCCGGTTCGAGCAGGCAGTTTCCCGCCGTGTTTTGTTTTGCCGCCAGTGGCACGATGCTGGCTGGAGTAATTTGCTGGAATCGAGATGGGAATTCGCGACTGGCCAAAAAGCGAACGACCCCGGGAAAAGCTGCTGGGCCATGGCGCCGACACGATGTCCGAGGCTGAATTACTGGCGTGCTGGCTGGGATCGGGAAGCCGTGGCACAACGGCACTGGAGATCGCCAGGGCATTGATCACCCGGTTCGACGGCCTGCGCGGTCTGTTTCATGCCTCAAAGGATGATCTTTGTCAGCAGAAGGGCTTCGGCCCGGCGCGCTACGTCCAGTTGCAGGCCTGGCTGGAATTGTCCCGCCGTTACCTCGCCGAGACCCTTCCGCGCGGGCCTGAGCTGACCAGTCCCGGCGCGACCAGCCGCTTCCTCCAGGCCCGGCTCAGGGATCTCGATCATGAACTGTTTTGCGCTCTTTTCCTCGATAACCGCCATCGGGTTATCCGCTTTCAGCCGCTTTTTCGGGGCACGATCGATGGCGCCAGTGTGCACCCTCGGGATGTCGTCAAGCAGGCACTGGGCCTCAACGCGGCCGCGATGATACTTGCCCATAATCACCCGTCAGGCGTCGCCGAGCCCAGCCAGGCCGATCACCTGATTACCCGGCGCCTGCGGGATGCTCTGGCTTTGGTCGATATCCGCGTTCTCGATCATCTCGTCGTCGGAGACGGCACCTGTTTCTCTTTCGCTGAACAGGGGTTTTTGTAACCTGCCTGCCACTTCGCCGGCTACCGCCCTGGTGGCAGGCAGGTCAGCGTCCTCCAACACCGGAAATTCTTGCGAAAATACTGCCTTGCTGGTATAAAGTCCCGCTTTTCGGCCGCCCGGCAGGGCCGGGCCGGCATTCGTTAAAACAAGGACTCAACGCCATGTCCAGAGTATGTCAGGTCACTGGCAAACGACCGATCACCGGAAACAATGTTTCCCATGCAAAAAACCACACGAGACGCCGGTTTTTGCCCAATCTGCACACGCACCGCTTCTGGCTGGAGAGCGAGAAACGCTTTGTCCGACTGAAATTATCGGCCAAGGGAATGCGTATCATCGATAAATTCGGCATCGAAAAGGTTGTCCATGATCTGCGCGCGCGCGGTGAGAAAGTCTGAGCCCGATCCAGCTTTTCGCTATCGGCACTGGATAAGGAATTAATTATGAGAGACAAAATCAGGTTGGTATCGTCGGCCGGCACAGGACATTTTTACACGACGACGAAAAACAAGCGTTTGCACCCGGAAAAGGTGGAAATCAAAAAATATGACCCGACGATCCGCAAGCATGTGATCTATAAGGAAGCCAAGATCAAATAATCGGGATTAAACAGCCGCGCATAAAAAACCCGCCACCAGGCGGGTTTTTTGTTGCTGTGGTGCCGGCTGGTCAGACCGCGATCGCCGGCTGTAGCCGATAGCTCTTCAGCACCTGGGCATATTCGTGCAAAACCCGGATACCGCTGGCTTCTGCCTGAGTGATCCACTCGCGAAATTGAGCGAGTAATGTTTCGTTGCTGACGTCGGTCGCGCCCGTCCAAAGATCGCGCAGCCGCTCACGAAATTCGTGCACGGTTTTCAACGCGTGATTATTTTCCAGGATCTCGGTCAGCCGTGCACTGGCCTTTCTATCCAGCAACGCCGGCCGCCGAATCAGCAACATGCGAGCCCGGCGCAACAAACCGTTTTCCGTGTCGGCGCCACGCAACTCTTTTCGGAATACTGGCAGGGTCACCGTTTTTGTGTAATTTCGCAACACATGCATGCGGTTGACGATGATAGCGCGCAGGGCTTCCAGATCAGCCGCCGGTTCATCCGCGAACATCGGCGCCGGCACAACGCGGCGGACCTTCGCCAGACCAAGGAATTTCATGATGCTGATGAACCCCCAGCCGATATCGAATTCCCATGGACGAACCGAAAATTTCGCCGAACTCGGGAAAGCATGGTGATTGTTGTGCAACTCTTCGCCGCCAATGATGATCGCAAGCGGGGTAATGTTGGTGGATGCGTCATCGCATTCGAAATTGCGATAGCCGTAGTAATGACCGATACCATTAATGACTCCGGCAGCAAACAGCGGCATCGAAATCATCTGGATGGCAATAATGATGATTCCCGGGACACCGAACAGCAACAGATCCAGCAGCACCATCAGGATAATTCCGCCATAGGGGACCCGCTCGTAAACGTTACGCTCGATCCAGTCGTCGGGGCAACCGCGGCCGTATTTCTCCAGCGTTTCCGGGTTGCGGGCCTGGACCTTGTATAGCTCGGCGCCTTCCAGCAGGACTTTTTTCAGGCCTACCATCTGCGGGCTGTGCGGGTCTTCCTCGGTCTCGCAATGTGCGTGGTGTTTGCGGTGGACGGCGACCCACTGGCGGGTCAGCATGCCGGAGGTAATCCAGATCCAAAAGCGGAAAAAATGGCGCACCCACGGATGCAGGTCCAGCGCACGGTGCGTGGCGTCCCGGTGCAGATAAACCGTCACCGCGAAAATGGAGACTTGAAACATGATTAATGTGGCTATCACATAGCCCCAGAAATCGAGATTCAGTATGCCGTATAGATATTCCATCAAATCGTTGTCCTGTTGGCGCAAAGGCGCGCACTATAGCGTATGACACTGGCTGGTTAAAGGAATCAGGTCATATATTGCGGGGCAGCATCGAAGATGCAAGCCGGGTGCTGCCAAGCCAATGATTTAAAAGGATTTTTATGCCAGAACTGCCCGAGGTAGAAACTGCCCGGCGGGGCATCGCCCCACACCTGCGGGGCCAGCGCATTGTCAGGGTGGATCTGCGCCAGACTCGCCTCCGTTTCCCGGTGACCCGCGGGCTCGCGGATTCGCTAACCGGCGCCAGGATTACCGATGTCGGGCGCCGCGCCAAGTATCTGCTGATCGGCACCGATCGAGGTACGCTGCTGATTCACCTCGGGATGTCGGGCAGCCTGCGAATCCTGGCCGGATTCGAGAATGCCAGCCGCCACGACCATTTCGATATCTGGCTGGACAGCGGCCACGGGCTGCGCTTCACCGACCCGCGGCGTTTCGGTAGCCTGCTCTGGACCACCAGGGATGCACTGAAGCACCGCCTGCTAAAGCACCTGGGCCCGGAACCCCTGACGAAGGATTTTAGTGGCGCATATCTGTATGCGCTTTCGCGACGGCGAAAAACGCCGATCAAACCCTTGATTATGGATGGCCGGGTAGTCGTCGGCATCGGTAATATATATTCCAGCGAGGCGCTTTTCGCGGCCGGTATCCGGCCCACGCGGCAGTCGGGTCGCATCAGCCTCGCGCGCATGGAGCTGCTGGTCACCAAGATCAAAGATGTGCTGCACAGGGCCATCAGGGCTGGTGGCACCACCCTGCGCGATTTCACGGGGAGCGAGGGAACGCCGGGGTATTTTGCGCAGGAATTGTCAGTCTATGACCGGGCGGGCCAGCCGTGCCCGACGTGCTCCGCACCGGTTCGAAAGAAGGTTCTTAGCCAGAGAGCTTCCTATTACTGCGTGGATTGTCAGCATTGATGGGCTAAACCGCTAGGCTGCGGGCTCCGTCACTAAGCGGTGATACTTTTCCAGCAGTTGTTCGCGGCTTTCGTTGTTGTCCGGGTCCAGCGGTATGCAGTCCACCGGGCACACTTCGACGCACTGGGGCTCGTCAAAATGCCCGATGCACTCGGTGCATCGGGTCGGATCGATGTGATAGATCTCCGGCCCCATATAAATCGCTTGGTTTGGACATTCCGGCTCGCAAACATCGCAGTTGATGCACTCGTCGGTGATTTTCAGTGCCATTAAAGACTCTTTACTGTTTTTCCTGCAACCCGGCCAATGCCGATTGTACAGCGGGTGGCACAAACTCTGATACATCCCCGCCCATCATCGCAATCTCCCGCACCAGGCCTGATGATATAAAGGTGAACTGTTCGGTCGGCGTCAGGAAAACCGTTTCGATATCCCCGGCCAACTTGCGGTTCATGCTGGCAAGCTGAAACTCGAATTCGAAATCGGAAACAGCGCGCAATCCGCGAATTATCACGCCTAGGCCGTGTTGGCGTGCGAATTCGACGGTCAAACCGTTGTAGGCAGTGATTTCGACGTTGTCGAGATCGGTCAGCGCCACACCAGCCAGAGCGACTCTTTGTTCAATGTCAAACAATGTGTTCTTCCCGGGACTGCTCGATACGGCGACAACGACCCGGTCATACAGCCGGGCGGCTCGCCGCACAAGATCACAGTGACCATTGGTGATGGGATCGAACGTCCCCGGATACATCGCATTCATTGTCTGCCTTCAGTCTGGCGCCCGCTGCCGCCGAAACAAATAATAACCGACCTGGCCGGCCTTGCTCTTCCGCCAAAGTGTCCATCCGGAGGGAACGTCCGGCAGCGGTTCGCGGGCCGGGTTCTCGGTATAGATAAATGCATCGTCGCCCAGCCAGCCGCCCGCTTCAAGCTCCTGGATCGCCGGGGCCAGCAACCCGCTTTGGTATGGCGGATCGAGAAAAACAATATCAAACGGCTGCGCCGTCCGCTCAAGATATTTGAGTGCATCGACACAATGGACTTCTGCCTCGCCACCCAACTTGTCACTTTGCTTGCGCAGATGTGCCGCCGTCTTTTGTTGCTTTTCGACCAACACGACACTAGCCGCGCCTCTCGATAATGCCTCCAGGCCGAGCGCGCCGCTGCCAGCGAACAAGTCGAGACAGGAGGTATTGCCGATTCCTGGCGCAAGCCAGTTGAACAATGTCTCGCGCACCCTGTCAGGCGTCGGGCGCAAGCCGGGGCAGTCGGCGATCGGGACTTTCCGGCCCCGCCATCGGCCTCCGATAATGCGAAAGTAGCCGGTTCCTTTTGAAGGGTTTTGTTGCACTGCAATATCGTTCCTTAAAACGGGTCACGAGTCGCCGGCGAATACGTCGCTCGGTGCCTGCTGTTTCTTGCGTTTTGCAAGATAACAAGCGTAATCTTAGCAGCACAAATAAGCCCGCCAGGGTGAATCAAAATAATACCTATACGCCAGGAGCTGTAGCATGAATCCACGAATTCCCGCGGTACTGTTCGCCGCCAGTCTTATTTTAGCGGGTTGTTTCTCGGACAATAACGACAATGAAATAATCGGCAGCAGGGCACCGGCGACACCGCCGGGTGGCACTGCGCCGCCTCCGCCTGCGACTGGCTTTAGGGCGCTTTATGTGCTGGCATCGGGCGCGTTGCCATACCCTAACTCGCTGTTATTCAATGGCAGCACCGATGGCACGGCAAACCTGCCGATACTCGCGACATCGCCGCTGAACGTGACGATAAACACGCTCGATGGGTTCTCGACCACTGAGTATTTCAACCAGAATTTCAGCGCGCCTATCGATCCGGCTACGATCATTGGCGGACTCACGGTCAACGTCCTTGAGGTGGTGGAAGATCTCGCCACGACAGCTACAATCGGTGTCGTCGGCGGTTTGATACCGGGCGTGGATTATAGTGTCGGCCTCGCCCCGGATATCGATGCGGGCGGGACGACCCTGCAGGTCAGGCCGCTGAAACCGCTCAATCCATCAAGCTCCTACCTGGTGTTGATGACCAATGGTATTACCGACACCTCCGGCACCGCCGCGACGGCCGATTCTGATTATGCCGGGCTGCGCGATGCGGCGCTTGCCGGCATCACCCTGCCAGACCCCACGCAGGATGGCCTGAAACAATTGATCGGCGCTCACCTGCAGATCGCGGGGGCGGTCGGCATGAACCCGGCGGCCATCATCTCCAGTGCTAATTTCCGCACCCAATCGATCGGCAACGTCATGGCCGCGGCCGCTGCCCAGACCGTCGCACAGGGCGCCGTGGTCGGACCGTTCCCCGGCGCCGCCGTGCCGGGGTGTCCGTTCGCGATTCTAAATACGCTTTGCGTGTTGCCGGCGAGCGCGATGCCGAGCGGCAACGCCGACATCTATGTCGGCCAGCTTTTTGTCGATTACTACAGCGACACGCCGGCGACCGGCGATCCGGTCACCTCGTTCTGGACCGGCGCACCGTTTACCCTGGACCCGACGGCAACGCCGACCAATTTCGTTCATCGCTTTAATCCGGTACCGGTCGCGACAACCACGCTGGGTATCCCGTTGATGATGACCGTACCCAACGCCGCCTCGGCCTGGGTGCAGGCGATCGGCGGACCGCCGCCAGGCGGCTGGCCGGTGATTGTTTTTGCGCATGGCATAACCCGCAACCGGACCGATATGCTGGCACTGGCCGAGCCGTTCGCCGATTCCGGTTTCGTCGTGATCGCTATCGATCATCCGTTGCACGGGCTGACCGAGCCGGACCCGTTGGTCGATCCCAGCGCAATATTCTTCCAGGCGGGTAGCGAGCGAACCTTTGATCTCGATGCGATCGACAACACCACCTTCGCCCCCGTACCTGACGGGCTGGTCGATCCATCGGGCTTCCACGCTTTCCTGAATCTGGGCAACCCGCTGACGATCCGCGATGCCTGGCGCCAGGGCGCGGTCGATCTGATCGCGCTGACCCGCACGATTGGCATCATCGATGTCGATGGCAATGGCAGCCCCAACGATGCAACGGATCTGGATGGCAACCGTGTACATTTTGTCGGCATGTCACTGGGCAGCATTATCGGTATCAATGCGCTGACCCATAGCAGCGACATCAGGTCGGCAACGCTGGGCGTACCCGGCGGCCATATCCTGCAACTGGCGCTGGATTCGCCATCGTTCGGCCCGCTGGTAGTCGGCGCGCTCGCGGCGTCGGGCCTGACACAAGGAACATCGTTATTCAATAATACAATCCGCGACATGCAAACCGCGGCCGATGCGGCCGACCCATGGAACTTCGCTGCCGGGGCCCTCGGCCAGCCGGTGCACATGGTTGAGGTGATCGGCGATTCGACTATACCCAACAGCGCGACCGAGCGCCTGATCGACGTCATGGGGCTTCCGGGCATCTCGACGCCGGGACCGAACTTCGTCTCGCAAGGCGTGGTTCGACTAACCGAGGGCAGCCATGGCTCGCAGATCGATCCCACGGCCAGCCTCGCCGCAACCATCGAGATAATGACCGAGACGGTCGTCTTCCATGCCGGCGTTCCCGGAACATTGCCCGGCGACGGCAACGTCATCCTGATCAGCAATCCGGCGATTATTTCGACGCAGCCCTAGACCTGCGCGGAAACACCAACCGGGGCGGCCTAAGCTTTATAGGCCGCCTTTTTTGTCCCCGGCTCCACGCCCAGAGGAAACCTTTGTCAGTATCCGCGCAGCAGGCTAGCATTAACGACCAGCAGCGAATCCGGACCCCGATGCTCAAACGCAAGTCCTATTCAGACCAGGATCAGACCCCGGAAAAATCCGCCGGGTTTTTTAGGCGTGTTCGTCAGCGGCTCAACAAAGGCGATTCCTGGCTGACCCGCGATATCGGCGACTTTGTCCCGGGCGGCAGGATCGACGACAAAGTATTAGCGGAACTCGAAACACGGCTGCTGATGGGCGATGTCGGCGTGGATGCGACCCGTGAGATTATCGACTCGCTTAAGCGGCGCGTCGTTCGCAAGGAATTGAACGACCTGGACGCTTTGCTTGCCGCGCTTGAAGAAATTCTGACAGAGATTCTCCGACCCTGTGAGAAGCCGTTGACGATACCCGATAAGCGTAACACTCCATTTACGATCCTGATGGTCGGCGTCAACGGCGCGGGCAAGACAACAACGATCGGCAAACTGGCCAGACGATTGATCGACGATGGCTATAGCGTAATGCTGGCGGCGGGGGATACGTTTCGCGCGGCGGCGACCGAACAACTCCAGGTGTGGGGAGAACGAAACCAGGTTCCCGTGATCGCGCAGCACCCAGGCGCTGATCCGGCCGCCGTTATCTACGACGCGATGAGCGCGGCAAAAACGCGTAAGGTAGATGTGTTGCTCGCCGACACGGCGGGTCGGCTGCAAACCCAGTCGCACCTGATGGGTGAGCTGAAGAAAATTCGCAAGGTCATGAGTCGCGTTGACGAAAATGCTCCACACGAGACCCTGCTGGTCCTCGACGCGGGACTCGGACAAAACGCACTGTCTCAGGCGCAGCAGTTTGACCTGGCCATCGGACTCAGTGGCCTGGTCGTTACCAAGCTCGACGGCACGGCCAAGGGCGGAATCGTCGTGGCGCTGGCAAGAAAAATGTCGCTGCCGCTGCGCTTTATTGGGGTTGGCGAAACGGCAGAAGATCTCGGGCCGTTTGATGCGAGTCTATTTGCCCGGACGCTGATCTCCGGTCCCGGAGAAACTGCATGATCCGGCTGGAACAGGTCAGCAAACGTTACCCGGGTGGCAGCGAGGCGCTGTCGGAACTCAGCCTGACGATAGAAACCGGAGAAATGGTTTTTCTGACCGGTCACTCGGGCGCCGGAAAGTCTACCCTGCTCAAGTTGCTGGCGCTGATCGAAAGACCCACACGCGGGCAGGTAATCGTCAACGGGCAGAACACGTCGAAGGTGGGGCGGCGGCGAATCCCTGCTTACCGGCGCAAAATCGGTATGGCTTTTCAGGATCACAAACTACTGCTCGATCGAACGGTATTCGATAACGTCGCCTTGCCGATGGTCATCACCGGTCTCGGACGCCGCGAAACCGCACGACGGGTACGCGCGTCGTTGGACCAGGTAGGCTTGCTCGGTAAGGAAAAACTTCTGCCGATGGCATTGTCCAGCGGCGAGCAACAGCGGGTCGGCATCGCTCGTGCAGTCGTCAGCAGGCCCGATCTGCTGATCGCCGATGAGCCGACCGGCAACCTGGACCCCGAGCTTTCGCTGGAAATCATGAATCTCTTCGATCGCTTTAACGAGGTCGGGGTCACGATGCTTATCGCGAGTCACGACATTGACCTTATCGAGCGAATGGGCCGACGGCGAATCTCATTACACGAAGGTCGTCTGCAAAGCGACTCGATGAGCAGTGGTCAGTTCCATGGCGCAAACTAAGGGCAAAAAAAAGGCCGGGCTGACCAACCGTTTGTTCGGCTGGGTACTCAGACATTTGCAGAATTTGCTGGGTGCGCTGGGGCGCCTGTGGCGAAACCCGGTCGCCAGCATGATGACGGTATCGGTTATCGCAATTGCGCTGTCGATGCCGGCAGGTTTGCACCTGCTCGTTGAGAATGGCCGTGCAATGAGCGGCGGTTGGGAAAGTACTCTCGAATGGTCTGTGTATCTGCGGCCCGGAGTGTCCGCAGACCGGGCAAGAGCGCTGGCAGCCGAGCTGGAAAAACGTCCAGGCATAGAGAAAGTAACGGTAATCACATCCGATCAAGCGCTCGAGGAGTTCCGTGCGGGGTCCGATTTCGCCGTAGCCATCGAGTTGCTGACCGACAACCCCTTGCCAAATGTGCTGGTTGTTCAACCCCTCGCGGACGCTGAGAGCGTCGACAAGACAGCCCTGCTGGCCAGGGAGCTGAAACAGGTCGGCGATGTTGACCTCGTACAACTGGATACCGCGTGGGTTGAGCGTTTTCACGCAATACTCGATACGGTGCGCCGCGCTGTGGTACTGGCCTCGGTCGTCCTGGCGCTCGGCGTATTATTGATTGTTGGCAACACCATTCGGCTGGATATCCAGAATCGCCGCCAGGAAATCGAAGTATGCAAACTGGTGGGCGCGAGCGACGCTTTTATCCGCAGGCCGTTTCTTTACCTCGGCCTCTGGTATGGGGTCGGTGGAGGACTGGTCGCTGTCTTTTTGGTTCAGCTGATCGGCTTTTTGCTCGAGGAACCGGTTAGCCGTGTCGCCGGCTTGTATGGCAGTGATTACCGGCTTTTGAGCCTGGGCCCCGCGGAAGCCGGCTGGTTACTGCTCGCCGGGGCAGCGCTGGGATGGTTGGGTTCGTGGATTGCTGCGTCGCGACACCTCCGCGACATGGATCCTGAGTTCTAGTTAATTTATTGTTTTTATTATACTTTTTAGTCCTCCATCGATGAAACTTTGATGAAGATTAGCACTCTAAGTATTAGAGTGCTAAAATGGCGCTGTCGTTAAGGGGGGTAAAATCGACGATGACAAACGCTTTGCTGGCAAAAAATTATGCGCTGACCGGTCCGGCCACTACAGGCAGTCTGGACCAGTATCTGCAGACTATCGGCCAGATTCCGATTCTCACCCGGAAGGAGGAGCAAGGGATCGCCCGGCGTTTGCGTGACGATAACGATCTCGAGGCCGCCCGCACACTGGTCGTCTCTCATCTTCGTTTCGTCGTTCATATCGCCAAGGGGTACACCGGATACGGATTACCGATCGGTGATTTGATTCAGGAGGGCAATGTCGGATTGATGAAAGCGGTCAAGCGATTTGATCCGGAAGTCGGCGTACGCTTGGTTTCGTTTGCCGTTCACTGGATTCGCGCGGAAATTCATGAATTTATTCTGCGTAACTGGCGGCTGGTCAAAGTCGCCACCACCAAGGCACAACGCAAACTGTTTTTCAATCTTCGCAAGGCCAAGAAAAACCTTAACTGGCTGTCCGCGGACGAAGCAAAGGCAGTCGCAGACGACCTCGGCGTTTCGACCCGCGAAGTACACGAAATGGAAAAACGCCTGTCGGCCCATGACATTTCACTGGACCCTGCACCCGGCGCGAGCGATGAAGAATCGTTTTCGCCGACGTCTTATTTACCCAGCCCGACGCCCGATCCGGCTCAATTGATAGAAAAGGAAGACTGGGATCAGCAATCCAGTTTGCAGCTGACAGACGCGATGCAGTTGCTGGACGATCGAAGCCGCGGCATTTTACAGCGCCGCTGGCTGGTCGATAAAAAGGAAACGCTGCACGATCTCGCCGATGAATATGGTGTATCTGCCGAACGCATCAGGCAAATCGAGGTAGCGGCTATTGCAAAGCTGCGCAAGGCGATGGCAGCCTGAACTAAACATCTGTCCCCTTGTTGATTCGCACTAAAAAAATCCCGGCCTTAGCCGGGATTCTTGTTTTCCCTGTCAAAACAAGTTGGGCGGGGGTTGTTTTTCTCATCGGGTCTGGCCGCTCTCGCGCATCCCTGTGCTCCGCGGCACTTGTGCGTCCTGCACGTCGGCCGCTCTCGCGCATCCCTGTGCTCCGCGGCACTTGTGCGTCCTGCATGTCGGCCGCTCTCGCGCATCCCTGCGCTCCGCGCCATAAGGTCATCCCGACCATAAAGGCCCTCCTGTGATGATCTCCCTCTTGCTGGAGGAGCTGCCTTAGCCGTGAACCTGGCGGCGACGAAATCAACTCCGCCCCGTTTTCTGTCAGCCGGTAAGCGGCACCAGCGTCAACTCGACCCGGCGGTTCAGGGTCTGGCCATCTGCCGTCGAATTATCGGCGACCGGCATATCCTCCCCCATGCCAACCGTAATGACCCGCAAAGGCACTATTCCCTGACTTTCCATGTAGGCCGCGACCGAGTCAGCACGGCGTTCGGATAACGCCTGGTTGTATTCGGCTGAGCCACGGCTGTCCGTATGACCGGCTACCTCGACCAGCGTCTGCTCATACTCGCTGACTACTTCACTAACGCCGTTGAGTACACGGAAAAAATCTGCGTTCAGATCTGCGCTGGCCGTCGCAAAAGTGATATTGCCCGGCATATTCAGCGTAATATTGTTACCAATACGAGTAACGCTTACCCCCGTGCCTGCCATTTTCTGTCTGAGCTTGGCCTCCTGCACATCCATGTAATAGCCGATACTGCCGCCGGCAAGCGCGCCAATTCCGGCACCGATCAAAGCTCTCTGCCTGCGATCCACGGCATCGTCACCGGTAACGAGGCCCACGACCAACCCGGCCGCCGCGCCAATCAACGCACCCTTGGTCGCTTTGCTGGTCTGTTCTTCGCCCGTATAAGGATTGATCGTCGAGCACGCCACTACAAACACCGCACTGATCAGCATGATTAAAATTTTCGAAATTGGTTGGGCCATTGGAAATCCTCCCTGTTGATCCTGCCTCATTCTAACTCGCTTTCCTGAATCGATCGTGAACGAAAAATAATCCGCTCCTGATTAGAATTTTTCGGTATCCGCCGGCGGCGTTGTTGCCTTTACGTAATCCTTCGGCCTGATCGCCACGATATTTTCAATATGCGTGCTCTGTCTGCCATCCGACAGATAAAAACCATATTCGAATACCGGTGTCGCTCTTCCGCGATCGGCAAGTTCCTCGCGGATCTGTTTTTCCTGCGTTTCTGTCATTTGAAATCGAAGCTCCAGGTCCGTGCTTCCGCCAAGACGGAAATCGATAGTCATGGCCCGGGTCCAGTGGGAGTAGCCGGGAAACACTCTCGCACAGGCCAGCGCCGCGATCGGATCGGCCAGCGCTGCCTGGTAGCCACCGAACATGACTCCACCTGGATTTCTGGAAATCGTGTTCAGCGGAAGAAGCATCCTGATAGTGCGCCAGTTAGGACTGATCTCCAGAACCTTTATCCGCATCAGGAAAAAAGGCGGGTAAAGCTCCATACGGCGCGCATCGCTAAGAGCTTTCGAATTTGCAAAATATTGCAGTACCCTCTGTCCCAGCAAGGCATGAAATCGCATCTGATTCTCCTTTGTCGCGATGCTATTCTACACATCGGGGACTTGCCTGAGACCATTTCGCGGCGTAACTTCGACCGCAGGAATGGGGAGAAAAATATGCGCGCCGCGGACGAATGGTTCAATGAATACGGCGAAAGCCATCAGAACCCGACCAACAAATCGATCCACTGGATCTGCGTCCCGCTCATCTTGCTGACCGTGCTGGGCATGCTCTGGTCTGCGCCGGTGCCGGCTCTGTTCGGCGAGCAATCGGCATGGCTCAACTGGGCGACCGTCGTCATACTGCTGGCACTGATTTATTACTTTTTTCTGTCTCCGCCGCTGGCCATCGGCATGGCTGTCGTATTGGCCTTTTTCGCTTATATCCTCCGCACGCTCGAAGCGGACGGTCTGCCGGTTCTGGCCGGCTCGATCGTGGTTTTTGTGCTGGCCTGGATTGGCCAGTTTATCGGCCATCATATCGAAGGCAAAAAACCAAGTTTTTTCAAGGATATCCAATTTCTGATGATCGGCCCGATCTGGCTGCTTGGATTTGTTTATCGCCGCATGGGCATATCGTACTAGCAGACCGTACAGCTTATGCTGTATTTGGATTCTTAAAAAGACACCCGATGAACTATCCGGAACACACCGCCGGGCCGCATTAAAGACTTTATAAATGAGGTATCATTGCGCGCCTTATATCACGCTAGTGTGGCGCTAGCCGGGGACAATTCCAGGAGTAAACGTGGCCCTTAATCCGCTGGATCTATATAACCTCCGTGAGCAACTTTCAGAAGACGAGCAGATGGTGCAGGACACCGTCGCCAGGTTCGTCGACGAAAAGGTGCTACCGGTAATCGGTCAATGTTTCGAGGAGCACCGTTTTCCCGACGAGCTGATTCCGGAAATGGCGGGCATGGGCCTGCTGGGGAGTTCGATCGAAGGGTACGACTGCGCCGGTCTGAATGCCGTTTGTTATGGCCTGATCTGTCAGGAACTGGAACGTGGCGACAGCGGTCTGCGTTCGTTTGCCTCGGTGCAGAGCAGCCTGGTCATGTACCCGATTTATGCCTTTGGCAGCGAAGAACAGAAGCAACACTGGCTGCCAAAGCTTGCGCGTGGCGAAGCGATCGGCTGTTTCGGGCTGACCGAAGCTCACGGCGGCTCCGACCCGTCCAATATGAAGACCACGGCGAAAAAAGACGGTGCCGACTGGATACTCAATGGTTCGAAGATGTGGATCACCAACGGCAATATTGCCGACGTTGCGGTGGTCTGGGCGGATACCGATGACGGTATTCGAGGCTTTATCGTCGAGACGAGTTCCGACGGGTTTTCGGCCGAAGAGATCAAACACAAGTTTTCTTTGCGCGCATCGGTAACTTCAAGTCTGTTTTTTGACAACATCCGGGTTCCCGAGGCTAATCGGCTACCCGACGCGAAAGGACTTGGAGGACCGTTGAGCTGCCTGACCCAGGCGCGATATGGCATCACCTGGGGCGCGATTGGTGCGGCCCAGGCCTGTTTGCGCGAGGTGCTGGATTACACCGAAACCCGCGTGCTCTTCGGCAAGCCGGTCAACGAAACCCAGACTATACAAATCCGCCTTGCGGACATGGCCCGGCGTATTACCTGCGCACAACTCATGTCGCTGCAACTGGGCCGCCTGAAAGACGCAGGCAAAATGCAAGCAGCGCAGGTTTCACTGGCCAAGTGGAACAATGTACGTATGGCGCTGGATATCGCACGCGACGCACGAGATATGCTTGGCGGCGCCGGCATCAGTGTCGAAATGTCGGCAATTCGTCACATGCTGAACCTGGAAAGCGTAATTACCTATGAAGGCACGGAAACCATCCATCAACTTTCGATCGGCAAAGAGCTGACCGGCGTCAGCGCCTTCTGACGCGCGCCGGATTTGGCAGGTACACACCAGGAGCCCTGAGTTAAAACCCGGGCTAACACCCGATCAGGCGCAACTTTGGCGTGAACCAGGAAAATCCAAAACAACATCGTGATGTCTTGCACATCGCGGCGCCGCTGATCCTTTCCAATATTTCCGTTCCCCTTCTCGGCATGGTGGACACGGCGGTTATGGGTCACCTGCCGGATGCGCGTTACCTGGGCGCCGTCGCGATTGGCGCCACGATATTCAGCTTCTTGTTTATCGGTTTCAATTTCCTGCGTATGGGCACGACTGGTGTCACCGCGCAGGCACGCGGTGCGCAAGATGACGACAGGATCCGCGCCAGCCTCGGCCAGGCAGTCCTGCTGGCGGTGGCGATCGGACTGTTTCTGATACTGCTACAACACCCGCTGGGAAATTTCGGCCTTTGGCTGCTGAGCCCGGATGCGGAAGTTCTTCCTGAAGCGGCCACTTATTTCTCGATTCGAATCTGGGGAGCTCCGTTTACGCTGGTCAATTTTGCCCTGGTGGGCTGGTTTATCGGTATGCAGTCGGGCCGTGGCCCGCTTTACCTGATGTTGACGATTAACATCGGCAATATTCTGCTCGATCTTCTGTTTGTCGTTGGCATCGGCATGACCGCCGACGGTGTGGCCTTGGCATCGGTAATGGCCGAAGGACTCGGCAGCCTGCTCGGTTTTTGGCTCGCGGCGCGGCACTTACGCAGGCATCCCGGGGACTGGAACTGGAAAAGCTTGCTGGATCGGGTAGCGCTCAGACATCTCGTCAAGGTCAACAGCAACCTGTTCGTACGAACCTTGAGCCTGATGTTTGCATTTGGATTCCTGATCGCACAAAGCTCGCGCCAGGGCCAGATCATCCTCGCGGTCAATGCAGTGATGATGCAATTTCAACATCTGATGGCCTATGCCCTCGATGGATTTGCCAATGCAGCGGAAGCACTGGCCGGAAAAGCAATCGGTGCACGACACAATGCGGCATTTCACCGCGCCGTGCGCGTGTCGCTGTTCTGGTCGTTGATCGTGTCTGTTATTTTTGCGCTGGCGTTCCTGATCTTCGGTCACGGCCTAATCAATTTGCTGACGTCACTGGATGACGTACGGCAAACAGCCTACCTGTACCTGCCGTGGATGATCGTTTCGCCACTGCTTTCAGTGTGGAGCTTTCTCTACGACGGCGTCTATGTCGGCGGCACCCGTGCCAGGGAAATGCGCAACACGATGTTGTTTAGTGTATTCGTTATTTATTTACCGGCATTCTATTTGTTGCAGCCACTTGGCAACCACGGCCTGTGGCTGGCGTTTATGTTGTTCATGGGTGCGCGCGGCATATCCATGCATTATCTGTATAAGCGCATCGACTGGTGCTAAAAAAGCCGGTGGGGAACCCCCACCGGCAAGTCCTGCTTTTTTTAGTGGAGAGTGTCGGGCAGCAGGAAGCCCGTGAGGATCTGATGTCAGAACATCGCCATTAAGGACACCGGTTCCGCTGTTACGACCAGGCGTAGCGGACCGCCCGGTATCGGCGCATCCAGCGGGTAACAGGTCACCAGCGTCAGCATGGAATCGCGTGTCTGCAAAGCCAGGTCCACTTCATTAATGTTAACGACCCTGATATCGCTGACCTCCAACCAGTGGGTCGACTGAGGGGTCTCCAGCAAAAGGCGATCGGTCAGGCTCAGCTTGCCGAGAAATTCGAAGTGCGTATCACGATGACCGCCGATAATGCTGTTGCCGCCCTCGCCCGGGTTCGCGCTACCAGCCACGTGCCCCGGACCGAACGCCAGCGTCCGGCCGGAACTTCCGGCGAGCACGATCAAGTCAATTCCATGATCCGGCGTCTGCAACCGGGCTATCGGCCAGGTATCCGCCCATGGCCAGGGCCTGACCTGCCGCTCGCCATCGAGAGTCCGCTGCCAGGCTTTCTGCAATAAGTGTTGCGCCAGCTCGGCCTTCGCCGGTATCCAGGCCGAGTTGATCAGGCAGGCCAGTGCGCCCGCGATAAGGATTTTGCCGATCCAGCGGCTCATGACTCCAACCGCCTGTTATCGACGGTCCGCCACATCATGCCAAGCAGCAACAACACGAATCCGGCCCAGCGCCAGACCGCAGCCGGCGACGCGGTATTTGGAAACCCGACCCGTACGACGCTTCGTGGCATGACATTCGCGACCTCGAGGCTGGCCAGCCGGCTTCCGGCCGGTCTGACCGCTGTCGTTTCCACGGCCAGCAGGCTGGTGTACCGGCTGATCAGTCCGTGCCGCAAAGCGACTGCGGTAATTTCATCCCTGGCTGCATCCGGTCTGCCATTGACGATCCCCCGATCCTGCAGGGACTCGATCTTGTTTCTGGCCCAGAGCGCGGCGACGCCTGGAGCATTCTGTGATTTCGGCAAGGGCTTCTGCAGCGCCCAGTAACCCGCTCCGCTGTCGCCACTGAATAACAAGTGATCCGGTAACCGGCTCAGTTTCGCCGATACGATCAAGGGCTCACCCGCATAAAGGTCGGGGATCCTTTCCGGCCATTGCTCGACGCTAATATCCGCCGGCCAGTGAATATCGACGTTCTTGAGCGCCGGTTTTTCCAGTCTGGACAATAGCGCGCTCATGTTCTCTTCGACTTTCGCAATGTTATTGATATAGGTGTGCGTACCGCGGCCAAACCGGGCGGCTTTTTTCATAAAGTAGGAATTCGGTGCGGGACCAATTCCGACCGTGAACAGACGGCTGTCGCCCAATTCATTTTCGATTTGATTCAGCAATTGCAATTCATTGCCGACGGCGCCGTCGGTGATAAATACGACCTGGCGCAGATAACCTGGATTCTCAACCGTCTGCAGCGCGATACGCAGAGCCGGCGCCATATTGGTACCGCCATCGGCGACCAGCCTGCGCGTGTACTTCCTGGCCTGGGCCACGTTGTGCGTATCGGCCGGAACGGATGTGGGGAACAGGGATTCTGCGTCGCTGTTGAACTGGATCAGGTTGAAAAGATCGTCAGGCGCCAGCGTTCGAATCGCGCGATCGACCGCCGCCTTCGCCTGCTGAATGGACTCACCGTGCATCGAGCCCGACGTGTCGATGATGAGAATCAGTTCCCTCGGGAGCGCTTGTACCTGATCTATGGCCGGTGGCAGGAACATCAACAGGACGAAATCCGTCCCATCCCAATTTTCGGTCAGCATCAGCAGGTCTGCTTGTGCGCCACCCGGCGGCTTCCAGTTTAGTTCAAAGTCCCGATTCATTTCGGCGAACCCGCCATCGACCAGCACGGTCACCCGATCCGCCTGCCGGTCGACGCTCAACACGTGTGAACTACTCCCGATGTTTTCCGGCCAGCGATCCCCAAGCAGGCTGATCCCGATATTTGCGGTCGGCGCCAGCAAACCGCTGACGAACGGAGTGTCGAGGCGATCCTCTGCCGTATCGAACACATAACGAACCGGGTTCAGGCTGGCCGTCAGTTGTGCGGCGCCGAATGTCGAATCCTGCCCGGGATTGAAGCGCGGCGTTATCGTCAGCGGCAGCCTCAGGCGATATTCTCCATCGCGGTATTCGAGGGTCTCCAGGTAAGCCAGCCTGACGCTGACCTCCTCGCCCGGACCGATATTGGCCATGGACAAGGAGAACAGGTTGGCGCGTTTTTGCTCCACGACGCCTGTGCGCCGGCCTTCGCTCCTTGCCTTTTGATACTCGGCGCGCGCCTTTTTCTTTTCCCGGATCTGGCCTTCTATCGTCCTGTCCCCGATCGTGATCAGCAGCTTGTCCACGGCTGCACCTTCGGGCAACGGAAACAGGTAACGCCCTTCGATCCACTGATCGCTGGGGTTGATAAATCGCTGTACGACGCTGACCCTCGCCAGCGGACCGCTGACGGTCACTTGCATGTCGTGGGAAACCGCAGGGGCGATAAAAGGGTTGTCCTGGCTACCCAGGATCAGTGTGCCGGTACCGGGATCCGACCACTCCGCAGCGAATCCTGACTGCGGTTGAAAAAACAATACCAGACCCATGGTCAGACAGAGGGCCAGCCAGCCCCAACGCGCTTCGCGGCGTCGCAAATAGACCAGGCGCGCACGCGACAGGCGTTGCGACAGGTCGGGCCGGCAACGCCTGAGATGACAACGCCAGTCATTGTCTACGCGTGACGCGTAGAGGAAATTGGGTGGTGCTGATTTATTTCGCCGGAACCGTGGCATGATCGCTTCCCTTTTTGCAACTGGATTTCATTGCAACAGGGAGAAACGACACGGAACTGGCGCAGTTATGGATAGCCGCTGACGAAAAATGGCAAATTGTGGCAGTCGTTAAGGGTTGCCGTGACCTGCGGACATAACCATCAATCGATAGTTTCCGTATACCCCGGAACGATCTGCCAAATAAATTGGTATGGAGACCGTCCAGCTCTGGTAATTCGATAATAACCGTCCGACGTTCTGATAGTTCCCTCAATCATTCCATTTGCATCGATAACAAGCACAACACTGCCATATTCTTCACCAATGATCCCGCCAGACCATGCTGATATACCTGCCTCAAAACCTGTTACATAATCATCCTTAGAACTCGCATAAGAGACCAATTTCGTATCATCGAACAAATTCAGCGGAAGCAAGTTATTGTATTCATCGCGAATGATGCTTCTTATCGAATCTGAATCTATGGTGACGACTCGGTACCGATGTACCGGGCGTTTCTCAAGAAATTGTTCAAGAATGGCTTTATCCAGCATCGCTTCATCGACATCATGAAATAACTCTTGCTCATGATCCGGATTTTCCACCGCGTTAGTAAGCGATAAAGCAGACTCGGCAATCTCGTCGGTCCCGTGCAAATTTTTATCGTTAGTTCGAACATCGAAAACCTGACCGGAAATTATTGATGAAAAATCTTTTCCCGCAATTGGCCGCTGATAGGCTGCGACGATCAGAACCGCGAATATTATTGCTATCAGTAACTGGGTCTTCTTGGAAAGTCTTTTTTTCAACGCACTCTCGGTTTCTTGACCGGCCAGCGGGAAATTCTTACGAACTTGCCTTCAGCAGGGAGCTCGCAATCTATCCCCGCTATTGCCTACAGGTTAGCAGATGTCTCTTCGAAACAGAGAACGGCACATTCACGGCAAAAATATTGATGAGCTGATCAATTACTGCTAGTGAGTCAGATTCTCGAGCACAACCGCAGCTTCCGTACGGCGGATAACAATCTCATCGATATTCTCGACAGCAAGCAGATTGTTGGCTCCATCGTAATATTCGATGGTGTGTGGAAACCTGAAGCCGTCTTCGTCGTAGAAATCATCCATCACCATGACGTAAACCGGCGCTCCCGATTCGTCCAGTATTATCGCCTTGACGATATCGCCAGTGTGGCTGTCGATCAGGAGGTTCCAGCGGGTGCCGCTAGCTTGGATCAGTTCGAGCCCCCAGGCCAGCACGTCGCCATGCTTGTGCATTCCTATCTTACGCGTTTGGTGGCCCTTGTCCCTCCATTCCACGACCGGGTCATCGAACTCGAATGACTCGATAAGGATTCTCTCCAGCGCTGCCGGCAATCCCCTGCTGTCCCCTTCCGGGAGAGATACCGAATCGCCATCGAACCCGGCTTCCGAGACCTGCTCGCCCGACCCTACGAGACGCTTGATTCCCTTGCCACGCTGGCTATTGATTTGCAGGTCGAAAGTTTCCTCTCCCGCGGTAATCGTCCCGCGTTGCTCGATCGATTGTATGCTTTTCAGATTCAGGTAACCGCCGCGGCCCCGTATATGGGTGCCGATCGCAATACCTTTAGGCTGGGCGACGTCAGCTATCACCAGCCCGTCCGCGACCCGCTCCGCTTCAGTTCTTGCCACCAGTGTATCGGTGAAAGCTTCGGCATCGCCGACCAAGTCCATCATTTTCCGGGTTTCCGCGGCAAAAACGCTCGCATCGAGCATTCGGTCCTTTGGCAAGGGTCCCAATTGATGCATCCAGAAATCAGGATACGGCGGCAACTCGCCCTCCCAGACCGCATCAGGCTGGTAAGCCATCCACACGTCCCACATATAGAGTTCGGTATCCATGACCTTTTGATAGAGCCGGCCGATGATCCCGCTGTCCTCCCAGTAATGATGAATCCTGGGACCAGCCAGTAACGGCAAAACATCCGGGACATGTTTCTCTTTCGCGCCGAGCGTCGGCACATGGATTACAAATGTCTCGAGCCGGCCGTCGTTCTGGCTCGCGGCAACAAACTCGTCATTCAGATCGGCCATGCCTCGCAGGCAGATGCCACAGGTCGGGCCACTGATAAACACCAGCCTGACCTGGCCGCGATGGGCGTTGAAATCGTTGCGTAGTTTTTCGAGGTCCTGGCTGATGACTTCGTAATTGAGGTAATCGGATTTTGCAGCAAGCTCGCTGCCGTATTCGCCTGTATCCTGACTGCACGCTACAAGCAGGAAAATGTTCGCCAAAATAAGCGGAAAAAACTTTCTATTCATCGCGCAGTCCCTCGGGGGTCGGGTCAACCAATATCCATTGCAGGTCATCGGCAAAAAAAGCGAGCACAATCATGGCGGCGGCGACCCATAGCATCACCTTCAGCCATACCGACGGCCTTGTCGGACAGGTTCCGTCTTCACAAACCGGCTGCGGCCGGTAAACACGCCAGAAAGCCCAGGCCAGCAGCGCTGCCGCCACGGACAGAATGTAAGGCCGGAATGGCTGCCATCGGGCCATCGTCACCGCGCCGGAGACGCCAAACAAGACAACCGCCCAGGGTCCGATACAGCAAAGACCGATGAACGATGCGAAGGTGCTAATGCCTATTGCGCCGCTTGTCGTAGCGGCAATTTTATTTCGATCATCCATCGCTCAGATATTTCCTGATCACGTTCATAATCGATTGTTGGGTCGGTACGCCGTCTTCGCTGTCATAAATCCGGCAACCCACGCCGTCTCCCATTTGGCGCCCATCGACATCTTCTCCGTCAACCAGGATCGTCGGCGACCCCCAGGATTTCATCTCTTCGGGCGTGTCCGGATGGAAGACGTCGATGGACTCATAATCCTTGAGGCCAAATTCCGCCATCGCCCGTTCAAGCGTCGAACGCGCCGCAGCCTCAAGCGGACAACCGTCAAAGCTCAAAAACTGAATCCGTGGAACCGCCTCATGTCGCGACAAAATATTTTCCCCATATCCTTTCGCTGATAATCCAGACGGCTAATGCGCCCCACAGGCCGATGTTGCCGATCAGTTCCCATCCCTGCGGACCACCAAAATCAACCAATCCCGTGCCATGCAACAGCGAAGCCAGCGCGGCGAGCAAAAACCATGGCCCGGTAAAAACGCAGTGGACCCGTCGACAGCTCAATGCGTTGCGCACACAAACAAGACCCATAACCAGAAACGAAAGAGTCCAGACCACTGTTCTCGGCGTTTCCGACAGGTAATAGGCGCTCAAAGAAATGGCGGCTACAGGCAACCCGACAATGACGACCAGGCTTTTCAAATTACCGGTAATGTCTCTGTTTGCCGATTTGTTTTCTTCGCTCATAAGAAACCCAGCCATGCAAAAATATGATGAAACCAACCGCAGGATTTCCAGTCTATTACCTGTAGCAACTACAGATTCAAGGAAAATATCGTGAAAAGACGGGAAATTTTTCCGGTCGGCATCGGCGCCTTGTCCCGCCGGACCGGGTGCAATATCGAAACGATCCGATATTACGAGAAAAAAGAGCTATTGCCCGACCCGCCACGCAGCGTTGGCGGGCATCGTCTCTATAGCGCGGATCATATGAAACGGCTGACTTTTATCCGCCGTACGCGAAAATTCGGTTTCACGATGAAACAGATCAGGCAACTGCTGAGCCTTGTGGATCAGAATCAATACAGCTGCCGCGACATCAAGTCGCTGACCATGGATCATGTCGTGGAAATCAGAGATAAGATTGCCGGATTGAAAAAACTTGAACAAGCCCTGCTAAAGATGGCGGCAGACTGTAGCGACGACCAGCTTCCGGTGTGTCCGATTATCGATGCCTTGTACGAGCCACTGGACGTTGACGCACCGGCCTGAAACCGTACTTCTGTTACACGGCGATTAACAGCGGCGGTATTTCCGTTTACAGTCACCCATATGCCAAAGAACATTGCTATCGTTGAAGACGAGCCGGCCATCCGGGACAACTACTCCGCGGCTTTCTCACGCCAGGGTTACAAGGTCAGTGGATACTCCGACAGAAAGCAGGCGCTGGACGCTTTTTCGGTTCGTCTGCCCGATCTGGTTATCATCGATGTCAATCTCGGCGACGAGACCGAAGGCGGTTTTGACTTGTGCCGCGAGCTGCGCACCAGAAGCCCCGAACTCCCGATTATTTTTCTGACGGCCATGGATAGCGAACTCGATGTGATCTCCGGCCTGCGGCTGGGCGCCGATGATTATCTGACCAAGGACATCAGCATCAGCCAGATTCTGGCCCGTGTCGGCGCCCTGTTCAGGCGTGTTAAAGCGTTAAGCCAGCCGGTAACGAACGATCAAAAACTGGTACAGGGTCAGCTGGAACTGGATGTTGACCGGCTTAGCGCACACTGGGCCGGTAAAAAAGTACCGCTGAGCCTGACCGAGTTCTGGCTGGTCCACGCGCTTGCGCGATTCCCTGGCCACGTCAAGAACCGGCAACAACTGATGGATGCCGCCAACACCGTGCTTGACGACAACACGATCACCTCACACATCAAACGGATACGCCACAAATTCTGCGACGTGGATGCAGGCTTCGAGGCTATCGAAACCGTTTATGGCATGGGATATCGCTGGGTCGAGGCCTGACCGGAGCCGGTCATGAGCCATTCGGATCAGCCGACGCCATGAGCCTGCGATTGCAATTGTTGCTCGTCAGCCTATTGACATTGGTTTTGCCGTGGGCCGGCTGCCAGTACGTGCGCGAAATGGAAGACGCGCTGCGCAAATCTCACACCGACGCCCTGCTCAGCAATGCGACGGCTATGGCCGATCAACTGGCCAAACAGGAGGCGTTGCTGTACCCGGACCCCCGCCTCGCGCGACCGGTCGACGGAGCGCTAGCCTTGTACGGATTCTCCCTGCGAACGACGCCGACGCTGGATGGTTTTGTCGAGGACTGGGCGTTGGGTATCAACTCGCTGCAAAGTATCTCCGGCGAGACGCAATCGGTAAGTTTTGCGCTTGGCATCGGTCAGCATTTCGCCTGGCTTTTTTTGCAGATCGAGGATTCACAGGTGGTTTACAGTTCGCCGGGACGTAACGGGGACAGCGTGTTGCTGTTGCTGGAAGACGACAATCAAAATCTTCAGGCATATCGCTTTGCGACCCTGGCTCCGGGCCAGGTTTTTTCACAGCACAATCCGGCTGGCCGGCCGTGGCAGAGCGGCGAACGGGAAAACCGGATTCAGGCGGAGTGGCAACCCACTGGTGACGGCTTTAACCTGGAAATACGGATCCCTCGCAACATGCTCGGTGCGAGACTTGGATTTCTGCTGAAGGACCATGGGGACACTGGGCTCATCATCGGTTCGATGGACCCGGGGCAGCCCGAACCAGGCATGATCGTAACGCCACGGCCCGAGCTGTCAGCCGTGTTGGCCACCTATCACCGGGACGGCCTGCTGCTCCGGGTAGGCGACTGGCACGGGTGGGAACTGGCTCGACAGGGTGAAATCAGCCCGCCGCCGCAACGGGACATTACCGATGCGTCCGCCTGGCTCGATCGTTTTTATCAGCTCATACTCGGCTCCGGCGATCTGCCCAGATCGTCCGCAGCGAAAAACGGCCGCCTGCCGGTGCAAGCCAGCGAACAAGCCATGTCCGGCCAGGCCGCCGCTACCTGGAGCCTTCTTGCGGAAGGTGACCGAGCCATCGCTACCGTATTCGCGCCTGTTGTTGTCGATGGCAGGCCTGTGGCGAGCGTGCTTGTTGAACAGGGAAGCGAAGCGATCCTGACGCTGACCAACAATGCCCTGCGCCGTCTGATGAACCTGACTTTTCTGGCAGTCACTGCCGCGGCGTTGGGGTTACTCGGTCTCGCCACGATCCTGGCGATCAGAATTAGACGGCTTAGCAACGCGGCGGAAGCTGCGGTCAGCCCCGACGGACGAATTCTGGGTGGGGTGCCAGGCACCAAGGCCGGCGATGAACTTGGTGACCTGTCGCGCAGTTTCGCCGCCATGCTCGATCGCCTGCAGGGGTATCACCAGTATCTTGAAACACTGGCCAGCAAACTTTCCCATGAACTTCGCACGCCGCTGGCGGTTGTGCAGTCGTCACTCGAAAACCTGGAACATGAAAAGGTCCCGCAGAGCTCGCGCGAATATACGCGACGCGCTCTTGAAGGATCGGCGCGGCTCAAGCGATTGCTCAACGCGATGTCTGAGGCGTCCAGGGTAGAGGCATCGATCAAGAGTTCGACTATCGAATCGATCGATCTGGCGTCCTGGCTCAGGGAACTCGGCAAAGCCTACAAGAGCGTGTATGCGCACCATGAAATACTCGTCGCCGCCGGAAATACACCTTGTGTTGTCAGCGGCTCGCCGGATTTGCTGGCGCAACTGATGGACAAGCTGGTCGACAACGCTGCCGATTTCACGGCCGAAGGCGGCTGGATCAGGATCGCGCTGACCCAGGACGACAAGGGATGTTGCGTATCGGTCAGCAATCCGGGGCCGCCATTGCCACCGGAATTGCAGGGGCAGATTTTCGACTCGATGGTTTCGCAAAGAAAGGAAAAAGGGGCGAAACCACATCTCGGCCTGGGGCTTTATATTGTTCGCCTGATAACCCAATTTCACGGCGGCGAAGCCAGCGCCGACAACCTGCCAGATGGCAGCGGTGTGATATTCAGAATAAACTTGCCTTTCAAATCAGCCTTGCACTGAACGGCAACAGTATAGGGGAGCGTCGACATGACCGCGGACATTATCTGGCTGTTCTTCAGCGCTCTCGTCGCCAGTTTGTTGACTATCGGCGCCGCGTGGCTTTGGTGGCGCAAGTCGCTTCGCCGTGAACTGGACATCCTGCTGGATGAGAAAATCGAAAAACTCGGCGATGAAATCGAGCAACGCGTTCGACAAGGAGTGGTTGACGGTGTTTCGTCGATTCCGTCGGCCGAAGTTCTGCAAAGTGCGACAAGAACCGCAAGCAAAACAGGCGCGGCAATTATCGGCGACGGAATCGCTGCAATACTGGCTCGTAAGAACGATAAATAATACGACGGCCTATTTCTCGCTTGTAGTCGGTCAACCTGTCGAAAGCGCGGGCGATACGTAATAACTGGCGTCACCGGGTAACGGCATTTGGCCGTGTCTATATCTTCGCGTTTCAGCAGAAGCCAGTCTCTGCGGTGCCGATACCCCATCGACTGTGCGCCAAGAACTTCGAAACATGATTCCGCGAGTTGCTTCGGTATGAGCACACGTCGATTGGCAGCACCCTTCAACCAACTGACCGCCAACAGGGTCTGCTCTGTCGCATCCCTGCGAAAGCCCCAATGCACGACTTCGCGTTGCGCCTGTAACAATATTTGTTCTCGAAAATCGACAACCCCGAGTCGAGAATCCGCAGCGAGCTCCACGATGATCGCCAGGCTTGACCATGAGGCGATTCAGCCGGCGCGAAAGGGAATCGTGAATAGCAAGCCAATGCCGATGGTGGTGGCAATCAGCCTGATAAACTGGTCGCAGAGGGAATTATCGCAAGACCGGGCAGAAGGGCGATAAGGGCTGACGATTTATCGCGCCACAATCGAATCCGGTAGTCGATTCACTATTGAGGGCTCTTTCGCCGACCAAAAACAGTATTTGAACTTGAATCTGTAGCTGCTACAGGTTGTAAAATGGTATCTGTGGCTTTCGTTGGGGGCCGCTTCGCGTCGGACCGGTTGATCAAATGAGACAAATATTTTTTCAGTCCTTCCTGAGTAATCTGGATTTCAGTTTCGATTGGAGGCCTCGGTGAGCGATCGTAAAATGAACGCCAGCATCGTTGGCGGCACGACGCTGGCGCTGCTGGGCGCTTCCTGCTGCGCCCTGCCGATTGCGCTGGTGGCCCTTGGGCTCGGCGGTGTCGTGGCCTCGACAGTATCGGCACTGCCATGGCCTAATGTGCTCGCGCGGTATAAATTGATTACGTTCGGTATGACTGCACTGACCATCGCCTACAGTTGGTGGCGGATCCGCAAGGCCGGTCAGTGCGATCTTGAACAAGGCCGCATGCTGCGCGCCCAGCGGATCGTGCTGCGGGTCATTACCGCAATATTCGGCGCATCGCTATTCGCCGCCTATTTGCTCTACCCATTGACGCTGTTTCTGGAAAATTCCGGCTGGTAAAGGGAGTCATCGATGAAGCGCATTATTTGCATTATTGCCTTGCTGTTGTTTTCCGGTGCCGGTTTCGCGGGGGACCAGCACTATCATGTCACCGTTGGTGGACTGGTTTGTCCTTTCTGCGTTTATGGCGTCGAGAAAAAACTGAAAAATCTCGATGGGGTTATTGAAATCAGCTCGAACCTCGAAAAAGGCAAGTTTTTCCTGCGACTCGAGAAAGGATTGACGCTTTCCGAGGATGCGGTGCGGGAATTGGTAACTGCAGCAGGTTTCACATTACTTGGCTTTGAAGAAGTGGTTGATGAGGACTGATATTGAGATCACTAGTGGCTCTGTCATACCTTTTCCTCTGTGTCGCACCCGTGTCTGCGGCACCGATTACTTTTAGTACCGCTCTACCGGTCGGCGACAGCAAACTCATCAACCGTGAGCAGCTGGTACTCACTCGTTCCGGCGATGATCCGGGGAATACGGGCCTTGTCGTTGATGTCAGTATCCTGGAATCGATACTGGCGTACGGCGCGAGCGAAAAACTGGCGCTGTTTGGGGTGTTTCCATTCGTCAAAAAAGAACTCCGGCGGCCGGGGGTCAGGCGCTCGAGCAGCGGCTTCGGAGATCTGACTGTCTTCGCCCGCTACACGCTGTTTCAGCGTGACTATATCGGCCGGACACTGAGGCTTGCGGGACTGGCCGGAATCAAGGCGCCAACGGGCAGTGACGACGATACGGACAGCCTGGGCCGCTTGCCTGTGCCGCTGCAATCGGGGACGGGGTCCTGGGATGGTTTTGCCGGTATTGTCGGCTCCTATGAGACATTGAAATTTGGCCTGCACGGACAACTCACGTATCGCCGGAAAACTGAAGCCAATGACTTTGAGGCGGGTGATGTAACCCGGCTGGATTTTTCCTGGCAGCGTCGCATCTGGCCGACAGCACTACGATCCGACTCCAATGCCTTTTTATACGGCGTACTGGAGAGCAACATCGTCCATAGCAAGAAGGCGAGAATATCCGGCCAGGTCAATGACGACTCCGGCGGTACAATCGTGTTCCTGACGCCAGGAATTCAATTCGCGAACAAAAAACTGATTATCGAAGCAGCCATTCAGATCCCTGTTTATCAGGACCTGAATGGAACTGCGTTGGAGAATGATTTCATTTTCAGGACGGGGTTCCGGATTAATTACTGAGCGGCCTGGCGCAAGTTCAAAACGACCGGAATGTCACAGACACGATTCGCCGACTTCCTATTGATCCGGCAAACGCGTTGCCCGGCTGCCGATTCTCAGCACACGCTTTTTAGTCGGTTTCATGCATTCGAAGATAATCGAGCGCCACTGCGAGCAGCGCATCGAGCCCGACCGGCAAGGTACTCTCGTCGACAAAAAAGTGTGGTGAGTGATTGGTTGGCGCGGTCGCCGGATCGATGCCAGCGGGCGTTGCCCCCAGCATGAAATAAAAACCGGGAATCTCCTGCTGAAAGTAGGAAAAATCTTCGGCACCGGTAATCAGGTCGATTTCGATCACATTTTCCTCGCCCGCTATTTCCTTAAGCACCGGCAGCGCCGCCCTCGCCAGACCCGGGTGGTTATCGGTGACCGGATACCCAAAATGAAATTCCACGGTGGCGGTCGTCCCCGCCGACTCGGCAATATTTTCGACCGTGGTAACCAGGCGTTTTTGTATGTCTTTGCGCATGTTGCTATCGAACGCGCGGATCGTACCGAGCATCTCGACATCGTCAGGAATAATGTTGTTACGGATGCCGCCATGAATACTGCCGATTGATATAACCGATGGCGCGAGCGTCACGTCGACCTGGCGGCTGGCAATCGTCTGGATACCAAGAATGATCTGCGATGAAACAACGATCGGATCGATACTCGCCCAGGGCTTTGACGCGTGTGCCTGTCGCCCCTGTACCCTGATTTTGAAATTGTCGTAGCTGGCCATCATCGGTCCGATCCGGTAACCGATCACGCCAGCGTTCAAGGCCGACCAGGCGTGCAGACCGAATGCGGCGTCCGCCGGATAACGTTCGAGCAATCCCTCATCGAGCATCAGCCGAGCGCCGCCTTCCTCCCCCTCCGGCGCGCCTTCCTCTGCAGGTTGGAACACCAGCAAAACAGATCCGGGCAAATCATCTTTCATCGCTACCAGAACTTCGGCGGCCGCCATCAGTATCGCTGTGTGCGTATCATGGCCGCAGGCGTGCATGACGCCAGTTTGCTGGTTGTTGAACGTCGTCGTTACTGTTGACGCAAATGGCAGGCCAATGGGTTCGGTAACCGGCAAAGCATCGATATCCGCGCGCAGGAGCACCATCGGGTGCAGGCTTTTCCCCTTGATCAGCGCTACCACTCCGGTATGCGCAACCCCGGTTTCTGTTTCCAGACCGAGAGATTCCAGGTGCGCGGCAATTTTTTGCGCAGTCTTGAATTCCCGGTTGCTCAGTTCCGGATGTGCGTGTAACTCCCGCCGCCACTTTATTAACTGATCTTCCAGCTCGTGAGCCCTTTGCCTTGCTTCGGCAAGCAAGTCGATATCGGTCCCCGCAGCGATCCCGGCCACCAAAGCGCCAATCAGCGCCAAAAGAAACCGCGATGAACTACTTTTTTTGAATTCAGGCATACAGTGGATCCTCGTCGCTTCCGGTCGCGCCTGGTGGCACCTATTTGAGACGCCGGGCGCCGATAAGCAGCCAGTTTCCATTATCGTCCCGGGCAAGGTCAATCTGGAACCGGTCGCGGTCCGCGGTCAACCCAATACCGCCCATGCCGGTCCGAAAACCCAGCCCGGCAACGCCGACAGATACTTCGGCAAAATCATTCGCGGTAAATCTGACTTCATCGACGCTGACCAGAAGCTCCAGCGACTGGCGCGCTATCAGGTAAAGGCGCACCTGGTTGAGCAGCATACTGCGATCCAGACCGTTTCGATCCTGATATTCCGGGTGCACCAGATCGGCAATGTCGCTCATGTCGCGTGCTTCCGCGGCACGCTCTGCCTGCCCGATCACATCACGAACCTGTTGTTCGGGGCTGCCCGGGTCGCCGCCACAGCCGGCCATCACGATGATAAGGGCCATGCCGCTTCGTCTCACTGGTGCCCCCAGTCGTCAGGATTTTCCGAGCTGGGCGACTGGCCAAGCTCTTCATCATGATGGCTGACGCCCAACCCGAGCACCGTCCGATTGGCATACGCAAAATATGCGATCACCTGGTTGATTTCCAGAATTTCTCCATCGCTGTAACCGGCGTCGCGCAGCGCCTTGATGGCAGACTCGGTCGTCCCGGACGGATTAGTGGTCAGTTGCCTCGCATAATTCAGCGCTGACTTTTCCCTCACATCGAAGACCTCGCCCCATATTTCCGTCTCCAGCGCCTGGACAATAATCTCAAACCCCGCATCATTCGCGAGAAGTTTTTTCAGTCCTTCCTGGTGATGAGCAACGCAATACTCACAATTGTTAAGCCGGCTGACGTAAACCCCAACCAACTCCAGCAGGTATTTTGGCAGCTTGTTGTTGCGATGATGTAGAACCGCCTTGTAGACCGCCATATGGCCGCTCAGTGTGTGAGGACGAAGGCTATGCGATTTCAGGATATTGTCAATCTGGCCGTTCCGCCCGGCGAGCTTTTCGTATAACGTACTGAGTTCTTCGTCTGCCTCGGGGAGATCGATTGTACGTATCCAGCTCATCCGTTTTTTCCACCTCCGATCAGGCTCAGCAGCCAAAACGCGATGAAAGACAGAATCACGCCGGGGACTATCTCATAAAGATCGAAGATGCCCCACGGTCCGCCCGACAGTTGTTTCCAGATCATTACGGTCAGGCCACCGGTCAGAATTCCCGCCAGCGCGCCAAGATAGTTAGCGCTTTTCCAGTACAAGGACATAATGATCGTCGGGCCGAACGCTGCGCCAAATCCCGCCCAGGCATAGGCAACCAGGTCCAGAACGGTGCTGTCCGCATTCAGCGCCAGGACCATAGCCACGATGGCGATTCCGACGACTGCCAGTCGTCCGACCTGTAACAGTCGCTCGTCGGTCAGTTTTTTAGGCTTGAGCAAACCTTTGTAAAAATCCTCGGATATCGCCGAGGAGGCGACGAGCAACTGCGAGTCGGCCGTACTCATGATCGCGGCGAGTATGCCGGCCAGACAGATGCCGGCGATGACCGGGTTCAGCAACAGGCCGGTCAGCACCATGAATACTTTTTCAGAATCCGCTCCCCGCAATGGCGGATCGACCAGCACGATACCCTCGAGACCGACCAGCAATCCGGCGCTCAACGCTATCGCAACCCAGATCAGTGCGATATGACGCGCGCGTGGAACGAGTTCGGCCGATTTGATGGCCATGAATCGAGCCAGTATATGTGGCTGGCCAAAATAACCCAGACCCCACCCAAGAAGTGACACCACTGCAATCCATGTCAACGCCTGGCCGTCGGCGCTGGTAAAAGGAATCAGCAAGTGCAGATTATGTCCGGCCATACTGATCGACATGCCGGCAAAACCGCCCGCCTGGTCGAGCCCGATAACCGCCACAATAATCAGCGCCAGGAACATCAACAGGCCCTGGAAGAAATCAGTCCAGCTGACCGCCAGGAAACCGCCCAGAAAGGTGTAAATGACGACCGTCGCGGTTCCAGCGATGACGGCCAGCTGATATGGCATTCCAAACACGATCTCGAACAGTTTGCCGCCGGCCACCAGCCCCGAGCTGGTGTAAAAGGTAAAAAATATCAGGATGAATGCGGCCGATACGATACGCAGCATGCCGCTATGATCGTTAAAACGCCGCTCGAAATAGTCCGGCAGCGTCAGCGAATCGCCGTATTGCTCAGTCGCCGTACGCAGCCGGGCGGCGACGATCCGCCAGTTCAGGTAGGTGCCAGTCAGCAAGCCGATCAAAAGCCAGCCGGATTCGAACCCCGACAGGTACGCATATCCGGGCAGCCCCATCAACAACCAGCCACTCATGTCGGATGCCTGCGCGCTGAGAGCGGCGACGCCGCTACTCAGCTGGCGCCCACCCAAAATATAATCCGAAAGATTCTTGGTTCGCCGCCAGGCAATAAATCCGATGATCAGGACTATAAGAAGGTAAACCAGAAAGGTCAGAGTTATCGTATTATTGGTCTGAATCATTCCGCCTCCTGCGGTAGCGCTGGCAGCGTAACTCTCTCACAGACCGCCGGTGGGGGAAAAGCCGAAAAAAGGATTTTTTCTATTATGACGAGCAAACATAACCCGCAAGCCGAGCAAATGGCCGATGAGTCGATGATGCGTAATCTGAAGGCGCAGGCAATCACGATCTGGCCACAGGAAGAACCGCTCTTCGATCGATACGACTTACCCGCCAAGTGCCGAATACTGGACGTCGGTTGCGGCACGGGTGAAATCAGCTCGCGGCTGGCCGAAAAATACCCGCGAGCGACCGTGATCGCGGTCGATCTGCTCAACAGCTCTCTGGATATCGGCAGGATCAGGTACCAGCACCTGGTACCCCGCCTCGAGTTTATGCAGCAGGACGCGTTTAAGCTGGATTTCGAACCGCACAGTTTCGACCTGGTGGTATGCCGACACATGCTGCAGGCGGTGCCTCGCCCGGTTTCGGCTCTGGCAGGATTCGTACGCCTGCTAAAAAAAGATGGCTGGCTGCACCTGATCTCCGAAGATTACGGAATGTTGCAGATGCAACACGGCAAATTAAACCCGGACCGGCTGTGGCACGCCGGCGTTCTCCAACTGCTGGAAAACACCGGTACGGATGGCCGGATCGGGCGGAATACTTACACGATGCTGTATCGGTTAGGCATGCAGGACATTCAGATCGATTATGCCGTGATCGACACGCTGCGTGTCGAGCGGGAAGATTTTGCCAACATTATGACGGCATGGCGGGATGGTTATACGGAAACGATCAGCAAGAACACCGCGCTTTCCAAAAAGGAAGTAAAAGACACGTTTCAGCAAATAATCAGCGACATACTCAACCCGGAAAAATACGCCGTCTGGCATGTGCCGATCATCGGTGCCCGAGCGCCTGGTTAATGATCGTGGCGGGTTATTCGACTACTCCACTGATAAAAACACTCGGTATTAAGCCCGGAGCCATTATCACGTTAATCAACGCGCCGGAAAATTACCTGCGATTGTTAGGTGACCTGCCGGAGCGCAGCAGGGTCCGCAAACGGCTCACCCAGTCAACCGATTTCGTGCATTTGTTCGCCACCAGCGAGAGCGAACTTTTGCGCAGACTACCCGCGGCGGTCAGGACAGTGGGGCGAAACGGAATGCTTTGGCTGTCCTGGCCAAAACAGGCATCAGGTGTCGGTACTGATCTGAACGGTAATCTGGTCCGCAAGATTGGTCTTACCAGCGGCCTCGTCGATATCAAGGTTTGCGCTATCGATGCAACCTGGTCCGCACTGAAGTTCGTCTACCGGGTTAAGAATCGGTGAAAATGCCGGTACAGGGTAACCCTGTACCGGCATAATTAGGGCTACGTGCCGCTTATTTTTGCGCCGTTATCCAGCGGCGGTTCTTTGCATCGAGCACGGACATAGGCAATGCGCCGTCGGTCAGGATCTGCGCGTGCCACGCCTTGATATCGAATTTTTCCCCCAGCGCTTCCTCGGCTTCCCCCCGCATCCGCGTCAGGTTGATCTGGCCGATCTTGTAAGCCAGGGCCTGCCCGGGGATCGCTATATAACGCTCTACCTCGGAGATGACATCTGACTCAGCCAACGAGGAATTATCTAGCATGTACTGAATCGCCTGCTCGCGTGACCATCCCTTGGCATGCAGTCCGGTATCGACGACCAGACGCATCGCTCTCAGCTGTTCGTCGTTGAGACGTCCATAGTATTGGTAGGGATCGGTAAACAGGCCAAGCTCCTTGCCGATCGACTCGGCATACAATCCCCAGCCCTCTGCAAACGCCGTGTAGCTGCCAAACCGGCGGAATCGCGGCAGCCCCGGTGACCTCCTGCTGAATCGAGATCTGGAAATGATGGCCCGGCGCCGCCTCATGGGCGGACAAAGTCTCCACGCCATAAGTCGGTTGCGCTTTCAGATTGAACGTATTGACGTAGAAAATTCCTGGGCGCGAACCGTCCGGCGTTGGCGGTTGGTACATCGCGCCGGCGGAAGACTGCGCGCGAAATTCCTCTATCTGGCGAATTTCGTAATCCGATTTCGGGAATACGGAAAACAGGGACGGCAGCAGTTCGTTGATTTTCACCTTTGCCGCCTCATAAGCGGCCAGCACGTCTTCCGGCGACTCAAAGAAAAACTGCGGATCGGTCTTTAGAAATTCGAAAAACTCAGCCAGCGTCCCGTCAAAACCAACCTGCCGGGTCACTTTCTCCATCTCGCCACGTATGCGCGCGACCTCAGCCAGCCCGATTTCATGCATTTCGTCCGGGCTCATTTTTGTCGTCGTGCTGTTTTCCGCCCGGTAGCCGTACCATTCCCGACCGTCCGGCAGGCTGTCCCAGCCCACGGTCTCACGCGTCTCCGGCATGTATTCTTGTTCGATAAATTCCGCGACCCGACGGTACGCGGGCACAAGCTGATCGCTGATCATCACACCATAAGCAGCGGTCAGTCGTTCCCGGTCCTCAGCGGAAAATTCCTCAGGCATACTGGAAATCGGGCTATAAAAAATACTGCCTTTAGGATCATCGACAACGTGAGCGGTCAGTTGCGGGATCACTTTTTCCATGACAACCCGAGGCTGAACGACGCCGCGCTCCACACCGATACGCATATTGATAATCGCCTGATCCATATATGTGACGAGATCCTTGGCGCGGCCAAGGAAATTATCGTAATCCTTGACTGTCGCAAACGGCTGCACGCTCTGACCCGAACCCATAACGGCGAAGAAAGTCGGTAGACTGAACATCTGGTTTAAAGGCAATAACTCGCCCGGATATTTTTCACCGGCGATCGACATTTCGCGATCCATCCTGAATATCTCGTAGGTCAGCAGGTCCTGGCCGCTCAAAACGCTCGCATCAATTTCCTCCACGGCCTCGAGGTATTTTTTCTCCAGCGCCAGAGATTGCGCCAGATACTCGGGCGAGAGACTGTTCGCCAGGCGGTCATTAAAGCGATTGTCGCCGATAAAAGTTGCGTATAACGGATTTAACTCGAGCGTCTCTTCGAAAAAAGCATCAACCAGCTCATTGAGTCTGGCTGCATGATCGACAACGGGCATCTCTGCTTGATTACTCGAAACGCTTTGCTCACTGTCCTGGGTGCATCCCAGCAGTGCCAACACGGCAAAAATACAAATCTTTCTCATCGTTCACTTCCTTTATATTTTCGATCTTGATTCTGATGCACTCGAACTGCGTCGGGTTGCATCGGTTCCCCGTCCCGAGCAGGAACTGCGCCTGGTTTCGATATTAACCAGAATCTCCAGTTGAGCAGCACTGCGCAAACGCTGAGCCCCACGATCAGGCCGATCCAGATTCCCGGCAACCCTTTCTGAAGATTGACGCCGAGATACCAGGCCAACGGAAATCCGACAACCCAGTACGCAACGACATTAATAATTCCCGGAATACGTGTGTCCCTGAACCCTCGGAGCGCACCGGCCGCGCCCACTTGTAATCCATCAGAAACCTGGAAAACGGCGGCCAGAAACAGCAGCCCCACGGCGAGCTGGCCTACTTCCACGTTGCTGGTATAAAGGCCGACAATCTGTCCGCGGAAGATCAACATTGTGATTGCGGACATCAACATAATGGAACCGCACAGCCCAATACCGACAAAACCAATAAACCGGGCCGCCGACCGGTCACCCCTGCCATTGGCGTGACCGGCGTGGATCGTGATCGCCGAGTGCATCGCCAGTGGAACCATAAACATCGTCGCCGCATAATTGATCGCGATCTGGTGGCCGGCCATCATCACTGCGCCCATGGTGCCAACCAGTAATGCCGCACCGTGAAACATACCTGCCTCTGCGAGTACGCTGACGGCGATGGGTGCCCCCAGCCCAAGTATTTCTTTGAGCCGTCCACGGTCCGGCCAGTCGAAACGACTGAACAATTCGAACGATCGGTAGCGAGGTTGAAATTTCATGTAATACAGCAAGCTGAAAAACATGACCCACATCGTGATTGCGCTCGCCCATCCGCACCCGACCGCGCCCATCGCAGGGAGGCCCAGCTTGCCGTACATCAGCACATAGTTGCCGATCACATTGACGATCAGGCCAAGCGCTGCGATATACATGATAGGCCTCGTCCAGCCCACGCCCTCGCTGGTGAATCTGAGCGCAAGATAGGCAGAGATCGCAGGCGCCCCCCAGACAATCGCATTCAGGTACCCGGTGCTCAACGGTACGATGGCCGGATCGATACCGATGAAGTGAAAAAACGACTCCGCCTTGATAACGATGAGGACAATAAAAACCACGAGGGCCTGGCTCAGCCAAATTCCCTGCCGCAGATAAGCGCCCACTTCACGGTGCCGCCCGGCGCCAAAACAAACCGCGGTCGTCGGCGTCATCGCCATCAACAAACCCAGACTCAAAAGGAACGCCATAAACCAGACGCTGGAGCCGACTGCCACCGCCGCCAGGTCTGCCATTCCGAAACGCCCGGCCATTATCGTGTCGGCCAGGTTCATGCCAGCAATCGCCAGATTGTTGGCCACCAGCGGTCCCCCGTAGCGCAACAGGGTGCGCAGTTCCGGTAATATACGATGGGTGGTTGTCGTCATTGGGTTAGGCAACCGGGCTGCTGCGGGCGGGTATTACGGGGCCGCTGACTCTAGCATGCCGCGGAAACAACGGACACGAATACTCGAGCGTTTTGCTGCAGCGCGATTGTGATGTATGTTTTAAAGTCTGGCTGGCTCCGGGCCGGCAAATAGCATTGATCCAGGAACTCAAGTATGAACAGCAATGAAGTACGACGTGTCGCCGTCATCGGCGGATCACGCATTCCCTTCGCGCGCGCCTATACCAATTACCGGAACGCGACCACCCAGGATCTGATGACCACATCCCTTAAAGGCCTGGTGGAAAAATATCATCTGCAGGGTGAGACGCTGGGTGACGTGTCACTGGGCGCCGTGATCAAGCACAGCTCCGACTGGAACCTGGCGCGTGAATCCGTCCTGGGCAGCGGACTGGATCCACACACGCCGGCATTCGACATTCAACGTGCCTGCGGAACCAGTCTCGAAGCGGCCATTCTGATCGGCTTGAAAATCGCTAATGGCCTGATCGATTCAGGCGTTGGCGCCGGTGCGGACAGCATCAGCGATTCGCCGATCGTCTATCCACGCAGTTACCAGAAATTGCTGGTCGCCAGCGCCACCGGGCGCAGTTTCGGACAAAAACTCAAACCCTGGCTGGGATTAAGACCCAGACATTTCAAGCCCCTGGCGCCCGGCGTTACCGAGCCGCGCACCAACTTGTCCATGGGTGAAAGCTGCGAGTTGATGGCGAAGGAGTGGCAGATCAGTCGTGAGGATCAGGATCGATTGGCGATGGAGAGCCACCTGAAAGCTGCGGAGGCGCAGGCCCAGGGCTGGTACAAGGATCAACTGATCGAGTATTGCGGCCTTGATGCCGATAACAATGTTCGGGCTAATTCGAGCATGGAGTCGCTGGCGAAGCTCAAACCAGTGTTTGACCGCAGCGGAAGCGGCACACTGACGGCCGGCAACAGCACACCGTTGACCGATGGCTCCTCCGCCGTCTTGCTGGCCTCCGAAGACTGGGCGCGTGAGAAAGGATTGCCGGTTCAGGCGTACCTGACCTATGGCAAGACTGCGGCGGTCGACTTTGTCGGCGGTGAAGGGCTGTTGATGGCGCCGACCCGGGCCGTTTCGCAAATGCTTGAGCAGGCTGAACTGGAATTGCAGGACTTTGACTTCTATGAGATCCACGAAGCCTTCGCAGCTCAGGCGCTGTGCACGCTCAAAGCCTGGGAGTCGGACGAGTTCTGCCGCGAAAAACTGGGACGGGACCGGGCGATGGGCGCCATCGACCGGAGCAAAATGAATGTCAAAGGAGGCAGCGTGGCAGTCGGGCATCCGTTTGGCGCCACCGGCGGCCGGGTGTTGATGACGATGGCCGAGCTGCTGGCAGAAAAAGGCTCGGGTCGCGGCCTGATCTCGGTCTGCACCGGCGGCGGCATGGGAGTGACCGCGATCCTGGAGCGCTAGCAGGCTGTCTGACGTTGCCTGCTAGCGCTCCGCTACAGGATTGGGTGTGTAACGGCTTGAAAAAATGCTGACATTTAGTCTGCTTTTTTTGTCGCGCTTGCACCTGTCTTCTGCAGCCGACATTATTAGACGCTACGCAAAGAAATACGCTGCACTGCAATAACGCAGACAAAACAAAAAGGGTAGCCGCCAGATGGATCAATTCAACCAGGTACTCGAGGTTATCAACGGTATCGTCTGGCACAACTATGTGCTGTTTTTTCTCCTTTTTACCGGCATCGTTTTTACCATTTGGAGCCGATTCAGCCAGTACATTGCGCTGACCCACGGTTTCCACGTCCTGCGCGGTCGTTACGACGATCCGGACGATCCGGGCGTCATCAATCACTTTCAGGCCTTGTCGGCCGCATTGTCCGCGACCGTCGGTCTGGGCAACATCGGCGGCGTTGCGCTGGCCATCGCTCTCGGCGGGCCGGGTGCGGTTTTCTGGATGTGGGTGGTCGGCTTCTTCGGGATGTCGATCAAGTTGACCGAGGTCACCCTGTCCATGCTCTACCGGAACACGGACGACCCTGACAATCCACATGGCGGACCGATGTGGGTTGTGGCGAAGGGCCTCGCAAAAATGAAACCCAGCCTGACCGGGCTTGGCAAAGTCATCGGCACGATTTTCTGTATCACTTTGCTGGTCTCGGCAACTACCGGCGGCAACATGTTCCAGGCCTGGAATGTTGGTGAAATTACGCAAGCCTATTTCGGCATCCCCAGCATCGTTTGCGGCATCGTCCTGGCGATACTGGTCGGCACAGTCATCATCGGCGGCATCAAGCGGATCGGCGCGGTCGCCGGACGGCTGGTGCCGATCATGGTTGCGCTGTATTTGCTGGCAGGCACCTATGTTCTGTTTATTAATTCCGATCAGATACTGCCGATGTTCGCACTGATTTTTAAATCGGCGTTTTCCACCCATGAAGCCACCGGGGCGTTTGTCGGCGGCACCATGGGATACGCGTTCATATACGGGATGAAGCGCGCTTTGTTTTCCAACGAAGCGGGCCAGGGTTCGTCGCCTATCGCTCACTCGGCGGCGAAGACCGATGAGCCCGTGCGCGAGGGGGTCGTCGCCGGTCTGGAACCGTTTATCGATACGCTGATCGTCTGTACATTTTCCGCGCTGGTTATCCTGTCAACCGGCGTCTGGAACAGAGGCGTCGAAGCAACTTTCGACCTGCCCCCTGCCGTCGTCGCTGTTGCCATGGACGAGTGGAGCCTGGAATCAATGGCCGTGCCGCCCAGGGATAGTGGTGAGTGGGTTGAGGGCGAGTTGGTATTTGTGGTGATTGCGGCGGACGCCAACCCATCGAGCGGCAACAACCTGCACCGGCTTAACGGCACGATCACCGAAGAGAATGGCGTGCTGGTGATCGACTGGAACTCGATCGCGTCGCAGGTCAGACCAAGGCTTCACGAAAACGGCGTTTACGGCTCATATGTCGGGGCGACCCTGACGGCGAAGGCGTTCGATTCGGTGACACCGGGCCTGGGTAAATGGCTGATTACTCTTGCCGTATGGCTGTTCGCGTTTTCCACGATCATTTCCTGGAGCTATTACGGTGAACAGGGAATTGTTTACCTGATGGGCGGACGTGCGGTGCTGACCTACAAAGTGCTTTATTGCCTTTTGATCATCATTGCGACGATGGGTCATATCAAGACCGATGTTGAGCTCGACAATCTGACCTCGCTGGGCACAGGCGTGATGCTGCTGGCCAATGTGCCAATCATCTGGTTATTCGGCAGACAGGCGATGCGCGCCTACCACGACTACGTGGGCCGGCTGAAGACCGGACGCATGGGGCCCGGCCACGCGCCACCACCGCTGGATGAATTGATCAGCGGCAAGGACGTTGACTAAAAGAATCAATATTTCGGATGGCGTGAAGTGGGAGGAAGAATTCGCCTATTCACGCGCCGTGCGGATCGGCGATGTCATTGAAGTCTCGGGTACAGCTGCGATAGGGCCGGACGGAAATCTTATCGGGGCCGGTAATGCCTACGAGCAAACGCGTTTTATCCTGGAGAAAATCTCGAACGCTCTGAACGAGGCCGGTAGCTCGTTGGGCGACGTCGTTCGAACGCGACTGTATGTCACCGATGTATCGATGGCCGACGATGTCGGTCGGGCCCACGGCGAGTGCTTCAGAAACATCCGGCCAGCCTGCACGCTGATCGAGGTCTCGGCCCTGATCTCACCAGAATTGCTGGTGGAAATCGAAGCGACGGCAATCGTTTCGGGGCCAGACTGAAGCCAGGCCGTTGCCGACTTTCCTCGCTGCACCATGGGCCGCGAAATACGTGTTGCTTCGACCGACCAGCGCAATTTCGCGCTTCTAAATTTATCGTCCGGACCCGCAATATTTTTTTCGTGTTGGCATGAAAGTGGTTATTTTCATTAGCTCATCGAGCCAAGAAATGCGGGCCGGTTATTCTCATCATTCTGACGGGGGTTTTGAGCCAGTGCTGTTCCAAATAGTGGCAATAGGGTCGTTTGGGGGCCTGTATATCGCGTTATTGGTACAACGCTCGTAAAGCCAACACGGCGAGCGTCGACCGCAATGGACGATTTGGCTGAACTTTTGCTTTCTTTTTGACCCAAAGTTCTGTGTGATCTAACGAGTGTCCGAATTTTTAAATCGCGAGGCCGCTGAATTTGCGTGAAATCCAACCGACCTTGACATATCTGATTCATACAGGTTGTATCTTGTACGTATCAGATACGTAGAATTCCGCATGGCCAAGTGCCACTGAATGAACCATAGTGTGCCGGCTAGAACAGATATTGTGAGAGAAAAACCTTTGAAGTCATCGGTCACAATTCAACAACGACAGACCCCTTGGGCGCGACGCGCACTCGGGCTCTTCGTCGTGGTGTGGCTGAACATGGCCCTGCTGCCTTGCGCGATGGCGCTCGAAGATATGCGAGAGCATGGCTGTCCGCACTATCCGGCGGCCGTTTCGGGACAGATGCCGTCGCATAGCGCTGACGAATCATATGATACGCTTCCCGAAGGCGCGCCATGCTGCGACGTGGATGCGTCCCAGTGCGCGTTTCTCGATGACTACACCTTCGACGGTCGCATTGTTCAAAGCAAGGTGAAGGATGCGCCATACGACGTGCCAGTTGCAATCGTTCCGGTTATCGTCGCAATGCCGGTCGCGGACAGTGTGCCCGTGTTGCCTGTCATTGGCGATGCATCTCTTCGGCCAGGCCACCGGCTACCACTCAACGTTCTCAACTGCGTTTATCTGATTTAACAATCTCCACGTTGTAACCCGTTCGTTTTTCGGTTACCTGCGAAGGAGATTGTTTGATGTCATATTCATATGGGCTACTGCCCAACCCGCTTAAATCCGTCCACATAATGCGACTGATTTACGTTGCGGTATTTATTGGTGGACTTGTCGGCTGCAACCCTCAGACACCAGGTTTTGCAACCATAAATGGACGATGGTATACGGCTGAGCAGGTTGACCTTGGCCGCAGCCTGTTTTCCACGCATTGTGCCGATTGCCATGGTGAATCCGCCGAAGGCACAGGTGACTGGCTCAAAACCGACGCAAACGGCGACTATCCGCCGCCACCGCTCAATGGAACGGCACATACCTGGCATCACCCGTTGCCAGTCATGGAACAGACAATCGCCGCCGGTGGAATTCCGTTCGGCGGCGCTATGCCCAGGTTCGCTGAAGTCCTGACTGGAGAGGAGGCGCGCGCAATCATTTCTTACTTTCAAAACATTGACCGAACGACATCTACGCCCGCTGGCAGGAAATCGACGACCGGTAAGGAGGTAACCATGTATCAAGCGATGCAACACGGCAATCACCGCGCGCCCTTGGAAGGGGTCGGATTGACCGTAGGTAAAGGCATCATCAATCGAACCGACAAGTCGGCCCTTGGACAATTTAAGAGAGTGATGGAATCATGAGCAGAAAGAGCAAATCAAGACCTTCCGAAAACAGGAAGAGTCAAGCACTGTGGTTGTCGTTGGCGACCGGTGTGGTGGCGGTTACTTTGGTCGTCTGGCTGAGCGTGCCGACGATATCCGCTAACGATGCCGATGTCGTCGTTTACAAGACACCGGCCTGTGGCTGTTGTAGTAAATGGATAGCGCATCTGCGCGACAATGATCTAAACGTCAACGTGGTGAGCGTTCGCGAAACGCGGTCCATACAATCACAAGTGGGCATACCCCGCCAATTCGGATCTTGCCACACGGCCGTGGTTGGGGATTATTGGGTGGAGGGGCACGTGCCGGTCGACCTCATTCAACGGTTGATGACGGAGAAGCCCGATGACATTCGCGGTATTGCCGTACCCGGTATGTCGATTGGCTCGCCCGGCATGGAAGGCCCGAACCCGGTGCGATACGACGTTTTGGCCTACGGTGCCGATGGAAATGTTGCTATCTATTCTACGCGCCAGGGTCGTAGCCGACCCGAGAAATAGGACGCTCATAGCCGGGATGATTCCACAGGCCAGTATCGGCTTTTTGTGAAACGCACCGGTGCGCAATGCGTTTTGGCAGGAAGGAGGTATTCGGAAATGGCTGACCACTACGCCTTGATCCCGAAACATCCAGCTTCCAGCCTTCATTGAGGAGATTGTGTATGTCTATCTACTGGGGTCTTGCGACCCGATTGAGAAAATCAGTCGCCCGGAGTTGTGCGCTGATTATCCCACATAACACCATGCGAGTGCGGCACCTGCTGGCGCTGGCGCTGGTAATACCGGTAGCCGGTTGGACCGGAGAATCCCAGCAACGACTTCCCGTGAAACTTCTGGCTATTGAAGATGCTATTGCCACGACAGTCGACAACAATCCCAGCCTCGCAGAGATGCAGGCGCGCTACGAGGCAATGGCGGAGATACCGTCTCAGCTCGGTACCTTGCCCGATCCGATACTGAGTCTCAATGCCATGAATCTACCCACGGACAGCTTCAATGTCGGCCAAGAAGCCATGACCCAGATGCAGATCGGCATCAGTCAGGTTATGCCGTTTCCCGGCAAGCTGTCTCTGAAGGAGGAGGCCAGTGAATATGAGGCGCTCGCTGCGAGCAACTCCGTCGATGAGATGCGTCTGTCACTGATCAGTAACACGAAAAGTAGCTGGTGGCAGCTTCATTTCCTCGATCGCGCGCTGGACGTTGTCGACAGTAACCAGGATCTGTTGCGGCAATTCATCCAGGTGGCACAAACGAAATATAAAGTCGGCGATGGTTTGCAGCAAGATGTGCTGCTTGCTCAACTCGAATTGTCCAAGTTGATCGATCAGAAAATCAAACTGGAGGCGGTCAGGAGAAATCAGGCGATACGATTGAATGTGCTGATGGATGCCCCGCCGGACAACGCAGTGGTGCTGCCGAAAAAGGTACTGGCGGACATGCCCGATATCATCGATGAGAACATACTCTATGAACAGGCGGAGATAGCGAGGCCGTTACTGAAACAGAAAGAGAACGATATCAATGCCGCCCAGTCGAGGCTGGAGCTGGCGAGAAAGGAGTACTACCCTGATTTCAAACTGGGTGTAGCTTACGGTAACCGGAGCGGCGACAACCCGCTTCCAAGAGGAGGGGCTCGCTCCGATTTCATGTCGGTGATGTTCAGTTTCAATTTGCCGCTCTATACGAAGCGCAAACGCGACCGGGCCGTGAGCCAACGCAATCTGGAGCTTCGCAAGACCCGCAATTCTCTCAGGGACAAATGGGGGGTAGTCCGCTCGGAAATTTCGTCGGCCACCACCGACTATTTTAGAGCCAGGGAGCTCTACGAGTTGTTCGAAAGCGGCATTATTCCCCAGGCCAGACAAACAGTCTCGTCCATGCTGGCGGGTTACCAGGTCAACGAAGTCGATTTTCTCAATCTTGTCGGCAGTCAGGTGACGTTGCTGAATTATGAGGTTCAATACTGGAAAGCACTTACGGAGGCGAACCAGGCGTTGGCTCGGCTGGTTGCCGCCGTAGGAGAGGAAAATATTTATGAATAAGTCAACGATCTTCACAGCTGTTGTCATGCTGGTAGTAGGCCTGGCATCTGGATACTGGTTTGCGAGTGGCTCGGGCGACTCCTCGCCGGCAGTTTCGGCTGAACGCAAGCCACTGTTCTACCGTAATCCAATGAACCCAACAGTCACCTCCCCGGTACCTGCAAAAGACGCCATGGGAATGGACTATGTGCCGGTTTATGCCGAAGACGACAACGATGGGAAGGATGCCGCCGGCACCGTCAAGGTGGACCCGGTCACTACTCAGAGTATTGGTGTACGGACGGCGGTGGCCAGGCGCACGTCCATCACTCGCGCAATTCGCGCCTTGGCGCGGGTGGATTTTGACGAGGAGCGGATGGCCCGGTTGCATCCGAAGGTCGAGGGCTGGATAGCAGAACTAAGAGTCGACAAGACGGGCGAGTATGTCGATAGGGGCCAAATCCTGTTGAGTATCTACTCGCCGAGGTTGGTATCGACACAACAAGAATATCTCCTGGCACTAAACAATCTTGAGGCGCTCAAGAATAGTCCAATCGATGATATCCGGCGCGGGGCCGAGGAGCTGGTTGACAGTTCGCGCGAACGTTTGCAGTTGTTTGACGTGGCCGAACATCAGATTCGCGAGTTGGAACAAAGCCGCGAAATTCAGAAAAACCTGCATATTCATAGCCCCGTCGCTGGGACTGTTATCAACATCGGCGCCAGGGAGGGTCAGTACGTCACGCCGAAAACAGAGCTGTACATGATTGTGGATTTATCCACAGTGTGGGTGTACGCGGATATATACGAGTACGAATTACCCTGGGTGCGGGTGGGAGACGAAGTCGAGATGACGTTGGCGGGCATTCCCGGCAGAACCTTCACCGGCGAGCTGGACTATATATATCCATACGCCGAATCCAGGACCCGCAGCATCAAGGTCAGGCTTACCTTCGAAAATCCCGACTTGCTGCTAAAGCCCGAAATGTTTGCCAAAGTCGTTATTAAATCAGACAAGCAACTTGACACCGTTGTGATTCCATCCGAGGCGGTGATTCGTTCTGGACGAAGTGACCGGGTGTTCGTCGTCCGAGCGCCCGGAAAGTTTGAGCCCATTACCGTAAAACTCGGTTTCCAGTCCGCAGGCCAGGTGGCGGTACTGGAGGGAATCGAAGATGGCGATGAAGTGGTGGTATCCGCCCAATTTCTGGTTGATTCGGAATCCAGTCTGCGAGAGGCAACCATGAAGATGATGGAGGTAAAGGATAGCCAGGCTGCCAACAGTCCGAAAATGGATGGTATAGACATGGATACGGATGCCGAGCCTGACAGCCATACGGAAACAGATCGTATGGATATGGATACGGATGCAGAGCCTGACAGCCGTATGGAAATGGATCGTATGAATATGGATGATATGGACGGAGAGCACACGGATGATTAATGCCATAATTGACGCCTCGTTGCGGGACCGGTTTATGGTCCTGATGGCCACCGTCATCGTCGCCTTGTTCGGTTTGTTTTCCTACTTCAATACACCGCTGGATGCAATACCGGATCTGTCCGATGTGCAGGTGATCATCTTTACCGAATATCCTGGCCAGTCTCCACAGGTGGTCGAGGATCAGGTAACTTACCCGTTGACGACATCGATGCTGGCAGTTCCGAAAACCAAGGTCGTGCGAGGTTATTCATTTTTCGGTCTCTCTTTCGTCTACATCATTTTTGAAGATGACACCGACATGTACTGGGCGCGGTCCAGGGTGTTGGAATCGATTAATTATGTCAGCGGCCGCTTGCCGCCCGGGATTACACCAGCGTTGGGCCCCGACGCGACCGGCGTCGGCTGGATATACGAGTACGCCTTGGTCGATAGAACCGGCAAACATGATCTGGCGCAACTGCGCTCCCTGCAGGACTGGTATCTGCGCTATCCGTTACAAACGGTCAACGGTGTATCGGAAGTGGCGTCGATCGGCGGGTTTGTGAAGCAATACCAGGTGGAGGTCGATCCAAATGCCTTGTTGCGGTATGACATCCCGCTGAGCAAGGTTCGGCATGCTATCAAAAGATCGAACAACGATGTCGGTGGCCGGCTGATTGAAATGGCCGAAACCGAATATATGGTGCGTGGCCTGGGCTATATCCAGTCGCTGGACGACCTCAACAATATCCCCCTATCGGTTGACAGCGACGGCACGCCGATTCGTCTGCAGGATGTCGCGCACGTACACCTGGGGCCGGAGCTGCGCCGTGGTCTTGCCGACCTCAACGGCGAGGGTGAGGTGGTTGGTGGTGTGGTGATCATGCGTTTCGGCGAGAACGCTCTGGCGACAATTCAGGGGGTACGGGCGAAACTGAAGGAACTCGAGGCCGGGCTGCCTGAGGGCGTCGAAATCGTACCCGTTTATGATCGTGGCGATCTGATCGAGCGCGCCGTCGACAGCCTCAACACATCATTGCTACAGGAATTGGCAATTGTCAGCCTGATTGTCATCATGTTCCTGCTGCACGTTCGGTCGGCGTTGGTCGCGATCATCACCTTGCCGCTCGGTATCCTGATGGCTTTTATTGTCATGCGTTACCAGGGGCTAAATGCCAACATCATGTCCCTGGGCGGCATCGCTATTACCATCGGTACGATGGTCGATGGTGCCATCGTGATGGTCGAAAATGCACATACGCGCCTGGCCCACGTAAGGGAACAGCTTGGCCGCGAGTTGAATAACGACGAACGGTGGCAAACCATAGGGGAGTCCAGTCGAGAGGTCGGCCCGGCACTGTTCTTTTCCTTGTTGGTAATCACTGTTTCTTTCATACCGATTTTTACCATGCAGGCTCAGGAAGGCCGCTTGTTCAGCCCGCTGGCGTTTACCGCGACTTACGCCATGGCATCAGCGGCCATACTGGCCGTGACGCTCGTGCCGGTAATGATGGGTTACTTCCTGCGTGGGAAAATTATTGCGGAACAGAAAAACCCGGTTAATCGTCTGCTGCACGCGATCCATAAACCGACATTGACTGCGGCGATGCGCTGGCGTGGTGTAACGGTTGTTATCGCCGTGCTACTGCTAGCTGTTACCTATTACCCTTTTTCGAAATTAGGCAGCGAGTTCATGCCACCGTTGGATGAGGGTGACATTCTATACATGCCGACGACTTTTCCGGGCATCTCCATCACCAAGGCAAAAGAGCTTTTACAGCAAACAGACAAGATCCTGGCAACCTTTCCGGAAGTACATCATGTGTTCGGCAAGATCGGCCGCGCGGAATCTGCTACGGACGCGGCGCCTCTATCAATGATCGAAACAACCATTCGGCTTAAGCCCAAGGAACAGTGGCCCGATCCCGGCAAGACAACTCAGCAATTGATGGGCGAAATGGACAAGGCCATCCGTTTCCCCGGCGTGGCGAACGCATGGACCATGCCGATCAAGACCCGGATCGACATGTTGTCCACGGGTATCAAGACACCGGTGGGTATCAAGGTCTCCGGTCCGGATCTCAACGTGCTGCAGAGGATCTCGCTGCAAATCGAGGAGGCCATGAAGACGATGCCGGAAACGCTTTCTGCCTTCGGTGACCGGACGGTGGGCGGTTACTACCTCGATTTCAACATCGATCGTGAAAGTGCGGCCCGCTATGGACTGACCATCGGTGACGTACAGGATGTCATCCAAACTGCGATTGGCGGCATGAACATCACCTGGACTGTGGAGGGGCTGGAACGCTATCCGGTCAACCTGCGGTACCCGCGCGAGTTGCGTGATGACCTCGAAACCCTGAAGCGCGTTCTGATCCCGACACCGACCGGCAGCCAGATCCCGCTGGCGCTGGTCGTGGACATCGAATATAACCGCGGACCTCCTGTCATCAAGAGTGAGGATGCCAGGCCAAATGCCTGGATCTATGTCGATCTTTCCACTTCGGATATCGGCGGGTTCGTTGCCCAGGCAAAGAAAGTTCTGGAGGCGATGGTCGACGTACCGGCAGGCTACACGATTGTCTGGTCGGGGCAGTTCGAATACATGGAGCGTGCCGCGAAACGTTTGAGTATCGTTGCTCCGGTGACGTTGTTGATCATTTTTCTGTTGCTGTATCTTAACTTTCGCAACGTCACCGAACCTGTGGTAGTGATGATGTCGATTCCGTTCGGACTGGTTGGTGGCATCTGGCTGATCTACATGAACGGCTACAACATGTCCGTGGCTGTAGCCGTCGGTTTTATCGCGCTGGCAGGTATGGCCGCAGAGATCGGTGTGCTGGTCCTGAGTTTTATCGATATGGAGATCGGCAAACGCCGTGCGGCCAGTTCTACCAAACTGTCCGTCGATGAGATCAAGGATGCGGTGCTATCGGCGACATCTAGGCGGGTTAGGCCCATAGCGATGACGGCGGTGTCTACGATGGCCGGCCTGCTTCCGATCATGTTGAGTACCGCAACCGGTTCAGATGTTACCCACCGCATTGCTGCGCCCATGCTGGGCGGGATGCTGACTGTGCTGATTCTTAACCTGTTGGTGTTACCGGTGATTTACAGTCTGGTGCTGCAGTTCCAGGAGAGGGGACTTAAATGGAGACGTTTGCGCTACGAGCACGAATGAGGAGCATCACTTGTTGAGCTGGAAAATCGCTTGCTGGTCGCTCGGCACCCGGGCGGCTGTCTCATTCACCGTGTGTGTAATCTGGGGGCTGGTAACGCCCGATTGCCACCTTCTGGCGAAACTTCAGGGAGTCGCGTCATGAGCGCCAGTTGGTCGTGCCCGATGCACCCTGAGGTCGACTCCAGCCGTTCGGGCGATTGCCCGAGCTGCGGTATGGCATTGGAGCGCGTCATTGTGGCCGCTCCGACACGGCAGTACACCTGCCCAATGCATCCGGAAATCGTCCGGAACGAGCCTGGTGACTGTCCTGTCTGTGGCATGGCGCTGGAGCCGGTGGTCGTGACCGAGGACGAAGATGAGAACAGCGAACTGATCGATATGACCCGACGGTTCTGGGTGAGTCTGTTATTCACCGTCCCGGTCTTTTTCATCGCCATGGGCGATTTGCTTCCCGGGAAACCCGTGAGTGTGGTCCTGTCCACCGTCGTACGTCCGTGGATCGAACTGCTTTTGGCCACTCCGGTGGTGTTGTGGGGCGCGTGGCCGTTTTTTGTGCGTGCGTGGCGATCGATCGTGACTCGTCACCTCAATATGTTCACGTTGATCGGCCTGGGAGTCGCCGTCGCGTACGTCTATAGCGTTGTCGCCGTTCTGTTGCCGGATCTGTTTCCGGCCGCGTTTCGCGATATTTCCGGTCACGTCGCCGTGTATTTCGAAGCGGCGGCGGTCATCGTGACCCTGGTCTTGCTGGGCCAGGTCCTGGAGCTACGGGCGCGCAGCCGAACCGGTGCGGCGATCAAGGCCCTGCTCGGCCTGACGCCAAAGACCGCGCGGCGAGTGTCGGAGTCGGGTGTAGAGGAGGACGTGCCGATTGAGGTCATCCGACCGGGCGATCGCCTGCGCATTCGCCCCGGTGAAAAAGTGCCGGTCGATGGCCACGTGATCGAAGGTCACAGCTCGGTCGATGAGTCCATGGTGACCGGCGAACCGATGCCGGTCGAAAAGCAGGCCAACGACAAGGTGGTCGGCGGCACGGTGAACGGAACGGGTAGCCTGATCATGCAGGCCGAAAAAGTCGGCGCCGATACCTTGCTATCGCGGATTGTGCAAATGGTGGCGGAGGCACAGCGCAGCCGTGCACCGATACAGAAACTGGCCGACACCGTCGCGGGTTATTTCGTGCCGGTCGTCATCGTCGTTTCGATACTCACCTTCGTC
>CAZMOM010000001.1:122269-204149 GCA_964568075.1 uncultured Gammaproteobacteria bacterium
TCGTGTGGGCCATCTGGGGTCCAGACCCGAGCATGAGCTATGCGCTCATCAACGCGATCGCGGTGCTGATCATCGCTTGTCCCTGTGCCCTCGGCCTGGCGACGCCGATCTCCATCATGGTGGCGACCGGTCGAGGCGCGAGTATGGGCGTGTTGTTCAAAAATGCCGAGGCGGTCGAACTTATGCGCGATGTCGACACGCTCGTCGTCGACAAAACCGGAACGTTGACCGTCGGCAAACCGGAAGTTGCCACCGTTCTGTGCGCGGACGGGTGGGACGAAGCCTCAGTGCTTAGACTTGCTGCCAGTCTTGAGCGGGGCAGCGAACATCCTTTGTCTGCGGCCATCGTCGCTTATGCCGAAAACCAGGGTATTGAGCTGACGAACGTCCAATACTTCGAATCCATCACCGGTAAAGGCGTGATGGGTACCGTTGACGGACAGGTGACAGCGATTGGTAACGCTGCGCTGTTAAGTGATCGCAACGTTGACCCCGGCGACCTGGCGCAGCGCGCCGACGAGCATCGGGCACAGGGTGAAACTGCGATGTTTGTGATTGTCGATGAGGCTATCGCCGGTGTCATCAGCGTTGCAGACCCTGTCAAAGCATCGACTCACGATGCGATCCGACGACTCCATGACGATAAGGTATCGATCGTCATGCTAACGGGCGATAACGCGAAAACGGCGAACGCCGTCGCGCACCGATTGGGATTGGAGCGGGTGATCGCCGATGTCCTGCCCGATCAGAAAGTGGCTGTGGTGAAAGAACTTCAGGCTGATGGCCACATCGTCGCGATGGCGGGTGACGGGGTGAACGATGCTCCGGCATTGGCGCAGGCTCAGGTAGGCATCGCGATGGGTACGGGTACCGACGTAGCCATGGAAAGCGCCGCGGTAACCTTGGTGAAAGGCGACCTGCGCGGCATCGCGACCGCGCGGGCACTGAGTCGGGCCACGATGAAGAACATCCGGCAAAACCTCTTTTTCGCGTTTGCGTACAATGCGCTGGGTATACCGATTGCGGCGGGCCTTTTGTACCCCGTGTTTGGACTTTTGCTCAGTCCCATGATTGCGGCGGCGGCTATGTCATTCAGCTCGGTGTCCGTGATTGCTAACGCGCTGCGTCTTCGACACTTCGGTATCGAGTCCCGATCGTCCGAGCTATCGGATTTGCCCGGCAGAATGAACGGCACATTCAACGAATAAATGGGGAGATATCATGCCAGTCATTCGATCGTGCCATTTGCTGGGCACGTTCTGCCCTAAGAGGAACTAGCCGGTGCATTTGCGGGATCGGCCTAGACAGAAAAAGAGGAAACCATGAAGATTATTACCAAACTCGTTATCACGCTCGTCGTTAGCGTACTCGCCGTCGCAGGCTTCGCGTTTTCCGGGCTGTACGATGTAAGCGCAAGTTCACCTCACAGCGGTATCGTTGCCTGGCTGTTATCGACGACATCGCATGCCTCGATCGAGCGCCGCGCCAAGTCGGTCGATGTTCCCGACCTTGAAGACGAAACACTCGCACTTGCAGGGATCAGCGATTTCGATTCCATGTGCACGGGTTGCCATGGCGCGCCGGGGCAGGACCCGGAGGCGATGGGCCAGGGCCTGAATCCGCCGGCGCCGGACCTGGCAGAAGAGGCCGAAGAAATGACCGCGGCTGAGCTTTTCTGGGTAACGAAAAACGGCATCAAAATGACTGGTATGCCGGCCTGGGGCAAGACACACCAGGATGACGAACTGTGGCCGCTCATTGCGTTACTGACCCGGTTGCCGGAATTGGACGCGGACGGTTACCAAGCGATGTTAGTCAGTGCCGCAGGCATGGGTCATCACAACGATGATGAGCCGGCGGAAGAACATTCTCACGCTGACGAGTCTAATGGAGAGGCCATGCACGACAATTCAGGGTCGGATAATCACGATCATCCGGCGCAGCACGAAGAATCGGTTCAGGAGCCGGAATAGAACGAGCACGGCGACCATGAACACTAAAAGTACGCGGCTCGAGAAAACACTATGACTAAGGAAAAGCGAATCGTTTTACCGGAGGCGCTCATGTCGCGGCGCAGGTTTGTGACCGGAGCGGCTGCGGGTGCTGTATTGTTAGGTCTTGGGCTTCCGGCAAAATTGTCGTTTGCCGCCACCTCGACCCGACGGCCGGTTCGTACCCTGCGCGGCTCGAATTTTGACATCGATATCGGTTACAAGACCGTCAACTTCACCGGCAGGGAACGACCCGCAACCATGATCAACGGCTCTTTGCCCGGCCCGATCCTGCGCTGGCGAGAGGGCGATCGCGTGACACTGCGGGTAACGAACCACCTGGCGCATGACTCGTCCATCCACTGGCACGGGATGATTCTTGAGGCACAAATGGATGGCGTGCCCGGCATCAGCTTCGACGGCATAAAACCAGGTGAAACTTTTATCTACCAATTCGACGTGCGGCAGAACGGTACTTTTTGGTATCACAGCCATTCGCGATTTCAGGAACAAACCGGTATGTACGGTGCCATCGTTATCGAACCGAGGCGCCCGGATCCTGTCGCCTATGATCGGGACTACGTGGTTTTGCTGTCCGACTGGAGCGATGAGAAGCCCGAAAGAATCTACGCTAAATTGAAGAAGCAAAGCGATTACTACAATTTTCGCGAGCGAACTGCTGGCGATTTGTGGCGCGACATCAAGCAAAAGGGTTTAGCTCAGACTCGGCGAGACCGTTCGATGTGGAACCAGATGCGTATGAGCGACCGCGACCTGTCGGATGTTACCGGATATACCTATACCTTTCTGATGAACGGCGCTACGCCGGAAGACGGGTGGTTCGGTCTGTTTGAGCGAGGTGAGAAAGTCCGACTTCGTTTTGTCAATGCATCCGCTATGACAATTTTCGATGTGCGAATCCCCGGGTTGAAGATGAAGGTAGTCGCCGCCGATGGACAGAACATCGAACCGGTCTCAATCGATGAATTTCGAATCGGCGTTGCGGAAACTTATGACGTAATTGTCGAGCCCAGCGCCGACAGCGCTTACACGATTTTCGCGCAGAGTATCGACAGAACCGGCTATGCCCGGGGAATTCTGAGTCCGCACGCCGATTGGGCAGCCGAGGTGCCACCAATGGATCCGCCTGCGCTTTTGGGCCACAGAGACATGGGCATGGGCGGCATGGATCACAGTCAGCACGACATGGGCAAGATGTCCGGCATGGCCGGTATGAACGACAGCCAGCACGACATGGGCAACATGTCTGGCATGAAGGGTATGGATCACAGCAAGCACAACATGAGCGGCATGCTGGAAGTGGCACAGAAGGGCAACCAGGCGCCCGACCCGGCTGGTTACGGCAGCAAGCGGGAGATCACGCACATCGCCTCGGAATTCGGGCCTAATGTCGACATGCGTGCGATGACGCCACAAGACGGTCTGGCCGACCCCGGTATCGGCCTGCGCGATCATCAACGCCTTTACGGCAGACGTGTATTGACGTACGCGGATATTCGAAACATTGAGCGAACGCGTGATCCCAGGGACCCCGGCCGTGAAATCGAGTTGCATCTCACGGGCAATATGAGTCGGTATATGTGGTCCATCAACGGCATAAAGTATGCCGACGCCGAACTTTTGAGGCTGGCTTTCGGAGAACGGGTCCGCATTACCTTGGTCAACGACACGATGATGACGCACCCGATCCATTTGCATGGAATATGGAGCGAGCTGGAAACCGGTGACCCGGATCACATTCCACGAAAGCACACGGTAATCGTGCAGCCTGGGTCCAGGATCAGCTACCTCGTTACTGCAGACGCGATGGGCGGATGGGCCTATCACTGTCATCTGCTTTATCACATGCCGGGTATGTTTCGCGAAGTGCGGGTGAGCTAGATGATTTGTCGAACGGTGCTCAATTTTGCGATCACAACCGTTCTGGCGGCGGTGACCTGTCTGTCCGTTGTGGACCACGCCAAAGCCGATGCCGGAGACGATCCTCTTTTGCTAATGGTCATACTTGATCAGTTGGAGACGCGTGATGCGACCGGTGACAATACTTTCTCCTGGGATGGGGAGGGTTGGCTGGGCAAAGACCTTGACAAGATCTGGTTCAAAACAGAAGGCGAACGCACGACGGGTAATACCGACGAGGCTGAGTTGCAATTCCTGTATAGCAAGGCCATCGCCGGATATTGGGATTTTCAGTTTGGCGTGCGCTACGATTTCGAGCCTTCACCCAACCGAAGTTGGGCGGCCATCGGAGTCAAGGGGCTGGCCCCATATTTTTTCGATATAGATGCAGCCGTATTTATCGGTGAATCGGGGCGCACTGCACTTCGATTTGAGGCTGAATATGAACTGCTTCTTACCCAGCGCCTCATTCTCACACCAGACGTCGAGATCAATTTGTATGGCAAGAACGATCCGGTTGTTGGCATCGGTTCGGGTCTGTCAGACATAGAGGCGGGCCTGCGGCTACGCTACGAGATTCGCCGCGAGGTTGCGCCCTATGTCGGTGTTAACTGGTCGAAGTTATTTGGCGATACAGCCGATTTCGCGAGAATCGCCGGCGAGAGTACTTCTGAAGCACAGTTAGTAATTGGACTTCGTGCGTGGTTCTAGAAATCGATCAGATCAATACGGCTTTTTTGATGACACATTCTCGACATGACATTGAATGGAAGAACAAACCGGCAAGGCACTGGAGGCACCTGTGAATACTCGGACATATATCAACTGTTTCACAATCATTACACTTTTCGGTCTTTTTTCTTTTTCGCTGCGAGTAAAAGCGCAAGACGACGATTCAGCAGCACTTATCGCGATTATCGATGCGGTGGAAAAGGGCTGGGAACAGGCGGATGGCCAGCCGTTTTGGGAGCATTATCTAAATTTCGAAGGTGCTCGTTACATCGAATCTGGCGGACAGAACGCCGGTCTCACAGACTTGATCGAGCATCATGTCGAACCCGAGGGTGACGCTCTCGATGGCCTTGAGCTGAACCTTACGAATGTCGAAACTCACATCGAAGGCGATTTCGCGTGGGCCATCGCCAACGTCGAAGTCAAGGCAACGGTAAAGCGTGACCAGCGGGAGATACACAATCGCGGCTATGAAACGTTTTTGTTCCGGCGTGTCGACGGCAAATGGCTGATTATTCATACACATAGCTCATCGCGTCCGGTCAAGTCAGACTAGGCAGAGTATCGGTGCCAATTCGGTGCCGATCATTAAGTTATTGCAATTCGGTGCCGGTCATTAAGTTATTTATTAAGTTATTTAGTTGTTTGGACCAGGTATCGGACCGGAATTTCGATAACTTAATAACTAAACAACCGGAACCAATTTTCCTGCGACTAGGTAAAGGCGAAACGTGGAGGATGAGATGATCAAGAGAATCAGTTTGATACTGAGCCTGGCTATCCCGATGATGGCCTGCGGGGGTGCGGAAAAAGACGCTGCCGAGGACAAGAACGGCGAAGACGCGACTGCGAACGAAATCCTTACGGAGGAATCCGTGTTCGATCCCATGATGGATGCGATAGACAAGGCCGAGGCTGTTCAGGAGACTATCGACAAACAGAAGCAGCAATGGGACGAAATACTGGAGGAGGCTGAAAACGGCGACGGCGGAAGCTGAACGCTCTGATACTGAACATGTTGGTGCCGGTGTTCACTTATCGACTTTTTTGAATTGGATTAAATTGAACATGTTGGTGCCGGTGTTCACTTATCGACTTTTTTGAATTGGATTAAATAAGTGAATAAGTGAACACCGGCACCAATTTCAGTCCGTCACAAACTTTATGTACTTCTCGGGAATAGGCATACCGGTCGCTCTGGAGATCTCCAGCAACATTTCATGAGCCGTGAACTTGGCCGGGTGACGCGCCACTTCAATCGTCGCGTCCGGAAATGCCGTCGGCAGTATGACTTCTTTCCACTCCTCAAAGATCAGCCATTCTTTTGCCGTGAAGTCATCCCTACTGTCGTGGTAGAAAATCACCAAGACCTGAGACGGTTTATCGGTGTTTCGAGGCCACCAGCTTAACATTATTCGATACCGGACACCGCTGGCATCGTTAGGGAACCAATTAAAACCGCCAATTTTTGCGCCGGGCGCAAACGTCTCATTAGAGATCGGACGCCCTCGATATTCGGTAAATCCCGTCGAGTGCGCCAGTTCTTCAAACTGCTCGAACAGCTCGATCTTCGGCGATGGCTCCGGAAGCGTGACCATGAACCGAAAATCCGGTTGCACTCGCCCATAATCGAAGCGCTTTATCCAATCTTCTTCGCAACCGTGTAACCCAGGCACGCAAGATATTAGCGTGCATAGAAAGGCCGTACGTGTACTGAACCTACGGATCATCGGTACACGCACCCTCTGTTATTAGTTTGCCTCATATCCGTTGATCAGCACCGGGAAAAATATGAAAACCGTCTGCTACTTCGTTTACTTCACCCACGATACCCGGGTTGCTACCTTCACCATAGAGTATCGGTTCCGGTCAAAAAGGTAATTAGATGTTTTTACCAGGTATCGGACTGGAATTTCGATAATCATTTTTCCGCACTGTACAGAGTCATCGTGCCGACCATGGTTGAGAATTCACGACCCGTCGTCACGTTCAGAAATCCCGCCTGCCGCATCATGTCCGGCAGCCGGCCCTCGACATTGTCACGCGTGTTCTCGAACCCGTCGAGCAACTGGATAAAATAAAACAAGCCGCGCATCAGTAGCGAGCCGGCCTTGCCCCAGTCGGCGACATGCAACTGCCCGCCAGGTTTTAGAACCCGATGAATTTCGGTAAACGTTCGCCGTTTCGCGGCCGGCATCAAATGATGGAAAAAAAGGCTGGATAAAACGCGTTCGAACTGTTGATCGTCGTATGGCAGTTCGGTCGAAAATCCTTGCTTGAATTCGATTGTCTGTCCGGCCTTGTCGGCCTTGCTGCGGGCGATTGCCAGTATCTGGTCGTCGGCGTCGACGCCTGCGATTTCGCAGCCGGGATTTGCTTGTTTGGCCTGAATCGCCAGCGTGCCTGTCCCGCAGGCCAAATCCAGTACTTTCATCGGCGTCGTTAATCCGGCCTGCGTCAGCAACGCGCGTTTGAATATCTTCTCGCGTGTCGTCAAGCGAACCACGGGATCGTATATGCCGGTCAACCATGAAAAGCGCAATGCCGGTATAAATTCGTCTGGAGATTGGCCTTTACTCAATGTCTTTTGTCCGGAGGTCATGCGCCTCAACCGTGCGCTTTCGCCTCAACGACCGCCATCGTCAGTTGCGCTTTCGACACCAGGCGGTCGCCTTCGAGCGCATCCGCCCATACCCAGGATTCAACGATGGAAAACCGCTTGCCGGGCTTGATCACCTTGCCCTCGCAAAAAAGTTCCTCGCATTCGGCCGGTCTTAATAAGTTTATTTTGAATTCGACCGACAAAACCGTTTCGCGAGCCGCCACCAGCGTGCCTGCCGCGGCACCGGCGGTGTGATCCGCCAACGTCGCCTGCGCACCCGCATGGACATAACCGTTTTGCTGGCGGTGGCGCTCGGTAATCGCCATTCTCGTTTGGCACCAACCCGGCCCGACGTCGAGCAATTCGATGCCGAGCGACTGTACGAAAGGCACGGCATGAAAAACCTGTTCGGTCATTTGCCGATAGTCGGGATTCCTGGCAATCATCTCACTCATCGCCAGGGTCTGTCCTTTCCCGCCTGTTGACGCTTTCGTGCAGCACGCCGACCGCCTTGTCCAGGGCAATTCGTGCGGATCCGGTTACGCCGCCTTCTGCGTACTGGTCTCTGACGACTTTCTCGACCTGTTCGACCAGGTCGTCGAGTTTTCTGCCGTCCTCACCGCCGCTCCACGGGTTGTCGTGCGGAGAACGGTCCGCTGCGCCAAAAAGATCGATCCAGTAATCGGAGCGTCGTCCCAATTGCACGACTCGATAGAACCGCCTGCCGGCGGGCTCTTCCGCAGATATCAAATCGATCAACGCGGCGACGATCGATACCGGCACCAGGACCAGGTCACGAAGACCATCGAGCAGCAATTTCCCCTGCAACAAGATCGCATCGCGTATCAGCTCACCCCGGCCGTGCTCCGCCGGTTTTTGTTCCGTATCCTTATTGTTTCCCATGCCTGCCACCTCGACGGAACAATTTAGCACACCGGCGTGTCGATGAAGACTCTGTGCGCCCCCAAACTGGCCTCAATGATACCCATCGGGTATGGTGTCGGCGGTCGCCGGGACGATGGTTTTTTGTCCCGGGAGAATCAAAAAACGACTTAAGCCATGAACCAGACAACAACAGGTGTATTACTGGTCAACCTGGGCACGCCGGACGCGCCCTCGTTTCCGGCGGTCCGTCGTTACCTGGCCGAGTTTCTCAGCGATCCACTGGTGATCGATACGCCCAGGCGAATCTGGTTGCCGATTCTCCATAGCATCATTCTGAACGTGCGGCCGTGGAAAGCCGCGGCCAATTACCGAAAAATCTGGACCGATCGCGGTTCGCCCCTGCTGGTGAATTTACAGGATCAGTGCGCTGCGTTAAAAGCGCTTTTGACAGAGGAATACGGTGAGCGAGTTACGGTGGTACTCGGCATGCGTTACGGAAACCCATCACTCGCCGCTGCGATGGAGCAACTGAGAGAAGCACAGGTCGATCGGCTGCTGGTACTGCCTTTGTATCCGCAGTTTTCGCATACGACGGCCACGACCACGTTTGAGCGTATTGACGAGTTGCTGGCCGGGCGAAACAATTCTCTCGAAGTGCGGCGGGTCCAGGAATACCACGACTACCCGGCGTACATTGCCGCGCTGGCCGCCAGCATTCGCGAGCACTGGCAGACCAATGGCCGTTCCGAGCATCTTTTGATGTCATTTCACGGCCTGCCAAAACGCTATGTCAGCAACGGCGATCCCTATGAAGAGCAATGCGAGAAAACCGCACATTTGCTGGCCAGCGAGCTGGGGCTTGAACAACAAAAATGGACTTTGAGTTACCAGTCGCGGGTCGGCACGGAGGAGTGGCTTACGCCTTACACCTTCAGGACATTACAATCGCTTGGAGAAAATGGCTGCAGTACGGTCGATGTCATTTGCCCGGGATTTTCGGCGGATTGCCTGGAGACGCTTGAGGAAATCGCGATAACAAACACCAAACTATACAAGAAGGCCGGCGGCCGTTCGCTCAACTATATACCCGCCCTGAACGACAGGCCTGACCATATTCGTTTTCTTGCCGACCTGGTTGCCGAAAATATGACTGGCTGGCTTACGTAGAGCATCGCAGATTCGAGAATCCTCGAAGTCTGCACAGCGGAAATATCCGTAGCGAGAAATCGCCAAAGCGAGGCCAGTTTTTCGATCTTTTGAGACCTATAGCGGGGCTACGCAACGAAAAAGATCGAAAAAATTGACCGCTATGGTGCTTTCGCAGTAGGAATACTTTCTGCTGTGCAGACTTCGAGGATTCTTATGATCGGGCGATTCCTGGAAATCAGTGTATCCACTAACGACATTCAAGCTTCGCTCGAGTTTTACGAGCGCCTTGGTTTTGAACAGGCGGTAGTCGGCGAAATCTGGTCTCATCACTATGCGGTCGTCACCGACGGAAGACTTTTTCTCGGCCTCCATCAGTACGAATTTGCCTCGCCAGCGCTGACCTTTGTTCTCCCCGATCTCGAAAATCACCTGACCTTGATGCAGAAATACGGTATCGATTTCGAATTCATAAAAACCGGCGACGAGCAGTTTAACGAGGCTGGATTTTTCGACCCCGATGGTCAGATGGTGACGATCCTGGAGGCTCGCACGTTTTCACCGTTACCGCAGGAACCGGCCGGTGAAAGCCTGTGCGGTCACTTTTCCCAATACACGATCCCGACGCGAAATATCGAAGCGGCGATCGCCTTCTGGGAACCGATGGGGTTCGTGACGGTTCAACAGGGTCCTGAGCCTTTTCCCTGGGCTTCGCTGACCAGCGACTTGATCAATCTCGGCTTTTACGAGACGCCTGAACTCAAGGCACCCGCCCTGACTTTCGTCGAGCCGGATATGGATGTTCGCCTTGCCAAACTGGAATTTGAAGGCTTCGAGGTCGACAGGAACATTCCGGGAAAGAAAGCATCGGCCGAAAACGGCCTGACCCGCTCGCCCGAGGGGCTCGACCTGTTACTTCTGACCGGCCAGTACTAGCTGATTGTTTAAAAATCCTCTGCCGGGCAGGACGCCCAAATGCCGCGGAGCCCAGGGACGGGCCGGAGCGGCGTCTCACCGATTCTTGCCTTGTCTCGCGCTCGCCTGAGAATTTTTCAAATGGCCTCTGGGTGAGATATCGAATCAGCCCAGACCTCTGAGCTGGTCGAGTATCGCCTGGTTTTCGAGCGTCGAAATATCCTCGGTGATTTCCTCGTCGCTGGCGATCGCTCGCAACAGGCGGCGCATGATTTTTCCCGATCGTGTCTTCGGCAGGTTGTCGGCAAAGCGGATATCGTCAGGCCGCGCAATCGGACCGAGTTCCTCGCCGACCCAGCCGCGTAATTCCTTGACCAGATTCAGCGCTTCATCGCCGACCGGCCGTTCGCCCTGCAATACGACATAGGCAAATATGGATTCTCCCTTGATCTCGTGCGGGCGACCCACAACAGCTGCCTCCACCACGCGGTCGTGTGCGACCAGCGCCGACTCGACCTCCATCGTGCCAAGCCGGTGGCCGGCCACGTTGAGTACGTCATCGATGCGTCCCATGATCCAGAAAAAACCGTCCTTGTCGCGGCGCGCGCTGTCTCCTGCAAGGTAGAAACGGTTCCCGAATTTCTCCCAGTAGGTTTCCAGGTAACGACCGTTATCGCCCCAGATGGTTCTCAGCATCGCCGGCCAGGGCTTGCGAATCACCAGAAAGCCGCCCTTGTCCGGGTCCGCAACGGTGTTGCCTTCTTCATCGACGATATCCGCGAAAATTCCGGGTAGCGGTTTTGTGCATGAGCCTGGTTTGGTTGTTGTCACACCAGGTAACGGCGATATCAAGATCGCACCCGTTTCGGTCTGCCACCAGGTATCTACGATCGGACAGTTTTCCCTGCCGATGACGCGGTGATACCAGATCCACGCTTCCGGATTGATCGGCTCGCCGACGGTGCCCAGCAAGCGAATTGCTGATAGATCATAAGCCGCTGGAAACTCCTCGCCGAATTTCATCAGCGCACGTATGGCCGTCGGCGCCGTATAGAAAATTGTTACTCTATGATCCTGGCAGATCTTCCAGAAGCGACCCGCATCGGGCACGGTTGGCGCGCCTTCGTACATGACGATAGTGGCGCCCGCTGCGAGTGGCCCGTATGCGACGTAAGTATGCCCTGTCACCCAGCCAACATCGGCCGTACACCAGAAAACGTCAGAGTCCTGCATATCGAACACCCAGCGGCTGGTCAGCTTGGCATTGAGCAGGTAGCCGCCGCTCGAATGCTGGATGCCTTTGGGTTTTCCGGTGGATCCCGATGTATACAGTAGATACAGCGGGTGTTCGGCGTTGACCCATTCGGGCTCGCACTCGCTGGACTGGTCGGCGATCAATTGATGCCACCAGATATCCCGGCCGTCCCGCATCGGGATATCGTCCCCGCTGCGACGCAGAACGATAACTTTCTCGATGGTCTCGCAACCCTTTTCCAGTGCCTTGTCGGTCGCCTGTTTGAGCGGTACGATGCTGCCGCCACGATGACCGCCATCGGCGGTAATAACGATTCTCGCTCCGGCATCCTCTATCCGGTCGCCCAGAGAGTTGGCCGAGAATCCGCCAAACACGACCGAATGAATCGCGCCGATCCGGGCACAGGCCTGCATCGCGACGACCGCCTCGGGCACCATCGGCATGTAGATAACAACCCGGTCGCCACTTTCGATACCCAGAGATTTCAGGCCGTTGGCAAACCGGCAAACCTCTGCGTGCAGATCGCGATAACTGAGCCGCCGGACATCACCCGGCTCGCCTTCGAAAATGATCGCGGTCTTGTCGCCATTATTTTCCAGGTGAATATCCAGACAGTTGTGCGACACATTCAGCTCGCCGTCACTGAACCACCGATAATTGGGCGCATCGCTTTCGTCCAGCACGACGGTGAACGGTTTGTGCCAGTGCAGATTTTCCCTGGCCAGGTCAGCCCAGAACGCCTCGGGGTCTTTCTCGGCCGCGGCGCAAAGTTCTTCGTAACGCTCTTTATTTATTCTTGCGTCGCCGGCAAACGATTGCGGCGGCGGGAATTCTCTCTCTTCACGGAGTATCGACTGAATATCCTTGTCTGACATAGCCTGGCTCCTGATTCAGCTTTCCGAAGCATACCGATGAGGCGCCCGGCAGACCAGTTTCCGCGCACCTTGCCTGTCAGGCGTGATCGAGAAGATCGCCGATGACCTGCATCGTTCTGCCCAGGTAGGAACTACCAAAAAGATTGAGGTGATTCAGCAGATGGTACAACTGGTAAAGACGGCAGCGCGTCTGATGCCCAGGCGGCAACGGCCACGCCTTTTCGTAGGCTGTATAAAACGATTCGCCAAATCCACCGAACAAGCGACTCATTGCCAGGTCGGTTTCCCGGTCCCCGTAATAAGCCGCCGGATCGAATATGACCGGCTCATGGTTTTCGAGCGCCGCCCGGTTTCCGCCCCACAGGTCGCCATGCAAGAGCGATGCGTCCGGTCGGTGCCCTTCAAGTATGCGACTCAGCTTCGCGCAAAGTCGTTTCCCGTCCTGTTGCAAGCGGCCGCCATATCCATTGAAGGCTGCCAGCTCCAGCTGCGGCAGTAATCGTTGATCCCGGTAAAAACCGGTCCAGTCGGAGGTCCAGGTGTTCGATTGACCGGTCGAGCCGATGAAGTTGTCGTTCGGCCAGCCGAATTCTTCAGCGGTATTTCTGTGCAGCCGGGCGAGCCGGCAACCCATCTCGCGGTCATCTTCCGGTGCGACGCTTTTCATATCCAGCCATTCGAGCAACAAAAGCCCGCAGGAATCGTCCGCGGTCAAGCCGATGACGTCCGGCACCCTGATGGCCCCGGTGTCTCGTATCGCACGCAAACCGGCAGCTTCCGCCTCGAACATGGGAAAGCGGTCGGCCGCGTTCAGTTTCAGAAAAACCGGGCCCGCATCGGTATCTAACCGGTAACTGGCGTTGATATCGCCGCCGCCAACGGCATTGAGCTGGCTGTCGTCCGCGATGACGACTCCCGTTTGGCTGCGAATCAGGGAAAACAATCTGGCTCGGTCCGGCGCCATCTTACTCGAAGTATTTCGCCAGCTTTCTGGCCTGCGCCCCGAGCGCCGGGCCGAAACCCGCCTGAGCATAAATGCGATCCAGGCCCTCGATATCCGGCCGTGTTCTGGTCACGCTGCTTTCCTCCAACTCGAGATCCATATCGCAGGCTATCGTCGTCAGCCGCCTGGCCAGGAACGCGTCCTCGCGATGCTCGGCCAGAGCGTTCGTTATCCGGGCGGCGCCTCGTAGAGAAAGATTCTTTACCTGCTCCAGATCCTCGTAAATCGCCTCCAGATTCGCAAAAACATCGAGTAATTTGGCCGCAGTCTTCACACCGACGCCCGGCACGCCGCGGATATTGTCGACGCTGTCCCCGGTCAGCGCGAGAAAGTCTGCGATTTGCTCAGGGTGAGCACCGTAGAAGTCTTTTATGCCGTCGTACTGAAACCGGCGACGGCCGGCGAAGTCCCAGTATTCGTCACCGGGGCGGATCAGCTGTGCCAGGTCCTTGTCGCGGCTGACGATGACCGAATAGCCGTTGTTATCTCTCCACCAGCTCGCGATGCTGCCGATGATATCGTCGGCTTCGTAACGATCGCTGGAAAAAACCGGCAGTCCCAGCGCCTTCGCCGCCTCCTTGCAGAGGGAAAACTGATTTTTCAACTCCGGTGGCGCCGGCTCCCGATTGGCCTTGTATTCCGGGTAAATTTCGTTGCGGAAAGAGTCGCTGAGACTTTCGTCGAACGCGATCCCGATATGCTGTGGCTTCGCCGTTTGTAGAAGCTCGCCGAGAAACCGGGAAAATCCGAAAAACGCGTTAACCGGCTGCCCGTCTCCGTTGGTCATGCTGTCGGGCACCGAAAACCAGGCCCGAAAAATGTAAATACTGGCGTCGACCAGATGCAACGGACGGCCTGTGCTTGTCGACGACACGGAAACGGCAGCCACCGTTCAGACCTGGATGTTTGATCGTGTACTTTCCGCCAGGTGGCCTTTCAGGCGCGCATGCAACGGGCTGCTACGGGGAAAATGCGCCAGCAGATATCCCATCTGGTCAGCCATTACCCGCCGGCCTTTCAAGTAAATGTACTCGGCATAGTTTGGTGTAAACGGGATCGCCAGTAACTGCATACCGGCGTTTTCGGGAGTCATGTTCGCCTTGTGATTGTTGCAGCGCCGGCATGCGGTCACAACATTTGGCCAGTCGTCCTTGCCGCCCTGGCTCAGGGGAGTAACGTGATCCCGGGATAAATCGCCGTCGCTGAACGTCTGCCCGCAGTACAGACACAGGCTGGCATCACGCCGGAAAAGCGCATGATTCGACAGCGGCGGCACGTAGTCGGCGCGAACTTTCCCCATGATGTGAGTATTGCCGTGGGTCGCTATGATGGAATTGACGTCGACCACGCTACGCCGGCCGGTCCGGGCGCAAATTCCGCCGTGCAATGTGAACAGGAGGCTGCCGCAGGCATAGGCGACTCGCCCGCAGTGATAAAGGCGCACTGCATCCCGGTAATCTACCCATTCCAGCGGCATTCCGGAGACATCGGTGCGCAACACTTGTTGTCTTAGAGATATTGCCATTGTGCGCAGACCCCGACGGTCTAATGCGCCTCATCTTGCCGAAACCGGAAGCAAATGAAAACCCGTATCGGTAAACCACAGTTCAAACGGTGGCAAAAAACCATTATTGTGTCGTCTGCTCGCGACGAGCGGTTGGCTGGTTGCCTGTAACACAGGAGATTTGAATGGCGTTTTCATTGGGAATACTCAAAGAGACTTTGCCCGGGGAAACCCGGGTGGCAACGATTCCGGAGGTGGCTGCGAAGTTTTCCGCACTGGGCGCGAGGATTCTGATTCAGAAAGGGGCTGGTCTCCACGCCGGAATTCCCGACGCCGAATACTCCGAACACGCCACTGTGCTGGATACGGCAGAAGAGGTGTTGGCGCAATGCGATGCGCTGCTTTGCGTTCAGCCTCCACCCGCGAGCGTCGCCGGCACATTGCAAAAGGGTAAGCTGGTCGTAGGGTTTCTGGCCCCGTATCGGGAAAAAGAATTATTGGAGACGCTGCGGGACAAAGGACTCACCTCGCTGGCGGTTGAACTGATTCCGAGAATATCGCGCGCGCAGTCGATGGATGCGTTGTCGTCACAGGCGGCCGTTGCCGGTTATAAGGCGGTCCTGCTCGGCGCCAATACACTCGACAAGTTTTTCCCGATGCTCACGACAGCGGCCGGCACGATCCGGCCGGCCAAGGTGCTGGTGATCGGCGCCGGTGTTGCAGGTCTGCAGGCACTGGCAACCGCGCGCAGGCTGGGCGCAGTCGTCGAAGGTTATGACGTCCGCTCGGCGACGCGTGAGCAAATCGAATCGCTGGGCGCCCGCTTCGTCGATACCGGCGTCAGCGCCGAGGGCGAAGGCGGTTATGCGCGCGAACTGACCGAGGATGAGAAAAAGACCCAGCAGGAAGTGCTGGAGAAACATATCGCCCTGGCGGACGTGGTGATAACGACGGCGGCGATACCCGGCCGGCCCGCTCCGCGCATTATCAGCACAGAAGCGGTTGCGAACATGAAGCCTGGCGCCGTTATCGTCGATCTGGCCGCCGAGACCGGCGGCAATTGCGAGTTGACCCGGGCAGGTGAAACCGTCGAGAAACACGGCGTACGAATTGTCGGACCAATAAATTTAGCGGCACAACTGGCCAATCACGCCAGCGAAATGTATGCCCGCAATCTATATAACTTTCTCAGTCCTGCGATCAGCGAAGGCGAGCTCAGTATCGACTGGGAAGACGAGGTATTCGCGGGCGCATGCCTGACTCGTGACGGAGACATAGTCCACCAAGCCAGTCGCGAACAGCTGGGCGATTAGTTGAAAAAGGGGAATAAGCAATGATTGACGGTTTTATCGCACTGTATATTTTTATGCTGGCTGCGTTCACCGGTTACGAGATCATCGGAAAAGTACCGGTTATTTTGCACACGCCGTTGATGTCCGGCTCGAACTTCGTGCACGGGATCGTGCTGGTTGGCGCGATGGTGGCGATGGGACGCGCGGATACCACACTGGAAATAGTCATCGGCTTTATCGGGGTATTTCTGGGGGCCGGTAATGCGGCCGGCGGATACGTGGTCACGGAACGCATGCTCGAGATGTTCAAGAGCAGCCGGGAGGACAAATAATGTTCGGTTTGTCCCCCGATCTGGCTGACAAACTGATTCAGACCAGTTATTTCGTCGCAGCAGTACTTTTTATTGTCGGCCTGAAACAAATGAGCTCGCCGGTCACCGCCAGGCGCGGCATTATCTGGGCCGGCATCGGCATGCTGGTCGCCACGGTGATCACGTTCACGTGGCCGGATATGCACAATTATCCGCTGATGCTCGCAGCCATAGGCGTTGGCGGTGCGGCGGCCTGGATCAGCGGCAAGAAAGTGGCGATGACCGACATGCCGCAAATGATCGCCCTGTACAACGGCATGGGTGGTGGCGCGGCCGCGGCGATTGCGGCGGTCGAGCTGATCGGTGGTGGCGAGCACGAAATAAGCATCATTACCCTGGCGGTGCTCGGCGCGCTGATCGGCGCGGTGTCTTTTTCGGGCAGCCTGATCGCATTTGGCAAGCTGCAGGGGCTGATCCGCAAGCCGTTGCGATTCAAAGGCCAGCAGATAGTCAATATGTTGATCCTGCTGAGTGCCGCAATCGCCGGTGGCATGATTATTACAGGCCACACTGATGGCCTGGGAATAATCGTCATTTTCTTCGGGCTGGCGTTGCTGCTGGGCCTGACCATGACCTTGCCGATCGGGGGCGCCGATATGCCGGTCGTCATCTCGTTGTACAACGCGTTGACCGGGCTGGCGGTCGCCTTCGAAGGATTTGTCCTGCAAAACGCGGCGATGATTATCGCCGGCACCGTGGTCGGCTCCGCCGGCACCTTACTGACGCAACTGATGGCAAAGGCGATGAATCGCTCGCTGGCGAATGTTTTGTTCAGCGGCTTTGGCGAAACCGACGTCGCAGGCGACGGCGTCGATGTTCAGGGCAGCATGAAGCCGATCGAGGCCACCGATGCCGGCGTCATGATGGCGTTCGCCGACAAGGTCATCATCATTCCCGGTTATGGCATGGCGGTCGCACAGGCGCAGCACAAGGTCTGGGAGTTGACTCAGCTTCTCCTGGAGCGAAATGTACAGGTCAAATTTGCGATTCATCCGGTCGCGGGCAGAATGCCCGGCCACATGAACGTGCTGCTGGCGGAGGCAGGCGTTCCCTACGACCTGATTTTCGATCTGGACGAGATCAATGCCGAGTTCGAGACGGCCGATGTCGCGCTGGTTATCGGCGCGAATGACGTGGTCAACCCCGCCGCGCACAGCGACCCGGCCAGCCCCATCTATGGCATGCCGATCCTGAAAGCGGAGAAGGCGAAAAACATTATCGTGATCAAGCGCGGTCAGGGCAAGGGATTCTCTGGAATAGAAAACCTGCTGTTCTACCTCGATCAGACACGCATGCTGTATGGCGACGGACAAGCAGCAACTGCCCAGTTGATTCAGGCGGTCAAGACTTTTTAGCCCGCGTTTCGCCAAGGATCGCAGATTCCGGGTGAAGCTAGTACTCCGTCAAGGTGATATTGATGGGTTCAGCGAGTCGTGAAACGGTCGCCCGCACGGCGGGTCTCGCCGGCAATGGCGCGGTAGGCGCACTGTTATACTGTGGTGGCAATGTATTGCGAGCTGGGAGAATTTCATAAGCAGGGTCGTTTGCTCACTGGGTGGCTGAGGACGAGCCGGCTCTGATGCAAAAAACACCGGCGATCGGACCGCCACCATCGACCTGGTTGCAAATGTATGCGGAAGCTCTTTTTATTCATCGGCTGTATCGCGGCCGGCATCGCGCTCTGGCTGGGCCTCGATGTTCCCAATCGCCCGGATAGAACGATTGATGCGCAGAATACGGCGGTTGGCCCGGCGCCGGTAGCTATTCTCGATCCACGCGAACCGGATGCGAAGCCGTCGGAATCCAATTCGGTCATGGCCGGGAAGCCCGGCGCGTTTCGTGATGTTTCGGTCTTTGAAGGTGCCTTCAACGTGCGCGTCTATCCCTCTGACGTGTTCAGTCCTCGCGAAGGACCCATCGCAGATTATTATGACTCGCTTGCCCAGGCTGCAAACTCCGGCGATGCCGATGCAGCGTTCGAGCTCGGCCTTGCGCTCAGGCGTTGCCCCGGAATTGCAACGACCGGGCAGGAACTAGACGACAAGTTGAACGCCATGCGCCAGACGCATTTGGTTCACGGTCCGTATTATCTTCGGCCGCGGTTAGTGGAGGACACCAACGCTTTTATCGAGCTCGAGCGCCAGCGATACGAGATCTGCAAGGGACTCTCCAACGAGCAGGTCACGGGCTATCACGACTGGTTCACTCTCGCCGCCGAGCTCGGAAATTACTACGCGCAGACGGGGGCGATCGAGCGCACGCAAAATAACTACTGGCAGACCCAGGGACTGGTACCGGACGTGCAAGGGTTCGACGACGTTGTCGGCGTCATGAAGAGGCTCGCGGAGGCTGAGCCTGAGGAGTTAGGGCAAGCTATCAGGCACCTGTTCGAGGCGAGGGCGCAGGGAAGTCTACAAGCACTGCACGATTTCGCCCTGCTCTTCGCCGCAGGGGTTCTACGGCCAGCCAACGGGCATTCGGCCACCGCGAATGCCTACGCTAATCTGCGGGCGGCGTCTGAGGTTTGGCATCGAATCTGGAGCCCTGGCAGCTACAACTATGACGAGAACTTGCGCCGGCTGTCGAACAGACTCAGCATCTATGAGCTCGATTGGGCGGAGGGGCAGGCACAGGCGATTCTGCGCGAAGAAAACTGCTGCGTGGAGTGGTGAAAACGGTTCCTGGGTGTCGGCGAGCCTCGAAATTCGACCGACCGGCAGAAAGCGGCGAATGTCCTGCATACGCTCGCGCATCTGCTGACGTTCCTCCGGCGACATTTGCTCCATACGTTCGCGAATCGCCTGCCGCCGTTGCCTCGGCTGCTCACGTTCCTCCGGCGACATGCTTTCCATCCGGCGACGCCTGTCGTCGCGCCTGCCCACCACGATCCGTGTAGGATGAGACCAGCTACAGGTAGTGCGCCGGCGATCAGAGGAGGAGCTCATGAAGCGCCAGCCCAAGATAGGTGAGTATATGGACGCAGTGGTGCCCACCCTCAGCCCTGAGACCCGGATCATGAAAGCAGTCGACTTCCTGCTGCGGCATCGGGTGACTGGAGCCCCGGTGGTCGACTCCGGTGGGAGACTGCTGGGAATCATCACTGAAACGGACCTGCTCAAGCTGGTGACCGCGGGCATTCAGGGCCAGCCTCCTACTGAGGCGACGGTGGCAGAATACATGACCACCGATGTAATGACCGTGCCGCCGACGGTAGATATCTACTATGTCGCAGGTATATTCCTGAAGAACAAATTCAGGCGCCTGCCCGTGGTCAAAGGCGGCAAGATCGTCGGAGCCATCACACGCTTTGACCTGCTCCGGGTTATTCGGACGCTTTCAGCGATGCCCTGATGACAGAGCCCATCGCGTTGGACCGATGAAGAAAACGGCAAAGCACCCGTAGTCATCGGGCCACCACGCCCGAATGCGAACGTCCGTTTTTGGTCGAAAGTAGACGTCAGAATCAGTCTAAATCCAGGCTTCCACGATGGCCGCTTTCCGGCCAGAAGCGGACGGCCATATTTAGTAATTCGCCACCCACACGCTACATGGTTCTACGTGGCTAACCAGGGCCATGATACGAGAGCGATGCAGCACTATCCGGGTCATAGGCAGATCACTCATATCACGCAAAACGCAGCACTGGCGGCGGACAGGTTTGATGGATTTTGGGCAGACCAGTGAGCCGACCGTTCCTAACCATAACCGAGTATTCAGCTACCGTCTGAATCGCCCAAAAGGAAACCCGCCGAAAAAGCAGACTCTCGCGATCTGACATTATCTGTCGGGTCGAGTCCGGATCAACGCGGCTATTCGTCGGTTTCCGCCGGCTCGGTGAAGTCTTCTTCGTCGAGTTGCCGCAGTAAATTCTCGCGCATTTCCTGGCGTTGCTCAGGCGTCATGTCCTGCATACGCTCGCGCATCTGCTGACGTTCCTCCGGCGACATGCTTTCCATCCGGCGGCGCATTTCGTCGCGCCGCTGTCGCATCTGCTCGCGCTCCTCGGGTGACATGTTTTCCATCCGGCGACGCCTGTCGTCGCGCCGCTGCCGCATCTGCTCGCGTTCCTCGGGCGACATATTTTCCATCCGGCGGCGCATTTCCTCGCGCCGCTGTCGCATCTGCTCGCGCTCCTCGGGCGACATGCTTTCCATCCGGCGACGCCTTTCCTCGCGCTGCTGCCGCATTCGCTCGCGTTCCTCAGGCGACATATTTTCCATCCGGCGACGCATTTCATTGCGCCGCTGCTTCATCTGCTCACGTTCCTCAGGCGACATGTTTTCCATCCGGCGGCGCATTTCATTGCGCTGTTGCCGCATCCGCTCGCGTTCCTCGCGGGACATGCTTTGCATCCGTTGCCTCATCAGCTCGCGCTCTTCGGGCGGCATCCGGTTCATACGCTCCCTGATCTGTGCGCGCTCCTCCGGCGACATTTCTTCGAACACCTCGAAACTTTTCCGGGCCTCTTTTCTTTGCTCGGGCGTCATATCCCGCCAGCTTTCGAATCTGGCCCTCGATTGCTCGCGTTGTTCCGGCGTCAGCTGAGACCATCGCCGAGACCCCCTGTAAAGTCGTTGTTTCTGCTCCACTGGCAGGGACTCCCATTCGTCCTCGAAACGCCTGAGAAGCTCCTGCTGCTCGGAATTCAGATCCGACCAGGCCGGCACACCTTCAGCAGCTGGTAGCGGTTGAATGTTCGCGAACAAAATCGCGAGAAATATCGCAGGAAATATTGCAACGGGTAACCGGATCGCAGTTTTTTGCCTGTTATGTGTCATTTTCCTGCCCTTGCATCGTTTGTTCCTGCCCACCACTCAATTCCTCGATCAGCTCGAACTGTTCCATTTCCCACCACTGGAAATACTCCAGATCCTGGTAAAACTCGAAACTGTCGTCCGCCGTCAGCAAATCCATGCTCTCCAGCAGCGTCGCATCAGGTATTTCCATCGACGGCCGGCCGGACCAGACCATCAACGCGACGAGGCCTGCCGCAATGGCTGTCAGCGGCGCCCAGGTTGAGGACTTCCGCCGCTCCGCCATGGTGCTCACAGCCCTTCGACGCGCTACGGCCAAGCGCTGCAAAATTACCTCGTCCAGGGCTTGCACCTGTTCGGTCAGCAGTCGGCGTGTTTCCCGTTCGAAATTTTGTTCGTTGTCCCACTGTTTGCTCACCATGCATCTCCGATTTTCTCACGCAGGGTTTTTAACGCCCTGAAGTAATGAGTCTTGACGCTGCCCGCGCTGCACCCCATGGCCTTCGCGGCAGCCGCTGTATCCAAGCCTTCCAGGTTGCGCAGCAAAAACGCCTGACGCTGACGCTGAGGAAGCTTTTGGATGGCCACCTCCAACAAGCCAAGCGCTTCATCCGCTCTGGCTCTACGCTCCGGGCCTGGCTCAGCCTGATCCGGCACAGCCGCCAGCGGATCCTGTTGCCCCGGTTTACTCGCACCGGGAAACAATCTCACGACCTTTTGTCTGACGACGCGTCTTCGGTGCCAGTCTCTGATCCCGTTCTGTAATATCCGGTAGAACAGCGCCGGCCATTCCGTTTCCGGCCGCGCTGCGTACCTGCGGACCAGTCGCAACATGCTCTCCTGAACCAGGTCCAGCGCTTCGTCAACATCCACTACCGAATATCGTGCGATTCTGTAAGCTCGCTGCTCGACATCCTTCAAAAAAGACTCCATTTGTCTGTTGTGGTCCAGCGTGCAAACTCCTTCAGGCAATTGGTCCTGTCCGTATTTCTGCAGCCTCGCCACCCCACAGCTGGCCCTCCATAATAGATAACGCATGCCGTCTTATCCGGTTGACAAGTCGTGGGTGGCAACCAACCATAGGTCCGCATCGAACCGGCATAATTGACTCATAGTACACAGCAGCGTGGTGACCTCGACGAACCGGAAAAGAAATAACGACGCAGGTTCTACCCCCCGCATACTACGCGTAGCGGTCAACGCACCCCTGAATCGTTATTTCGATTACCTGTGCCCCGATGACTGGCACGGTGTCGACCTGCGCCCGGGGATCCGGCTGTTGTTGCCTTTTGGCAGGGGCCGCACGGTGGGCGTTCTGGCCGAAACCGACACCGCCAGCGCCTTGCCGCTCTCGAGGCTGAAACCGGCACTGGAAATTCTCGATGACGAGCCGGTATTCGACCCTGCGCTGATGGAAACGCTGACCTGGGCGGCGTCCTATTTTCATCATCCCCCGGGCGAAGTTTTCGCAACTGCGCTACCAGCGGCGCTGCGAGGGGTCCGGTCGATGCCATCCGCGCCGCTCGCCTGGCGGCTGACGGGCAAGCAGCAAGGCGAAGCCTCGCTGCGGCGGGCGCCTCGCCAGCAGGCGTTGCTCGAATTACTGGCTAGCCGGCAATTCCTGCCGGAAAGTGAATTGCCCGCCCTGTTTCGCGGTTGGCGCAGCACGATGAGCGCGTTACTTCAAAAAGGGCTGGTCGAGAAATTCGCGCCCGGCAACGTGGCGACAAAAAGCGGACCGGTCGCAAATGCCGTCAAGCCATCGCTAACCGAGCCCCAGAAAGCAGCGGTAGCCCAGATTAAGCAGGATTTGGAAAAATTTTCCACCACGCTGTTGTTTGGGGTAACCGGCAGCGGAAAAACCGAGGTCTATCTTGCTGTCATCGAAAAAATCCTGGAAAACAATCGACAGGCACTGGTATTGGTGCCCGAAATCGGACTGACGCCACAATTGATTCAACGCTTCCGCGACCGGATTTCGGGCGGCCTCGCGGTTTTGCATTCCGGTCTTTCCGATGGCCAGCGGCTCGAAGCCTGGCGCATGGCGCGCAGCGGCGAAGCGGCTATCGTGCTCGGTACACGCTCCGCCGTATTCACACCAATGGCAAGGCCCGGACTCATTATTATCGATGAAGAACATGACGGCTCATTAAAGCAGCAGGATGGTTTCAGATACTCGGCACGCGATCTGGCGATCGTCCGCGCAAAGCACCACGGAATCCCCGTCATTCTCGGCTCAGCTACCCCGTCTTTGGAATCGCTGCACAATACGAAGGCGAGCAGGTACAGGATATGCGAGCTGCCACGCCGACCGGGTAGCGCCGAGCAACCGCAGATGCGTATCATTGATCTCGGCGCTCACCACAGCGATCACGGGCTGGCCACGCCCAGCCTGCTCGCGATAGCGAAACACCTCGACCAGGGTGGCCAGGTGTTGCTGTTTCTTAACCGACGCGGCTTCGCGCCGGCACTGTTCTGTGGGGAATGCGGCTGGATTGCCGGATGCCGCCGCTGTGACGCAAGAATGACCGTCCATAATTCCGCTCGCCAATTGCGCTGTCACCATTGCGACAACCGCACCTCAATCCCTGACCGCTGCCCCGAGTGCCGGGAAAGTCTTATTCCGGTCGGACAGGGCACACAGCGAGTTGAGGGTTTTCTGGAGAAAAAATTTCCAAATGCGGGTGTTACGCGTATCGATCGGGACAGTACGCGGCTCAAAGGAAGTCTCCGGGGCAAGCTGGATGATGTTCGTTCGGGCCGGTCGCGAATTCTGATCGGCACACAAATGCTGACGAAAGGTCATGATTTCCCGGAAATCAGCCTCGTCGTTATCATGGACGCCGATCAGGGCCTGTTCGGAACCGATTTCCGGGCGAGTGAAAAACTCGCGCAAACGATAATCCAGGTCGCCGGTCGGGCCGGTCGCGCGAACAGGCCGGGCGAAGTATTGATTCAGACCCGGTTCGCCGATCACCCGCTATTGCGGGATCTGATCAGGGACGGATACCGTGGTTTCGCGGATGACGCTCTCGAGGAACGTCGTCAGGCCGGTTGGCCTCCCTGTTCCCATCTCGCCCTGCTGCGCGCCGAATCGCCCAGACAGGAGCTGGCGAGTCAGTTTCTGACCGCGGCGAGGCGAGAAGCGGAAAAACTTGCGATTGCGGGTGTCAGGCTGCTGGGTCCGGCCCCGGCACCGATGGAGAAAAGGGCCGGTCGTTATCGGGCGCAATTGTTGTTACAGGCCGAGCATCGACGACGATTGCACGCCCTGCTCGACCGCTGGGCGCCGCTGCTCGAAACAGCGCCGGAGGCCCGCACGGTCCGCTGGTCACTGGATGTGGATCCGATCGACATGTATTAGCTTTTGTGCCGACCAACCGGCGCAAAGGTTTCCGCGGTTTATTTTTTTCCGCAAGACGTTAGACTTGCTGCCTGATTCAGCCACGTCCGGCCTGCATAGTGAAAAATCAAATCCAGTCTCTCTTCGTGCAGGCTCTGCAACGCCTGTCGACCGAGTTACCCGGACAAACCGGGCAACTGCCGGTGCCCGCAATCGAGCGTACCCGCGATCCCGCTCATGGTGACTTCGCCTGTAACCTGGCGATGAAACTGGCAAAACCATACGGGATGAATCCCCGGGATCTGGCGGGACGGATTATTGAATGTCTGCCCGAGTCCTCGCTGATCAAGAAAACCGAGATCGCCGGCCCCGGCTTTATCAATATTTACCTCGCCTCCGGCGCGTACCAGCAGGCGCTGCGCAACATAATCGATTTCGGAGAGGCATACGGTCGTCAGCCAGGAAACGGCAAGAAAATCCTGGTGGAGTATATTTCCGCCAATCCGACCGGTCCGCTGCATGTCGGGCACGGTCGCCTTGCCGCGTACGGCGCCAGCGTTTCAAATCTGCTGTCGGCTACCGGTAACGAGGTTTTCTGCGAATACTATGTCAACGATGCCGGGCGGCAGGTCGCCATTCTTGGCGTTAGTGTCTGGCTCCGCTATCTCAGTCTGTTTGGTGAAGCCAAACCGTTTCCGCAAAACGCGTACAAAGGCGATTACATATTGCGCATCGCTGAAGCGCTGAAGAAACAAAAAGGCGACCAGTATTTGCAAAATATCGACGCCCTGTATGCCGGGATGCCGGCGGATAGCCCTGACGGCGACGCGGACAGGCACATAGACGCGCTGATCGACGGGGCGAGGAATATGTTGAGCACCGACGGTTTTCAGCAGGTACTGGATTTTGGCTTGCAACGGATTCTTGCCGATATTCAGGACGATCTGGACGAATTCGGCATACCGATCGACCGCTGGTACTCAGAGCGCGATCTGCATCATAACGGCGCGATCGACAGGGCGATAAAACTGCTGCAAGACAATGGACACGTTTACGAAAAGGACGGGGCTCTCTGGTTTCGCGCAACCGATTTTGATGATGAGAAAGACCGGGTTGTGGTTCGCGAGAACGGACAAAAAACATATTTTGCGTCCGATATCGCTTATCACCTCGACAAGCGCCAACGCGGGTTCGATCTTTTGCTCGATGTCCTGGGAGCCGATCATCACGGTTATGTCGCAAGGGTTAGGGCTGGCCTCGAGGCCATGGGTGAGCCCGGCGATTCACTGGAAGTCCGGCTGGTCCAATTTGTCGCGCTTTTCCGGGGCGGCGTGAAAGTGCAAATGTCGACCCGTGCGGGTGAATTTATCAGCCTTCGTGAACTGCGCGAGGAAGTTGGCGACGATGCCACCCGGTTTTTTTATATTTTGCGCTCCAACGACCAGCATCTGGATTTTGACATGGAACTGGCCAAGTCCCATTCCAGCGACAACCCGGTCTATTACATCCAGTACGCTCACGCGAGGGTGTGCAGCGTATTCCGGCAAATGAAGGAAAAGAATCTGGATTGGATGGCAGAGGATGCTTGGGATCAGCTGGATCGCCTGGACGAAGAGCATGAGCAGGCATTGACCAGCAGCCTTAGCCGCTATCCTGAAATCGTCGCTCTCGCCGCACAAAACCGCGCGCCTCATACGTTAGCGCATTATTTGCGTGACCTGGCTAATGATTTTCATACGTATTACAACGCGCATACGTTTCTCGTTGACGACAAAAACCTGCGGGATGCGCGCCTTGCGTTAATCAGCGCGGTGCGGCAGGTTATCGCAAACGGTCTGACGATTCTGGGTGTAAGCGCCCCGGAGAGCATGTAAACAATGGCCACGGATTACAAGCGTCGTCCCGCCCGGCGCAGAAAAAAAACCACGCAGCCGCCCGGCTGGGTATGGATGCTCTTCGGTCTCGGGGTCGGTCTGACGGTGGCCATGTGGGTCTATCTTTATGACCGGCGCGCCCAGCCGCCGATACAGCAACCGGTCGCCAGCGTTGAAAGCGACCCGGCATCGGCCGCCACCGATGAACAAGCTGTCGGCGGCCCCGACCGATTTTCTTTTTACGATATGCTGCCGAAATTTGAAGTCGTGATACCTGAAACGGAATCCTCGGCGCGTGCGGATACCCACCCGGTTCCAATTACCGAACCCGGACAGTATGTCTTGCAGGCAGGGTCGTTCAAAAACTTTGCGGACGCGGATCGTATGCAGGCGACACTTGCCATGCTGGGTCTTGAATCACGTCTGCAGAAAGTCACGATCGATAGCGACACCTGGCATCGTGTTCGTCTCGGACCTTATGACGACCTGGACAGGCTAAACAGGAATCGTGAACTTCTGCGCCAGAATCAGATAGAAGTCATCCGGATTCGTGTCGGCGACTAATCACCTTTCGGAGCGCTCGATTTTGGTCCTGCTGGGCCTGTTGCTTCCTTTGCAGCCGGTGCCTGCGCAGGACGTCACAGGCCAGGATCAGCAAGAAGAGGAGGTCATGACGCGTCCGCTGGTTGTTATGGGTGTTGGCGATATTATGATGGGCACGGATTTCCCGCTGAACCATCTGCCCGATGACGATGGCGTTTCCTTTTTTGCAGGCGTCAGCGAAATATTGCGCTCCGCTGATATTACTTTCGGCAATCTCGAACAAGTCCTCATGAATGGTGGCGAGCCAGTCAAAACCTGTACCGATCCCGCAGCCTGTTTCCTTTTTCGCAGCCCGACTCGATACGCCGAGCATCTTAAAGCGGCCGGCTTTGACGTAATGAGCGTCGCCAACAATCACGCACGAGACTTTGGCGAGAAAGGTCGCGACGCCAGCATGGCGGCGCTTGATGCTGCCGGTATTTATCATTCCGGCCGGGAAGATACTTTTGCCAGCTGGGAGATCGACGACCGCAAAATTGCGTTAATGGCGTTTGCCCCTTTTATCGGATCAAGCTCGCCCCTCGGTCCGGACCTGGACCGGGCGAGGCGAAATATAGCCGCGCTTGTTGAAAGCCACGACATCGTCATTATTTCTCTACACGGCGGTGGCGAAGGTGCTGACGCGAATCGCGTTCCTTTCGAGGAAGAATATTATCGTGGCGAATTACGAGGCGACGTCGCGGCGTTTTCGCGTGCGATGGTCGACATCGGCGCCGATCTCATCATCGGGCACGGCCCACATGTACCCAGGGGGATGGAAATCTATAAAGGACGGCTCATCGCCTACAGCCTGGGTAACTTCGCAACTTATTACGGAATCAGCGTAGCAGGAATAAAAGGCCTGGCGCCAGTTCTCGAGGTGCGCCTGAATGCGGACGGCAGTTTGCTCGACGGTAGAATTATTTCCACAATCCAGCTTCGTCCCGGTGGCCCGTATCCCGATAGGAAAAAGCGTGCTTACCAGGAAATCAAAAGACTGACCATGCGGGATTTCTGCGGCGGTGGAATTGAATTTTCGGACGACGGATATTTTGTGCCTGCGGATACGCCAGACAATTCCTCGCAGCAACAAGCCGCAAAAACCAGTCCGTGATCCATTCCTAGTCGGTGCCGCCTTTGCTGAATTTCACACCCAGCGTACGGAGTTTGCGATACAAATGCGTTCGCTCCATGCCGACCCGTTTAGCCAGTAATCCGACTTTCCCGCCACACAATATCAGCTGCTGCTGAAGGTAGGCCCTTTCAAACTGCTCCCGAGCCTCTCTGAGCGGCAATGCCAGCAGATCCTGTTTGACCAGCGGTTCGTTGCTTGCGGACTGAGCAGCTATGTCCTTTTCAATTTCCGCGAGGCTGATTTCCTCATCATCACTCATGATCAGTTGTCGCTGGACCAGATTACGCAACTCCCTGACATTTCCCGGCCACGGATAGTTGCGCAGACGATTCTGCGCGGCGACGCCGAAACGACGATAGGGAAGCCCCTCGTTATCGACCAACTTGTCAACGTAATAACGCAACAGTTCCGGAATGTCCTCGGCATACTCGCGAAGTGGAGGAATTTGCAATTGCACAACATTCAACAACGACAGCAAATCAGATCTGACCGGGCCATCGGTAGACAAATCAAGGTCGGGGCTGGCTGAACTCAGCAAACGCACCGACAGAACAATATCCTCGTCGCTGCCGATGCGGCGGAAACTACGCTGCTCCAACACGCCGAGCAAAATCGTCTGTACTTCTGGATCGAGGTCCCCGAGTTCATGAATAAATAACGTACCGCCATTCGCCTTTTCGAACACACCGGCGGATATGTTGCCATCCTTCTGTGTTCCAAAAAGCCGTTGCGCCGCCATTTCCGGCTGTAACGAACCGCCGGTGATCGCCACAAGTGGCTCCTCTGCATGTGAACTAAGTGCGTGGATATACCTGGCGAACGCTTCGCGCCCGGTTCCGGCTTCGCCAACCAGAAGCACCGGTGTCTCGTGTGGCGCAAGTCTTTGCGCCTGTTCACGCAACTCCCGCATTTCATTGCTTTTGCCGATCGGCGCAACCATGTCCGGTACTTTGAGTTTGCTTTGCGATCGGAGGTTCTGACCTGCATGTAGCGCTCGTTCTACCGTGCGCAGTAATTCAGCCAGCGACAACGGCTTCTCAACAAAATCAAACGCACCTAGCCGCGTCGCCTCGACCGCGGTTTCGACGGTGCCATGACCGGACATCATGACCACGGGGCAAGCCAGCGGCCTTCCCTCGGACCACTCGCGCAACAAAGTGATGCCATCGGTACCAGGCATCCAGATATCCAGAAGGACAAGGTCGGGATTATCATCCTTCCAAACCTCCCTGGCTTCATCAGCATCGGCGGCAACTTTTACCTGGTAACCTTCATCGCTGAGGATCTCCTGCAGCAATGTCCGGATATCCAATTCGTCGTCAACGACCAGAACCTGTGGACTACTCATGCACTTTCTCTCCTGACTTCAAGACGCCGCTGCTCCATCATGGCGTGCCTTGCGGATTCGTTGACGGGCAATAGAACGCGCACTTCCGCGCCGCCGTCTTTTCGGTTGCCGGCATCAATCCGGCCACCATGTTCTTCCACGAGTTTTTTCACAATTGCCAGACCCAAACCCGTGCCCTTGGGTTTGCTGGTAACGTATGGGTCGAATACCCGGCTGACGACGTCCATCTGAAAGCCCGGCCCGTTGTCGCGCACCAGGATTTCCGCAACCGGGTGCTCATCCTGATCGTGGTAACGCGAGAACACTTCGACTTTTCCGTTCTTGTCATCGCCAAGCGCCTCAATCGAATTGCGAATCAGGTTGTGAAGAATCTGCCGCAGACGGCCTGCATCGACCTCTATCTCACCCAGATCCGGATCCAGGTTCCGGCTGATTGAAACACCGGTTTCGCGGGCCCGGTACAACTCGAGAACCTCGCCGATCAACTGGTTCACGTTGACCTTGCTGACATCCAGGTCCGGCGCTCTCGCATATTCGGTGAAGGCGTTAACCATGTCTTTTATGGCTTCGACCTGCTGCACGATCGTATGCGTTGCCCGCTCGAGAAACTCTGAATCCTCGTCTTTCGTCTTATCCAGGTATCTCTGCCTGATCCGCTCCGCCGATAACTGGATCGGTGTCAGTGGATTCTTGATTTCGTGTGCCAGCCTTCGCGCAACCTCGCCCCAGGCCGCGTCGCGCTGTGCCTGAAGCAAGGCGGTGATATCGTCAAACACGAGAACAAATCCGCCAGGCTGGTCGCTCCCCCCCGGCAGCGGTGTACAGGCGCACATCAGAATACGTGAGCCCAGCTCGCCCCTGAGTACGAACTGCTCGCGCCACTCAAAGTCACCCTGATCAAGATGACTGCGCGCTGATTTCAGGAACTGGCTAAGCAGCGGTTGGCCGGCCGCTACGTCTTCCAGCGTTTCTCCAACCCGCGACCCGAGCTGGGTGCCGAGGATAGCGCCAGCGGCTTCATTCGCGGTGCGTATCCGCAGCTGATCATCGAGCGATATTACGCCGGTAGACAGGCGAGCCAGAATAATCGCCAGGTTGGCGCGCTGGGATTCGACCAATTGCTGGCTTCGTGCCGCAGCTTCCCGAGCTTTGCCCAGCCGGCGCGTCATATCGTTGAATGAATTCACCAGGAAACCCATCTCATCCCGACTGGAACCCGGTGGCAACTGCGTGTCGAAATCGCCTTTGGCCACTGCCCGAGTTCCGGCCACCAGTTGTTGAATAGGGAGAACCAGCCGATTCGCGAAGAAAAACGCACCATATACCGCGCCCAGAAAGGAGAGCAGAAGAACCAGGGTCAGAGTCAACGTAAAGCTGCTCTTTAGCGGTTCCCGCAGAAACATCAGACCACGATATTCGGTGTATGTCTGGTCAACCGTATCTGCCAGCCGGCCCAGTCGGGCAACTACAGGAAACTGCCCGAGCAATGCCCGCGGCTGGGTCAATGTCGAGCGCTGCGGAATATCGACTGCCGTGATAATCCGATATCCGCCACCGGACACCGGTTCGAGTCGCACATACGGCCGCCCCATTCCGATTTGCTGCAACAATTCTTCGCCGGGGTACAAATCCTGAATATCGCCCGGCATAGCCTGGCTGGTCGCCACGATCCTCCCGCTGCGGTCGACGACGGTCAGCGACGTGGCGCCGACCGAACGCCGCAGGCGGCCGACGACGCTGAGCATGCCGAGATCCGGCCAGCCAACCAGCCCGGCTGCAGCCTCTTCGGTGCGCGCGAGATATTCCCGTTTGCGAATGTCCAGCACAGTCTGAGTCAGGCTCAGCGCATCCTGCAGGCCTTGTTCGACCTCTACGGTAAACCAGCTATCGATGCCGCGATTCAGAAACTGGACAGCGAAATAATAGACCACCATCAGCGGAAGAACGACCAGGATAACGAAGGACACCAGCATCCTGGCGCGGAGCCTCGACCCGGGAACGTGGTGCCGGTAATCGCGAATCAGGCGGTTGAGCGCGACGCTGATAACCACCAGCAGTATCAGCACACCAACGACATTTATGAAAAGGATCAGGCTGTGCAGTTCGCCGAAACGCTCCGAATTCTGTGCCGTCTGGGCAAGAAGGAGCAACGCCAAAATCCATAGCACCGCCCCTATAATAAGGAGCACCTGGAATGCGGTGCGTTTTATGGCTGAAGAGGCCATGTGTACCACTCGCTCGTCATTCGCCAGTCATCCAGCCAGAACGCCAGCAACTGGATGGGACCCGGGAGGCGCTTGATGTCGAGTTCAGCCTCAAGCCTCAAAATATAGCGCCTGCCTGGTTTAAGCAACGCTTTATCCAGGATGGGCAGATTCGAGACCCGTCCGAGGAAACTCAGGGCCGCATCCAGAGACGAGAACGACTGTTGCCCGCCGCTGTTCAGATTGTGCACGACATAGCGGCTGGTCAGCGCATTGAACCGGAGCTGATAGCGCTGTAGCAAGGATGCGACTGTCGAGTCGGGAATAAAGCGCCTGACCCGGTTTACCTCGATTCGTAACAGGAAATTCAGCGCAACGCCGCTTTGCAATGCCTCCAGCGCCTGCTTACTCAACGGGTAATTGATTCTCGCGTGCAGAAAATAGACGGCCTCTTCCAGCTCGGCATAGGCAGATCTGATTTCAAATCTGGACGATTCCTTCGCCGAAACTGCGGCGCCGGCAAGAAAGACACAGGCCGACATCAGCGTAGTCGCCCAAATTATGCCAGCGGATTTTTTCCTTCTTTCAATCATCGATCTGCTGCCCGGCTACCCGTGCTTCTTCAGCGCTGCGTAATAAAATCCGTCCATGCCGCCTTGCCCCGGAAATATCTGTAAGCCGGGCCCCAGGACGGAACCAGAACGGCCCTTAAGCCTATCAGATAGCGGCAATAATTCTGCATCGGAATGCGTATTCAGGAAACGACTGATCTGACTCTGGTTTTCCTGGCGGAAAACCGAACAGTTGCAGTACAACAGCAAACCGCCGATTGCGAGCGTCGGCCAGAGCGCGATCAGCAGCCTCTGCTGTGTCTCCGAGAGCCTGCCCGGATCATCGGGTCTGCGCAACAATTTGATATCGGGGTGCCGGCGAATCACGCCGCTACCGGAGCACGGCGTATCCAGCAACACCCGCTGAAACGGCCGGCCATCCCACCAGTCACTTGTATCTGCGGCATCCGCTACCCGTGTTTCGCACTGCCAGCCGAGCCGCAGAAGATTTTCATCCACTCTCGCGAGGCGACTCTGGTCGTGATCGATGGCGAGCAAATCCAGATCGCCGTTCACCCGTTCCAGGAGGTGGCCGGTTTTCCCGCCGGGGGCGGCACAGGCATCCAGAACCCGTTCGCCTGGTTGAGGATCCAGCAGAACACCGGCAAGCTGGGCCGCCGCATCCTGGACCGAAACCAGGCCGTCTGCAAACCCGGGCAATTCCTCCACGTCCCGTGGCTCGACCAGACATACGGCTTCGTCCACCCAGTCGGATCTTTCGGCCTCCAGCGCCGCGGCTCCAAGCACATCCAGATACTCTGCGACGCTGATCCTGGCGCGGTTAACCCGAAGCCACATCGGCGCCTGCTGGTTACCGCCGTCAATAATGTCCTGCCATTGTTCCGGCCAGTCGGCCCGAAGTAAATCGACGATCCACCTAGGATGCGCAGCAGCAGCGCATTCGTTGTCACCGAGCCTCGCATCGAATTTTGCCCGGTCACGCAAATACCGCCGCAGCACGCCATTGACCAGGCTCGCGAGTCCCGGTTTCCTCAGGTCCCGAACGGCATTAACTGTTTCGGATACGACTGCATGATCGGGGGTATTCATAATCGACAGGTCGCATAGTCCGACTTGCAGCAATGCATTGACAGCCATGTCACGAGTCCGCAGAGGCTTGTCTATAAGCAAAGTGACCAGATAAGACAGGCGCGGCTGCCAGCGAACAGTCTGATATGCCAAGGCCTTGAACAAACCCTGCTGCCCGCCCTTTGGCTGATACTCAATAAGAGCCGCATCCAGCGACTGCCCGTTCATTACCGCGTGCAAGCAGCGGGCTGCAGCTGCCCGGACCAGCGACGACTCGCTCACGATGCCTCCACGGCCAGATTAATAAAGATGCAATCCACCAAGATCACAGGCGTTGCAGAAATCACCGGCAGACAGCGGCTTTCTGCCTGGCAGCTGCAGGCGTTCGGCGACCAGGTCACCATCCGCTGTTGCAATACGAATTCCGTCGCCGTCAGCTTTCACAACTGTGCCAGGCGGCGCGCCATCAGCCGTCGATTTCTCTGCTCTGGCCTGCCAGATGCGCAGTGTTTCCGGGTCAACGTCATCCCTTTTTTGCCACTGACACCAGGCAACCGGCCAGGCGTTGAAGGCCCGCACCATTCTCTGAAGCTGCACGGCATCCTGGCCAAAGTCTAGCCGGGCATCCGCCTTGCTTATCTTTCCTGCGTAACTGGCATCGCTGTCGTCCTGTGGCTGCGCCGTCAACGAACCATCCACAATTCCGGGCAGTGCTTCCATCATTGCCTGAGCGCCAAGTATGGCCAACCGGTCGTGCAATTCTGAACCCGTTTCATCAGCGCCGATCTCAATTTCGCGTCTGAGGTAGACGGGACCCTCGTCCAGCCCCTCGTTCATTTTCATGATGCTGACGCCACCGACCCGGTCGCCGGCGAGGATCGCATGTTGGATAGGCGCAGCGCCGCGCCAGCGTGGCAGCAAAGATGCATGAACATTGATGCAGCCCAGTCGGGGAATGGCCAAAACGGTAGCGGGCAGCAACAGGCCATAAGCCACGACGACAAGCAAATCGGGCTCCATTTCGCTTAATTTACTTTGCGCCGCGGGCGAGTTCAGTGAATCAGGCTGTTCGATCGTCATGCCCGCTTCGATGGCGCGTTTTTTTACGGGGCTCATGCTGATTCGCCGGCCGCGGCCAGCCGGTCGATCCGGTTGCGTAAGGACCGCCACGATTTCCAGATCGGTCTTTTCCGCGGCTGCGGCCAGAGCATCGAAGACTGGCAAGGCGAATTCAGGGGTTCCTGCAAATACGGTACGCACGACGGGGGATCTTATGAGGAGCCTGCGACGCGCTCAGAGTGCCGGGGCCGTACGCGATGGCTTAACGAAATCCAGACGGCGATTTTTTCCCAGGCGCTTGCGGATTCTCTGACGTTTGAGCTCAGAAAGATAATCGACAAACAATTTGCCATCGAGGTGGTCGATCTCGTGCTGGATGCAGACGGCCAGCAATCCACCCGCAGACATTTCGACGTGTTTACCGTTCCGGTCCAGCGCCTGCAGAGTTATGTGATCGGCTCTCTCGACCTTTTCGTAGACGTCAGGAACAGACAGACAGCCCTCCTCCATGATTTCGACGCCTTCGCGCGTAAGAATTTCCGGATTAATCAGCGCCAGCGGCTGAGACTTGTCTTCGCTGATATCAACCACCAAAAAACGCTTGTGCACATCGACCTGGGTGGCCGCGAGACCGATACCGGGCGCTTCGTACATGGTCTCCAGCATGTCATCGATCAAATTGCGGATTTCCTCGTCAACAGTCTCCACCGGTACGGCCACTGTTCTTAGCCGTGGGTCAGGAAACTCGAGAATCGTCAGCTTTGCCATGGTTACTCAGTCCAAAACTCTTGTATTTTCATATATAATGCAGCTAACTGTATGACATTATTGAAATTGATGTCGGTTTTCCACGACAGCTGTGGCGGCGGCAGGACCGTCATGGATGGATTGGTCAAGCGTGACGCAGTTTGTTGCGTCATGGGTCTTAAGCGATTATAACAGCCCAATCACTGGAACCGGCACCAGCTAGCAAAAGGATGAATGGATATGTCCCGGCCCATGCGCATTGCCCAGCAATTTTCTCTCGCTGTATTTTCCGGCGGTCTCACGATGCTCGCCGCCTTTGCAGGCACCGCCGTGTCAACGGCACAGGCGGAACCCGCAAAGACGGTCGCCTATGGTCAGGTCGCAGATCCGTCTCCGGCTCCCGATCAGGTCAGGCTGGCGTCGGGTCATCCCGAACAGTACGTCGTGAAGAGAGGCGACACGCTCTGGGATATCTCGTCGATGTTCCTCCAGGATCCCTGGTTCTGGCCGGAGATCTGGTATGTCAACGAGCAAATCGAAAACCCGCACCTGATATATCCGGGGGATATCCTTAATTTAATCTGGATGGAGGGTCGACCGAGAATAATGGTTGATCGTGGCGTTGAGGTTGATCGTGGCGTTGAGGTTGATACTGGCGTTAGCCGTGGCGATGCAATAAAAGTTTCCCCACGGATACGCTACGAGTCGTTAGACGACGCCATTACGTCCATTCCTTACGCTTCGATCAAGGCATTCCTTTCCAAACCCTCTGTATTGTCGAAGAGACAGGCCAGAAACCTGCCCTACATCCTGTCGTCCTTGGACAACCATCTGGTGTCCGGATCAGGCAACACCGTTTACGCCAGGGGCTTTAAGTCGCCCCCGCGGATCGGAGAAGTATTCAATGTCATCCATATCGGCGAGGAAATACGCGACCCGGATGACCACAAGTTGATCGGCTATGACGGTATTTATTCCGGCGAGGCAAAGGCCACGCGTCTGGGCGACCCGACGAGCCTTGTGCTGGTAAGCACGACTCGCGAAGTTCTCAATGGCGACCGCTTGCTACGTGACAACCAGCACGTACCACTGAATTTTTTCCCAAGTGCGCCGGCACAGCGAATTGAAGGCCGCATTATCAGTATTCTCGACGCAATTAGCGTCACAGGCAGCAACCAGGTGGTCGTCATCAATCGAGGAACGCGTCACGGTCTCGAGGTCGGCAATATACTGACCGTCTTCCATAAGGGCGAGTCCGTCAGGGATCGTTTTTCTGGCGGCCTTTTTGCCAGGAAAGTCAGCTTGCCAGATGAGCCGGCAGGCAAGATGATGGTGTTCATGGTGTATGACCGGATCAGCTATGCGCTGATCGTCGACGCGACACGTGAAATAAAAAAGCTGGACCTGGTTCGAAATCCGTAATCCGGCGGTTCTGTCCGCCGGCCAACGGCTGGCGGGCAGGAGACCGCGATGTCTGATCCCCAACACTGGCTTACACTTGCTCTGGCATCCGGGCTGGGCGCCAGACGTATAGCCACATTGCTGGAAACTCTGGGATCCGCTGAATCGATCATCGGCAGCAGTGATGCCGTGCTCGCAAAGCAGGGTGTAACGGCAAGCGCCTGCCGGGAAATTCGCGACCCGGACCCGGAGAAACTTGGTCGCTCACTCGACTGGTTGCAAGAGGACGGGCACGACCTGATAAGTCTGGAGGATTCCGCCTACCCTGATTTACTCAAGAAAATCGCCGACCCGCCGCCAGTGTTATTTGTCAGCGGGAGTTCGGAATGTCTCGGCTTGCCGCAACTTGCCATGGTCGGCAGTCGCAACCCGACACCGGCGGGGCTGGATACTGCCCGCATGTTCGCCCGTCACCTTTCAGCCAGCGGCCTGACCATTACTTCCGGTCTGGCTTTGGGTATAGATTCGGCCAGCCATCGAGGGGCGCTCGATGCGGGTGGCGTAACCATCGGCGTTTTGGGATGCGGTCCCGACCGAATTTATCCGGCAGGCCAGGATTCACTGGCTGACGCCATTCGTGAGAAAGGGGCGCTGATCAGCGAGTTCCCGCCCGGCACACCGCCGTCAAAACAAAACTTCCCGCAGCGCAACCGCGTCGTCAGCGGCCTGTCTGTTGGCACGCTGGTCGTCGAAGCGGCCAGGGCTAGCGGCTCTCTGATTACGGCACGGCACGCCGTCGAGCAGGGGCGGGAGGTTTTTGCCGTGCCAGGTTCAATTCATAATCCACAGTCGCGCGGTTGCCACCGGCTGATCCGGCAAGGCGCCAAGCTGGTGGAATCTGCGGACGATATTTTCGAGGAGCTCGGCGCGATGTTCGGATCGTTGTCAGAAACCGAGAGGACGCGAGCATCGACAACCGACTCCGCACCACCGAAAAACGATGATCAAGGGTACCGGCAGCTTCTCAACGCACTCGGGGAGGAGGCTTTGTCCATCGACAAACTCGCCGAACTAAGCGGATTGACGGCACGCGAGGTTTCCTCCATGCTTCTGATACTTGAGCTCCAGGGTCTGGTACAAGCTGCGCCCGGCGGGCGTTACTGCAAGGCGACTGCGAGGCGCTAAGGGATGAGAGAAAACGTGCTCGATGTACTGATGTACCTATTCGAGACCTACATGGACAGTGACATCGAAGAAGAGCCGGATCGTAGCGAATTGCGTGACGAACTCGAGCAAGCCGGCTTCAATGACCTGGAGATAGACCGGGCTCTGGAATGGCTGGACGGTCTGACCAGCGGTCAGGAAGCGGTAGCCTGCAGCGCTCCAACCGAGCGCGCGACCCGACTTTTCGATTCCATTGAATTGAGCCGGTTGGACTCCATATGCCGCGGATTCCTGCTTTATCTTGAGCAATTGGAAATTCTCTCTGCCAGTCAACGTGAACTGGTCATAGACCGGCTGATGGCGTTAGGAAACCCGGATATCGATGTCGAGCAAATCAAGTGGGTGGTGCTGATGGTACTGTTTGGCCAGCCGGGTCAGGAGTCCGCCTATGCGCGCATGGAAGATCTAGTTTTTGACGAAACCATGGACGCTTTGCACTGATTTTCGGCAGCCAATTCGGCGGATCCTGCCATGGATTATCCGCAGATTCTTTTTTTATTTCCCAGAAAATGGCTACAATCCGCGGCGAACCTGTGCCACCGAATCGAACAGACAGAAAAACCCCTAATTTGTAATCACGACCTGTGAAAAATGAGTAAGCACCTTATCATCGTAGAATCGCCGGCCAAGGCGAAAACCATCGAGAAGTACCTCGGCAAGGACTTCAAGGTGCTGGCTTCCTATGGCCATGTTCGCGACCTGATATCCAAAGAGGGTGCGGTCAATCCGGATGACGGGTTTAGTATGACTTATGAGATTCTCGACAAGAACAAGAAGCATGTCGATGCAATTGAGAAAGCACTGAAGAAAGCGGATGCACTCTATCTTGCGACCGACCCGGACAGGGAAGGTGAGGCAATCTCCTGGCATCTTTATGAATTACTGAAAGAAAGAAAAGCGCTCGATGGCAAGCCCGTACATCGAGTGATTTTCCATGAAATCACCAGGAACGCCGTTCGCGAGGCAATAGACAATCCTCGCGAGCTGGCGTTTAACCTGATCAACGCGCAACAGGCACGCCGGGCGCTGGATCATCTGGTCGGGTTTAACTTGTCGCCGCTGCTGTGGAAAAAAATTCGACCGAAGCTGTCAGCCGGACGCGTGCAGAGCGTCGCCCTTAGATTGATTGCCGAGCGTGAGAAAGAGATCGATGCGTTCAAACCTCGTGAGTACTGGACTGTCGAGGCATCGCTAAATAAGAAGCAGCAGGATTTTTCCGCGCGACTTGCAGAATACAAAGGCGAGAAAATTGAACAGTTCAGTATAAGCAGTGAACAGCAGGCCACCGAGATTGACGCCGCCTTGTTGGCCGCCGCCGCCGGGCGACTGAACGTTCTCAAGGTGGACAAGAAGCAACGCAAGCGCAATCCGTCGCCGCCGTTTATAACCTCAACTCTGCAACAGGATGCGTCACGAAAACTTGGGTTTGGCGCTCAACGCACCATGAGAACGGCTCAAAAGCTCTATGAAGGCATCGATATTGGAGAGGGGCAGACTGGGCTCATCACCTATATGCGGACCGACTCAGTCAATCTCGCCCAGGAAGCTATTGTGGACTTACGCGAGCTTATCAGTGATATGTACGGTCGCGATCAGGTGCCGGAGCAAGAACGGACTTTCAAGACAAAATCGAAGAACGCCCAGGAAGCGCACGAGGCCATTCGGCCAGCCAACCCATCTATTTTGCCCGCGGACCTCGAGGGTCACGCTGAGGATGACCAGATAAGACTTTATCGGCTGATCTGGCAGCGAACTATTGCGTGTCAAATGGTGCAAGCGGTTTTTGACACGCTCGCCGTTGACCTGGTTCTCGGCTCCGACAGCAGCCCGGTGGGTCGATTCAGGGCCAATGGTTCGGTCCTCGTGCAGCCCGGGTTTTTGGCGGTCTACCATGAAGGCAACGAAAACACCGCTGATGATCAGGACCGGTTGTTACCACCGCTCGCCGAAGGCGATGTGGTGGATTTGCAAAAAATTATTACCGATCAGCATTTTACAGAACCACCGCCACGATACAGCGAAGCGAGCCTGGTCAAAGTCCTCGAGGAGTACGGCATCGGGCGACCGTCAACATACGCCAGCATTATCTCGACACTGCTGCGCAGGGAGTATGTCGAATTGGATCGCCGCCGTTTCCATCCAACCGATATCGGCAAGATCGTAAACGACTTTTTGACCAATCATTTCGAGCAGTACGTGGATTACGACTTCACGGCTAATATGGAAGACGACCTTGACGCAATCGCAAGGGGTGAAAAGCAGTGGATACCGCTGCTGGAGAGTTTCTGGGCCCCGTTTCACAAACGCGTCGAAGAAACGGAGGAATCGGTCAGCCGTGCCGAAGTTCTGAAAAAACGTATTCTGGGCGTTGATCCGAAAAGCGGTCGCGAGCTCAGCGTACGCATGGGTCCTTATGGACCTTTTGCCCAGATAGGCACACGCGAGGAAGAGGAAAAACCAAAGTTCGCCGGCCTTCGTAAAGGTCAGAATCTGGAAACAATCGGTCTCGAAGACGCATTGGAACTGTTTAAATTGCCGCGTGATCTTGGCGAAACGCCGGACGGAGAGCCACTGTTGGTCAGTATAGGCCGCTTCGGACCCTACGTGAAATACGGCGATAATTTCGTTTCTTTGAAAAAAGGCGACGACCCGTACACGATCGATACCGATCGCGCATTGGAGCTGGTCAGGGACAAGAAAGAATATGATGCGAACCGGCTGATACAGGATTTCCCGGAAGAGGGCATCCAGATTCTCAACGGCCGGTATGGACCATACATTACCGACAAGGCTAAAAACGCTCGCGTACCCAAGGAAAAAGATCCAGAGTACCTGACTCTCGAAGAATGCCAGGCATTACTCGCAGAGGCGCCATTGCGCGGACGGCGCAAGAATGCGACCGCTAAGAAGGGCCCCGGAAAAAAGACGGCGGTCAAAAAGAAAGCCGCGAAGAAAAAGACAAACAGGACCAGGAAGAAATCAGGAAAGAAGAAATCTGGCAGCGTGAAAGCGAGCACCGGCAAGGCCGATGATTAGCCGCCATACGCTGCGTCGGGCGGCGGCTGTGTTGCACGCCGGCGGCGTTATTGCCTACCCCACGGAAGGTATTTTTGGTTTGGGCTGCCTGCCTGAACAAGAAGCCGCTATCAAACGGATTATAAACATGAAACAAAGAGGCCTCGACCAGGGATTTATTCTCGTGGCCTCCGGGGCCGACCAGCTGCTGCCGTTTATCGGAGATTTAGGCGACGAAGAGCTGGCCCGGTTGCTTAAACAAGATACCCATCCTGTGACCTGGGTAGTCGAAGCTGCCGAACAAACGCCCTGGTGGATTACTGGCGGGCATAAGACCATCGCCGTACGGGTCAGTCAGCACCCGGTGGTCAGTGCCCTTTGTGACGCTACCGAATCGGCGTTGATATCAACCAGCGCAAACATTTCCGGACACCCTCCGGCAGCGACTCGTCTCGCGGTCAGACGTTCTTTCGGATCGTTTGTCGATATGATTGTGCCGGGCGAGACCGGTGCCCTTGGCGGAGCCACGGAAATCAGGGATGCGGCTACCGGCGAAATACTGCGGGCGGGACCATGAACAATATTCAGGCAGTTATTGACTATCTAAAATCGCTGCAGAATCAGATTTGCGCCGGTCTTGAAGCATTGGACGGCGGCGCGTCATTTTCGACGGATAACTGGGAACGGGGTCAGCACGGGGGCGGCGGCATCACGCGGGTACTGAGTAACGGAGACGTGTTCGAGCAGGCTGGTGTTAATTTTTCCCATGTCGCAGGGGCTGCGATGCCAAAAACTGCGACAGCGCACAGACCGGAACTGGCAGGCGCTGAATTCCAGGCTACAGGAGTTTCGCTGGTCATACATCCGGACAACCCTTACATACCGACCAGCCATGCCAACGTCCGTTTTTTCCAGGCCCAACAACCGGACGGAGAAGTTATCTGGTGGTTCGGTGGCGGATTCGATCTCACTCCATGCTACCCGTTTTATGAGGATATCATTCACTGGCATCGGACAACAAAATCAGCCTGCGATGAATTTGGCGGTGATGTATATCCTCGATTCAAGAAATGGTGTGACGAGTATTTTTATCTGCCACACCGCAACGAGACTCGCGGTGTGGGCGGTTTATTTTTTGACGACCTGAACGAGTGGGACTTCGATACCAGTTTCTCTTTTTTGCGCAGTATCGGCGACACCTATCTGAAAGCCTATGCGCCGATCGTCGAAAAACGAAAAAGCCAGACATTTGGCGATCGGGAAAAACAATTCCAACTTTATCGTCGTGGACGTTACGTCGAGTTTAACCTGTTATATGACCGGGGAACTTTATTCGGCCTGCAATCGGGAGGCCGAACCGAATCCATACTGATGTCATTGCCACCCATGGCGCGTTGGGAGTACTGTTGGCGCCCAGAGCCCGGAAGCGCTGAGCAGGATTTGTATGACAATTATCTGAAGCCACGAGACTGGCTGGGAGAACAGGACAATGAGTGAACTGGCTCCCTTTCACCTGGCATTCACGGTCGGCGATCTCGATAAGGCAAAGAGTTTTTATATCGATGTACTGGGTTGTTCACTCGGTCGTACCGATACACGCTGGGTGGACTTTAATCTTTATGGTCACCAGATCACAGCGCATCTGTCCGCATGTGACAAATATGACACCAGCAACCCGGTGGACGGCGATCAGGTGCCGGTGCCGCACTTCGGGCTGATTTTGCCGTGGCCCGAATGGGACGAAATGGTGGAGCGTATTCGCCACTCCGAGTTTTCTTTCCTGATTGAGCCGCGCATACGATTTCAGGATCAACCCGGTGAACAAGGCACATTCTTTATCCGCGACCCATCCGGCAATGCTTTGGAATTCAAAAGTTTTCGCGACAGCGAGAAAATTTTCGCAAAAAGCTGAAAGCGCCGCTCACCGCAGCAAGCTCTATTTAAAGAGGAGTTCAAAATGGCAACTCATGGCCCGATGGCGACAAACTACCGTTGCCCAAAATGCAGTCATAGCAACTATTCTCCCGGCGAGATTCGAGGTGCCGGCGGCTTCTGGAGCAAGATCTTTGACGTGCAGGGTGCGCGCTTTACGACCGTCACCTGTGACCACTGCAAGTACACGGATCTTTATAAAGCAGACAGCAGTATGTTGGGCAACATATTCGACCTGTTCACTAATTGAGAAGGACTTGGAATGGCCTGGATAAATGAGATAACGGCGGGGGATGCCGATGGCGAGTTGCGCGCGGTCTATGACGAGTTGCTGAAAAGCCGTGGCAAACTGGCGAATATTCTGCGAGTGCACAGCCTCAATCCCGGCGCGCTGAAAGCGCACGTTGATTTATACATGCACCTGATGTTTGCGAAATCCGGGTTGAGTCGCATGGAGCGGGAGGCGATCGCCGTCGTCGTATCTGCAGGCAACGAGTGTACCTACTGTGTAAATCATCACTACCAGCCACTCGCCCGTTACGAAAAGGACCCAGAGGTACTGTCGACGATCCGGAATGTGGACGCGTTGGATGCGCTGGACGACCGGCTTGCCGGTATGCTGAAACATGCCGTGAAACTAACTACCGAACCGCACGAGGTTACGTCTGACGATGTACAGAAGCTTCGCGATCTCGGACTGTCGGATCGCGATATCCTGGATATCACGCTGGTCACCGCCTATTTCAATTTCGTGAACCGGATCGCGCTGGGTCTGGGCGTAGCATACAGCGAGGAGGAGACCAGGGGATACAAGATCTGAACAACTTCCATTTGCAAAAATCGCTTCGGCCTAGTCGAGCAAACTGTATAGATTCCCCAGGGCCAGTACGATGATAGCGACGAACGTCAGCGTCGCTCCGTAAAAGCGACCGAACGAGATGCCGCGGTGTTTGGACAAGCCCCATCCGTGCAGCAGCCTGCCAAGAACCAACGTCATTCCGAGAAAATGCAGAATAAGACTGCTGGTGCCGTTTAACTCCGCCAACAGAAAAAGGATTATCGCAAGCGGCATGTATTCGGTGAAATTGGCCTGGGCGCGTATCGCTCTTTCCAACTCGATCTGCCCATTGCTGCCGATGCCGACCCCGTGTTTGCGCCTGAGCATGACAACCCGGACCGATAGCACGATAAATAGCATGGCAAGAATTGCAGAGTACAGAATCGTAATCTCGATCACGCCCGCCGGCCTCTACTCAGTACGTATCATTACTCATCGGATATATTTGAAAAGGAGTTCAACAGAGCACGAGTCATTTCGTCCGCTCGGCCATGCTCCCGTATTGGCAATAACTCTGCGGCTTCGATTTGGTAAATCCTGGCATGCAGATTACCCGCCCTCGCTGCGACCGTGAACCAGGCGAAGGCTTCCCCCGGGTTCATCGTGTGCCCACCATCGGCCACCGGGCCACGAGGATACAAATAAGTTTTGCCCAGATAAAACTGACTCATCGCATCATGTTTCCATGCGTTCGCTTCCAGAAGATATCGCGCGCGCTCCATCGAGACAAAGAAATCGGGTTCGTGTCGTTTTGCCTCGGCATACATAAATGCCGCAATGCCGTCTCCCTGTTCAGCCATCTCCCTGAGCAGCGGAGCCGCCTTGCGGCGAAATGACAAAGCCATACTGCTCAGGCTAAAGTCGGCACGCCGCAGTGCTGGCCATGGCTCATCTTCAATAAAAAGAAGAAGCTCGGCGAGTCGATGCATGGCGTAGGCATTTCCGGTGTTCGCCGCCCGTCGGTAAAGCGACACCGCTTTATCAGCGTCAAAAAAGAAAGTCTGGTAGAACTTGCCGGATGGCAGGCGATGAAAGGCTGGGTCGTGCAGCAATGCAAGCAGGTAACAGGCATCGCCGTCGCCCTGATCGGCCAAACCGCCTGCCTCAGCAATAGCCAGCGGGTATTCCAGCTTGGTAAATGCCTGAATACCCTCTGCAAGTTCGGCGACTGCCGGATTTGTCCAGGTCAGCAGTAGTATAAGAACCGTGAAAAGAAATTTTTTCTCTATGCCCATTCCCGTGTTCATTATTGCATCCCATAGCCTCGGTGCCCGGGTATTTGCCGGGCCATTTTCATGCAAACGCCCGCATATTGACATCAATATCGGGAAAAAGTTGCGGGTTAGCATAGACACTGACGATACTGCTTCGTCGGTCAGTCAGTACGCACGAATAGCGATCAGGCCAACCAGGCTTATCACCTCGGGCTTTGCGCGGTCGTCAGGATATAAACCACATAGATCGCCACCAGGAGCCCGCCCTCCCATCGCTCAAGCTGGCGGCGGGTCGCTACCAGCGGCACCAGAATAAGAGTCATCGCCAACATCACACCCAGATCGATCCAGGCGACCGCCCCCATCATCAGTGGCCTGATCATCGCGCTGACACCGACAACAACCAAAATATTGAAAATATTCGAACCAACGGCATTGCCGATGGCAATATCGCTGTGTCGCCGGTATGAGGCCAGCATGGCCGTGGCAAGTTCAGGCAGGCTGGTACCCAGGGCAATAATCGTTAGCCCAATGACAGCGGGATCAATATTGACGCTTTCAGCCAGGCGGACGGCATTATCTACCAGCAAGGAACCTCCAAAGATCAGGAGAGTCATGCCGATCGCAACCAACAGGACTTCTTTCCACCATGCCAGCAGATTGTCCCGGACGAATTCTCCGAACTCCTCCTGTATTTTTTTTTGCTCCCGCCGCGATGAATAGATCGAAAAACCGATATAGCCGGCAATACCGAACATAAGAAGAATTCCGTCACCCTTGGAAATCAAGCCGTCAGCCAGCAGGGCGATCAATAATAAACTACAGGCAATCATGACCGGAATATCGAGCCGGACGATCTGTGACTGAATATTGATAGGCCTGACGATCGCTGCTGCGCCCAGTACCAGCGCGATGTTGCAAACGTTGGAGCCAATCGCACTGCCAATCGCCAGGCTGCCGAATCCCTTCATGGCCGCGTCAACGCCGATCATCAATTCAGGGCTGCTAGTGCCAAATGCCACAATCGTCAGCCCGGCGACCAGCGGTGTCACTCCAAGCCGCAATCCGATCGATACGGATCCACGAACAAGAAAATCGGCACCGACCAGCAGCAATAAAAGCCCAACCGAAATAAAGAAAAATAGACTGATCACCGAAGTGGCACCCTAAATGTCATGGACCGCTCTGACTTCGCCACGATGCCGGACCTGGAGGGCAACACGACATTTTTTCATGAATGGATTTTAGCATGCCGTCTTCGGCGAAACGGCCGCTGATCGCCCCCCTATCGGTGCCGTCTTTTCTCGATGCCCATTAGCGCCAAGAGGTAGGCTGCGCAGATAACGATTAACGCTAATCCGCCCCAGAACGAAATCGGCAACAAATAACTGGCGTTACTTGCGTCTGTCGCGATCAGGTAAATCCCCTCATCGAGCATCATCCCGATACCTGCTCCGAACAGCCTCGCCAGCCATACGCCGGTCCTGCCCGCCGGTTTCAATATAATCAATGGCAAAACAAATACGATCGTAATGACCAGCCCGGCGAACAGATGATGAATGTTATATCCGGCGATATAAAAATCCGACTCCGGCGAGATAAAAAGCAGGGTTCGCAGTAATACGAACGTAAACAGCATACCGGCTATTATGTTTTTTCCGGTTCTAACGCCGCCGATCATTCATTATCCCGGGGAATGACTTCTGATTGCATCCCGGCGGTCGCTCATTCCAATTCCATGCCAAGCGCAGAAAAAACCGCCGCGTATATCTCAATAGCGTCCCATAAATTCTGTACTCGCAAATTTTCGTTTGGACTGTGCTGGTTATTGTCGTGGTTCGCCACGGGTAACATTACGATAGGCACGTCTAGTGTCTGCTGAATGTCGTGCAACGGTAAGCTGCCGCCCATCGTTGGTACCCGAACTACCTTCCCATCTCGTGCCCGCATCAGAATGGTGCTCAACGCAGTTGCCCGCGGGTCGCTCATGTCCATCCAGACCGCCGGATAACCGTGATCGCTCCATTCCAGGAGCGCAATTTTCTCGTGCTGCCTGAGCGTCTCGACATCCGGCGCGGTACTAACGAGGGTATATCCTTGTTTGCGAATATGCTGTTCAACCAGCACCCGGACCATTTCCGGTGTCAGGTCCGGTACCAGCCGAAAGCCGACGGATGCCTTCGCCTGATCGACTATTGCGTTGCGCGCCCTTTTTCCGGTGCCGCCGGCGCTGATGCCGCGTACATTGATTGCGGGATTCATAATCAGCCGTTCGAGCCGCTGACCGCTACCTTCGGTCCAGCCGAGACCAAACTCGTTTCTCAGCATTTTTTCAACGCGGGGTGCGGCTTCGATCGCCCTTAATGCGTCCTCGCTCGGTGGCAGAACAGACTCAGCGAATCCTTCGACCAGGATTGTGCCATCCGGCGCACGCATGCTCGTCAGTAAATTCGCCAGCAGCATGATCGGGTTGGGTGCCCAATTACCGTAGTGTCCGCTGTGCAACTGTCTAACCGGACCGTAAAGAGTAATGTCCACGCCGGTCATGCCGCGTACGCCAAAACTGATCAGTTGCTGACGTGTCTGGTGCACCGGACCGTCACAGAAAAGCCAGAGATCCGCATCCAGGACGTCCGCATGCTGCGCGATCATGTGCTTTAGATGCGGTGAACCTGCCTCTTCCTCTCCGTCCAAAAAAAACCGGAGATTGATCGACATCGGTATTTGTGCAGCTTTCAACGCATCGATGGCGCTAAGGATACCGATTATAGGGGCTTTATCATCGCCGGCGGAGCGCGCATACAATCTCCATTCACCCGGAATCCTGTCTGGCAGATTGTCCATTTCTACCGTGGCCGCACCATCTTCCAGCCTTCCCTTGCGCAACACCGGTTGCCAGGGATCCGACATCCACAACTCCCGCTGGACCGGTTGACCGTCATAATGAGCATAAATAAGTACGGTGTATTTTGCGCCATTATCGAGTGCGCCATAAATTGCCGGCGGACTACCGGGTGTCTCCAGTAAGCTGGCGGCGATCCCACGCCGACTCATCATTTTCAGAATAAAATTTGCGTTGCGACGCATATCGTCATGATCCGCTGCGACATTACGAATCGCGAGCAGGTCTGCGAACTCGCTGATAATTTCCGGCTGATTTTCAAGCGTAAATGCCCGCGCCGCGGACACGGCGTTATCGACGATCAAAGCAGTGTCTTGGGCCGCGACCATGGCCTGTAAAGCAAAATACAGCAGCGTGCTAAGCAGAAAGCGCCTTACATTCGCGATAACGAAAACAGGTCGTTTCATGATCGTTTACCATTCCTATGGCCTGCATGTGTGCATAAATAATCGTGCTCCCGACAAATTTGAAGCCACGTTTTTTCAGGTCTTTGGATAGCAGATCCGACACCTCGGACGTGGCTGGCAACTGATCCATAGATTTCCATCGATTCTGGATTGGTTTACCACCTACAAACTGCCAGATAAAATCATCAAATTCGCCAAATTCCTTTTGTACTTCAAGAAACGCTTTCGCGTTGGTGACTGCTGAATTAACCTTCAGACGATTTCTGATGATTGCAGGATTGCATAGCAGCTTTTCGATTCTTGTCTCCCGGTAGCGGGCCACTTTGACCGGGTCGAAGTTGTCGAATGCTTTCCGGTAACCGCCCCTTTTTTTCAGAATCGTCTCCCAACTCAGGCCCGCCTGCGCTCCCTCCAGAATCAGAAACTCGAAATGCAGTCGGTCGTCATGGACTGGAACCCCCCACTCCTGGTCGTGATAGGAACGGAAAATTTCCTTGCCGGCCCACTGGCATCTCGATTTCGATTGGGTTATTGCGGACATAGGAACTCGCTTTTTTTGGCCGGCGCTTTATTGGCGCCGACTGCGCATAGAGTAGTCGCACCGGCCCGCTCCGCGCCAGTCCGATTTTGATATTTTTCGTTCATGAATCGACAAAAAAAGGCCCGCTTTCGCGGGCCTTACCGAATTCAAATGAATTCGTGGCTGGTATTACGATTACATCCGAGCGGATCGTCTCATTTGTCCTCGCCACACTTGCCTTCACCGCATTTTCCCTCTTCGCCTTTAGCGTCGCCTTTATCCTCGCCGCAGCTTCCTTCGGCGCCTTTATCCTCGCCGCAGCTTCCTTCGGCGCCTTTATCCTCGCCACACTTACCTTCGGCGCCTTTATCCTCGCCACACTTACCTTCGGCGCCTTTATCCTCGCCACACTTACCTTCTTCGCCTTTACCTTCACCGATATCGGCAGTCATGTAGCCAGAGCTCAGTGAGCTAGCCATGAACGGGCTGCTGTCAGCACTCGCGGTGCTTGCAAATGCAAATGAGGACGCCAGCGCGACGCCAACGGCAATTGCCAGAGGTTTCTTTAATTCAGACATGATGCAGGTCTCCTTTGAATATCCCTAAGGATTTAACGGCCTTTTGGCCACTTATTATCTGCTCCGACAATATTGTCGAGGCGGGTTGAAATTAGCATAGACTCCAGTTCCTGATGCCGCCACTGTCTCGATTTTGCGACAAGCAGAGACTATTGGCGGCCAAGTGGTCTTACCCAACATTCGGTTCTGTATCGCAGCAAACAAGCGAAATCAAGCTGTCTAAGGCAATCGCCGATTATTGCATATAGGAACCGTTGGCCTTATCTATGCCTCCATTTTACAAACGCCCTGACGGGCTTACTCAACAAGACAGGGGGAACACGAAAAAAATTACAGGGAAAACGCGATTAAATGTCCCAGCGAACCGACTCGCTTATGGTCCCGGACACAACTTCGAGATCACTCTCCTCACCTGCAATGACAGCGATGCTGCCTGACGATGCCGGCAATATCGTTCCGTAAAATCCTCCCTCGGAAAAATCAGTCGGCGACTCAACATACACATTCGGGAGAATCATCACCGTTACCGGGCCGGTTTCACCCTGGACAACCAAATGTGGCACCAACTGACCGCGAAACAGGCAAGTTCGGGCATAGGACACCAGCGTGTCATTACTATCCATCCGCGTACCGGACCTGCGCAAAACTGTAGCCAGTCTTTGGCCCGGGACCGCCTGATCGGTAGATATCAGCGCCGCCCGCTCGTGATAGATATGCGCGATCAAGTCCTGCTCGAGATCGCCATGCGGAGCACTGTTCCAGGTGACGAGCGCCAATCCGAGGCCAAGCATGAGACTGGCCGCCATCCCGATCCACATCGTTTTTGCCTGGTCCGGGCTTTGTTCCGGCGCCGCGTATGGATTGCCGTCTTCAGCTGGCAACGGCACCTGCATGGCCCGCAGCAGACGCCGATCAAGATCCCGGATACGATCTGCAAATGCCGCACAGGAACTGCAGACATGCTGATGATCCAGGAAATCGGCATCCTGCCGATTCGGGTCAGCGCCGCATAATCGTCTGTATTCAAGGCAATCCATTACTCTTTACTCTCGTCTTCAAAGCCTTTCATTAGCATCTTGCGGGCCCGATACAGTCTGGTCAGTACCGCGCCCTGTTTAATTTCCATCAGCCCGGCTATCTCTTCCGTGCTGAATCCCATCAGAACCTGCAAAATCAGCGGTTCACGATAATCAGGATCGAGCCGGCTTATCGCTTCCCTGAGGTCCGCCAGGTCCGTGTCCGGCGTATTCGCAAGCAAACCCTGTTCCGCCGGTGTCAGATCATCAATGTCCCGCGTCGGATGCCGTTTTCGCTCATACATTCTGGCGTTCTCCCGCCGCAAAATGGTTATCAGCCAGTAGCGGGCCGCCGATTCGTCTCTGAGGCTGTCGAAAGAACGCCATGCCCTCAGCAGAGTCTCCTGAACCAGATCCTGGGCAACCGAATGATCGCGGCAAAGCCAGAAAGCAAATCGGAACAGATCCCCCTCGTGGGTTCGGGTCATGCTCTCGAATCGGCGGTGCCGGGATTCCTCGGTTTTTTCCTGCTTCATATAATTAGACCGGGTGGGTTTATTGATTATTACCGGGGTTTTTGACTTATGTTTTGGACAGGCCGCCCGTTTCGGGCGAAAATCTACCCTATATCGTGACGAGCAAGGAATCCAGCATGCTAAGTACTGCGAGAGGCCGATTCCCCGCTACCCGGATGAGACGGATGCGGCGAGATGATTTCGGCCGCCGGCTAATGCGTGAGTGTTCATTGAGTTCTGATGACCTGATCTGCCCGCTGTTTATCACCGAAGGAAAAAACCAGCGGCAGGCGGTACCCTCGATGCCCGACGTGGACCGTCTGAGTATCGATCTGGCGGTCAAAAAGAGCCAGGAACTGGCTGCTCTCGGTGTACCGGCGGTTGTTTTGTTCCCGGTCATCGAAAGCGCCGGCAAGAGCCTCGACGGCAGGGAGGCATACAACCCGGGTGGCCTGGTTCAGCGCTGTATCAAGGCGCTGAAAGTCGCTTTACCGGAGCTTGGCGTTATTACCGATGTGGCGCTGGATCCCTACACTACGCATGGTCAGGATGGTGTTATCGATGACTACGGTTATGTTCTCAACGATGAGACCGTGGAAATCCTGGTGCGCCAGGCCCTGTCGCACGTGGATGCGGGCGCTGATGTCGTATCCCCGTCCGACATGATGGACGGGCGGATCGGTGGGATTCGCCAGGCGCTCGAGACCAACGGTCACCACACGACGAAGATTCTTGCTTACTCCGCAAAATACGCATCGTCATTTTATGGTCCTTTCCGCGACGCAGTGGGCTCAGCCAGCAATCTGGCCGGTGGAAACAAATATGCCTACCAGATGGATCCGGCCAACAGCGATGAAGCCCTGCATGAAGTCGCGCTTGACCTGGAAGAGGGTGCCGACATGGTTATGGTCAAGCCCGGAATGCCTTATCTGGATGTGGTTCGAAGGGTCAAGGACGAGTTTGGCGTGCCGACCTTCGTGTATCAGGTCAGCGGCGAGTACGCGATGCTAAAAGCGGCGTCCCAGGCCGGCTGGCTTGATGAGAAGGCCGTGGTCATGGAATCGTTGCTCGCGTTCAAAAGAGCTGGCGCCGACGGCATTTTGACGTATTATGCCGGCCAGGCGGCGGGCTGGCTCAGTCAGAAATCGATCACGTAAAACCCAGGGGATTCAGGATGGCAAATTACCTGTCGGGGATATTCGGTTCGTCTCCGGTCGCACCGTTACAGCAACACATGGATATCGCGTACCGCTGCGCCAAGCAACTGATCCCGATGTTCGAAGCAGTGGTCAAAAGGGATTGGGAAACTGTCGAGAGCTGTCGTCAGCGCATCCGGGACCTGGAAAGCGAAGCCGATGATATGAAGCAGGAAATTCGCTACCACCTGCCGAAAAGCCTGTTTATGCCGGTGCCCAGGGAAGACCTGCTCGAATTGGTGCTGGTCCAGGACCGGGTCGCCAATCGCGCAAAGGATATTTCGGGGCTGGTCGTAGGCCGCAAAATGGAGTTGCCCGAACCCATAGCGGAACCTTTCATAAAATTCGTTCGCTGCAGTATCGCCGCGGCCAAACAAGCCCGAAAAAGTGTTCGCGAGCTCGACGAACTTTTTGAGACCGGTTTTCGCGGCGCGGAAGCCAGGCTGGTCGAGTCAATGGTTGAGGAACTCGACCGACTCGAATCAGAGTCCGATGTATTACAGAGCGAGCTGCGTGCCGGGCTGTTCAAGCTTGAGTCAGAGCTGCCACCCGTCGAGGTGATGTTTCTGTACAAGATCATCGACCTGACGGGTGAAGTTGCCGATTATGCCGAGCGAGTGGGCCGGCGTCTCGAATTGCTGCTGGCGCACTAATGGAAGACATGCAAATCTATATTGGCCTGGCGGCCATATTCGGTTTGTTCATGGCCTGGGGCATCGGGGCAAACGATGTCGCAAACGCCATGGCGACGTCGGTCGGGTCCAAGGCGCTGACTATCAAGCAGGCTATTCTTGTCGCGGCCATTTTCGAATTTACCGGCGCCGTACTGGCTGGCGGCGAAGTTACATCGACCATCCGTAAAGGCATTATAGACGCGGCGAGCGTATCGGAGACTCCCGAGTTATTGATTTATGGAATGCTGGCGGCACTGGCGGCCGCCGGTTGCTGGCTATGGATCGCGTCAAGAAAGGGCTGGCCGGTTTCCACAACTCATTCGATAGTCGGGGCGATCGTCGGTTTCGCGGTGGTCGGTATCGGCGTAGACGCAGTTAACTGGAGCCAGGTCGGCAGCATCGTAGCCAGCTGGATCTTCACGCCGATGCTCGCAGGCTTCGCAGCCTACCTGATTTACAGCAGCGTTCAGTGGTTGATTATTGGCCGCGAAAACCCGCTGGAAAGAGCGCGCCGCTACGTCCCTGCGTACATATTTCTGGCGGGCTTTACGATAACGCTGGTCACGATTTTCAAAGGCCTGAAACATGCTGGCCTGGAGCTGAGTACGCAGCAGGCCTATCTGGTGGCGACCGCTTTCGGCATGCTTATCGCGCTCATCGGAAAGTTTTTCATCAACCGGATCCAGATCGACGAGAAGGCCGATCGCGAGTTCCACTTTGCGACCGTGGAAAAAGTATTTGCCGTTCTCATGGTCGTCACGGCCTGCGGAATGGCTTTCGCCCATGGATCGAACGATGTGGCTAACGCGGTCGGTCCGGTTGCAGCGGTTATCAGCATCGCCCAGTCTGGCATCGTCGGGCAGAAATCCCCATTGCCGTTGCCAGTCCTGTTTCTCGGTGGTATCGGCATCGTTATCGGCCTGGCGACATTCGGCCGCCACGTAATTGCTACTGTCGGAAGCAAGATTACGCATCTGACGCCAAGCCGGGGATTTGCCGCCGAGCTGGCCGCGGCAACGACTATCGTGATTGCCTCAGGCATAGGTATGCCGATATCTACGACGCAGACATTGGTTGGCGCGGTCCTGGGTGTCGGCATGGCCCGCGGCATCACGGCGATCAACCTGGCCGTGGTCAACCGTATATTTATCTCTTGGGTAATCACTATTCCGGCTGGTGCAATCCTGGCTATTATTTTCTTTTATATTCTCAAAACGGCGTTGCGTTAAATAATGCGCTGCGTAAGTGGCAACGTGTAAGCGATGAAGCAGAAAGAACATCCGGATCAATATGCCATTATGGGTCATCCCGTGGCCCAAAGCCGTTCTCCATTCGTCCATGGTGTGTTTGCCAGACAGACCGGTCACAACATTTCCTACCGGCTACTCGATGTCGAGCCGGAAAAATTCGAAACTGAAGTCAGAAAATTTGCTGCCCGGGGTGGCAAGGGACTCAATGTTACGGTTCCACACAAGATTGCGGCTTTCGAAATTGCCGAAACACACACGCGGCGCGCAGAATCCGCCCGCTCCGCCAACACGCTGGTATTGGGCGAGGAGGGAGATATTCTGGCTGACAATACCGACGGTGTGGGCCTCGTAACCGACCTGATCGAAAATCTTAATTTTAAGCTGGATGGCCGACGTATTCTGATTCTCGGCGCTGGTGGCGCGGTCAGGGGGCTGCTTGGGCCTGTTATCGCGCAGAATCCGAAATTATTGATGATAGCCAACCGTACGCCGGAGAACGCGAGCAAACTGATCGATGAGCTTGGACTTTCCAGTTCTGTTCAGGCCGCCGGTCTCGAAGAGCTGGGAGGGAAAACGTTTCACCTGATTCTCAACGGCACATCGGCGAATCTTTTTGATAAAAGTCCACCTATCTCGGTCGACCTTTTCACGCGGCACACGCTGTGCTACGACCTGAACTACGGAAAAACCCAGACGCCGTTTACTCGCTGGTCGGAAGAAAATGGTGCGCGGGCGATCATGGGCTGGGGTATGCTGGTGGAACAGGCCGCAGAGTCTTTCTATCTGTGGCGCGGCGTAAGACCGGACACCATTCCCGTCCTCCAGTCGCTGCTCAAACGACCCTGATCCTGGTGCTTTTTTGGTCCTGTTGATCGAGATAGCGGTCCCTCAACCCTACATAGCGCCTGGCGCCACGCCCCGGTACGATCGTATCCCGCGGGACCTCTTCATCGCATCGTAACCATTTCTTCCGCACTGGTCGGGTGGATAGCCACGGTATCGTCAAAATCCTTTTTGGTTGCGCCCGACGACAATGCAACAGCGAATCCCTGTAACATTTCATCCGCCCCCTGACCGATAATATGAATCCCAACGACTTTTTCGTTCTCGCCGGCGGTGATCATTTTTATCGCCGCACGGCCTTTGTTGTTCATCACCGCGTAATATATCGGTACGAACTCAGACCAATAGACATTTACGATGTCGCCGTATTCCTCCCGGGCCTGAGCTTCAGTCATGCCGACGGTTCCAATGGGTGGATGGCTAAACACCACGGTCGCAATATTGCCATAGTTCAGATGCCGGTCAGGCTGGTTATTGAACAACCGGTCCGATAAGCGGCGGCCAGCGGCAATAGCGACCGGAGTCAGCGGAACGCGACCCGTGACATCGCCGATCGCGTAGACACGTGCGGCCCCGGTATTTTGAAAATCGTCAACCCGGACAAACCCATTACCGTCGACATCCACGCCCGCCTTGTCGAGTCCCAGTTCAGCGGTGCTTGGCGTCCGGCCGATCGCCCAGAGCAGGCAATCAAAACCGCCGAATGTCCGGCCATCCTCGGTCTCTAGACGCAAGCCCTGGTCGTCCTTTTCCACCGCGCCGGGAATGGCATCGGTAATCACCGAAATACCATCTCCGGTCAGCGCCTTGCCCAGTTCGTCACGCAGCATCTGATCAAAGCGGCGTAATACGCCGTCATAGCGAACGAATATACAGACCTCTGCGCCCAGAGCACGAAACATGCCCGCGAGTTCAACCGCGACATAGCCGCTGCCAGCGACTGCGACCCGGTCGGGTCGCTCGCTCAACCGGAAAAATCCGTCCGAAGTAATGCCCAGATCAGCGCCAGGAATATCGGGCCGGGCCGGATACCCTCCACTGGCAATGATGACGTGTTTACCCTCGTAGGCCTGACCGCCCGCTTCCAGCGTATGCGATCCGGTAAAGTGCGCGCTCTCTGTAATATGTGCGACACCTTTCTCACCCAGGTTTTCGGCGTAGATCGAATTCAGGCGAGAAACATAAGCGTCGCGCTGCCGCTTCAATTTCCCCCAGTCATGTCCATTCGTTTCCAATGAAAAACCATACTCCTTCGCAGCGGACAGACTGTGGGCGAGCGCCGCCGTGTTCCACATGACTTTTTTTGGTACGCAGCCGGCGTTGACGCAGGTTCCGCCCAACGGCCTGGGCTCGAAGACCGCAACCTTCGCTCCGTATTCGGCCGCTCTCTGGGCCGCCGCCAGACCACCGCTGCCGCCGCCCACCACCAGTAAATCAAAAACCAAAGCCATGAACTGCTCCACATAAATTGCGGTTACTCAATGATATACTGAATACGCTTTTGTAACGGAGTATCAAGATGACTGGTCTCGTTATTTTTCTCGCTGTAATTCTCGTCTTTCTTCTATATTTCACCAAGATTTACAACAACCTCGTAACGCTCAGGGAGAACGTCAAAAAAGCCTGGTCGAACATTGACGTGCTTTTGAAGCAGCGTCATGACGAGCTTCCTAAACTGGTCGAAACCTGCAAGCAATACATGCAGTTCGAACAGGAAACGCTGGAAAGAGTCATGTTGGCACGAGCGGCTGTAGCGAGCGCACGCGAACAGGGCGATGTAGCCGGAGTCGGTGTCGCAGAGGGAGCCCTGCGCATGGGTCTGGGCAAGCTCTTTGCGGTGGTTGAAAACTATCCGGAGCTAAAGGCAGACGAGTCGTTCGGTCACCTGCGCCAGCGAATTACCGGTATAGAGGAATCCATCGCCGACCGGCGCGAATTTTACAACGATGGCGTAAACCTGAATAACGTTCGAATCGCACAGGTTCCCGATGTCATCATCGCCGGTCTATTTAGCTTTAAGGCTGCCGAGTTGCTGGAATACAGCGCGGTGGAAACAGCGGACGTGGATATGAAGGAGCTCTTCGAATAAATCCATGAACCTTCCCGGGTTGACGGAGATTACCGCCCAGGTGCAGGCCTGGGACGCGGCGGAGTTCTGGTTCTGGACTCTGGCCGCACTGGGGTTCTCCGGTCTGAGCTTTGTTAAAGCGTTCCAGGGCCTGCACAAATCGCGGCTCCTTGAAGACACGCCGACATCCCTGATTCGATCGGCCAGCCAGGGCTATATCGAAGTGGAAGGGACCGGCCGCCGTCTCGAAGGCGATCCGATAACCGCGCCGCTGACCGGAACAGCCTGTACGTGGTGGTCATTTTCAATAGAAGTTCGCGAGAGTCACAGGACCGGCAAGACCCGCCACACTCGCTGGTGCACCATCAACAGCGGAACCAGCGACGCCCTGTTCGAACTCGAGGACAGCTCCGCCAGTTGTATCGTAGATCCCGAAGGAGCCGAGGTTTTTCCCAGCGTCGTCAAAGCATGGCGGGGCGGTAGCTCCTGGCCGAGTAAGCGGCAAGTTGGAATTCTGGGCCGCTACCGGTACACGGAGAGACGAATGCACGCAGGCGACCCGCTGTTCGTTATCGGTTACCTGCGAACACATCGTGCAGCGGAAACCACAAATTTTGCCGAAGAGGTACGCGCATTACTGGCGGACTGGAAATCCCGGCAAAGCCAGCTGATCAGGTCTTTTGACTCGGACAAAGATGGCACGCTGGACCTCAGGGAGTGGGAAAAGGCGCGTCAGGTTGCGGAAAATCAGATTCGCCGGGAGCACGTTGATGAAATGCGTCATCCGGGCATACCGGTAATTGGAGCGCCACCCGACGATCGCAGTTTTCTGATTGCGGCGAAAAGTCAGGAGCAGCTGACCCGCCATTATCGGCGCGGCGCAGTTTTGGCCATTACGGTTTTCTTCCTCCTGCTGGCCGTCGGGGTTTCGCTGATCAGTATGCGACTGGGCTGATTCCTTCATCCCGGGCTGCTAAGATGCATCGGTTTTTTATCTGGGCCGATGCCATACACCCCGATGACCACGATGACTTCCAAGTCCGATCATAATGCCGCTTTGCCTGACTTCTCTTCTTTCGAAGTGGGTAAAGTGGTCCCCGCCGTAACCGCCTTGCTTGAAGACGCACGCCGCGAGCTGGTACAGATTCGCAATGCCGCGCCTGGCTGGGAGACGACCGTCGTTCCGCTGGAATTGTTGAATCACCGGATTGCCAAAGCCTGGTCGCCGGTCAGTCACATGAACAGCGTCGTCAATACGCCCGAACTGCGCGCGGCATACAATGAATGTCTGCCTCTGTTAACCGATTTCTACACACAGCTTGGCCAGGACCAGACTCTTTACCAGGCGTATTGCGAAATCGAGGCCGAAGGCGTGAATCTGAATCCCGAGCAAAACCGGGTGCTGAAGCTTGCGATCCAGGATTTCCGCCTCGCCGGTGTCGGTCTGGACAGGGACAAACAAGTTCTCTTCCTGGAAAACGCGCGCAAGCTGGCCGTCCTGCAATCGCGTTTCGAGGAAAACCTGCTCGATGCAGGCAATGCCTGGAAAAAGCATATTACCGAGGCATCCGTTGCTACCGGGCTGCCTGTCAGCCTGCTGGAAACGGCCGCCGCCAACGCAAGCGCGGATAAAGTAGAGGGGTGGCTGTTACGGCTGGATCAGCCGACTTATCAGGCCGTTATGACGCACGCGGACAACCGGGATTTGCGCGAAGACGTCCACGTCGCCTGGGTAACGCGTGCATCGGACCAGGGGCCGCATGCGGGACAGTGGGACAACAGCGAAACCATGGATGAAATCATGGGCCTGCGTCATGCAAATGCCAGGCTCCTGGGCTTCGACAACTTTGCCGAGTATTCGCTGGCGCCGAAAATGGCTGAGTCCGCGGCCGAAGTTGCCGATTTTTTGAACGATCTGGCGAAAAAATCCTGGCGCCGAGCGAAACAGGAGTTTGAGCAGCTCTGCGCCGATGCCGGAAAGCCGCTGGAGGCCTGGGACGTTGCCTATTACAGTGAAAAACTAAAGCAATCGAAGTTCGGTATATCGGAAGAAGCGTTGCGCCCGTATTTTCCGTGCGGCCGGGTGCTGGATGGACTGTTTAGGCTGGCCGATCGACTTTTCGGTATCCAGTTGAAAGCGTGCTCAAACGTCGATACCTGGAATGACGAGGTCACTTATTACGAGGTCTGCACAGCCGATGGCGAAGCGGTCGGCGGCCTTTATGTGGATCTGTTCGTCAGACCTGCCAAGCGCGGTGGTGCCTGGATGGATGAGTGCATCGGCCGTATCCGAACGCCGCAAATCTGTGCGCAACCGGTCGGCTACCTCGTGTGTAATTTTCTGCCGCCGAGTCAGGGGCGGCCGGCGCTGCTCACTCACTCCGACGTTGTCACGCTATTCCACGAATTCGGTCATTCCCTGCACCACCTGTTGACGCAGGCAAGCTATCCGAGTGTGGCGGGCATTAACGGCGTGCCCTGGGATGCAGTCGAGCTGCCTAGCCAGCTGATGGAAAATTTCTGCTGGGAACGCGAGGTGCTGGCGATGATTTCCGGCCATCATTCAACCGGGGAGCCCTTGCCGGAAGAGATAACAAAAAAGCTTTTGCGCAGCCGTCAGTTTCAGTGCGGGCTGCAGATGCTAAGACAGCTCGAGTTCGCAATCTTCGATCTGCGTTTGCATGCCGAATACGAGCCGGCCAGCGGAGCGAGAATCATGCAAATGCTAAAAAGCGTGAGAGAGGAAATATCTGTGGTTCCAGTGCTCGAGTGCAATCGTTTCGCGCATGGATTTTCTCATGTCTTTGCGGGCGGCTACGCGGCCGGGTATTACAGTTATAAATGGGCGGAAGTCCTGGCGGCTGACGCATATGCAGCATTCACGGAGGAGGGCCTTTTTAATCGCGACGTAGCGGAACGGTACCGGAAAAATATTCTGGCGCAAGGTGGCGCCCGTGATGCGATGGAAAACTTTGTGGCATTCAGGGGCCGGCCACCCAATCCGGAGTCGCTGCTGAAACAATCCGGAATCCTTGCACTTGCGACGAACAATCCTTAAATCGCTATGAAAATCACCAGTTGGAATGTCAATTCGCTGCGCGTTCGCCTCGAGCACGTCTGCGACTGGCTGGAACAAAACCAGCCTGACGTGCTCGCGCTGCAGGAAATTAAGATGACCAACGACATGTTTCCGTACGAGCAAATCGAGTCGGCCGGCTATCATGCGGCGGTCAATGGTCAGAAAACTTACAATGGCGTCGCCATCCTGAGCCGGGATAATCCGGTTGATCTGGTCACGAAAATTCCTGATTTTTCCGATGAACAGCGCCGGGTGTTGGCTGCAACCATTGGCGAGTACCGGGTTATAGATCTTTACGTGCCAAACGGACAGTCCGTGGGTTCGGAGAAATATCGATACAAACTGTGCTGGCTGAGTGCGCTGTGCGGCTTCCTGAGCGAGCAGATCGCCAAATTTCCAAACCTTGTCGTGCTTGGTGATTTCAATATTGCGCCTGACGACCGGGATGTGCATGACCCCGAAAGCTGGCAAGGCAATGTCCTGGTCAGCGACGCCGAAAGAGCAGCCTTGCAAGAAATACTTGACCTGGGTCTGGTGGATACTTTCAGGCGGTTTGAACAGGCCGACAAGATATTCAGCTGGTGGGATTACCGTGCGGCTGCGTTCCGTCGTAACCGCGGCCTGCGGATTGACCTGGTACTGGCCAGTTCGGCGCTCGCGGAGCGTTGCATTTCCGCCGATATAGACATAGAGCCCCGCACGCTGGAGCGACCATCAGATCATGCGCCGGTCAGCGCCGTTTTCCGGAGCGCCGCTCCGTAGCCCCTCCCGGAAAAGTGTGAACTGCGTCACAAAAATGCCCAGAACTTGTTCTCTTTTCCTTGTTTTTGAAACCAGCAGTTGATGTTCATAAAGACCTTTGATTAGACTCGATTGACCTATAGCAGTCATTAATTTGGCGCTTGGAGAGCTGACGGCACATTATCATGCAGCCCTACAGACAAAGTGATTACGACGTAACGAATACCGTTCAGGTCAGTTCGCCGGAAGCGGTCACCCGGGCGGTTTTCGAAACTCTCAACCAGGTATTCCCGGACGAAAAATTCGAACGTGCCCGGCAAGCTTATGTCGATTTTGAAAAGCTGTTTACTGGCAAGTGGCCCGGCTTTCTCGGTTGCGACACCGTTTACCACGATATCCAGCATACCCTCGACATGTCGCTGGCGGTCGCCAGGATTTTTACCGGGCATGAACTGACCGTAGCGGATGACGAGCGTCTCGGCGCCGAACGCTGTGAACTGGGAATCATTGTCGCCCTTTTTCACGATGCCGGGTTTATTCGCAATGAAAACGACACCGATTATCGTCACGGCGCTGAGCTGACCCAGTCGCATGTTGCGCGCGGCGCAGAACTACTGACTTCGTATTTACCGACGATCGGTTTCGCCGACAAGGCCGAGACCGCCGGTGTTATCGTGCATTTTACCGGTTACGAAATTCCTCTGGATCAAATCAAAGTCGATGACCCGCTCGACCGGAAACTGGGTCATCTCGTCGCCACCGGCGATATGATTGCGCAAATGGCGGATCGTTGTTACCTGGAAAAATGTCGTGACCGCCTGTTTCCTGAATTCGTACTCGGTGGCGTCAATTTATTGTCAGATTCCGAAGAAGACGGAACGAGCTGGTCTTCCGAGGAACTTTTGCGCCGTACGCCGATGTTTTTTGATCGAATAAAGGAAGAACGTCTTGATGGCGCTTTTAACGGCGCTTATCACTATCTGGAGATTCTGTTCGGTGGTCGAAATCCATATATCGAGTCGATTGAGCAAAGCATGACTTTTCTCAAACACGTCATCGACAGCGGAAATTGGAGTCTACTCAGACGCGAGCCACCGTGTTTTACGTGGCAGGAAGATCAAGAAGATCCGGTCACCCGGATTCAGAAACTGGCGGCGGCCGAACTCAAAAACGGCACTCGTTAGCCGTCTCACAGTAAGTCTCTGACCCCTGTTTCGCCGTCAGGCCCGGTCCGCCGGACCGGATACGTTCAGCACGTATTTTTCGTAAATGTCCGGTAGCCTCGGCGTAACGATATCCATGCCCAGAACATCGCTGTCGACCAGTGACTGTTCCAGGGTCTCGAGCTTCAAAGATTCGAGTGCCGGAACGGCGATGGGCGCAAAACTGAGATGCCAGGCTTCGCGCTCCACGCCCCCGTTATATTTGAGATACGGCCGGAAGAAATCGGTTTTTTGCAGATGGCTGTCCAACCACTCGCCGAGGCGCCAGAAAACGCCATCCGACTCAAATTCCTCGTTGACCAGGCGCACCTCGTAACCTTCGGGGACTGCCGCCCGGTCGATAACGTCGAAATCGCTACCCCAGTGATGCCGGCTCGCGCCGGGTAGCGCGGACCATCGCAAAATACTGGAAACCAGGTCTTCCCGGGAAAGAACCGGGTGTTCAAGTTCTATACCGTCGGCGTCGTATATCGGGCGTTTACCGCGAAACTTGTCGTTCCAGATAGCTGCCTGGCTGTCGAAATCACGAAACGAACTGACGGCCTCGAGGTCGATACCGGCTTCTGCCGCGAGCGCCTTTAAAGCCAGAAAAGCTTCGGTAACGACAGGCTGCAGGCATACGCCCGACTCAGCGTTGGTCTCAACATGACTGCTATCGCGACCAGTCAGTTGTCTTGCGTTCAACATTCGATCAACCTCGCCCCTCGACCAGCGTACCATCGCGATAATCTCTCATCGCCTGCTTAATTTCCTCCGACGTATTCATGACGAAAGGGCCATGCTGTACAACGGGTTCGCCGATTGGCTCGGCAGACAGCAACAAAATGCCCGCGCCATCGTCGCCTGCCTGTATACGCAGGCGGTCCCCGCTCGCGAGCAGAACGGCCTGGGAGCGGTGGATAGATTTCTCAGCATCTTCCGGTCCGGTCCTGGCGTCTCCAGTGTGAACATAAAGCATGGCATTGTTTGTAGGCGGTAACTGACAATCCAGCACCTCGCCGGGTGTCAATCGTAAATCAACGTAAAGCACGTCGGTTGCACTCTCAGCCACGGCGCCGGTTGTGCTCCCCTGATCTGTCGTAAAAACGCCCGCTATGACGTGTGCCTGCCCACCACCTGGCAACTTCGCCGCCGGTACTTCGTCCGGCGGAATATCCCGGTAGTTTGCCTGGTTCATTTTCATCTTGGCCGGCAGATTGATCCACAACTGAAAACCACGCAACAGGCCATCCACCTGCTGGGGCATCTCCGAATGAATAATTCCCCGGGCCGCGGTCATCCATTGCACTCCGCCGGGTTTCAACTCGCCACGATTTCCCAGATGATCTTCATGCAACATCCGGCCATCCAGCATATAGGTAACCGTTTCAAACCCACGATGCGGATGCGATGGGAAACCCGCGATGTAATCGTCGGGATTATCGCTGTTGAACTCATCGAGCAAGAGAAAGGGGTCATGGCGGGCAGTCTGGGACTGGCCCAGGCTGCGTCGCAATCTGACGCCGGCGCCGTCGCGTGTTTCCATCGCTGTAATTATTTTGTCGGCCCGTCTGACGTTCATAAACAATCCTGGTCCGCTCTGTTGACAGCGCGCTCTGCCATTTCTGGCGAGGATAGTCGATAAGGAATCATATGTCGTCATAAATTGGCTGGTTCTAAGGTCTCTCTGAACGGAGACGCAGCGGCAGCCGCCTGAACGCCGTAGCGTCGTCATGGTCCAAAAAAAGACAGGAGGCCCGCCATGTCTGACGTCGTTCGGTTTTTAGCCATTGTTCCGGTTTTTCTTATCGCGCTGGCAACACCTAGTACCAGCGCACAGGATATGGCCGAGCCCTACGAGCTGCCCGCCCTCACCGATAATCCGATGACTCTCGACCGAGTGGATGAGTTGGTCAGGCGGATCAGTAAAGACGCGGTTCGCGATGGCAACAGCTGGCGATTCGAGTACCAGGATATTTCGATCTTTGTGATCGCCGATGACAACGCCGACCGGATTCGCATTATCTCGCCGATTTCCAACGCCGCGACCCTGACCGAGGAGCAGTTATTCCGGCTAATGCAGGCGAATTATGAATCGGCGCTGGACGCCCGTTATGCGATTGCACAGGGCGCGGTATGGAGCGCATTCATTCACCCGCTGTCTGAACTGACCGAGCGAGAGTTCTTTTCCGGTATGGGACAATCGGTGTCGCTGGTGGTCACCTATGGCAAGACATTCTCGTCCGGTGCCCTGGTTTATTCCGGTGGCGATTACTATGACGGTGAGGGCAACCCATCTGACGAACCGGACGTCTTCGGCGACATCATGAAAAAAGGTGAACAGATCTGAGCCGGGTTGAGCGCCTCAGACCGCCCCGGCTAAATCACGCTAACACCGAATAACCAACCGTGGAGGTTCAACAGAACGAAGTAAACCGCAATGCCGCCTGCTGCAGCAAACAGGTCGTATTTTATCGCAGACTGCCCATCCTCGGGGGCCCGTCCCCGCGCTTCGGCCGAAATCACCGATAGAGTCGCGTAAATACCAAACGAACCGAACAGCAGAGCCGATGCCAGGTCACCATTGGCGAACAGGTGGACGGCGGAAAAGAGGACCGTTCCTATTGCCATCGGATGACGTAGATACCGGCGCATCAGTGATTTCATGTTCGCGGCCGCGAACAGAGTCAGCGAAACCGGCATCAGGTAAATCGCCAGGTCTTTGGACCACGGGAACGGTGCCCACAATTCCGCATAGTCCACACGCGAATAACCCATCACAATAAGGACCAATCCGGCGAGCGATATCAAGGAGAACCAGCCCTTGTACTTTTTTTCTCCATGCCTTTCGAAAAGGGCGTTTCTGTAGTCGGGGAAAAACGGCACCAGGTGGGGTACGAAAAAAAGAACGAGCCCAAGAATCAAGATCGTCATTGGCTTAGCCCTCCGGGAAACATTGTCTAATAATAATGTAGGCGAACTTCGACCTAAAGTTCGCAAAATTTCTTAAATTCGAATAACCGCCATCACCTCAGGGCGGACAGCCGGAGTTCTCGCGGCAACATCAGACGAATTTCCGCTTTCGGTCAGGAGCGAACACCTGACCGACGGTAGGCTTGCGCGCAAAATCACAGATTGCTACTGGGATACTAAGAGTATTCGCGCCCTGTCGTCACTCTATTAGTCTTCGGTCGACTCGGCCTCTGCCACAGGTTGAAGCGCCTCAGTGTCATTGTCCTGCCCCGCCTCGACGCCCTGTTCTGAATCACCCGCCTGCTCCGGCTCAGCTTCCTGCCCCGCCTCATCGCTCTGCCCGCAGGTCCACCCCCATTCCTCGAACTGGGCGATTAGCTCCTGGACTTTCCGTTCACAATAACCTGACTCATTCATGGCGCGCCAAAGCACCTGCAGTTCACCAGGTGCCTCGGTATCCTTGTAGTAATGCACCTCGCAAGGAACAGCCACACCCGTTTCGTAAAGTATTTCGACCCGCCTTTGCAGATCCCCATAAGTGCACTGATAGTTCTGGGAGCCTTGTCCGAATGACAGGCTTGGTATCATTGCCGCTAACAACACGGCCAGGAATTTTGCGTTCATATCGGCACCTGAATCATGTAACAATAGTTCGCCGAGTATAACAAGGGGATGCGCTACCTGTATCCGGCCGAGGGTTTCTTTGGGCCGAAAGCAGACATTGGATTGAGTCTAGTTCAGGGGTGCTATGATGTCCGCTCTCGGCGAGAAGCCGACAAAGAAAAACCCTGTAATTACTCGCGTTGTCTACTACTTCAGCTGCGTGGCGTCGATCGCTGCCGCGATCTGCCTGGCAAGCGTTTCGACACCCTTAATCGTCAAGCGTTTCTGCGGACCCTTGATCTCGACGATCAGATCCGCGATGAGCCGGTGCGTCTTCGTATCTATCACCTGGGCTATGAGGTAGACAAATAAAAAGCTCGCTTTGTGCACCCGTCCGACGACGATCCAGTCGCTCGCCGCTTCGCGCCCCAGTTCGGCCGCAACATCGTGGTGATCGAAAAGATAACCAAACGCCTCGTCGGCAGCGTCCTGGGTAGCCGAATCGATAGCCACAAGCTCGAAACCGTATTGAGTCTTCAGGATTTGCTGCAGCAGCGGGCCAATCGACGCGGTGCGCTCCAATTCCTCAGCCATCCCGGGGATGAGCGTTAGATCGTGGAGTTCGAAATCGAGAACGGCGATCGCCGGCCTCGGAGCCGGCGCCGCGCCTGCGAACGACGCACCCGATTGGCCCACAACGAGGACCGCGAAACCGAGTAAGATGCCGCGTAGCGTCGCGACACGACGATCCTGCCATGCCGCCAGAAGGCTATAAAACGGCGCCCTTTCACTAAGTTTGCGGCAGCGTGCGACGAACGAAAGCTCATTTTGAATAAACCGCAAGGGATATGGCCTTTTGTCTGGCACCTTCAGGTTATTACACGAGAAAAATGTTACCTGTGCAGAGTAACACTGTAAGCGAAATTCAATTGAATGTTGGTAAATAATCTTGAAATCGAATATCTGGGTCTGCCTCGACGTAATCGGCCACGTGATGGGATGGCGGGCGAAACGGTCGTCAAGGTTTGCGGGTTTCTACCCCGGATGGTGTCTCTTTGACCCTGCCGCTATTCTATAATCTATTTTTTGTATTGGACGCGACGGTAATTTGAACAAACAAACTCATTGGCGTTACTGGTTAGTCGCAGTTGTCATTGCCGTCGGGTTGATTATCGCGTTCTGGCCACACGCACTGACAGACCCGTCGACGGAAGTTTCGATCGGCAATGGCGCTGCCGATAATGAAAGTGATGATTCTTCCATCGCCAGCGGTGCTACCGAACAGGAAAAAGGTGAAGACACCAATATCGAAATTCCAACTGATCCCGGCGCAGCAGAAAATGGGGCGTTACTCAATCAACAGGCAATGAATGCATGGCATGCCGGCGAGATACGCGAGGCCATGGCATTATTCGAGCAGGCAATCGAGGCGGCGCCCGACGACCCGGCCCCGCATTCGAATTATGGCCGGCTTTTGACCTTGATGGTGTCTTACCAACAGGCGCTGCCTTTGTTGGAGCGTGCACGGGATCTGCGTCCCGACGATGCACAGATGTGGCTGGACCTCGCCACGCTTTATGAGCGGGCGCAAATATTGGAAAAGTCCTGGGAGGCCCGCGCCAGGGCAGCGGAGCTAGTAGGCTCCGAGGCGATCACGCGTGACCGGCAGGGCCGTTTTGTCGTCCAGGGCAACACGCTGTGAGCCGGATTCGTGTTATGTAAAGCTCTGATTCGTGCCGTTGTGATGGCAGGGCAACAGCGGTATGGTCATCGGCACAAGAAAACGAAAAATCACAAATAACCAATACTCCAACAGGAGAAGAGCGATGTTTCAACGTATCAGCAAATTCTGCGGCCTGCTGGCCGTGCTTGTTTTATGGTCAGGCGTGCCGGCAAATGCCCAAACGATGCTCACCGGTCAGACGGAAGGCGGCGCCTACTACACCATTGCCGTACCGCCAACCTGGAACGGCGATCTCGTGATCTGGAATCACGGCTATTCTTTCAGTCCTGTTTCGCAGGGGGAGGCCGAACTCGGCCCGCTTGCAGCCTTGCAGCTTTCTGAGGGATACGCCGTGGCAGGGTCGAGCTATCGGCAAAACCAATGGGCTGTCTTTACGACAAAACAGGATTTAAAGGAACTCGTCGCTGTATTCAGAGATGAGTTTGGTAAACCGGACAGCATCATTGTCAGCGGAGGATCGCTGGGCGGCATAGTGACAGCCGATGCGCTGGAGCGCGCCGATATCGGAAACGTCGTCGGTGCATACCCTGTTTGCGGCGTGTTGGCGGGCAGCCGGGTTTGGAACGGCGCGTTTGACATCCGGCTGACCTACGACGCTGTTTGCGGCGATGTCGCGTCAATACCCGGTGGTGCGACCGGCTTGCCGGAAGGCGCGCCCCCACTTTCCGGGGACGACGTGGCCATCGCTACCCATGTTTGTATGGGCACATTGGCACCGCCGGCATTTCGAACCTCCGATCAACAAGAACGTATGGATCGGTTTCTTGCGGTAACGACGATTCCGGAGAACTTCATCGTCACCGACATGTTTTTTGCCACGAACGGCATTCAAAACCTTATTTTCGATCCGCGTAAGCTAGAAGGAGGTCAGGGCCTGGGCAACATCGGCGTGACATACAGTGACCCGGAAGTCGATGCATCGATTCAGCGAGTCAAGGCGACACGTGGTGCAGCCAAAAAACTGAAAAGAGATTTCACGCCCGAAGGCGACTTCAAAACGAATGGCATAAAGATCGTATCCATTCACACCGATAAGGACGGCCTGGTCATCGTCGAGAATGAAAAGGAATACCAGGACGTGGTGGACGCGGACAGTCTGACCGTCGGGATCATCGTCGAGGATATACCGACACATTGCGGATTCTCTGAAGCGGAAACGGTGGCAGGCTGGAAGGCCTTGACAGGCTGGCTAGCTGGTGCGCCGCAGCCGAGTGCGGCAGACCTGCAGGGCACTTGCCTGTTCCTTGAAGGCATCGGCGTTCCGGGACCCTGCCGTATCGATCCTGCATTCGTGTTAGAAGACATGGACGGTCGGGTGGCCCCCCGGTAAATATCCCGAGACAATAACGACGGCCGAGGCCAGCGTACCGCCATCGAAAGCGCAAAAAAAACCCACGCGCGGGGCTATGCAATACAAAGGGGTCACTTCAGACGAAGTGGCCTCTTTCTGTTTGGATCGAATGTGCCAGTGCTGCCGGAAGGATCAAAAACTCGATCGCACTGAATCAATAATCTGCCAGACGATGGACCGATACGACAAGGGATCGCGCGAAAGCCTGACAACTTGCACCGGCGGTAACCCTAAAGCGCATCGAGGCCACAGCAGGCAGCCCACCTGCCCACCGAGACTCCCTATAATCGCGTTCAGCACGTTTCTCGAACCGGACAATCGACAAGACGCCTGGCCTGGCAACGGAGTCGCATTGTCTGTGGGTCGCGTATAGGTACATGTACGTACTACTGAAATATAAGGCAAATCCTGTTGGTCTATATCCATGGGTTGTATAGTTTTGGCACATGGAGCCGCAATGAAAGTTGGCCGAGTTGGATTGATCGTTATAGCCGTAATTCTCGGCGGACTGATCTCAGCCACGTCAGGTGCGGCTGCGGGTGTCGGAGATCTGGCGCCTGTATTTCAGATGGAAACCACGGATGGGGGAATATTTCGCTTGTCGGACTATCGTGGCAGGAAGCCGGTGTATCTGGTTTTTTGGAACACCTGGTGTTCCTACTGCATCGAGAAAGTGGCCAGGTTAATCAAGCTACAGGAGCAACTGGGCAACAGGATCGAGATTATTGCCATCAACACGGGTCGAGAGGATTCCAAGGATACGATTAAACAATTCCGAGAACGCTATTCAGTCAATTACAGACTCGCATTAGATCGGGGTGAGAATGTCACCGACCGGTACGGCGTCGGGGGCGTTCCCACCGAGTTCATCGTGGATGTCAACGGTGTGATTCGTTACCGGGATGGCGTGCCAAAACATCTGGCGGCACACATACCGGATTGGTTTTTACCCTACACGGGCAGCCCGGCCCCGGGTACCTGTAGCAAATGAAGCGACGACCTTTCGATACGACGATTCCGAAATCGGCAAAAAATGACGAGCCGGCATTCCGCGGGCTGGACAGGCGTCAATTTCTAATCGGCAGCAGCGCCGTGGTTGCAACGTCGGTCGCCCTGGCTGCGTTGCCGCTCAAGATGCGTGCTGCGATTGTCTCGGAAACTTCTGTCACGACCTTTGCGCCACGACAGAAAAATCTTCTCGCCGCATTGCATGAGCACTTGTTTCCACCGGATTCCAACTCTCCCGGTGCAGCGGATATCAACTCCGTAGCATATTTGGAAAACGCTCTTCGAGAACCGCGATTGGATGCGGACGTACGTAACTTTGTCATCAATGGACTCCGGTGGCTGGGGGAAGCGGCCGAAGATATGCACGACCTGCCGTTTATCGCGTTGGATGACGCTCAAAAGGAAACGTTTCTGCGTTACCTGGCAGATAAGACGCGATGGGGCGAGAACTGGTTGTCAACGCAGCTCCGGTTCATTCTCGAGGCGCTCCTGGCGGATCCAATTTATGGCGGTAACCCTGGCGGCATCGGTTGGCAATGGCTGGAGCATCAACCCGGCTTTCCGAGACCGCCGGCAAACAAGGTGTTTGGCAAGCTATGAATTTGGATTTCGATGTTTGTGTCATCGGTAGCGGCGCTGGTGGGGGTCCCGTGGCATTGACGCTCGCCGAGGCGGGCTATTCAGTCGTCGTGCTCGAAAAGGGCCCGTCGTTCACCGAGAAGGACTTCTTTAAGGATGAACTGGCCTGCTGCAGACGAAGCACCTATACCCCCAACCTGCAGGATGAGTTCCACGTAATTGAAGACCGAAATTCCGACGGCCGTTGGGTTGGCAAGCCTACTTATGACACCAGGCGGGATTTCTGGAATGGCAATTGTGTAGGCGGCTCGTCAAATTTTATGAGCGGCTTTTTTCACCGTCTGAAGCCAAAGGATTTCCGGCTCCTGTCCGAGTTCGGTCCGATCGAGGGCGCCAATGTCTCTGACTGGCCCCTCACCTACGATGACCTGGAACCTTATTATACGAAAGTTGAAAACGTGGTTGGCGTCTCGGGACGAGTCGTGGACCATCCAAACCAGGAACCGCGATCGAATCGCGACTTCCCGCTGCCGCCTACGTTGGAGCATCCCATCGCGAATTGGTTTGATGACGCGTGCAGACAGCAGGGCCTGCATGCAGTCCCCGTGCCCCGCGCGATTCTATCCCGGCCCAAAGGCAAACGGCGGGGCTGCGAGTATTCAGGTTACTGCGGTAGTTATGGCTGCTCCACCGGTGCCAAAGGAAGCTCGCGAGCTGCGCTGCTTGACCGCGCGGTCGCTACGGGACGGTGTGAAATTCGACCGAATGCCCAGGTCTATCGTCTGGACAGCGACCAGACCGGCCGACTGACCGTGGCCAGGTATTATGATCATGCCGGCCGGAAACAGTCTGTAGACGCGAAAATCTTCGTTGTCGCGTGCCAGGCGATTGAAACGGCGCGGTTATTACTGCTGTCTCCAGGACCCAAGCACCCGGTGGGTTTGGCGAACAATAGCGGACAGGTTGGCAAAAATCTGCTGTTCTCAGCTGGGGGATCGGGCACTGGTGAGATTCATTACGACGACCTTGACAGCGTCAATGCGTCGAAACTGAAGACTCGCGGACCTTTCGTAAACCGGGCGCTGCAGGACTGGTACTTTATTGACGATGAAGATTTAGGCTACGTCAAGGGCGGCACCATCGAGTTCCTGTTTCGTCACCCCAATCCCATCGGCCGCGCCAACTCTCAGAAATGGAACGATGGCGCTTTGCTTTGGGGGATGCCCTTGAAACGAAAGATCAAGTCCTATTTTACCGAGGCGCGTTACCTGCGATTCGAAACCTTCTGTGACTGGTTGCCAACTGACAATTGCTTTGTATCGCTGGATAGAAATCTGCAGGATAAATGGGATTCGCCGGTGGCCCGTGTGCGCATTGGTTATCACCGCCACGATCTGAAGATTGGCAGGTTTCTCGCTCGTCGGGGCGAGGCGATGCTAAAGACGATGAATGCGAAAAACGTACGCTGGGGTGTCAGTGGTGCGCCGCCGGCCAACCTGGTGGCGGGGGGGTGTCGCTTTGGCCGGGATCCATCGCGCTCCGTACTGGACCCGGATTGCCGCGCACATGATGTTCAGAACCTCTTTGTAACCGACGGCAGCTTCATGCCCACCGGTGGTAGCGTGCCCTACACCTGGACAATCTATGCGAACGCGTTCCGGGTCGCTGACAAAATCGTCGCTGACCTGGGCGGTCCGTATATGTCCCGGCAAAACCCGGCCAAGACAGCGGCAATAGAGACTCTTTCAGATCTCGATCAGAGCGCAGCGGAAGTGCCAATCGTTCACCGGTGAAACCTAGAAAATGGTACCGGGGTTAAGTTTCTTACGTCCAAAAGTTTAACGTCTTAACATCGGCAGCGTAATCCCATTGTTGCCCGAACCCAGTCAATCAAGCGCCGCTACAGGTGCTCTAATCGGGTGCCTGGGGCGTGAAATTTCCTCTTGACAAATTAATAACATTGCATACTGTATACAGTATGGCGGATATTTTGAAAATCGACCCCCGCCCCAATATCAGCGGTGAGCTGGCGAACCACTTGCGCGATATGATTTTCGACGGCGGCCTGGCAGCCGGCACACGAATCAATGAGGTTCACCTGGCGACCCGGCTGGGGGTCAGCCGCACGCCTTTGCGCGAGGCCCTGGCAATGCTGGTGGCGGAAGAGGCGCTGGACAGCGTTCCGCGGCGCGGCTTCTTCGTGCGCAAACTCAGTCGTGCGGAGTTCGAGGATATTTATCAGCTCCGGGCACTCCTGGATGTCGGGGCGCTCAGGCTCTCGGGCATCCCGACCCCCGAGGGTTTCGAAAAGCTGGAACGCCTAAACCAAAAGATACGCGCGACCAGGAATCACAGCGTACGGGCCTCGCTCGACGACGAGTGGCACCTTGAGTTGATCTCCAATTGTCAAAATCAGATCCTGCTGGACCTCATCAAGCTTTGTATGCGGCGGTTCCGACGCTATGGGCTGGCTTTCCTGCGCGATCAAAAACTGGTCGAGACGTTCAATGTAGAACATCAGGAGATTTTGCGGGTGCTTCGGCGCGGCGATATGGAGGCCGCCTGCGAATGGCTGCGAAAGAATTTAACGAGCGACCAAAGTCCCATCCTGCAGTGGTTGAAGACGCGGAATCAATGAGGAAACATCGATGATCAATAATCTATTCCGAGCCGGCGGCGTCGCTCTTTTCGCCCTGCCATGCGCGTGGCCATCGGTTGCCCTTGCGATCGACGTTCCCGCCGCTGAACTCGTGGGCCTGTGGGCTGCCAGGCGTGATTTCACGCCCGACGTCAGCGGGTCCCTGGCCATTCGACAGGTAGACGGTGATCTTTTGGCGGAAATCGGTGGTTATCAGGTGGTGGCCAGTCAGGAACAAGGCGAGATAAGGTTTGCTGTGCCCGGCGACCGGGGCTACTTCCGGGGGCGCTTCTCTTTTGACCATGAGACGATCCAGGGGCATTGGGTTCAGCCCAGGACGCAGTCAGGTTTTGCCAGCTTCGCTTCGCCGGTCGAATTGTCAAAAGACACCGCCGGCCATTGGCGAGGATCGGTCATACCTTTGCAGGACCAACTGCACTTCTATCTGGTCATCGAGAAAATGGAAGACGGCAGGATCGGCGCGTATATGCGCAATCCAGAGGCGAACATTGGCCGCTTCTACCGCATCGAAGAGGTGGTCCGGGACGGCGACAAGGTGCAGTTCCGGGATGAGAGCGGCAGGACCCGGCTGGAAGGAACCTATCATTCGGAATCGGGTCAGCTGTCTATTTATTTCCTCTATAACGGTGGAACCTATGACTTTGTGCGGGCGGATGAGGACGGCGGCTCGCCGTTCTTCACACGCCCAATGGCAGATCAGCCCTACCGCTACACCAAGCCCTTGCCCGGGGACGGCTGGGAAACCGCCAGCCTAGAAGAGGCAGGCCTTGCCCGCCGGCCCATCGAGGATATGGTCAAAATGATCATCGATACGCCGATGAGCGCCATCGACGCACCTTATATTCACGCCATTCTGATCGCCCGGCACGGGAAATTGGTGCTGGAGGAGTATTTCCATGGTTATTCGGGGGATACGCCCCATGCCACCCGCTCAGCCGCGAAAAGCATCACCACGACGCTGGTTGGCATCGCTATTCACGAAGGCTTGCTGTCGCTCGATGCCCTGGTTTACGAAACGATGTACAAGACTTCACTTCCACCCGAGCTTCACCCGCGGGCTGCCCGCATGACCCTCCGGCACCTGATTACCATGACTCCCGGGTTCGCCTGTGATGACGCCGATCAGGACTCTCCAGGCAACGAGGATGCGATGCAAAACCAGGAGGCGCAGCCCGACTGGTATCAATTTACGCTCGATCTGCCAATGATTCATGAGCCTGGAACTCACGCTGCTTATTGCAGCGCTAGTCAGAACCTGGCCGGCGGCGTGCTCAGCCGGGCGACCGGCGAGTGGCTGCCCGGGTTTTATCGCAAACATTTCGCCGAGCCCCTGGAAACGGGCCTATATCATATGAACCTGACCCCGGTGGGCGATGGTTATGGCGGCGGCGGCCTGTACATACTGCCCCGCGACTTTCTAAAGCTCGGCCAGCTCTATCTGAACGACGGCCTCTGGAAAGGTCGGCGGCTGCTGGATCCCGGCTGGGCCGCGGCTGCCACGACGCCATACAACAAGATCTGGAAAGAAGGATACGGCTACGGCTGGTGGATTTTCTCCTATTCTCACAAGGGCCGCGAAGTGAACGCCTATTACGCAGGTGGCAATGGCGGCCAGTATGCCATTGTCATCCCCGAATTCGACCTCAATATTGTCGGCTTCGGCGGCAACTACAATCAGCGTGTCATGCACCAGCCCAAATACGAATATGTTCGCGATTATGTTCTGCCGGCGATCGTCAACGAGGAAGCGCCGGATTGATGTCCCGGATTTGTGGTGCCGCAGGAAAGGATTATGGTGTCAGTGCTAACTTTTTGAGCCCTCGCGTGACCCGTTGCCGCGTCGCTCCAGTGGCGCTCGTAAAAAATTGCACTCCAAATTCTGCCGCCGGTTTCACCGGACACCTTAAAAGTATCGCCTGATCTTTTTGACGCGCCGGTGAAAAGAATTGGTACGCGTTTTCGGGTTGTTATCGACCGGCGAAGGCAGTGTGGCCGCCAGCTCGATGGCCTGCCGGTTGGTCAGCCTGGATGCGGGAATACCCCAGTAGTAGCGAGCGGCCGCGTCGATGCCATAGATGCCACGGCCGAACTCGGCAACATTGATGTAGTGCTCTAGAATACGCTTCTTGCTCAGACTTCTCTCCATGCCGATGGTCAGGACCAACTCGTGCCACTTGCGCAATGGGTTGCGCGAGGGATTCAGAAAAACATTTTTGACGGTTTGCTGGGAGATCGTGCTCGCGCCATAAACGAAGCGCTTCTCGGAAAGGTTGTACTCCATTGCTTTTTTTAGCGCGTCGATGTCCAGGCCCTGATGAGAATAAAAGTGGGCGTCCTCAGCGACGATCAATGCGCGAATCATGCCGCGTGGCACAGTGTCGATGCGGACCGGGTTCCAGCGCAGTCGTGGCCAATTGCTGTGGCGGTGTCGCTCGAATTCATAGCTGCTGATGAAGCTGGATCTTTGAATCGGGCCTTCCGCGTACATATCCCAGTCCGGCCAGATACCGATCAGATAGCCCAGGTCCATCATGACCAGTATGGGCACCATGCGGATGCCGATGCGCAGCATCCGGATGACAAGTGGCATACGAAAGAACGCTCTAAATTTTCTGAAAATTCTCAAAGCCCCTGCCTGGGTGCCAGCACCCGGTTCATCATAAGTCGCCTGCACTCACAATAATCGGTTAAATATCAACTATCTATCGATGATAAATAATTATCCTGAGTGGAATACTCTTGCATTGACCAGGAGCGACTTCAATGAACTGTGTCACGTTGCAAGGTCTTGCGGATCGCCTGGCAATAGGCCGACACGACAAGCATTGTGAAAGAAAGCTTAACCACTGAACGCCGGCGCTGTAATCCGGCACTGTTGTTAAGCTGCTGGCGGCAAACCACCGCGCGCTTTACTTTCGAGTGCTTCGAGCCAAAGCTGATGGTACTTGTACATTCGGTTCGGCATGAATAGATTTCCGAGTCTTGCCAGCCAACCGTGCTGCGTCTCCTCGGTCAGCACGCGGCAACCTTTGGCGGATGGCCGCAAAACCCACGCGTGATAGACATCGATGCCGAAGGCGTGAGCTTCCCATGCGATACGGTCATCGGGGACGCACTCGAGTACCGTGGACTCGATCGTAAAACCAAATGTGTTCCAGCGGAAACGCGTTCCTTCTTTAAGGTCTGGGCCTGGCCCTTCAAGGATTTCGACATTCGCGGAATTAACGTACCAGGCAGGCCACAGGGTTGGCCGAGTTAACCACGCTCATACGCACTCTTGCGAAGCAGCTATATCCAGTTCGTTGCGAACATGAACAGGACACCGTCTCGGTTCGTAGTGATCAGGCCATCGAACTTCAGGAAGCTGCGACATTTGGGCTCCGCCGACTACGCGCCAGGGTAAGCTGCGACTTAGAGGCCTTGTTGTGTGACCGTACCATCAGCCATGCACTCTTTTTGAGTGCCAATAACTACCAGCAAATAAAATAACCAGCGACAGCTTCACTGATGTGCCCAGCACAATTTGTTTTGTTGAAAAGAGGTGTGCGAAAACAATACCATCAGAAAGTATTGCAGCGAATAACATTACCGCCGTGAGTAGCAGAACACCTCTTCGTTCTATTGGCCGCAAGCTACCCCAGTAAAGTAAAAAAGCCCAACCCATCATAAAGAGCCCGCCGATGCTCAATACAAACCGGAAATCCTGGCCACTACCGACGAAAAAGCTCGGATGGACTGGCAGATCCAATAACCCAAGACTAATCAAGAACCACTCGATCGCTATCACACCATCAGCTACAGCACCGATTAGAAAGGCTGTCTTTAGAACAACAACGTTATCTTTAAGACCCATCTCATCCATCGCAACTTTTCGAGCCCCCGAGTAATATTACGAAACAATTAAGCGGCGCGCCGCTTTTTGGCGCGTCCAATTTAAATAGTCTTGCTATGTTTTTTTTCCAAGGTTCTAAAAAATATTATTTTTTAGATTTGAACAAATACCTTGTTTCTATAGTTTCAATTTTTCGCCGAATTGACGAATACTCATGATGGAAGAGAAGGCCAAGATCGGTAATAAAACGACAGATAGAAACCTTGGCGATCCAAGTATTGCCGATGATAATATGGCGGCTGCCCATAAAATCGCATTAGAAACAAATAGCTTTTTGCAGCTCTTATTCACTGCACATCTCCTTTTGACGGCTACATACCTAACGCGGATATGAGCCGCGCGCTTCAGCGCGTTGGCCCCATCCCCTTGCTAGACGATCCCAGTTATTCCCATCGTTGCTCACGCCGAGGGCTCGCGCATCCCACTATCCTCGGCGTACTTTCTTCGCCATACTGCGTCTTCGGCGTCAGTCGCCGGGCGTTCCTCGATAAGCTCGTTCTCACCGGCAGTATGAAACGAAACCACGACCCAATTCTCCCCTGGCACTACCCCCTGGTGCCATACATTCGGAGGAATCGAGATCCATCGCTGTTCAATCGGCAACATGTGATCACTCTTGAGAAGGGTCGACTGCCAATCGCCTGCGGTCCGCGTCTGAAAATCGCCGTGCCCCCGGTAAGACATCATCCGCTGGTGACTATTGGGGTGTCTCTCCGCTCCGGTGATCGTGTTGGAGCGCAGAATGAAGACCCAACTCGACCGAATTGTTTCCGGTAGGGGAGAAGTGTAATAGTCGAGGGGGATCGACTCCCAGGCCAATACCTCATCAGGTCTTTCGTCTAACTTCTGCTCGACGCGAGACACGAGCTGATCGATCCTGGACGTGATCGACTTGGATCTCACAGCGATATCAAGGACCTTCAGAATGGTAATTTCCTCCTGATCCATTTGCTGCTCCTTCGTGTGTCTAACGCCGAGCTAACCGGCGCGACCATTATGCCGGAGAAGATCTCGCGGCGACTGGCTCGACCGATTCAGCACCTGGTCAGGCGGCAGTATTTTGGCAATTACCTTATCAATCGAGATACTTCCATGTTGAAGCGCCGTCGAACTTCCTGATTCGAATCGAAGCGATATCCTCGGGTTGCATGTTTCGTACATTTACCGCAATTCTACTATCACTGTTCTTCCTTACCATTTCGTAATGCGTAATACACCCGCACTTTTTGCAATGATAAAACTCGATGGATCTGTCACCCCATACATAGGCTGACATAGCGTCGGGTGCACAAAAAATACGAACGGTTTTTCGTGTGTAATATGCCCACAGACCACCGTATCGGCGACATATTGAACAATTGCACTCCGTCAATTTTCGTGGCTTCCTGGCTACCTCTATGCGGACGGCACCACAATGACATGAACCGGACAGCATCAATATTCAACTTGTTCCATGGAATATAGTACCGGTCATTAAATCATTTGGTTTTTTGAACCAGTTATCGGGTCGGTAGAAAAAAGACACAGGACGGACACCGTAAAACAAACAATAACTTAATAACTTCATGACCGGCACCAATTTCTGGGCAAGCAGGGAAAAACGGAACGAGGTGAGGCCCGAAAAAAACACAAGCCCGATTATCAGGATCAACGTTGGCTCAGTCCTCCGGGAAACATTGTCCCGGTAATATTGCAGGCGAAATCGGCTGTTTTCGAGCAATCGCGGCTGGCCGGGCGCGCGTTGACCGTGGAGTCAGTGACGTGTCATTAGGTTTTGGGCGTTTGCGACTCGCAGTCTATCCGCTGCAACGGAAAGTCGATCGTCCTGACCTCCCCTTCTATCTCACCTTCGATCCTGGCCTCGAGATATCCCTGTTCTTTCAGGCGGTAAATGATGCGTTGAGGGAAATCGTGGCCGAGATTCACAAAGACAACCTCGTTTTTAGGCCACCGCACCATGACGAAGGCTGCCCCAGCCTGTCCCGAGGGATTGGCGATGTACTCGATCTCGCCGGCCTCGGTCTCGCGAATCTGAACGAACTCATACGCAACTGTCTTGGAGTTGTGGATCGTCCGGCTGACACCGAACATGGTTTTGCCGGCAGGAATCGTCCATTGCTCGCCCGAGCCGGCCTCGCCGCCAACGCTCGCCCAACACCCGGCCAGCCATGCCAGGTCAGCTACAGAAGGTCGCTCTTGTGTTGACGCCACCAAGGGAAGGCCCAGCGATACAGCCGCCAAGAAAATAATGAAGACTTTCATTTGGTACCTCCAGTGCCCGGATCGTCACCTGACAACCTGCTTCACCAGTCAATCGCTTGTTAGAGTACCCTATCCTTCCAATTCCACCACTTCGCCAACTCCGGATCATTGTCGTTCGAAGTCACCGAGTGCACGGCGCACCTGAATGAGTATAGGACACATCGATCGATCCGCTGGCCACGGAGTTTGCAAAGGTCGGCAAACATCTGTTCCGGATTCTGGCCGTACAGATCAGCCGGACCCGCAAATCCTAAATCCCTGAGATCCTGCGCCAGGCTCGGACCAATGCTTGGAAGAGATTGAAGCTCAGCGGAGTTTCCAGGTTCCCCCATCAGCGACCCTCTATCTACGTGACTCTAACAACCGGCTCACTCACGCGTAGTATCTGGCGCGGCTGTTGCGTATGCAAGAGCCGTGACAGATAAGCGGGGACAAGTGCAGCGACTGGTTAGGTCACTTGCAGGTAATCTCAATGCTGTCACCATTTTGCGTAGAATCAACCAAATGAATATTGGTCAAAACGATGTGAGAAATGGGATGCGGCCATGATTCATAAGTACTCATTCCAGGCCCCACAGGGCAAGAGCTGGTGTAAGCGAATCCGTCACGTTTGGGCACCGCCAAAAATGCTTCATATCTAAGGTATTTCTCAAAGGGGTTCTTTACGACAAGCATCATTCCATATGGCTCATCGTCATTCTGAGAAAAGCGAACGGAAATAACCTCTCCAGAATCAAACGAATCCGGGTCGTAAATCAGTGATTTGATCTCACCATTTTCGATCGTCACCGTCAACTCAACGGCCTCACCCGGAAAAAGATTCACGTCTCTTTCGAACGCGACGGGAATACCGCCTACCTCAAAGTCCATTGCGGTATCTTTATCGAGGCGTAAAGTAATCGCCGCAGGGGCACGACAATAAACTTGGGCGCAAACAGTTTCTTGGCTAAGTCCATCAGCCACCGTGCGACATGATACGCACGTGAAAACCAATATTGCGAAGAGCCGAAGTTTCGTTGCAAACATGAACAGTGACCTAACGTTTCAACTCAGCAGCGCTTGAGGCTGGCGTGGGCTTTGCGACAGCAAAGGACAGGGCAGGGTCAAATGACTGCTGCAGTGGCTTGTTAGAGGGCGTGATCATTTACGAGGCTTTTGGAAAGGCACCGGACCGGAACATGTAAAGCCGCGCGGCGCTCTTGGTTCCTGCCAACGGTACTGATCAACATATATGAGTATCGGCTTGTCCAGCCCCTCAAATGAAATCACCCAAAGATCAACCATTGTCCCATCAGGACCACCTTTTGCCCCCAATCGATAGTACTGCAATCCCTGGCCTTCGGGGCCGCGGAGTACTTTCAGGTACGATTGAGATCTCTGGGAACCGAAAACACCGCCACCAACTTTGACGGGGTCTTCGATAGTCAATCCATAATCAGCGCTATATGCGTTTTCGCACTGACTGTTGCTTCCACTGGCGGAGGCTTGTGTTTGATTTGCTAAAGAAGCGCCGGTAGAGTCGAGAGCAATGCGGTCCGTCACCTCAGTTTCTGTAGAAGCACACCCAAAACAAAGTACGGTGGTAAGTAACAGCGGAGAATATCTAATAGTGCTCACAAAGATGCCCTCTAACAGTTAATTAGGCTGCTTCAAACTGAATTTTCTGAACATCCGAAAGATCCGCAGTCATCTTAGCTTGCCATAAATCGAAATTGTGCTGCATGGCAAGCCAACTCTCCGGTGAGCGACCAAGCGCCTTTGAGAGCCTCAACGCCATCTCCGGACTAATACCGCTGCGCATACTGACAACTCGCGTCAAAGTTGACGGAGCCACCCCCAAACTCTCAGCAAGCGAACGAATGCTGATTTCGAACGGCTCTATGTAGGTTTTCCGAATAAACTCGCCCGGGTGGGGCGGATTATGCATATTCATCAGTGATAATCCTCGTAATTCAAAACGTGACTATTTCCATCACGAAACTCAAAGGTCAGTCGCCAATTTCCACTAACCCAAATTGCCCAGCGGCCAACCGCGCCGCCTTTGAGGGGGTGTAGCTTGTATCCCGGCACATCCATATCCTCAATGCCCTGGGCGGTATCCAGGGCCGCTAGTTGTAATCGAAGACGATCAGCGTGGCGGGCTTGAATCCCCGCCTTGGACCCGCTCTCGAAGAATCGGCGAAGCCCCTTATGTCTGAAAGACTTGATCGCCTAGATAGTATAGCGTGTTGCGCATCACGCATCAAGTGTAGTGAGCATAGCGAACGGGTTAAACGTATTGTTATGCCGCAGCCTCTTAGCGGCAAGCGGACGGAACAGCATCGGCGGACCCACCAACACATTCCCAGGTTACAACTCCGCTTTGCAGGCTAGGCACTAGAACCATTACCTGCCCTTCTCGGACACCTCTGATGATAATAACGCCATCGGAAGACACATGGCGAAAGTTTATTGGGTCTCGATGGTCTAAAAGGTGGTCGGATTGGCCCCATTCCTGGATTTTCAGGCCAGCACCAGAACCATTAAGCGTACCTGTCTTCCGAATTTGCTCCTCAACCCTATCTTTCGTTCGGCCAAGCAGCCCAAGAATCTCTACAGATTGTGCTTGCGAGGCGTAATCAGCGTATTGCGGCACAACTACTATGAACCATAGGAACACTAAAGCAATAGCAGAGAAAAATCCTTTCCAGAACCCGGATCCGCTCATCGGAACGTCGCCATCCGTCATACCTCTACGCAGGCGCCGAAAACCGAGTATCGAATTGAAGAATATGAAAGCGGCAATAACGGCAAAAAAAATGGCGATTCCAACCTCAATTCCTCCCCCGTACCCAGACGGCCAAATAAAGATAGAGGCTGATACAAACCCGAGTCCTATAGCCAGAAATAGACCCCAGATAGGATGCTTGTTGATACTTCCAAAGTTCATCGCTGGATGCTCCGGCATCTGATTGTTGAGGCATAACGTTCACGTTAACCGGCGCACAACACGCGCAGCGTGTTGTGCGTCCGTGTTG
>CAZMOM010000002.1:0-14679 GCA_964568075.1 uncultured Gammaproteobacteria bacterium
TACCGTACACTTGCTTTCCAAGCAAGCTCCTTAAGCCACTCGGACACCTCTCCGTAATTTTTTTGTCTTGCTGCTGTCAAGCGCTGCGCGGGCTAACGCAGGCCTCCTTCCAATTCAAACGGTCAGATCGAGCCACGAACTTAATCTTCTTCCGGGACATCCTCATCCGCAGCATTCTCTTCCTGGGCATCGTCTCCCGCAGCAGCCTGTTTCGGATCATCTTCCGGTGGCGGCTGAGGGATTTTTAACGGGCCTTCGCCAGGAATCACCGAGCGCGTTTTGCTGCCATAAAAAAAGCTGGGCGGTGACTCCAGGCATTTGCCGTCCGGGAATCTGCCGTCTCCGACCGGACCTTCGGGGAGTACCGATACGCTGCTATCGACGGGCGCATCCATACCATCGGGCACTCGCAACGGCTCACCCAGTTTCGCGACGTTATACGGTTGTGGCGTGTCGCAAGTGACCCCACCGGCACACGCCGACACCCCGGCCGTCATCGCCAACAGAAAAACAACTCGCAAAAATCTCATTCATTCACTCCATGAATACCCGCGTGTTCCATCGCCAATGCGACGATTTCATGATTCGCCGGCGCCAGTGGCGTCAGCGGCAGGCGCAGCCCTTCCGGGGTCAGTCCCATTCGATGCAGCGCCCATTTTGCCGGAATCGGGTTCGCCTCAACAAATAAATCGCGGTTCAACAAGCTGAGCTGTTCATCAATCTCCCTGGCCTCGTCCATATTTCCTGAGCGCGCATGTTTGCACATCTGGCTGACCAGCTCAGGTGCTAGGTTGGCCGTTACCGAGACAACGCCCTCTGCACCTGCCTCGATGCAATCCAGGGAACTCTGATCGTCGCCGCTGAGGATGATAAACCCGGCTCCGCAAAGCTCGCGTATCTGCCGTGCCCTTTGTTCGCCGGCTGTCGCTTCTTTGATCCCCACGATGCCGTCGAGTTCGGCCAACCGCGCCACCGTCTCCGGCAGCAGGTCGCAGCAGGTTCTGCCCGGCACATTGTAAAGCAGCAACGGTACGGGGCAGTCCTTCTCGATCGCCCGATAATGCTGATACAGACCCTCCTGGCCCGGCTTATTGTAATAAGGGGTTACGACGAGACAGGCATTCGCACCCGCATTCGCCATCTGCAGGCTCCGGTCGACCGCTGTGGCCGTACAATTGGTGCCGGATCCGGCGATAACCGGGATGCGTCCCTTGATTCTCTCGACCGCCCTTTTCACCAGAAAAATGGTCTCGTCCGCGCTCAGCGTGGCCGACTCGCCCGTCGTGCCGCCGACGACCACCCCATCCGTCCCTGAGTCGAGATGCCAGTCCACCAAGCGGTCGAATGCCTTCAGCGCTATACCGCCATCGGGTTCCATCGGGGTTATCAGCGCCACGAGGCTGCCAGTAAACATCAGGTTTCTCCGTCTTGCCCGGGGACCGGTTCATGAGTCCCCGGGGCTGGCGATGGTAACGGCGATGCTTGCCCGCAGGCAAGGCCGAATTGCGTTTTAACCGGCTTGCCAAGTTCGGTAAACGAGGTACACTGCTGTCTGGTCTTGTCTGACTGGCGTCGAAAGGCAAAACGCCCGCATCTCAAACCCACCAGATGAAGCAAAATATTGTTATCTCCTTACTCGGCGAACACCGCGCCGACGTTATTTCCGACATCACACAAATCATCCTGGAATGTGGCGGAAACATTATCGAAAGCCGAATGAGCGTCGTGGCCGACGAGTTTACGCTGATGGCCATGGTATCCGGTGGCTGGCATACGTCCACCAGAATGGAAAACCGGCTGCAGCAGTACGCCGATAACTCCGATCTTATGATCAGGCTGAGCACAACGCCAAGCGCAGCCACCGAATCAGACCGCGTACCCTACGCCATCGATGCTGTGTGCCTGGACCAGCAAGGCATCGTGCACCAGTTGTCCGAATTTTTTATCGAGCGAGACATCGAAATCGCCGAACTCAATACCCGCAACTACGCGGCTGCCCATACGGGTGCGCCGATGTTTGCCGTACAGATGGCCGTCAAAATCCCAGCCCAGGCACATATTTCGAGCTTGCGCGATGAGTTCCTCGAATTTTGTGACCGCATTAACCTGGACGCCATCATGGAACCGATCAAGAGTTGAAACCGAATTACACGGGAGATAAATTTGTCCACAGTCAGTGCAGGAAAAAAAGTAGCCGATTTCTCTGCCGCCGCTACCGGCGAAAAAACGGTGAGCCTGAAAGACTGCCGCGGAAAGAACGTGGTTATTTATTTTTACCCCAAGGACAGCACGCCAGGCTGCACGCTCGAGGGGCAGGATTTTCGTGACAACCAGGCGAAATTCGAGCGCCTTAATACGGTCATATTCGGCGTCTCCCGCGACAGCCTCGCATCGCATGAAAAATTCCGCGAAAAACAAGGCTTCAAATTCGATTTGTTGTCGGATTCCGATGAGAAACTCTGCAAGCTGTTCGATGTGATCAGGGAAAAGAACATGTACGGCCGCAAGGTGATTGGAATCGAGCGCAGTACTTTCCTGATCGACGACCAGGGCGTATTGCGCCAGGAGTGGCGCAAGGTTCGCGTCAAGGATCATGTCGCAGAGGTTCTCGACGCGGTTCGGAACCTGTAATCGACACCCCGTTCATTTTTTCAGGAGATTTTAGTGACACCGACGGATCCGGTAACCCGCCGAATTTTTGTACTCGACACCAACGTACTGATGCACGACCCGGCGGCTATTTTCCGCTTTGACGAGCACGATATACATATCCCCATGGTGGTCCTGGAAGAGCTGGACGCGTGGAAAAAGGGACTTTCCGAGGAAGCGCGAAACGTACGCCAGATCAGCCGGTTTTTCAATGAGCTGATCGAAAACGCCAGCAAGGACGAAATCGACCACGGTATCCCGTTGCCCGCGGGTACCGGCAAGAATGGCGAACCGAAGAAACGGACCGGGCACCTGTTTTTCCAGACCCGCCCGGTCGGCCAGGTGCTGCCGGACGACCTGCCAGGCACGGTCGCCGACAACAATATTCTCGCCAACACCCTGGCGTTACAAATCGAACACACAGACGCGCAGGTCACGCTGGTGTCCAAAGACATCAATCTCCGCATCAAGGCGGCGATCCTCGGCGTGCATGCCGAAGACTATTTCAATGACAAGGCGCTGAGTGATGAGGACGTCCTGTTTACCGGCGTGGAGCCGTTGGCTGATGATTTCTGGAACCAGCACGGCAAGAAAATGGACTCGTGGCAGGAAGAAGGCCGTACGTACTACCGGGTTTCGGGCCCGAACGTGGAGAGCTGGTATCCGAATCAGTTCGTTTACGCCGAGGATGACAGCGGATTCGACGCCACCGTGTGCCGCCTCGATGATGGCGCCGCGATAATCGAAACGGTGACCGACTATCGAAACGAGCACAAAAGCGTTTGGGGAATAACGGCCCGCAACCGGGAGCAGAATTACGCGCTCAACCTGTTGCTAAACCCCGAAGTCGATTTCATTACGCTACTGGGTGCGGCGGGGACCGGCAAAACACTGCTGACGCTCGCGGCGGGCCTGGTGCAAACACTGGACCAAAACCTGTTCCGGGAAATTATCATGACCCGCGTCACCGTTCCGCTCGGCGAGGACATCGGCTTCTTGCCGGGCACTGAAGAAGAAAAGATGGAACCGTGGATGGGCGCGCTGATGGACAATCTCGAGGTATTGACCGGCAGCGAGGAAGGTGGTGAGTGGGGGCGCGCCGCGACCCATGATCTGATCCGCAACCGGATAAAAATTCGCTCGCTGAATTATATGCGGGGCCGAACATTCCTGAGCCGGTTCATTATTATCGACGAGGCGCAGAACCTGACCTCGAAACAAATGAAAGCGCTGGTTACCCGCGCTGGCCCGGGCACCAAGCTGGTCTGTCTTGGCAATCTCAGCCAGATCGACACCCCCTACCTGACCGAAACCACTTCCGGCCTGACCTATGTCGTCACGCGATTCCGTGATTGGAGTCACTCGGGGCACGTTACGCTGATGCGTGGCGAGCGCTCACGGCTGGCAGATCATGCATCCGATACTCTGTAGCAGGGTAAATCAACAAGTAAGCATAAGTTATTGTTTTTCTTAATTTTTTCTCCGCACGCTATGGCCATGGTTGGGAACCAACCGGCTTGGTAACTGTCTAGACATCTGGCATGCTTACTGACTCTTTGTACCGGCACCAGGATACTGTTTTGCGCGTATTAATTTTTTGTTTTTTGCTGGCTCTGCCACTGTTGGCACAGGCGGTCACGGAGCCTGCCGATCTGCCCGATATCGGCAGCCCGGCGGACTCGGTATTTTCCTCGCTCGAAGAAGAGCAGATCGGTCGCATGGTTCTTCAGCAACTCAGGGAAAGTGGTCAGTTGCTTAGCGATCCCGAAGTCGAGGAATACATTCAGAATCTGGGGCAAAGCCTGGTGGCCAATGCCAATGCCGGTGACGAGGACTTCGAGTTTTTTGTCGTCAACGACACGAAGATCAATGCGTTTGCATTGCCCGGTGGCTATATCGGCGTCAATTTAGGGTTGATTCTCGCTACCGATAACGAAAGTGAAATCGCCGGTGTCCTGGCACATGAAATTGCCCATGTGACGCAGAATCATATCGAGCGAAGAATTTTCGACCAACGCGGAGTCAGCCTGGCGGCGACCGCCGCGATAATTGCTGCGGTTATTATTGGCTCGAGTTCCAATGCCAGCGCGCAAACCATGCAAGGAGGCATCATGGCCGTACAGGGACTGGCGATCCAGAATCAGATCAACTACACGCGGGCCAACGAATATGAGGCCGACAGGATCGGTATCGGCACTCTTGCGCGCAGCGGATTCGACCCTTACGGAATGCCCTCCTTCTTTGCCAAGCTGGGAAGCACAAACTCCAGGGCGCCAGATTCGGTTCCGGAATTTCTGCAAACTCACCCAAGTAGTTCGGCTCGGGTTGCAGAGTCTTCTAACCGCGCAATGAAATATCCCGTGGTAGACCACGTGAACGGCGTGAGCTATCGACTGGTCCAGGAAAGATTGCGGGTACGCTCATTCAAGTCGGCAAATGAGGCGGTCAATTATTATCGCAATACCGCCTATCTCCAGGCGGTGCCTCCCGATCCCGCCTGGGTTTACGGTTCCGCACTTGCGCTGATGCGGGCGGGTAAATCGAGCCAGGCGGCCGACATGTTTCGTGAACTGTTGCGCGATAACGAAAACATTATCGATCTGCACTCTGCACTGGGCCAGGCATTGATGGCGGATGGCCGCACCGATGACTCGCTGGCGGTGTTCCAACGCGCTGCAGCGCTGTTCCCAAGAAATGTTCCGCTGACGGTTCGTTACAGCCAGGCGCTGATCCTGGCCGAGCAACCGGACCAGGCTCATGAAATCTTGCTCGATCTGCTGAACAACATTAGCCCGACCCCGGATCAGGCGAGGCTGATTGCGATGGCAGCCAGCGAGGCCGGCGAACTGGCCGAAGCCCACTACTACATGTCGGAGTACTTTATTCTGAATGGCCTGCTGCCCCAGGCGATACAGCAACTCGATCTGGCGCTGAAACTGCCGGGTCTGAGCGCTATACAACACGCGAGATTCATTGCCCGACGAGACGAGCTGGCCGAGTATCTACCCAAAGAGGAAAAGAAAAGATCGATAGTCAAGCGGGATCGTGGAAGACACCTCGGTCTGCGCCAGTCAGCTTCGAATCCACGCCCTTCACTGAGTGATTGAGGCGATCGCCTGATACGAGCGAATGAGATGAATGCCAACGACGATCGATATCGATGTGTGCGCCAACCGGCGGCACCGTCATTACCTGACTCAGCTCAGGCGGCGGTTTCCATTTCAGTATTGTAATCGCCGCTACTGGCCATTCCATTGAGCCGCGCCCGTTTTAGCAAAGCCTGTTGCCCGTCGCCAAGTTGCGCTTCCTGGCCATGCCAGGCAGCCAACGCCGGCGCCTGCAACGCACGACCATAGGAAAAACTCAGCCTCCATGGATGCGGCCCCATCGTATTCATGATGCCCAGGTGCTCGGTGGCCTCCTCGGCGCTCTGGCCACCGGAAAGAAACGCGATTCCAGGTACCGATGCAGGCACGTGGGCGGTCAGACAGCGCACCGTCGCCTCGGCGACTTCCTGCGGACCGGCGCGATTGGAACACTCGGTACCGGAAATCACCATGTTGGGTTTCAGTACGATGCCTTCGAGTTTGACCCGCTGTTTTGCCAATTGAGCAAATACCTCGTCCAGCGCCCGGCCTGTTGCATCTTCACAAACTTCCAGTGTGTGGCTACCGTCCATCAAAACCTCTGGCTCGACAATCGGTACGATGCTCGCTTCCTGGCAAAGCGCTGCATAACGAGCGAGCGCATGGGCATTGGCGTACAGACAAAAATCGGTGGGAATGCCATCGCCAATCGTAATGACCGCGCGCCACTTGGCGAATCTCGCGCCGAGGTCGTAGTACTCCGACAGGCGATCGCGCAGGCCGTCCAGACCCTCGGTTACCGTCTCGCCGGGGAAGCCGGCCAGTGACTTCGCTCCGGTATCGACCTTGATACCGGGGATCACGCCCATACCGGACAACATGGTCGGGAACGGCACGCCAGCGACGGATTTCTGCCGCAACGTTTCATCAAACATGATGACGCCGCTGATGTAATCGCCGAGGCCGGGTGTGGCAAACAGCATCTCACGATAGGTGCGGCGGATTTCTTCCGTAGATTCGGTGTCTATCAGGGCGAATCGTTTCTTGATGGTCGGTGTGCTTTCATCGGCAGCCAGTATCCCTTTTCCGGGGGCGACCATCGCCAGGGCAACGGATTCCAGATCGCTTGAACTCATTTTCGTGTTTCTCCGGATTGATTATGTCACCGCGCCCGCATGGCACCCAGGCCCGGTCGTCTGAGTGCCAAAAGGATATCAAATGCGCCGGCCCCTGTACCAGTAAAGTGGGTCAGCATCCCCTTAAAACGCCTGTCGGGCTTCCCCTGACAGGTAAATAGTACTAAAATAGTCCTGATTAAGTGATCGGAGTACAACCGATGCTGAAAATGACTAAATTGACTGACTACGGCACCATGGTTTTGTCGTTCCTTGGCGAGAACCCGACGGACACCCAAAGCGCCGCCGATGTCGCTCGCCACACCCATCTGGCGTTGCCGACCGTGAGCAAGCTGCTCAAACAAATGACGCGCGCCGGGCTGGTGACTTCTACCCGCGGATCCAAGGGTGGCTACCAGCTGGCACGATCGCCCGATGAGATCAGCGCCGCCGACGTCATCGACGCGCTGGAAGGACCGGTTGCGATTACTTTATGCAGCGGTTCGGTCGGGCAGTGTGACCTGGAGAGCGTCTGTGGCGTCAGCTCGTCGTGGCAAAAAATTAATGTCGCGATACGCCACGCTCTTGACGACATCAGCCTGGCGAACCTGAGCACGACCAAGTTCCCGACCCCATCGCTGAACCTGCTCGGCATCCCGATCACCCACGAAGGCGGCAATCCATGAGCAAACGGAACCAGGAACTCGATGATTTTGTTGGCGCGAAGTACAAATACGGCTTCGTCACCGACATTGAAGCGGACACGATTCCTCCCGGCCTGGACGAAGCGGTAATCCGGCTCATATCGAAGAAAAAGAAAGAGCCTGAATTTATGCTGGACTGGCGTTTGCAGGCATTTGCGCACTGGCAAACGATGACAACTCCGGAGTGGGCCCAGGTGCACTACGCGCCGATCGATTTCCAGGAGATTTCCTATTTTTCGGCGCCAAAAACGCCCGGCGACGCTCCACGCAGCCTCGACGAAGTCGATCCGAAACTGCTCGAAACCTACGACAAGCTAGGAATTCCGCTGCACGAAAGAGCGCGCCTTGCCGGCGTTGCCGTCGATGCGGTTTTTGACAGCGTTTCGGTGGCCACGACATTCAAGGAAACGCTCGCCGAAGCCGGGGTGATTTTTTGTCCTTTCTCTGAGGCGGTACAGGATCACCCGCAGCTGATCGAGCAGTATCTTGGCAGCGTCGTACCCTATGCCGACAATTTCTATGCCTGCTTGAACTCCGCCGTTTTCAGCGACGGATCGTTCGTGTTTATCCCCAAGGGCGTTCGCTGCCCGATGGAGTTATCCACCTACTTCAGGATCAACGAGGCGAAGACCGGCCAGTTCGAACGCACGCTGATCATTGCCGAAGAAGGCAGCCATGTCAGTTATCTCGAAGGTTGTACCGCGCCGATGCGGGATGAGAATCAATTGCACGCGGCGGTCGTCGAGCTGATAGCGCTGGATGATGCACGAATCAAGTATTCGACGGTTCAAAACTGGTACCCCGGTGACGAGGAAGGCCGGGGCGGGATATACAACTTCGTCACCAAACGCGGGGAATGTCGTGGTCATCGCTCGCACATTTCCTGGACCCAGGTTGAAACCGGTTCGGCGATCACGTGGAAATACCCGAGCTGCATTTTGCGCGGCGACGATTCGGTCGGCGAGTTCTACTCGGTCGCAGTCACCAACAATATGCAACAGGCCGATACGGGTACAAAAATGATCCATCTGGGTAAAAACACCAAAAGCACAATCATCTCCAAGGGTATTTCCGCGGGTCGTGCGAGTACTGCTTACCGCGGCCTGGTCAAGGTCCTGCCCGGCGCGACCGGCGCAAGAAATTTCACCCAGTGCGATTCGCTGTTGATGGGCGACCGCTGTGCCGCGCACACCTTCCCCTACATCGAGGTCAAGGAACCCGATGCACAGGTAGAGCATGAAGCGACGACATCGCGCATCGGCGAAGACCAGTTGTTTTATTGCCGGCAACGCGGGGTCGAAGAGGAGGATGCGGTCAACATGATCGTCAATGGTTTTTGCAAAGAAGTCTTCAAGGAATTGCCAATGGAGTTTGCGGTAGAGGCGCAAGCCCTGCTGGCGGTCAGCCTCGAGGGTGCGGTGGGTTAATTTGAATTATTTTTATGAGTAAAAACAATATATTACTGAGTATTTCCAGACTTAGTGTCAGCATAGGCGACAAGCCGATCCTGCGTGATCTGGATCTCGAAGTCGGTGCGGGCGAGGTCCACGCGATCATGGGGCCGAATGGCTCGGGCAAAAGCACGCTGGCGCAGGTACTGGCCGGTCGCGATGGCTACGAGATCAGCAGTGGTGAAGTTCAGTACCTGGGCGAAAACCTGCTGAAACTCAGCCCGGAAGAGAGAGCCTGGCGCGGTCTGTTTCTCGCCTTTCAGTATCCGGTCGAGATCCCAGGCGTCAACAATGCCTATCTGCTCAAAGCGGCGCTCAATGCACAACGAAAATATCGTGGTGAAGAACCGCTGGATGCTTTCGAGTTTCTGACCGTGATCAAGGAAAAAATGCAATTAATGCAAATAGACGAATCGTTCCTGAACAGGAGCGTAAACGCCGGTTTTTCCGGAGGCGAAAAAAAGCGCAACGAGATTTTACAAATGGTGGTGCTCGAACCACGCCTGGCTGTGCTCGATGAAACGGATTCCGGGCTGGACATCGATGCACTCAAAGTTGTCGCTAACGGCGTTAACTCGTTGAGAAATGATGACCGGGCGATCGTGCTGGTCACGCATTATCAGCGGCTGCTCGATTACATCAAACCCGACAAGGTTCATGTGCTGGCCGATGGACGGATTGCGCGCAGTGGTGGTCCGGAACTCGCGCTGACCCTGGAAGAAAAAGGCTACGAGTGGCTGCGACAGGAGGTAATCGGGGCATGAACCCGATGATTAAAAGTCTGGAGGAAAACTTTTCCCGCCAGGGAGACGCACCGGGAGGCGAGCTCGTGCACCAGGTGCGCCAGCAGGCGATGAAAGAGTTTCTGAATGCCGGCCTGCCCGGCCCGAGAAACGAGTATTGGAAATACACGACGCTCAGAAACATCGGCAAGCGCAGCTTTGGCCTGCCACAGGACCAGACGACCATAGCCGGCGAGATCGGGATTGCCGGTCTGAACGCAATACGCGTCGTGTTCGTCAACGGCATCTATCAGCCTGACCGGTCAGATGATGCGGGGCTGGCAAAAAACGGGATTCGCCTGTTGCCAGAGGCACTGCAACAGGAACCCGGTCTCGCTCAGGGCCTTTTGCCGCAACCGGATCCAAACCGGCACCAGTTTGTGTCCCTGAATCGGGCCTTTATGAATCAGGGTGTCGTTCTTGAGCTGGGCAAGGACCGGCAGCCTGCGCGGCCGATTTACCTGCTGTTTCACTCATCAGGTGGCGAGCAGGCCATGGCGAGTCACCCGCGGGTTTTGATTCGCGCAGCCACCGGTAGCAAGGCATCGGTGATAGAACACTACACGTCGGAAAAAGACAACACGGGTTTATGCAACGGCCTGACGGAGATCGATCTCGCCGCCGGCGCGCAGCTGATTCACTACCGAATTCAACAAGAGAGCCAGGCCGCTTTCCACCTGGGCTCATTATTTGTGCGCCAGGCGGCCGCTTCGCAACTGGTCAGCCACAACATCTGCCTGGGCGGGAAACTTGCCCGGACCAACATGCAGTTCGACCTGATGGGCCGGGACGCGGAACTGGTGCTGAATGGTCTTTACGTCGCCGGTGGCAAACAACACATCGACAATCACACGCTGGTCAACCATCTGCAACCCGGAGCCAGCAGTAACCAGGACTATCGGGGCATCCTCGATCAGAACGCGCGGGCGGTCTTCTGTGGCAAGGCGGTGGTTCACGTCGACGCTCAGCAATCCGCGGTCACACAAAGCAATCGTAATCTGCTGCTCAGTGCCGGCGCCGAAATCGACACTCAACCGGTGCTGGAAATATATGCCGATGACGTGAAATGCAGTCACGGTGCGACAATTGGACAGCTGGATGCAGATGCACTTTTTTATCTGACCACGCGCGGTCTCATCGATGACCAGGCGCGTGCGCTGTTGATTTTCGCATTTGCCGAGGATGTCATTTTGAAACTCGAGGAAGAGACGCTGAGACAAATGATTACCCGGCACCTCGCCGGTCGCTTGCCGGACCTCGAAAACATCGCGGAACTGGTGACTTCATGAACCGAGCGCTAACAACGACCAGGACCGACAAGCTCGATATCGTTGCGATCAGGTCGGACTTTCCTGTTCTTGATCAACAGATCAATGGCCACCCCCTCGTCTACCTCGATAGCGCGGCATCGGCCCAGCGACCGGTCCAGGTCATCGACGCCATCAGTAACTATTACCGCCACGACCATGCAAACGTGCATCGCGGCATACACACACTGAGTCAGAGAGCCACGGAAGCTTACGAAAACGCCAGGGAGTCGGTACGACGGTTTATCAATGCCCACAGTACGAAAGAAATCGTGTTTACCCGCGGCACCACCGAATCGATCAACCTGGTCGCTCAGGCCTACGGCAGACCCTTGCTAAAACCGGGCGACGAGATACTGATCACCTGGATGGAGCACCATTCCAACATCGTGCCCTGGCAGATGCTGTGCGAACAGACCGGCGCCGAGCTCAAGGTCGCGCCGATTACCGATACGGGCGAACTCGATGTCGAGGGGTGGCTGGCGTTGTTGACGGAGCGCACCCGCATTGCCGCTTTCGGTCATGTCTCCAACGCGCTGGGAACCATTAACCCGGTCCGCGAGCTCTGTGTCCAGGCCAGGCAGAGGGGCGTAACGACGGTTATTGATGGCGCCCAGGCGCTGCCCCACCTGTCCGTCGATGTCACAGAACTGGATTGTGATTTCTATGCTTTTTCGGGGCACAAAATGTATGGCCCCACCGGCATCGGCGTCTTGTTCGGCCGCGAAAACCTGTTGCAGGAAATGCCACCCTGGCAAGGGGGCGGCGAAATGATACTGGCCGTCAATTTCGAGCGCACCGTTTACAATGAATTGCCACACAAGTTCGAAGCGGGAACGCCGCATATTGCGGGCGCAATTGGACTTGGCTCGGCGATCGATTATCTCGAGGCCCTCGATATGCAGCGGGTTGCCAGTCATAGCCAGTGGCTGATGCAATACACATCCTCAGCGCTTGCCGAAATTCCGGGATTGACTCTGATCGGCACCGCCAAAGAAAAAACTGCCGTCGTTTCATTCGTCGTCGAGGGCATACACCCACATGATCTGGGAACCATCGCCGATCATTATGGAGTAGCGATCAGGACCGGCCATCACTGTGCAATGCCGGTCATGGAGTATTTTGGCGTGCCGGCGACGGCCAGAGCCTCGTTCGGTATCTACAACACCGAAGCGGAGGCAGATCAGTTACTCGAAGCCGTCAGGCATGCCCAAGAGGTATTCGGCTGATGGATCTGGCGCAGCTCTACCAGGACGTGATCGTCGATCACAATCGCAATCCACGCAATTTTCGCCGACCGGACGAATTCGACCGCGAAGCGGAAGGCTTTAACCCGCTGTGTGGAGACAAACTGCACGTCTACGTGACCGTGTCGGAAGGAAAAATTAGCGATGTCTGTTTCGAAGGCAGCGGTTGCGCGATTTCGATTGCGTCTACCTCGATGATGACCGAAGCGTTGAAAGGACTTGACGAACATGAAGTCGAAACGCTGTTCGAAGAGATTCACGACATGCTGACAGAGATGGATTACGAGGCGGACATCGCCCGGATCGGCAAGCTGGCAGCCCTGGCCGGAGTGCGTGAATATCCGACCCGCGTCAAATGCGCCAGCCTTTGCTGGCATACCGTGATGGCCGCGCTTCGGGGTAACCGTGACGAACTCGTTTCCGTAAAAACGGAGTAAGCCATGTATTTTAATAACAGCGAACCCATTTCGCTTTACCGCGATTGCAAAGCCGTTTTGATACCGGATGGCGGCGAAGTCACTCTGCCTCAGGGCAGCATCGGTTATATCACGCAGTCCCTGGGCGGCAGCTTTACTGTTTATGTCGAAGGCAATCTCTTTCTGATTGCCGGTAGCGATGGCGACGCGCTTGGCAAGGAGCCCATTCCGCCCCCTACCCTGCCGGACGACGCCAATGATAAGGACGTCGAGAACCTGGTCTGGGAGCAATTGAAAACCTGTTTTGACCCCGAAATACCCATCAACGTCGTCGATCTGGGGCTGATCTATCGCTGCGATCTGGAACAAACCGAAGAAGGACAAAGAGTCGTCAAAGTGGACATGACGCTGACCGCCCCCGGCTGTGGCATGGGCCCGCTTCTGATTCACGACGTGCGCGCGAAGCTGGAGCTGATTCCGACGATTGAGCAGGCACAGGTGGAACTTGTTTTCGACCCGCCATGGAACCAAAGCATGATGTCTGAGGCCGCGCGCCTGCAGACCGGCATGATGTAGATCGCGGTCTCGGAGAATCTTCGTATGAGCGATGCGTGGCACGATGTAATCAGGGCCGATGCGCTGGACCAGGGCGGCTTTGAAGTGATCGATGTCGATGACACGCTGATCGCCGTGTTTAATATTGACAACGCGTTTTATGCGATCGAGGATATTTGCACGCACGACGGCGAAGAACTGACCGGGGGTCCAATCGATAACGATCAGATTATTTGCCCGCGCCATGGCGCGAGGTTCTGCTTACGCACCGGCGAAGCGCTGACCGCGCCGGCCTATGAGCCGGTCAGGACGTTCGCAACCCGGGTCGTCGACGGATTCATCCAGGTCCGGGTACCGGGCTGAATGGGCGACGCGCTGCGCCGGTCAGGTGCGATAATCAGCCATGAAAAGCCTTTTGCTGATACGGCATGCGCGGGCCGGCTGGTCTCAGAATCAAACGGATCAGGAACGTGCACTGAACGAGCGTGGGCGGCTTGAGGCGCGGCAGATGGGCCAGCGACTCAAGGACCGGAGCTTTTCGCCGCAGACGATTGTTTCCAGCCCCGCCCTGAGAGCGCGGGAAACCTCCGAACTGATCGCTTCGATGCTTGAATTCGATATCGGCAGGATTGCTCTTATTGACGATCTTTATCTCGCGGGCCCGGATACGTTGCTGACGATCATCGGCCATCACGCGGCCAGCGGAAACCTGATGCTCGTCGGCCATAACCCGGGTATGACCGAGTTGATCAACCGGCTTGCGGCTGGCCGGATCGACCGGTTGCCAACAGCGTCCTGTGCGCTGTTCAAAATAAACGACACGAAAATTACCAACGACCGGTATTACGGTGGGCTTATCGATTTTCCGGCCAATCCCGGTGAGCCTCTCGAGGTATGAACGGCGCAGGTAACAAGTATCGCCCTGACCGCCATACCCGCAGCCTGGACGCCTGATCCAGGTGGTCAGCACTCGGGTACGTTGACCGCGAGCCCGCCTGTTGAGGTTTCCTTGTAACTGGTAGACATGTCGAGCCCGGTCTGACGCATCGTTTCGATGACCTGATCGAGGCTGACTTTATGTTTACCATCGCCGCGCAGAGCCATCCTCGCCGCGTTGATGGCCTTGATCGAGCCCATCGCATTGCGTTCGATACAGGGGATTTGCACCAATCCGGCGATCGGATCGCAGGTCAGGCCGAGGTTGTGCTCCATGCCAATCTCGGCTGCATTTTCGATTTGTTCGTTACTCGCCCCCATCGCCGAAGCCAAGCCCGCGGCCGCCATCGAACAGGCCACCCCGACCTCGCCCTGGCAACCCATCTCGGCGCCGGATATCGATGCGTTTTTCTTGTACAAAATGCCGATAC
>CAZMOM010000002.1:14689-26740 GCA_964568075.1 uncultured Gammaproteobacteria bacterium
GCGGTCAACAAAAAATTGACAATTCCATCGTCCGAGGCCCCCGGGATAAATTTCTGAAAGTATTTCAGCACGGCAGGAATGATACCGGCCGCGCCATTGGTCGGTGCGGTGACTACTTTGCCACCGGCCGCATTTTCCTCGTTTACGGCCAACGCCCAGACATCGACCCAGTCCATGAAATCGCTGCCTTGCTGGCCCTCCGACTGCAATTCCTTGAACAACGCCGGCGCCCGCCGCGGCACCTGTAGAATGCCGGGAAGCGTACCCTCCCGCACCAGCCCCCGAGCGATACAAGCCTGCATGACGGACCAGATATCCAAAAGCCTGCGGCGGATTTCGTTTTCATCGGCGGCCGCAATTTCGTTAGCGAGCATCAGCTGGTGAAGACCCAGCTTGTTCTTGTTGGCAAGCTGCAACATCTGCTCGGCATTTTTAAAAACAAAGGGCTGCTTTGCCGCCTGCTCGCCACCGGTTTGCGTAGAGCCATCCTCGTCCATGACGAAACCGCCACCGGTCGAATAGTACTCATTGACGAGAACCGGCTCGCCCTGTGTATCGAGCGCGCTGAACCGCATGCCATTGGTGTGCAGGGGCAACAATTGGTCGTGATGAAAAAGTAAGTCGAGTTCCTGATCGAAATTCGCCGCATGCTTGCCGAGGATATTCAGCTTGCCTGCCCGGGCGATCCTGTCCAGCGTCCGATCGACCTGATCGGGATCGATGTTATGCGGTTGTTCCCCTTCCAGGCCAAGCATGATTGCCCGATCGGTGCAGTGTCCTTTTCCGGTTGCCGCGAGCGATCCATACAACTGAACGGTCACCCGATCGGTATCGGCCAACAACCGTTGCTGGTCAAGCGCCAGGGCGAATCGCCGCGCCGCGTTCATAGGTCCCATCGTATGGGAGCTGGATGGCCCGATGCCGACCTTGAAGATGTCAAAGATACTGATACTCATACGTCGTTAAATCCTGGGAAGCTCTGATCTATTCATGGGCGAAGTAGATTGTAATCCAAAATATCCAGATTCAAGGCGCGAAGCGCACGTAATAGCTGGCTATTGCGAAGATTTGCGACACAGGAGCTGGATATTTTGGGCGCAAGATACAAGTTCATGAATGGATCAGAGCTTCCCTTATTCCGTTTCCAGTGACAAAAGGCTCGCGTTACCGCCCACCGCCGACGTGTTGATCGTAATCGTTTTTTCCGTGGCAAACCGGTGCAGGTAAAACGGTCCGCCGGCCTTCGGCCCGGTACCGGATAACCCGCATCCGCCGAACGGCTGCACACCGACCACCGCGCCGATCATGTTCCGGTTGACGTAAACATTACCGACGGCGGCCTTGGTGCCGATATGCCTGGCGGTGCCGTCGATTCGGCTGTGAATCCCCAGCGTCAGCCCAAAACCGGTTCGGTTGATCGCCTCGATCATCTCGTTCAGCTCGGACGATTGGTAGCGGACGATATGCAATACCGGTCCAAATACTTCTTTCTCCAGCACGTCGATGGCGGGAATCTCTACGGCCAGCGGCGCCACGTATGAGCCGGCGGACAACGCATCCGGTACGGACAGCCGGCCAATCACGGTACCCTGGACGCTCATCTTTTCGACATGCTCAACGAGCATTTGTTGCGCGACCTCGTCGATGACCGGACCGACGTCGGTCGCCAGGTCGGCCGGGTCACCAACGACCAACTCCTGCATGTAGCCAGCCAGAAGCTCGAGCACCCTCGGCGCGATTTCCTCCTGCAGGCACAAGACCCGAAGGGCAGAGCAGCGTTGCCCCGCACTGTTAAACGACGATTGAACCACGTCCTTGACCACCTGCTCCGGCAGTGCCGAGCTATCGACGATCATCGTGTTCTGCCCACCGGTCTCTGCGATCAGTGCGGCGAGCGGTGCATCGCGTTTTGCGAGGGTTAAATTGATCGATCGGGCCGTATCCAGGGATCCGGTAAAAGCGACGCCCGCGACGCGTGGATCGCCAACCGCCGTCGCGCCAACGACCGCGCCCGCGCCGGGCAGGAAATGTAAAACTTCCACGGGTATCCCGGCCTCGTGCAGCAATTCGACTGCGCGACATGCCACCAGTGAGGTCTGGGCCGCCGGTTTGGCGATGACGGTATTACCGGACGCCAGCGCTGCGGCGACCTGACCGGTGAAAATAGCCAGTGGGAAATTCCATGGACTGATACAAACGAACACGCCACGGCCGTGCAGCAGCAGGTGGTTACTTTCGCCGGTCGGCCCCGGCAATGGCATTGGCTCGGTAAATTCCCGCCTCGCCCCGGCGGCGTAATAGCGAAGAAAATCGACCGCCTCGCGCAATTCTGAAATGCTGTCCGGCACACATTTGCCTGCCTCGCGTACGCACATTGCCAATAATTCGGCTTCGTGAACTTCAAACAGATCGGCAGCACGCGACAAATGATCCGCGCGCTCGCCTGCCGGTGTCCCGTCCCATGCTGATTGTGCGGCGCTGGCAATATCGATCGCGTGTACGACCTGTTCGGCGGTCGCAGATTCGACCTGGCCAATGCGCTGCTCGCGATCGGCCGGATAAAATATGTCTTTTTTGTCGCCGGCCAGCCGCTCGCCGCCGACGATCGGCCCCGCCTGCCACTCGTTTGTCGTTGCGCTGGCCATCCCAAGCGCCAATTTCTCCAGTTTGGCGTGATCAGCGAGGTTTACGCCCCGGGAGTTCTTTCTGTCCGGCCCGTAAATGTCTGCCGGTAACGGGATTCGCGGGTGAGGTATGGCATCGAGCTGTTCAACCTCGAGTACCGGGTCCGCGACAATTTCCTCGATCGGTGCCTTTTCATCCACTATCCGGTTTACGAAAGAACTGTTGGCGCCGTTTTCCAGTAATCGACGCACCAGGTATGGCAACAGGTCTTCGTGTTCACCGACCGGCGAGTAGACACGACAGGGAATACTGGGTTTTTCCTCGGCCATGACCTCTTCGTACAGTTCCTCGCCCATCCCGTGCAGCCGCTGGAACTCGAAACTGTCGTTCGCGCTAAAATCTGCCCGGCTCCCGGATTCCGGCAGATCGTTTCGCGCCATCAGCATGATGCTCGCAACCGTGTGGGCGTTATGGCTGGCAAACTGCGGGTAAAAAACATCCCTGGCCACCAGCAGGTCGCGGGCGCAGGCCAGGTACGAAACGTCGGTAATGGGTTTGCGGGTATAAACCGGATATCCCGCCAAGCCGTTTTCCTGTGCCTGTTTGATTTCCGTATCCCAGTAAGCGCCTTTGACGAGGCGCACCGGAATACGCCGACCGCATTCCCTGGCCAGACCGGTCAGCCAGCCGATCTGCGCTGGCGCACGTTTCTGATACGACTGCAGCGCGAGACCCAGGCCGTCCCAGCCATCGAGCGTTCCGGAACGATAGACGGCGGCGAACACTTCCATCGAGATTTCCAGCCGATCGGCTTCCTCGGCATCTACAGTCAGGGCAATCCGGGCCTCTTTCGCCCGCCGGGCCAGCGCCAGTAACCGGGGAGTCAGTTCGTCGAGAACTCGCTGGCGTTGCGCAAATTCGTAACGTGGAAACAACGCCGATAATTTGACAGAAATGCTGGGCGCATCATTGATGTCGGTATCCTTATCGAGACTGTTGCCGATCTCACCGATCGCCTCACCATAGGATTCGAAAAAACGTTCGGCATCCGCCTGGGTCAGCGCCGCCTCGCCCAGCATGTCGAATGAGTGTCTGTATTGCCGATTATCGCCCGCTACCGACCGCTTTAGCGCAGCACCGATGTCGCGACCCATCACGAACTGGTGGCCCATGATGCGCATCGCCTGACGCATGGCCGTCCGCACCACCGGCTCGCCCAGTCTTCCCGCCAGGCGGCGCAGATACCCGGACGGATTTTCCAGGGCTTCATGTTCGGGCTGAATGATGTGGCCGGTCAGCATCAAGCCCCAGGTAGAGGCGTTGACAAACAGGGAGTCACTGGCCCCCAGGTGGCCTTTCCAGTCACCGGCAGAAATCTTGTCTGCGATCAGGCGGTCCGCGGTATCTGCATCCGGAATTCGCAGCAAGGCCTCGGCGAGGCACATCAGGACCACGCCCTCCTGCGATGACAAGTCGTATTTTTTCAGAAAAGCGTCGAGACCACCCTTTTTCTTGCGATTGCGCCGGACCGCCTTGACCAGCGCAGTCGCATGGCGAGTAATTTCATGCCTGTGGTTATCAGGCAGCCGCGCTCGTTCAAGTAACTCACGAACTGCCGTCGCTTCGTCAGCGAGATAAAAAGTGTTTATCGCCCGGCCGACTTCCGACGCTGCAGCCGCGTCACCGGAAAAGATGTAAGCGATACCGTCAGAACCGGCCTTCTGCATATTCTGGTCTCGTGGAAGATTGAACAATCACGGATATTACTACCTGAACGATGGCCAAAACACTATTCGCGACAGGTAATGCAGGCAACCTAAATCAACTGATCGCCCGCACCTCGCCGGTTGCAAGATACTGCCGATAATCGGCGATGATGATGTCATGATCGAAGACCAGCGATGGAGCCTCGTCGGGCAAAACGATTTTGATTCCCACCGCGTCATCGGCAGCCCGTGGCTGCCCTTTCGCATCGGCTACGAACACCAGGCTCACTGTATGGAATCGATGGTCCCGTTGCGGATCCGAGTAGCAGCCAAGTAGTTTCACGAGGCCGATTTGCAGAGACGTTTCTTCGGCCGCTTCCCGTATCGCCGCGTTCTCAACGGTTTCATCCCGGTCAACGAATCCGCCCGGCAAGGCCCAGCCAAAAGGCGGATTGCGTCTGTTGATCAGGACGATCGGGAGGCCATCTCGATCGAGCAATCGGATAACAATGTCGGCGGCCAGCACAGGCGTTACCGGCTCACCCATGCGGTTCCTTCCCCCGTGACCGGCGTATGGTCCTGCGTTGTCGTTTGTCGGGCCTTTTGTCCGGGGTGGGTGAGCCGGCCGTGCCGGCTTTGCGCCTCGCGATCGCATCCTCTCGAGCCCGAATAGAATCCATGGTCTCATCGTAAAGGAGCATGGCTTCCCGGTTCGGGCCCCTGCGCATCGGGAAGCCCAACACTTTTAATTCCAGGGCATACCCATCGCGCCGAATTTCCAGCATATCGCTAAGCTCGAGCAACCTTGATGGTTTGGCCCGATGACCATTAACCTGCACATGACCGGCACGAACGGCGCGCGTGGCAAAGCCGCGGGTTTTGAAAACACGCGCCTGCCATAACCACCGATCGAGTCTCTGCTTGTCCACGCCCCTTACCCTGCTTCCAGGTCGCCACCATTGTACTGCTATAATTCGCCTCGGTTTGCCATCGGGAGTGACGCAGTGGATCGGGCCTTTCTCGAACGTCTAAGCGAAAATACAACCCAACTGAAAGAATCGGGCCTGTTTAAAGCCGAGCGAGTGATCAGTTCTCAGCAACAGGCCGATATCAGGATCGCCGATGGCCGTGAAGTCATCAATTTCTGCGCTAACAATTACCTGGGTCTGGCGAATCACCCGGAACTGATTCGAGCGGCTCACGAGGCGCTGGACCAGTATGGTTATGGCATGGCGTCGGTACGATTTATCTGTGGAACGCAAACCGTACACAAGGAACTGGAAAAAAAAATCAGTGGATTTCTCGGCACCGAGGATACGATCCTTTATCCGTCGTGTTTCGATGCCAACGGCGGTCTGTTCGAAACGCTGCTTGACGACAATGACGCGGTGATCAGCGATGAGCTGAACCATGCCAGCATCATCGACGGCGTGAGACTGTGCAAGGCGAAACGCTATCGTTATCACAATAACGACATGAACGATCTCGAGGACAAGCTCAGGGAAGCGGCCGACGCGAGGGTCAGACTGATCGCCACCGATGGCGTCTTTTCCATGGATGGTGTAATCGCCAATTTGAGCGATATCTGCGCTCTGGCCGATAAATACAATGCGCTGGTGATGGTGGATGACGCACACGGGACCGGATTCATGGGCGATACCGGTCGCGGGACACACGAGTATCGCGGAGTCACAGGGCGAATCGATCTGCTGACCGGCACCCTGGGCAAGGCACTCGGCGGCGCGGCGGGAGGTTACACATCCGGCAGCAAAGAAGCGGTCGGCTGGTTGCGGCAGCGATCGCGACCTTATCTCTTTTCCAACGCCATCGCGCCGGTTGTCGCTGCGGTAACGTTGCGGGTCCTGGATATGCTCGAGAGCGATACCAGTCTGCGTGACAAAGTTCACAGGAATGCGGCCTATTTCAGAAAGCACATGACTGAGCTGGGATTCGATCTGGTCCCGGGCGAACATCCGATCATTCCGGTCATGCTCGGGGACGCAAAGCTCGCGAGCCAGATGGCCGATCACCTGTTGACAGAGGGCATTTATGTCATTGGATTCTCGTTCCCGGTCGTGCCAAAAGGAAAAGCCAGGATCAGGACGCAAATTTCGGCCGGCCACGAAATCGAACATCTCGACCATGCCATCAGCGCGTTCGCAAAAGTCGGACGGGAAATGGGAATTATTTCCTGAGGAGAAACGATGAAGGCACTGGTCAAGAAAAAAGCGGAACCAGGCATCTGGATGGATGACGTCGAAAACCCACGACTGGGTCATAACGACGTACTGATCAAAATAAGAAAAACCGCTATTTGTGGCACCGATATTCACATTTATGACTGGGATGACTGGGCCAGCCGGACGATTCCCGTGCCGATGCATGTCGGCCATGAGTTTGTCGGCGAGATTGTCGAAATCGGCAGTGAGGTCGACGGTTATGCGCCGGGCGACCGGGTTTCAGGCGAAGGGCATATTACCTGTGGTTATTGCCGGAACTGCCGTGCCGGGCGCCGTCATTTATGCAGAAATACCCAGGGTGTTGGTGTTGACCGGCCGGGTTGCTTCGCCGAGCTTCTTTCCATTCCGGCACAAAACGTTTTCAAATTACCCGATTGCATCAGCGATGACATCGCCTCGATCCTGGATCCGCTGGGTAATGCGACGCACACCGCGCTTTCGTTCGATCTTGTCGGCGAAGACGTTTTGATCACCGGCGCCGGACCGATTGGCATTATGGCGGCAGCTATCGCTCGCTATGCCGGCGCGCGTCATGTCGTTATCACGGATATCAACGATTATCGATTGAACCTGGCAGGAAAAATGGGCGCGACGGTGACGCACAATGTCCAAAATGGCTCGCTGGACCGGGTGATGAAGAAACTCGGTATGACCGAGGGATTCGATGTCGGTCTGGAAATGTCCGGTAGTCCTGACGCATTGCGCGATCTGTTCCGGATCATGCATCACGGCGGCAAGGTTGCTCTGTTGGGAATTCCGCCGATGGACACTGCGATCGACTGGAACCATGTGATCTTCAAAGGGCTCGAAATCAAGGGCGTTTACGGCCGGGAAATGTTTGAAACCTGGTACAAGATGACCAGCATGCTGCAAAGCGGTCTGGATGTTAGCCCGGTCATCACGCATCATTTTCCGGTCGCAGAATATCAGCAAGGATTCGACATCATGCGCTCCGGCCAGTCGGGTAAAGTGATCCTTGACTGGGTGGCGTGAAACAGCAGCGACTAGCCGATGCAGGCTGCGGAAATTTCCCGCCTGCAGCCGAAGATACCACTCCACGGATCTGGAAATGGTTTCGACTTTTATATTTAACTCATTGATATGCAAAAACTAATTAGCAATGGTTAATTGTCGCCAATCTGCGTCAAATGGCGTTGTCCGGTAATTCGTCGATAATGTCAAAGCTTTTGAACACCCGTTCAGTTAATCGTCGCCCACTGGCTAGGCAAGACACATAAGCCACAGGATCTTTGCAATGAAAAGACTACTTATCAGCATGTTCGTTCTCTGCCTGACGGCCTGCGCTAGCACCCCAGACCCTCAGGCAATTGCCGCCAAGCGCGCGGAAATCGATGCGATGGCAAAGGAAACGCTGCAGGCCCTTTTCGAGGAAAGCAGTGAAGCGAAGCACTTGTACGAGCAAAGTTATGCCTATGGGGTTTTCAGCAACTTAAAAGCATCGCTGTTTCTGACGGTCGGAGGCGGCCAGGGAGTTATCGTCAAGAAGGCGAGCGGCCAGCGAACTTATATGAAAATGGGTATGGGTGGGATCAATATTGGCCTCGGCGTCCAAAAATACCAGGTGGTTTTTCTGTTCGAGACGAAAACTGCCTATGCAGATTTCGTGAAATACGGCTGGCAGGCCGATGTGTCGGCGAACGCAGTCGCCGGGGTCGAGGGCGCGAACGTGGGAACGACCTTCAGGCACGGCCTTGCCATATTCCAGCTCACAGACGTTGGACTGATGCTGCAGGCTGATATTTCAGGAACCAAGTACTGGGAAAACAAGAAGTTGAATTCGACCAACTAGCAGCCTATTGAAAAATCCTCAGGCGAGCGCGAGACAAGGCGAGAATCGGCGAGACGCCGCTCTCTCGCCCGTCCCTGGACTCCGGCGGCATTTGGGCGTCCTGCCCGGCGCCGCTCTCGCCCGTCCCTGGGCTCCGCGGCATTTGGGCGTCCTGCCCGGCAGCGCAATGTACACGCCAGTACATGAGCATTTTGAACCGATTTTTAACGCCGTATCGTGCCGTCTGAGAATTTTTTTTTCAACAAGCTGTCAGGCGCGCTGGCCGCGCGGGTGTCTCATTGCTCGCAGAAACAGTAATAATACAGGCCGCGCGGATCGTTCAACCTGGCCAGGCTCTCGAAATTTTTCTGTATATGCAACGCCAGTTGCCTGAACGGCTCGCTCCAGTGAGCAGTTCGCTGGGAATCGGGCAGGACAATGCTGGCGGCGCCGTACAATCGTAGCGCCAACGATTCTTCAAAACTAAGTTCACGCTCGACGTAGTACAGCGAATAGTCATCCAGTCCAGCCAGACCGGCCGCTGCGGCCGCCGCCTGTTCAAGCCCTCCCAATTCATCGACCAGACCCAGGTTGTAGGCATCTATTCCGCTCCAGACGCGGCCTTGTGCCAGCTCGTCCGCTTCACTGATTGTCATATCACGGTTGGCCGATACTTTCTGCAGAAATTCGCGATAACTGAAATCGACGCCCAGTTGAATCAGATCCTTACCGTCATCACCAAGGCCACGTGCGGGATTAAATTGCCCGCTGAGCGAAGTTGTTCCGACACCATCGATGTTCAGACCCAATGCGTTCAATGTCCCGTCAATGCTGGGAAACATCGCGATCACGCCAATCGACCCCGTAATAGTCGCCGGACTTGCCCAAATCTGGTCTGCCGGCAATGAAATCCAGTAACCACCGGACGCGGCAACATTCCCCATCGACACCACCAGGGGTTTACCGGCCTCACGCAGGGCGACCAACTCCTGAAAAATTACTTCGGAAGCAAACGTGCTGCCGCCGGCACTGTTGATACGTAGAACCACCGCCTTGATACTTTCGTCTTCACGAGCATCTCTGATCAGCCGATTGATCGAGTCGGCACCGATTGTTCCAGGCGGCTGGCGACCGTTCAATATTTCACCGGACGCGACAATCACGCCAATTCTGTCAGGACTGTCCGCGCTAAGCACGTCTTCGAAACTAATGGCATCGAGATAGTCGTCATAGTCTATAAAGCTATAGGAATTGTAATCGTCCCCATTGGTGCCGGCGACCTCAGCCAGCCGGCCGATCATCTCCTCATGGCTAAGCAGTTTATCGACCAGATTGGCAGTCAGGGCAACTTCGGCCATGTTTCCCTGCTCGGCCCGGAGCTCCGCCACAAAATTATTCGCATAATCAGATAGTGAGGACGGATCGATATCTCGCGCGGCGGTTACGTCCTGCTGGTAAATTTTCCAAAGATCGCCGAGCCACTCGACGGATTCTTCTTTTTCCTCGGCGGACATTTCAGTCTGTTCGAACGGCGCGCCGTAGGATTTATATTTGCCGGCACGAAAGACGTGCATTTTGAATTTCAGTTTATCCAGCGCATCCTTCATATACAGACGGTAGTAACCGAATCCGTCGATGAAAACGCCACCCATCTTGTGCATGAATATCTCATCCGCGTGAGCGGCCAGGTAATATTGACCCTGCGAATAATAGTCGCCGATAGCGATAACCGGTTTGCCGCTCTCACGGAACTTGTCTATCGCATCACCAAGCGTCTGCAGATTGCTCAGTCCCGCCGCACCCATGCGATTGAGCTGCAGCACGACTGACGATATGCGGGGATCGTCGGCAGCCAGCTCGAGCGACTCGATGAGACTACGCAAGAGCGCCTGGGGCTCGGCCTCTCCGAGCATCTCGTCGAATGCGCGATCCACAGCGTCACCCTCGTACTGTTCGACAATGTTTCCGTACGGGGCAATTCTCAGCGCCGCCGTCTCGGGTACGATATTGATGTCAGTCGACAGCAATGCAATCACCAGCACCAGCAAAAACAGCAGGAAAAGGAAATGCAAAGTGCGGCGCATTCCATCAAGCGTACGCAGTATAAATCGGAGTATTCGACCAACAGTTTCAAAAATCATCTAAGTACACCATGGTGAGCTATGCTTTGGCAGACGCCACAAACAATCCAGATTTTCGCCGAATCGGCCAAAAGCTACAGTGAATCAGTTCACAAGCCACAAAGAAATTTGCGGGACAAAAATAATCAATAACACACTCAGCAACAGAATCAACAAAAATGGCACAGTTGCCAGATAAACGTCGGTTATCGGTTTATTGAATCGGTAACTGGAAATAAACAGATTCAGACCCACCGGCGGTGTGAGGTAACCCAGTTCCATTGTCGCCAGAAAAATGATCCCCAAATGCAATGGATGGACGCCAAAACTTTCGGCAACCGGTAATAACAGCGGCACGACCAGCACGAGTGCCGAAAAAATATCCAGAATTGCGCCAAGTATCAGCAAGAAAACAAACAGCAGTAGCAGGAAACTCAACTGGCCGCTGACGTAAGTGCTGATCATCGACAACATTTTCTGCGGCACTTCAGCATCGATCATCAAAGTCGTCGATGCCAGCGACATTCCAAGAATCAGAAGAATACCACCGACCAGGACCATTGATTCTCTCATGACGCGCGGCAGGGCAGTAAGGGTCACTTCTTTCAAAACCAATACATCGATGACAAGAACATAAAACGCGGTTACTGCCGCCGCCTCGGAGACGGCAAAGTAACCGCTGTAAATCCCTCCCAACACGACGAACGGGAGAGGCAGTTCCCAGCGGGCCGCGTATAACGCCCGCCCGACTTCCGCCCAGGAAAAATTTCCGGCCGCCTGCCGGATGTCTCGTTTTTTCCATATACACCAGGCCGCCGGCATCAGGATCATCAACAGTCCGGGAGCGACACCTGCGCGAAACAGATCGTCAATCGATATCTGCGCAACCACACCATAAAGAATCAGCGGCAGCGAGGGGGCAAATAACAGGCCCAGACTTCCCGCCGAAGTAACCAGGCCGAGACTGAACCGCTCCTGATAACCCGCTTCAAGCAATGCCGGATAAAGTAAGGCGCCGAGTGCGATGATGGTGGCGCCTGACGCGCCGGTAAACGCAGTAAACATCGCACTGGTTGCCAGGCAGACGACGGCGAGACCACCGGGCATCCAGCCGATCAAAGCGTTTGAAAGGCGAACCAGGCGAGACGGCGCCTGGCTTTCACTGAGCATATACCCCGCAAAAGTAAATAACGGGATCGCCAGCAGGATCGGCATTTCGGCGATGCGATAAATTTCGATACCAATGTTGGTCTGCGGGATTTCGGACTGAAAATATCCCCACATTGCGCTCGCACCGATAATCGAAAACAACGGTGCGCCCAGCAGAGCCAGTGCCAGCAACGCCAGACTAATCAGGATCATCGGGCACCTGTAAACTCAGTAGCAGCATCACGTATCGACGGCAGTGAACCAGATAGCGCCAGCTCATCAACGCGAATCCGACTGGCAAGATCAGTTGAACCAACCAGGCCGGCTGGCCATTTAAGACCGTATCCTTGTATTCGTAGGCATCGGTCACCAATGACAGTGACCCGCTGGCGATGAAGGCACACACCAGCGCAACGAAAAAG
>CAZMOM010000002.1:26750-108623 GCA_964568075.1 uncultured Gammaproteobacteria bacterium
GCCACGGCTTTCGGCTGCAATTTCCGGGTAATAACATCGATCGAAATGTGTCGCTCGTCGCGGCTCGCCGCCAGCCCGCCCAGGATCGCCAGCCAGAGAACCAGGATGCGGAGAAACTCATCTGCATTGGCCAGACCGCCGCCAAAAACATTGCGCAGGAATATCTGCAGAGTCGCGATTACGATCAACGCAATCAGCAACGTGACCAGTAATCCGTCTTCAAGAAATCGGCCCCACTGAGCCAGGCGCTCTCCGGGCGAAAGTTTGGTCACTGACCGGGGTCCAGGTGCGCGATATTATCAGCATGATCGGCTGATTCGGTACTGGTCTTTTTAGCTGACCTGTACTGCTCCAGATAATTTAGCATCTCTTGATAAAGTTCGGCATCGAATTCGCCACGCTCCGCCAGCGCGAGGTTACTGGCCAGGACTTGTTCGCGCCACCCTTCGACATCGCCGGCATCCGGATCGATGGCGGTGATTCCCTGGTTTAACAACGCCTGCGTTGCGGCGGCGTCATCTAGCCGGTTGTCCTTGTCAAATTGCTTGTAGATCCGGCTCATCACCTCACTCACGACCGCCTGATCGTCGGGAGTCAGTCTGTCGAAGGCTTTCTCTTCAATAGTCAGGAAACCGATGACGTAAACCAATGGTAACCGCAATACGTACTTAACTCGCGTATGCCATTGCAAAACGATCGCCCCAACCGGTGAATTCGTGACAACGTCGACCAGTCCCGTCTGCAGACCCGTCATCACATCGGTCAACGGCAGCGACACCGGGGAGAGCCCCATTGCTTTCATTGCTGCATAGCTGGTCTTATCGCCTTCAGGAATCCAGACTTTCTTTCCCGACAGATCGTCCGGATTCCTCACCGGGTGACTCGACATCATCATGGCAAACCCGCCGTGGACGATACCGAATGAAACCAAACCAGCTTCCCGCATCCCGTCCAGCAGTTTCCCATCCATGCGTTGACGTACGAAGTCGACTTCGTCGAGTGATCTGAAAACCATCGGCAAGGAGTAAATCTGTATGTTTGGGAAACGGTCTGTCAGGCCGCTGGCCGTAAATGTCGAACCGTGCAGCGATCCGGCCCGCATTTTTCTCAACACTGATTTGTCGGACCCCATCGTACCGCCGCCATACAATTTGATAACGACCCGGCCGTCCGTTCGCTCTTTGATTTCCCTGGCGCCAGCGCGCATCGACTCCATCCAGCCGGACCCTTCGGGCGTCAGCGTGGCAATCTTGAGTTTCACCGCCCCGGCCTGTAGCGATGCGAGAATAAGTACAACGCCGAACAGAGTTTTAGAAAGTCCTGACATACATGCACCTGCTAGAAAAATAGGCTGGAGAAAACGGCTAGAAATAATCGTCGGACGAGTCAAGCAGCGACTGAGCCTCCTCCTGCGCCAGCGTGTTAAACAACGTAAACCCGGGAACATCGGGGTCGGCTTTAAGAACTTGGACAAGCAGGCTGTCGTGCAGTTCGCGGTCATATATCAACCTTGCGTAACTTCGGGCGAACTCCAGTTTGATGCTCAGATCCCGACCATCGGTAAGATCAACCGCTTTTTCGAAATATTGCCGGCCCAATTCTGGATTTCCGCCCAACGCCTTAGGCCTTAGCGTGTTCAAGATGCCCAGGTATTGGTTAACCGCCGCGCTCTCATAACCGGCGTCAAGCTGTACAATACGATTCAGCGCCGCCTCGACCTTGGGCAGATCCGCGACGGAGCCCCAGTCACTGCTGTGCGTTCTGATATAAGCCAGCCAGCTAACGGTATAGGCGAAAAGCGCGGGCGCTTGATTTGTCTTCAATCCGTCGAGGCCCGACAGGAAGTCCTCGAATGCCAGCTGATGCAAATCACAGGCGTTTTTTCGCTTTAGGCACAGCGCTCGCCTGCCATAGTCGAAACCGCGCTCGGTCAATCTTTTCGCCCGGACAGGATCATCAACAAAAACGGCACCGTAGACCGAATAAAGTTTTGCTGCGCCTTGTAAAAGCGGGCCGCTGTTGGGAGAACCTCTGACAAACCCGTCCATCATCAGCAGAAATGCCGGTGCGCCCTGACGGACCGTTTCCGGATCAGATTGATTGATGATGGCCTCTGATAAATTATCCGCCATCGAACTGGTCGCGCCTGAGATGATTAACGAGCACCCTGAAATACCCAGCGTTACAGTGATCAGAACAACAATCGCGGCGCTATGCGTAAATCGAATCATTGCCGGAGGATTCCTTGCAGGGTATGCGGGCTCTTTTCATCCTGGTCGCCTGTAAAGGCTAACAAAAAAAGGGTGACCGCTGTCGCAGTCACCCCGGATTATAGCTGATGAATTACGGCTAAAAGCCGATATTCAGATTTTCTCCTTGATCCTCGCGGCCTTGCCGGTACGGTCGCGCAGATAATAAAGCTTGGCCCTGCGAACATCCCCGCGCCGCTTGACTTCGATCGATGCTACCGCCGGGCTGTGGGTCTGGAAGACCCGCTCGACACCTTCGCCGTGAGAAATTTTTCGTACCGTAAAAGATGAATTCAGGCCGCGGTTTCGCCTCGCAATAACCACACCCTCGTAAGCTTGCAAACGTTCCCGGTTACCCTCCTTAACCTTGACCTGAACGACCACTGTGTCCCCCGGACTGAAGTCCGGGATCTCACGATTCATTTGTTCCTGTTCCAGTGTTTCAATTATCTTGCTCATCTCAGTCACCTGCCCTCGGGCAATCCTTTTCAATCAAATACCGGCTTTATCAGCCATCGCCTGACCGTCTTTCTGTTCGGCCAAAAATTCACTCAACAACTCACTCTGTTCATCCGACAAGTCCATTTTTTCGATCAAGTCGGGCCGTCGTATCCAGGTCCTGCCCAGCGCCTGCTTCAGTCGCCATCGCCGGATTTCCTCATGATTCCCCGACAACAAAACCCCGGGTACGTTTTTTCCATCGATCCTGTCGGGCCGCGTGTAGTGCGGGCAATCCAGCAGGCCTTCGACAAAACTGTCCTGTTCGGCTGACAGTTCATCTCCCAACACCCCTGGCAGCAACCGGGCTATCGCGTCCATGACCACCAACGCCGGTAGCTCTCCGCCGCTGACAACATAGTCGCCGATCGATAGCTCCTCGTCGATCTCGCTTTCCAACAGCCGCTCATCAACGCCTTCGTAACGCCCCGCCAGCAGCAGTAATCCAGGCATTGCAGCCATTGCACGAACTTTCGCGTGATCGAGCGGCGCCCCCTGGGCGCTCAAATAAATACTCCGGCTGCCTACCGGCAATTCGCCTTTGGCCTGCCGCAGGCAGGTCCTCGCCGGCTCCACCTTCAACACCATCCCCGGCCCGCCGCCGTACGGCCGGTCATCCACCGTACTGTGTTTATCATCGGCCAGGTCTCGCGGATTGCTCAGGGTTACGTCGAGCAGCCCCCTGTCAATCGCCCGGCCCAGAACACCGAATGCAAGCGCATCGCGTATCAGTTCTGGAAACAAAGTGACCACATGGATACGCATTCATCACCTCAAAACTCCGGATCCCAGTCGACGGTAATTACGCCTGCCTCCAGGTCCACCGCCTTGATATATTGTCCCATGACAAACGGCACCAGTCGCTCGACATCACCTGCGACGACCAGCACATCATTGGCACCGGTTTCAAGCAGATAATCGACTTTCCCAAGGTCCTGCCCCGTGCCGGTCACCACTCTCAACCCTTCGAGGTCGGTCCAGTAGAAACCCTCGTCTGTGTGATCCGGCAACTCGCTGCGCGACACCGAAACGGTCAGTCCTATCAGTTCTTGCGCACCGTCGCGATCATCAAAACCATCCAGTTTCGCGACCAGACCGGTTCCCTGCCGCCGACCTTCTCGCAAATGCACATCCAGGCTGCCGGTGTCGTCCGCAAGCCGCCAGGTTCCGTACGAGAAAATATTTTCCGCCGGCCGGGTAAAGGATTTCACCCTGACCCAGCCACACACACCAAAGTGCCCGACAATCTTGCCCAGATCTACACGACGCGCTTCTTTGCCCGCCATGACGACAATCCTTACGCTGACGGAGCCTGGTAACTCTTGAGTAACGCGGCTACCCGATCAGACGGTCTGGCGCCCTGCCCGACCCAGTGCTCGACTCGGCCAACGTCTATGCGCAGCTTCTCTTCACCACCGGTTGCGATCGGATTAAAAAATCCCAGGCGTTCTATATACCGGCCATCGCGCCGGTTACGACTGTCGGTTACGACGATGTGATAGAAAGGCCGCTTTTTGGCTCCTCCCCTGGAAAGACGTATGCTCACCATAAAGGCTTATTCCTCTTGAAAAATAAAAGCCGCCAGGTTCGGGGTCCGCAATCGGCACGCCGCTACAGAGCCCGAACATAACAAACCCTTCGACCACCCCAAGGCGGCCAAAGTTAACCGCGGAATTTTACTGGAATTTTCCCGAAAGTGAAGCATTTCCAGCATTTAAAAGTGGACTGCAGGACGCGTGCCCCCAATTTTTGACCAGCCCGTCTCTTACGGGATACCGCTCAGCGGCCAGGAAATCTGCCGTTGCCGCCACCCAGCCCCTGCAGGAGTCTATTGATGCCCCCTTTTGCATTTTTTTCATCATTTTCTGCATCTGCGTCTGCTGCTTGACGAGCCGGTTCACGTCCTGCACCTCTGTGCCGGACCCGGCAGCAATTCTGCGTTTTCGAGAGCCATTAATCGTTTTAGGAAATCGCCTCTCGTCGACGGTCATCGAGTCGATAATGGCGATCTGCCGGCGGACCATACGATCATCGGGCTGACCGGCCGTTCCCCGCGTCAATCCCATCCCACCCGGTAGTTTGGCTAGCAAAGCGCCGAGCCCGCCCATTGCCAGCATCTGTTGCAACTGGCTGCGCAAGTCGGAAAAATCGAACTCTTTCCCCTTACGGATTTTTTTCGCAAGCTTTACCGATTGCCGTTGATCGAGCTTTTGCTCCGCCTCTTCGACCAGGCTCAGGACATCGCCCATCCCGAGAATGCGTGAGGCAATTCGGTCCGGATGAAATACCTCCAACGATTCGATTTTCTCGCCGGTACCCAGAAATTTGATCGGTACTCCGGTTATTTTTCGCACCGACAAAGCCGCCCCACCCCGTGCGTCACCGTCCGTTTTGCTCAGAATTACACCGGTCAGGGCGAGCGAGTCTGAAAATGCGCGGGCCGTGTTGACCGCATCCTGACCGGCCATGGCGTCGATGACAAACAGTGTTTCGATGGGGGCGACGATTTCGTACAACTCGTGCAACTCGGCCATCATATCCTCATCGACATGGGATCGCCCGGCCGTATCCAACACCAATACATCACACTGTGACAGCCTTGCTTCCGCGAGTGCATTTTTGGCAATACCCGCCGGGGAATGACCATCCGGCAGTGCGTAAAACTCCGATCCTGTTTCCCGAGCCAGCTTTTCCAGTTGCAATATCGCCGCGGGACGGTAGATATCCGTACTGGCCAGCATAATTTTTCGTTTTTTCTCTGCCTGTAGCCACATCGCAAGCTTTGCCGCCGTTGTCGTTTTACCAGCACCCTGAAGACCAGCCAGTAAAATGACGGCGGGTGGCTGGCAACGCAGATCGAGACCCGGGTTCTCCGGCCCCATCACGCTAACCAGTTCCGTTTGCATGATTTTTATCAGCGCCTGGCCCGGGCTCAAGCTGCGATTGACCTCCTCACCGATGGCACGCTTTTTCACCTGTGACATGAAGTCCCTGACCACAGGAAGGGCGACATCGGCCTCGAGCAGCGCCATCCGAACCTGGCGCAGGCTGTCCTTGATGTTTTCCTCGGTCAACCGGCCGCGGCCGATCAGGTCACGGGTGGTCTGGACGAGTCGCTCATTCAGGCTGGCAAACATCAGGCGAAGCCTCTCCACAATGCCGGAAGCAGGCAGTTTAACTGGCGTATGGCGGCGCGCAAGCGCTTCTCATCCCACGCATCGTGTGCGATTATTTATCGGGTCTAAAGGATATCGACACGAATCTTGTGCTAACCGCCACCAGTCTCTTTGCCTATCTCGTTTGTACGCTCCTGCTTTCCGGCAGAATCAGCGACCGAATCCACCGCAGCAGAACTTTCGGTGGTGTCTCCGGAGGCATCGCCTGGCTGCTGCATGGCTGGATGCTTTATTCGGCGATATTGGCCGCGCCGGGCATGATTTTGAACACCGGATCCGCTTTCTCATTTGTCGGCTGGATGATGGCGGCCATGGGCCTGATTTTCATCGCCAAGCCGACTTTTTCGGGGTTGGCGATAATTCTGCTGGGCATCGGTGGCGTGAGCGTCCTCGCGACCGGGCTGGGCGGGCCTGGTTATAGCAGCCCGGCGATGGACTGGCCTCTGAAGGCGCATATTCTTTTGTCGGCGGGGGCATATGGCCTGCTGAGTGTCGCGGCAGCTCTCGCTGTATTGCTGGCGATCCAGGACAACCGATTACGCAGCCGCAAACCGACAGGCTGGCTAAGGCGTCTGCCGCCAATGGATGCAATGGAAGGCATGATGTTTGGCGCCATAACCATCGGGTTTATCGGCCTGACCCTGGCAGTTTTTAGCGGATTGATCTTTGTCGAAAATTTATTTAGCCAGCACCTGGCCCATAAAACCGTACTTTCGCTGGTCAGCTGGCTTGTTTTTGGTGTTCTGGCACTGGGACGCTGGCGGTTCGGTTGGCGTGGCAGAATAGCGCTTCTTTGGGTCCTGGGCGGATTCACAATCCTGGCGCTCGCTTATTTCGGTAGCAAAATCGTACTGGAAGTTTTTTTGCACCGGCAGTGGAGCGTCAGTTTGCTATGATTTACTGGCTCTAAGGTCTTTTTCTTGACGATTCGCCACCAACTGGCCAACATGATCCTGATAAAAATACCGGAGGTGCTCACTCGTTGAGCGACGAATTTTCTCTCGGCACTCAGATCGGGATTCTGATTGTCCTCTTGACGCTGTCTGCTTTTTTTTCCAGTACAGAAACCGCGTTGATGAGCCTCAATCGGTACCGCCTGCGGCATCGCTCGCGCTCTGGGCATCGCGGAGCGCAGCTTGCCGAGGCTTTGCTAAAAAGGCCGGATCGCATCATTAGTCTCATTCTGCTCGGTAATAACCTGACCCACATACTCGCGGCCTCGCTGACGACACTGATCGCTGTTCGCCAGTGGGGAGAACATTCGGTCGCGGTAGCAGCTCTGGTGCTGACTGTGATCATTCTGATTTTCGCCGAGGTCATTCCCAAGACCGCCGCGGCGATCAACCCGGAAAAAATCGCTTTGCCGGCGGCCTTCATTTACTACCCGTTGCTCAAGATTTTGCACCCGGTTGTATGGCTGTTGAACGGTATATCCAATGGCGTGCTCTGGCTGATGGGGGTTCGAGGTCCAGACATTTACCAGCACCACCTGACCAAGGAGGAACTGCGGGTGGTGCTGACCGAGGCCGGAACGCGTATTCCCAGAAAAAGACAACAGATGATGACTCGTATACTGGATCTTGAAAAGGTCACAGTTGAAGACGTCATGGTACCAAGGGCCGAAGTCGTTGGTCTGGATCTCGCCCAGAACTGGGAGGATATTCTGCGCCAGATCCAAGACACGCAATACAGCAGGATACCGGTCTTCTCCGACGAGCTGGACAATCTGCAGGGCGTTCTGCATTTGCGTTCGGTAATCAGGGACCTGGCGCACGGACGCCTCGAACGGGACGCACTGGCCAGAAGCCTGAGAGAGCCGTACTTCGTACACGAGGGAACGCCGTTAAACCGGCAATTGTTCCATTTTCAGAATGAGAAGCAACGCTTGGCGCTGGTCGTTGATGAATATGGCGATATTCAAGGGCTGGTCACTTTGGAGGATATCCTCGAGGAAATCGTCGGTGAATACACCACCGATCCCGCCGACATGGCTCGGGACGTACACCCCCAGAGGGACGGGACATTTGTGGTCAATGGTGCCGCCAATGTGCGTGATTTGAATCGACTGATGAATTGGGATTTACCCGTCGATGGCCCGAAAACCCTGAACGGACTGATCGTGAATTATCTTGAATCCATCCCGGAACCGGGAACTGGTCTGAAACTGGCCGGCTACCCGATCGAAATCCTGAATGTAGCCGACAACACCGTCAAGACCGTACGCATACACCCGCGAAAAAATGCCGAACGGGGCGGCTAGCCAGCGTGTCAAGAAGGACCTCCGGTCAGTATTGCGCCACGCTTCTTTTCGTCTCAATTCGGGCAAAGTGGTGGGTAGGACAGCGTCCCAGGTGAGCTCGAGGTCACTTTCCACTTTGTGGAGCTGTCTGCCGAAGCGGTCTTTTCCGCAAAGCTTCACAAACCATGCTTGAACTATGTCGTGTCGAGAAAAGCCGCCTTGATAGCCTGCGATAAGCGGCTGACCGGCACAATTTCGATACCGCCGAGCGGTTTTTTCGGCGCGTTCCTTGGCGAAACCAGCGCCCTGCGAAATCCGTGCTTTGCCGCCTCGGCCAGACGCTCTTCACCATAGGCGACGGGACGAACCTCACCGGCAAGACCGACTTCGCCGAAACACACCAGATTCGAAGGTAACGGGCGGTCCCGGATACTGGATACGCAAGCCATCAGCACGGCAAGATCGGCCGCCGTATCGGCCACGCGCACGCCACCGACTACGTTGACAAAAACATCCTGGTCGGCGGCCGATATCCCTCCGTGGCGGTGCAACACCGCAAGGAGCAAGGCCAGGCGATTATGCTCCAGCCCGACACTGACCCTGCGCGGGTAGTTGCCCTGGCAGATGTCGACGAGAGACTGAATCTCAAGCAGCAGCGGCCGGCTGCCCTCCCGAGCAACCATGACCACGCTGCCTGAAACCGGATCATCATGCCGCGAGACGAACATGGCGGACGGATCCAGGACTTCCTTCAATCCATCCGCGCCCATCGCGAAGACGCCCAGTTCATTGGCCGTGCCAAAGCGGTTCTTGACGGCCCGAATCAGCCGAAACCGGCTGCCAGGTTCATTTTCGAAATAAAGGACAGCGTCTACCATGTGTTCGAGCACGCGTGGCCCCGCAATATTGCCTTCTTTCGTCACGTGGCCAACGAGAAAAATAGCGCACCCGGATTGCTTCGCATAACGAACCAGCTGCGCACAACAATCGCGTAACTGGGCAACCGATCCAGGAGTTGACTGCAATTCGTCGGAGACGAGTGTTTGAATCGAATCAACCACCAGCGCCCCGGGTTTTGAGCGCGCCGCGTGGGCCAGAACATTTTCCAGACTGGTATCCGCCAGAAGAGTCATTTCGCTGTGTTGCAGCCGCAGTCTTCTCGCCCTTATCCCCACCTGGCGCACCGATTCCTCGCCGGTCACATAAAGACAGGGAATTTCGGCGCTCAGGCCAGCCATCATTTGCAGCAGTAACGTGGACTTGCCGATCCCCGGATCGCCACCGATCAGTGTTACCGACCCTTTGACAACGCCTCCGCCCAACACCCGATCGAATTCCTGCATTCCTGTCGCGATACGCTCCTCGTCTTCCGCTGCGGAATCGGTGAGCTTTTCCAGTCCGACATCGCCGGAATAGCCGGGAAGACGCGAAACCTTGGCAACTGCAGTCGCCTCGTCCAGTGAATTCCACGCCCCGCAATCGGGGCACTGACCCGCCCATTTCGGACTTTGCCCTCCGCAGGCGTTGCATACATAAACCGAACGCGTCTTCGCCATTTCTGGCTCCGCCTTTGAACTGACGCGGATATTAGCATGTGCCAGGAATACCGCCGGGAGTCGAAAATAGGCAAAAAGCTGCTTATACTTCATGCGACTTGGCCGTAAGGGACGCCATGCCGGGACAAAATGGAAAGTACTGGTCTGCGAACTGGACGACCGGATTCGGATTTACCGCTATTTTTTGTCTGTTCGCCTATTGGCTGGCGACCGGATTTTTCTATGCGCTGGAAGCGTATATCTATGACCGTGGCATTTTGCTGACCCAGGCGGAGTCCAGCGACCGGATCGCAGTCATCGCAATTGATGATCGAAGCATTCAGAACATCGGTCGCTGGCCATGGTCACGAAATATTATTGCCAGCCTTCTGGATCAACTCGCCGAGGCAAACACGCGGGTTATCGCCAGCACCATCCTGATGTCGGAACCACAGCTTGACCCGGGCCTCGAGCAACTTGCCCAGCTGCGCAATCTGATCGGCGAACTCGAATCTTCGGACCAGGTCGGCGGCGGCAACGCCGACCTCGGCATCGCCCTCGAAGCACTGCGGGCCAGGCTCGATAAAAGTATCGAGGCGATCGACTATGACCGGCAACTCGTAGACAGCGTCCGCAGGGCCGGAAACATCATTTTACCGATAGAGTTTCGCCTGGGAATGGCGCTCGGAAATCCGGACAACCCGCCCCCGGACTACGTTAGCAAAAACCAGCTATCAGAAATTGGCGCGGGTGCAAAACAGCAAGCTGGATTGCCGGCCAACGCGATGTCGCCTCCGATTGCAGAACTCGGTGAGGCCGCAATGGCGCTCGGGCACCTGAACCTGAATCTTGACCGGGACGGAAAGCTGCGCTCAGAGTTACTGGTATTGAATTACTTCGGGCAATTATATCCGTCGTTGGCACTCAGTATTGCCGCGAAAAGCCTGAACATGGACCACCGCGACATACGGGTACACGCCGACGGCGGCGTCAGCCTCGGAGGACTGTTTATTGGAACCCTGCCGGATTACAGCATGCTGAATTTTTTTTATCCGGACAGGGGTTCACGGGCGGCATTCAGTGTCGATTCATTCTATGACGTCTGGACCGGCGTTATCCCGGCCGATAAATTCAAAGGCAAGATCGTGCTGATCGGACCGACGGCGACCGGAATCGGTGACTTTCAGTCGACTCCCATCGATGCCAGCACCGCGCCAATCCTGATACTTGCGCACACCGTGTCCAGTATTTTGCAGCAAAATTTCGTGGTTCGGCCGGACTGGGCCTGGGTTCTGGAATTCAGCGCGATCGCATTGATCGCACTTTATCTGGGCATGGTTTTACCACGCCTGCGAGCGGGAGCGGGTGCGTTGATCAGTTTATTGCTCGTCATGATCCTGATGGCCACCGAATACAGTTTGCTCGTGCTCGATGCAGAGTGGTTGCGCCTGGGAAGTCCCGCCCTGCTGATCATCAGCGGGCATCTCGTCATGACCGTGCGCAGTTTCCGGATAACGGAACGTCTTAGATTCAGGGCCGACGCCGAAGGCGCTGAAAGTAACAAGATGCTGGGCCTGGCTTTTCAGGGTCAGGGCCAGCTGGATATGGCATTCGAAAAATTCCGCCGCTGCCCGCACGACGATTCGATGATGGACCTGCTGTACAACCTCGGGCTGGATTTTGAGCGCAAAAGACAATTCAATAAGGCGGGCGCGGTATATGGCCATATGGCCTCGCACGATATCGAATTCCGCGATATCCGGGAGCGAATGCAGCGCTCACAACAACTCGAGGAGACGATGATTTTCGGGGCGGGAAAATCCGCCGCCCGGGACTCATTGCTGATCGAGGGATCCGGTATTCAAAAACCGGTCCTGGGTCGCTATGAGATCGAAAAGGAAATAGGCAAAGGTGCCATGGGCGTCGTTTACCTGGGTCGTGACCCAAAGATCAACCGGGTGGTTGCCATCAAAACGATTCCACTTGCGGATGAATTCGGGGAAGACGAGATAGACAGCGCCAAAGAAAGATTCTTCCGCGAAGCTGAAACCGCTGGTCGCCTCAACCATCCGGATATTGTGACCGTTTACGATGCGGGTGAAGAACATGATCTCGCCTATATCGCGATGGAGTTCCTGGAGGGCGAGCACTTAAATAAGTACACGGCACCAGAAAATTTGTTGCCGGTGGACACGGTACTGCGGATCATTTCCAGGGCGGCCGACGCACTGCATTATGCGCATGAACAAAATGTCGTCCATCGTGATATAAAACCGGCCAATATCATCTATCTTGCGGAGAAAGACGAGCTGAAGATTACTGATTTTGGGATTGCCCGACTGACCGACTCACATACGACCAAGACCGGCATTGTTCTGGGAACTCCGTCCTATATGTCGCCGGAACAGCTTGAAGGAAAAAATGTGACTGGTGCCTCGGACTTGTTTTCACTTGGTGTTACGCTTTATCAGTTATTAACCGGCCAACTGCCATTTCAATCGGATTCTATGACTGGACTAATGTACAAGATTGCGAGCGCTGACCACTCACCCGTTAGAACATATCGGCCGGAGTTACCCCAGTGCCTGGAAGATATCATCAGCCGCGCCCTGCAAAAGGAGACGGACCAGCGATTTGAAAACGGTGCCGCGATGGCCTCGGCCTTGCGTCAGTGCCAGGAGCAGTTGGGGGATTAGTTTTGGCACGCACGAAATTGGAAGACAAAATTCAGCACCTGGCAATCACTGATGTGGGCCGGGTTCGTGATCACAATGAAGACGCCATTGGTACAGACATGTCAGTGGGACTTTTAGTGCTTGCCGACGGCATGGGTGGTTATAATGCGGGAGAAGTGGCCAGCGGAATTGCGGTCAAAACGATTCTTGACCAGGTTCACGCGAGTATGGATAGTCTGGACCGGGGCGCGGTGGACTCGGAAACCGGCCTGATGCGCCAATCTATCGTATTGCGAGACGCCATTTCACGCGCCAACAAGATTATTAATCAGACCTCGGAAAGTCAGCCCCAATGCGAAGGAATGGGCACGACGATTGTCGCGGCGCTATTTTACGACAATCGTGTTTCGATCGCCCACGTAGGCGACTCGAGGCTATACCGGCTCAGAAATGAGCGGTTTGAACAGATTACGATGGATCATTCCCTTTTGCAGGAACTGGTCGATCGCGGATTTTACTCTGAAGATGAGGCGCAAAGATCGACCAACCGGAACTATGTGACCCGGGCGTTGGGTGTCGAGCAAAAGGTCGAAGTGGAGGTCCAGGAGGCGAAAGTCATGCCTGACGACTATTATATGCTCTGCTCGGACGGCCTTTCCGACATGGTCGAAGACGAAGATATTCACTTAACTATCAGCACTTTTAGTGCTAATCTTGACACAGTGGGTAAACAATTGGTCCAGCTCAGCAACGACAATGGCGGGCGGGATAACATATCTGTGATTGTTGCACACACAATGGAATGGTTCCCCGCCAAAACAGGGATGATGGATCGGATTAAGGGAATGTTCTCCTAAGCCGGTTTTATTGAGGAATGACTCGAGGGACATAATGGCGCGTTTGATTCTCAGCCTCGACGGGCAGGTGCTGGCCGAGTACAACATGACCAAAGAGCGGTATACCATCGGCCGGCTCCCGGACAACGATGTCCGTATCGATAATGCAGCTGTCAGCGGACATCATTCGCTGATCATCAACATTCTCAACGATTCATTCCTTGAAGATCTGAATAGCACCAATGGAACCTACGTCAATGGCAAGCTGATCAAAAAGCATGCGCTTCAACATGACGACGTGATTACTGTCGGTCATCACCAGCTCAAGTTTGGCGATGATGAGAGTGCGGAGCCAGACCTGGACGATTTCGAAAAAACCATGGTTATTCATCCCAGCTCGCAGAGCGAAGACGTCATTCGCAATGTCAATGTGGCTGTCGATGAGGCTGTCGGTGAAGTTGCAGGGGCAGCGCCTGCCGCCCGGGCAGATTCTGTAGAGGATCACACCAGCACCGTCGTCACGACTGGTGCGGCACCTTCGGCCGCCCTACCAAAAGCCAAAATTCAGGTGCTGAGCGGGCAATTCGCCGGACGCGAAATGGAACTGACCAAGGCCTTGACGACCCTTGGCCGCCCAGGAATCCAGGTGGCGGCGATCACGCGCAGGGCCGAAGGGTATTTCATCGTCAACGTGGACCCGGGCACCAAGGGGCACCCGAAAGTAAACGAGGAATCCATTGGGCCGCAGGCGCGTCAACTCAACGACAATGACGTTATCGAGCTGGCAGGCGTAAAGATGGGATTCTTTATCGACTAGGCCCGCGCCCGGGATCAATCAGACCACTGCCTGCGAACACGCTGGGAAACCCCGCACAATAATTCATAGGCAACTGTATTCGCGGCCGCCGCGATACGCTCCACCGGCAGTTGATCCCCCCACAGGATGACCTCGTCACCAGGACCGGCTGAGCTGCCGACACCGAGGTCAATCGCGATCAAATCCATCGATACACGTCCCACGAGAGCCGCTTCGGCCCCATTCACCAGGACCGGAGTTCCATCTGGCAATGCCCACGGGTAGCCATCGCCATAACCGCAGGCGGCGATACCGATCACCGTCGATCCGGTCGCCTGCCAGCGTCGGCCATAACCGACTGTCTGCGCCGCGGTTAACGTCCTGGTGGCGACCAGGCTGGTCGAAAATTGCATTGCCGGCCGCAGTCCCAGTTCCAGCCCGGTTTTCCCCCTCAGCGACGATACGCCGTAGAGGCTGATACCGGGCCTCACCCAATCGAAGTGACTGTCGGGAATACCCAGTATCGCAGCCGAATTGGCGATGCTGCGTTCCGCGGGTATCTCCCGCGTTGAGTCCAGGAATTGCTTCAACTGCAGCGATGTAAATTCTGAATCAGAAGTCTCCGCATCCGCGAAATGACTCATCAGACGAACCGGTTTTCTGACCGAAACCAGATCTTGCAGCCTTTGAAACGCAGCGGGAAAATCCCGGGGCGTGAACCCAAGCCTGTTCATCCCGGTATTCAGTTTCAGCCAGATTGCAACCTGGACATCCGGGGATTGTTCGAGAAGCTCCAGCTGGTTCGCGGAATGAACGACCAGTTCGAGTCGATGCTGGTGCGCGAGCCGTAAATTCTCCGCTGTCTGCACGCCCTGCAACAGGATGATCGCGGACTCGATGCCGGCATCCCGCAAGTGGATCCCCTCCTGAATCCTGGCGACTGCAAAACTGTCTGCTTCGTCCAGAGCCCGCGCCACGGGAATAATCCCATGGCCGTAGGCGTTCGCTTTGATCACTGCCATGATCTTGCTGGACGGCGCTATTTTTCTTATTTGACGGAGGTTGTGGCGAATAGCTCCGGTATCAATCCGGGCCGTTGGCGAACTCACGTATAGTCGCCGAGCCCATATTCCTCGGCGACCAGGTTTTCGAACTTGGTGTATTCGCCGAGAAAGGTCAGGTGAAACTCACCAATGGGCCCGTTTCTTTGCTTGCCGATAATAATATCGGCCACGCCTTTTCTTGGTGTATCGGGGTCATAGACCTCTTCACGATAAATGAACGCGATCACGTCTGCATCCTGCTCAATCGCTCCGGATTCCCGCAGATCAGACATCACGGGCCTTTTGTCAGTGCGTTGCTCAACACTACGATTGAGCTGTGACAACGCGATGATTGGAATATTAAGTTCCTTGGCAAGCGATTTCAAAGAGCGCGAGATTTCCGATATCTCCGTCGCCCGATTTTCCCTGGTGCCTGTAATCACCATTAACTGCAAATAATCCAGGACTATCAAACCCAGGCCATGTTCTCGCTTCAGCCTTCTGGCGCGGGCGCGGATCTCGGTCGGGCTCAGCGAGGCTGTGTCGTCGATGAATATCGGTGCCTCCGACATGATCGCGACCGCGGAATTAATTCGCGTCCAGTCTTCATCTGAAAATCGCCCGGAACGCAAATTACTCTGATAAACCCGGCCGATAGAGCCGATCATCCTGAAGGCCAGTTGCTCCGCCGACATTTCCATGCTGAAAAGAGCAGTCGGTACTCTACCGGCTATGGCTGCATTTTCGGCGATATTCAGCGCCAACGTTGTTTTGCCCATGGATGGCCTGCCGGCAATGATAATCAGTTCACCGCCGTGCAAACCGGCAGTCATGGCATCCAGCTTCTGGAAACCCGTCGCGACGCCGGTAATATCGCCCTCTGAATGACTTAACTCGTCCAGCCGGTCGATGGCAGCCGGCAGTATTTTTTTCAGCCCCACAAAACCGGACCCGCTGCGTTGGCCCCGCTCTGCGATTTCAAAGACTTTCCTTTCCGCTTCGTCTACCAGCTCGCCGGCGCCACGGCCATCATTCGCATGCGCGCTGCTCGCGATCTCTCCGCCGACACGCATCAGTTCACGCAGCATTGAGCGTTCACGAACGATCTCGGCATAGGTCGTGATATTGGCGGCGCTGGGCGTGTCCTTCGCAAGACCGGCTATGTAGGCAAGGCCACCGGCGGCATCCAATTGACCGTTTTTCTCTAGGTGCTCCGAGACGGTCACCGCATCGCTGGGGATGCTTTTTTCGGACAATTCGCCGACAGCCGCATAGATCAGCTGATGGTCCCGGCGATAGAAATCACTGCTTTGAACCTGGTCGGCAATTCGATCCCAACCGCTGTTGTCCAGCAACAGCCCACCGAGTACCGCCTGTTCGGCCTCAACAGAGTGGGGAGGCAGTCGCAGGCTCTCCGCCGTTTGCGTACCGGGATATTGTGGCTGGACCGCTTCGACCATCGCCATACTCTACACTAGTACTCCGTCAACGTGATATTGATGGGTTCAGCGAGTCGTGAAACGGTTGACCGCACGGCGCGTCTCGCCGGCAATGGTGCAGTCCTTGCCAAGAGGCGCAACACCGCGGACGACCGTTTCACGGCTCGCCCGAAGGGAGCTACCTGGATGATCCAATACGGCGTTGCAGCCCTTGCAAAGGGCGCGCCATTTCCTGCAGGCTGCGCCTTGTCTTGAATCATCCAGGTAGCTCTCAGCCCATCTATATCACCTCGACGGAGTACTGGTTTACGGACGATTAAACTCGAGCTCAGACTGGCTGATTCACTCGCTGGCCGGCGTTTCTTCGGTCGTATCCGCAGCATCGCTTTCAGTGGAATCCTCTTCGATTTCTTCAATACTGACCATCTCCGCACCATCACCGGTTACCCGAATAGTTATGTCCATATTGACCTCCGAGTGTAAATGCAGCGTTGCGCTGTGATCTCCGGCCACACGGATGGCGCCGTCCGCCATGCGAATTTCGCTGCGTTGAACTTCATGGCCCATCGCAGCAATAGCATCTGCCACGTCTATCGGACCAACCGAGCCAAACAATTTTCCTTCCGGCCCGACCCGGCTTTCGATCGTTACCACCAGCCCGGTAAGCCCGGCGGCTCTTTCCTGGGCCGTGCCCTGTTCAGCGTTTTCTTTCGCTTCCAGTTCCGCCCTTAACGCCTCCATTTTCGTCACGTTCTCGCTGGTCGCGAGTAAAGCTTTGCCCTGCGGCAAAAGAAAATTTCGCGCGTAACCAGATTTAACTTTGACCTGATCGCCAATTCCACCCAGGTTTTCGACTTTTTCGAGCAGTATTACATTCATTGTTTCACCATTTTATTGAGTATCCGGCCCGAGCCCGGCCTGTCACTTTCGCGAAAACAGTCTGCCACGCAGATCCAGCCAATTATCCACCAGCCCCACTGCCAGTACCAAGGGTATTGCCAGCTGGGCTGCAAAAACGAGGGCCAGGTACATAATGATCAAGGGCGCGCGGCCCAGTCCGCTTTCCTTCACCACGGCATGTGCCACAGACAGCCCCTGAACCAAAAATACCGAGCCCGTCACCATGATCAGGCTGCCGGCGTTCGGTCCCTGCCAAAACAGGCCCGCCAAAAGACCCGCTGTGCTGATCAAACCGACGATCCTGCCGACGCGATATTGTCTGAACTCCGTGCCGAACTGATCGTTACCGATCAGCAATCCGTGCCAGTATCGCCCCAGCGCCAAACTGATTATCTGGGTGGCCAGTATGGCGCTTACCATAATTCCAGGCATCAGCTCCGCCATCCGCCGTATCAACTCCGGATCGGCCTGCAATGTGCCCTGACTGATCAGAGGACTCAGCCACTCGTGGACCTGCGGTTCAAAAGTGCTGCCCGGATCCGGTAAAAACAAACCCCATACGACGATAACCACGACAGCGAGCAAACTGGCCAGCTGTAAAGCTATATTCAGCGAGCCAAATCGCTGCACCAGCCATGCCATGCCGATGACCATCGTCCAGCCGACCAAAGTGGCCGGAGCTTCCCAGATCTGATCTCCCGCGATCACCGCGAGCAATGCGAGAACCCCCGTAGCGGCCACCGCCGACAGGAGCGCCTGTCGCGGTGACTTCGCCAAACCGCACAACACCAGCAAGGCACTTGCAAAAGGGGCTGTCAGCTGCGACACCGCGAGCGCAACAGTCAACAAAACAACCCGCCAGCGATATGCCAGCGCCCACTTCAATATGTCCTGCATCGGATGCCGGGCAAATCAGCCCCGAAAATCCTCAGTGGCGATCGGTATATGGCAACAAAGCTAAATATCGCGCCCGTTTGACCGCGGTTGCCAACTGCCGTTGATAATTCGACTTCGTGCCGGTAATACGGCTGGGCACTATTTTTCCCGTTTCCGTAATATATGCCTTCAGCGTCACCAGGTCCTTGTAATCGATTTCCTTTACGCCATCGGCAGTAAACTTGCAGAATTTTCTGCGGCGATGAAATTTAGCCATTTCTTTTCCTCAATTATCGATAGCGGTCAGGCGGTTTCAGCCGGGGCTTCATCATCGGATGCCTCGGCGGCTGCCGGCTCGACGGCTTCCGGCTCGACCGCTGCCGGCTCGACGGCTGCCGGCTCGACAGCTGCCGGTTCGACGGCTGCCGGCTCGACGGCTGCCGGCTCGATGGGCTCGTCTTCCACCGATTCAGCAGCTTCGACGATATTCTCTTTGGTCTCGGCATCCGGAATTTTGTCTTCCGCATCCGGCTTTTCCGATCGGTGCTCCGGTTTGGCTTTGCTTTCTTCTTCAGCAATTGCCATGAATGACGGCTCGCTAATCGCGGCTTCGCGATTAATTACCATGTGACGCAAAACCGCATCACTGAATCGAAAAGCGCCAACCAGCTCTTCCAACGCCGATCGGTCGCACTCGATATTGAGCATCAGGTAGTGAGCCTTGTGGATTTTGTTGATCGGGTAGGCGAGCTGCCGCCTGCCCCAGTCTTCCTGCCGATGAATGGAGCCTCCGCTGGTTTCGATCATGGACCGATAGCGGTCCAGCATCGCAGGAACTTGTTCGCTCTGGTCGGGGTGGACCAGAAACACGATTTCGTAGTGTCTCATTTAATCTCCTTACGGATTAAACAGCCTCCCGGTTTTCCGGTGAGGCAAGGAGCCAGCGCTTTTTCGCGCGTTGTGTTTCTGCGCATTTCACAGCGGGCGGAATGCTATACAAATTGCTGTTTTCGGGCAAGCTTTTCCTGTTCAGGCGGAGCGCTGCCGCAGCGCCTCATACAGGCAGATCCCGGCGGCCACCGACACATTAAGGCTGTCGACAGCGCCCAGCATCGGCAGAGACACCAGTTCCCCACAATGTTCCCTGGTCAGCCGCCGCAGGCCATGGCCCTCGCCTCCCAGTACCAATGCCACCGGCCCCGTCAGAGTAGTGTCGAACAAGCTCCGCTCTCCTTCACCATCCAGGCCGATGATCTGGATGCCCTGCTCTGCCAACCAGCGCAGCATGCGGGCGAGGTTGGTGACCTGAACCAGTGGAATCGTTTCGGCCGCTCCACTCGCGACCTTGCGCGTCGCCGGACTCAGTCCCGCAGATCTGCGACGGGGGGTAACAACAGCGGAAACGCCTGCGCCATCTGCAGACCTCAGGCAAGCCCCCAGATTATGCGGATCCTGGATTTCATCCAGAACGAGCAGGAATATCTTGCTGCCTGCGGCAAGTACCAGGTCTTTGAGGAATGCCTCGTTGTGCACCGTCTGCGGGCTGACCCAAGCCAGCAGACCCTGGTGGATAGCGTGATCGCTGACCTGATCCAGCTGCGGCCGGCTCGCTCTCTCAACCGGTACGCCGAGCGACTCCGCCTGCCGCATCAGCTCGCCTGCGCGACGATCTTTGCGATCGCAAATCAGGAGCTTCTCGATGCTGTGCGCCCGCGTCCGGAGTAGCGTTTCGATCGCGTGAAACCCATAGACGAAATTCCTGCTCATCGTTTTCGTTTTCGATTTCGCGCCCGTGACTTTCTCGGTGGCGGATCGCCTACCAGTTCAAAATCGATCTTTCTTTGGTCCATATCGACGCGGCTGACACGCACCTGCAAGTGATCCGACAGCCTGAATTCCGCGCGCTTTTTTTCACCAGTCAGCGTGTGGTGGGTTGGGTCGTGCTCATAATAATCCACCGGCAGTGCGCTGATGTGTACCAGGCCCTCGATCTGTTTTTCGGGAATCTGCACGAAAAGACCAAAATTGGTCACTCCTGATATTACCGCCGAAAACACCTGGCCAATTTTGTCCTGCATATACTCGCACTTGAGGTACTCCATGGCCTGACGCGTCGCGTCGTCCGCGCGCTGCTCTGCCTGCGAGCAGATTTGCCCCAGACCGATCATCTCTTTTTTCGAATAAGCGAATCGCCCCGCTTGGCCGCCAGCCAGAGCGTGCTTGATCGCCCGGTGCACCAGAAGATCAGGAAATCGGCGTATCGGCGACGTGAAATGTGCATATTCTGCCAGCGCCAAGCCAAAGTGACCGGCGTTGTCAGGTTCGTAAATCGCCTTGGACAAGGAACGCAGCAGAACCGTCTCGATCAGATCGGAATCGTCACGCGTCGTTACTTTCTCCAGCAAACGGCTGTAATCCATGGGCTTTGGCTTTTTCCCGCCACCCAGTGACAATCCCTCTGCTGCCAGAAACAATCGCAGACCTTCCATCTTTTCCTGGTCGGGCCCGGCATGGGAACGATAAAGAAAAGGAAGGCGTTTTCGATGAATAAAGCGGGCCGCTTCGATGTTGGCGGCGATCATGCACTCTTCGATGATCCGGTGCGCGGCGTTGCGTGGATAGGCGACCAGGTTTTTCAGCGTCTTGTCGTTCGCAAAAACCGCCTTGACTTCGGGTATGTCGAATTCCAGTGCTCCGCGCCGGTGGCGCGCACGGGCCATAGCGCGATAGGCTTCGTGCAAGGCCGAAAGAGGCGTCAACAGGCGCTGGTGCTTCCGTCGGCTCGCAGCACTCTTGTGAATCAGTATATCGGCCACCTCGGTGTAGGTCAGTCTCGCCGTCGATTGCATTACGGCTTCAAAAAAATCGGATGACAGTACCTTGCCCTGCTTCGACAGCTTCATCTCACAGACGAGGCACAGGCGGTCCACCTTGGGCTTGAGGCTGCACAGTCCATTGGAGAGGATTTCCGGCAACATCGGAATTACCTCGCGCGGAAAATAGACCGACGTTCCGCGCCGCTGTGCTTCCCGGTCCAGCGCGGTGCCTGGTTTTACGTAGTGCGCGACATCGGCGATCGCCACCAGGATGGTCCAGCCTTCCCGATTTCTCTCACAATAAACCGCATCATCAAAATCCCTGGCATCGGCTCCGTCAATGGTGAGCAAGGGGGTGTCGCGCAGGTCGTAGCGGTCATATTTAGCGGCCTCCGGAACCCGCTTGCCATAGCGACTGAGCTCCTTTTCCACCGCTTCAGGCCAGACATTCGGCAGCCCATGCGCGCTGATGGCGATCAGCGTTTCCATGCCGGGGTCGTCGACTTCGCCCAGGATTTGCTTCACCTGGCCGACCGCCGCGCTGTGCGCTGTTGGTTGTCCGGTAATCTTCAGGACAACGACCTGGCCTGGCCGGGCGCCTTTGCGGAATCTTGGCGCTACCGAAATGTAGCGGCTGTACCGGTTGTTATCCGGTATGACAAAACCCTTGCCCCGTTCAAGGTGAAATCCACCGACCAGCTCCGTTGTTTTACGTTCGAGAACTTCGACGATGACGCCCTCCGGCCTCCCCCGCCTGTCTTCGCCCCGTACCCTGACCGCCACACGATCCCCGTGCATGACCTGGCGCATCTCGCGGGCCGTCAGAAAGATGTCTCGCGTACCTTCATTGTCCGGGATCAGGAATCCGAAACCGTCCGGGTGGCCCTGGATTCTCCCCGTAGTTAGCGGCAAATGGCCGGTCAGGCAGTACAACCCTTTACGGTTTTTGATTACCTGCCCGTCCCGGGCCATCGCTTCCATGCGTCTGGTCAGCGCCGACCGGGCACGTTGCCCTTTCAGCCCCAGCTGCGCATTGAGCTCCGTCAGGCTCAGCGGTCTGCCGACTTTCTCGAGGGACTGATTGATTAATGCTCTGCTGGGTATCGGAAAGCGATGGAGATTGGCTTCCCGAGCTGCTTCCGGATTACGATCCTTCCATTGTTTTTTCTTGACCATCTGCACTCCATGCTTGTCGGTAGCCTGACAAGCTACCGGCAGATTGACAAGTATTTAGCGGGTGCATTACAGTGCGCGCCTCATTTCGTGGTGCATCGCGCCAGCCCTGCCTGCCCAGGTGGCGGAATTGGTAGACGCGCGGCGTTCAGGTCGCCGTGTCCTTACGGATGTGCGAGTTCGAGTCTCGCCCTGGGCACCAATCTCTCTTTTTGCTTCTTTTTCTCTTGATTGGAAGAGAAAAAGAAGAAGACACTCCGTCCGCGCAGCGGACACCGACTTGTTACCACCATCCCCAACAAAACTGACGATATTGCAGCGGACATTGCCCCCTGTAGTCTGACGCAGGTGGCTTGACCTGCTCCCTCCCTTAGCTCAACCAGAAAAAGAAGAAGACACTCCGTCCGCGCAGCGGACACCGACCTGTTACCACCATCCCCAACAAAATTGACGATATTGCAGCGGACATTGCCCCTTGTAGTCCGGCGCAGGTGGCTTGACCTGCTCCCTCCCTTAGCTCAACCAGAAAAAGAAGAAAGCAATTCGTCCGCGCAGCGGACAACAGTTTCAGCCAGCAGCGTATTTTTCCGCGAACCACCCCAGCGCTATGCAGCCAGCGAGATAATAGAAAATAGATTCCAGCGTCCACCAGCCCCAAAGCGCATCCGGAAGATTGAAAACTCCGGACCATCCCAGCGTTACCGTCGCAGCGATCAGGAACAGGACCAATCCGTACTTTGCGCCTTTGAGCCATCCGTCGCCGCCAAAGGATGCGCGAACCACGTCATAGACGCCCGCAATGACAAAGGACCCGATCAGTCCTGTGACGATCCATCGCGGCATCAAGGCCGCCATGTCGGGCGGCTCCTGGTTTAACTCCGGTCGCCAGAACTGCGCATGCATCTTGTAAAGTTCGTCCAGCACGCCCTCATGGATTAACGGGCCGCTAAAAATTGCGACTACCCATGCGGCTGCGTAGTAAACAATGCCGCCGACAAATATCAGTTTCCAGTTCATTTTGGGTCTCCCAGGCTGTCCCAGCCATTAGTATAGTAAGCGTGTCGGACAATGCCATGCTGGGTCATGCGGGATGGGACGGGCGGCCGGACTGGCTGAGTCTGCGTTTTTTCGTTTCGGCGTGGCATTTTGCTACGATGCAGACCTTCTCGGTCATGCTTGCGGGGAACGTACATGCAAAAACCGAACGGCACATTCACATTGTTACTCCTCGTCTCGTTTTTGGGGGCCTGCTCCGCTGATCCGGGCGGCAGTCTGCAACTGGAGATACTTGAATCGCCGGCGCTTGACCACAGCGGGGAACCGCATCTACAGGCCGGGCCAGACGGGAAAATAATCCTCAGCTGGCTTGAAAAAAAAGATCAGAGCGCGACGCTGCGTTACTCGGTATTCGCTCAGGACGAGTGGGGGAATCCCAGGACCGTGGCAAGCGGCGACAACTGGTTTGTCAACTGGGCTGATTATCCCTCGGTTACAGTTGTCGGTCCTGAGCTCTGGGCGGCCCACTGGCTGCAAAAAAAACCGGGCGGCACGTACGCCTATGACGTCAAAATCTCATTGTCACGGGATGGAATAAACTGGCAGCCATCGATAAGTCCACACGATGACAATACGCCGACCGAGCACGGGTTTGTCAGCATGATTGGCCTGCGGGGAAAATTAGGCGCAGTCTGGCTGGATGGCCGATACACCAGCGAAACGCAAAGCCACGAAACGGATCAAGGGTCCGGCGACCAGGACCATGACGGCATGACCTTGCGCTGGGCTGCCATCGGCGGCGATGGGCGGGTTGTCGAGTCAGTCGAACTTGATTCCCTGACCTGTGATTGCTGTCAGACCGATCTGGTCCAGGTTGGTGGCGGCGCAGCGGTGGTGTATCGGGACCGTAGCCGAGATGAAACAAGGGACATCGGCATTATCCGCCTGACCAAAGACGGGTGGAGCGAACCGGCCATAGTTGCAAAAGATGACTGGAAGATCGCCGGTTGCCCGGTCAACGGTCCGGCCATTGACAGCAGGCGTGATGAACTGGCGGTCGCCTGGTTTACCGCCGCCAATGATCAAAAGCGGGTCAAAGTTTCGTTTTCCGAAGATGGCGGGCATCACTTTTCGTCACCTGTCGATATCAGCCGCGGTGATCCCCTGGGAAGGGTAGACGTCAGCTGGGTCACCGATGATCTTGTCGTCGTAAGCTGGCTGGAAGAACAGGATGACGGCAAGGCAGCGTTAACAATAAGATTCGTGTCGCGGGATGGAACGGCAGGCGCCGAAGAGACGATCGCGGTGACCGGGAGCGAGCGCTCATCAGGTTTCCCGCAAATGCTGGCAACCGGGAATGAGTTGTTTTTTGCCTGGACCGATACCGGCGAGATACCGCGGGTTCTGACCGCTCGTCTTCCTCTGGCCGGCCTGATTGGCAGGTAGATCCTGCGACATGACCGGCCACGGATTTCCCCGCGAGACGCCGGACACCGTTTGCATAGTCAGGCTGTCTGCGATAGGCGATTGTTGTCATGCCCTGCCGGTCATCCGAACGCTTCAGGACGCCTGGCCAGGGACAAACTTCACCTGGATTATTGGTGGCACCGAGTCCAAATTATTCGGCGGAATCCCTGATATCGAATTCCTGCCTCTAGATAAATCATCAGGTTTCAATGGCTTGAGAGAATTACGTAAACAGTTACGTAACCGCCGATTTGATCTTCTTTTGCATATGCATCCGTCCATGCGGGCGAATCTGGCTAGCCTGTTTGTGCGCGTGGACCGCCGACTCGGCTTTGACAGAAAACGCGCCAGGGACCTGCAATGGTTGTTTTGCAATGAGCAAATCCCAGGGCGCAGCAGGCAGCATGTCATGGATTCGTTTTTCGGGTTTGCCGAGTCGCTCGGGATAACATCCCGTTCGATGCGCTGGGATATTCCCATTCCGGAACCAGACATCGAGTTTTCAGATCACACGATTCCGGACGACGTTCCGGCAGTCATCGTATCGCCATGCAGCAGCATGATGCGCGGCCGACAAAAAAATTATCGCAACTGGCTGCCGGATCGATACGCCGAAGTAATCGATCACGCGAACGAACGGTGGCAGGCCAGCACTTTTTTGACCGGCGGCAGTTCCATGCAGGAAGAGGCCGTCGCGAACGCCATTATCGCAAAATGCAAAAACCCACCGGTTAACCTGATGGGCAAAACCACCCTGCTCCAGTTGCTGGCGATACTGAAAAAAGCCAGCGTGCTGGTCTGTCCCGATTCAGGCCCGGGTCACATGGCGACCGCGGTCGGCACCCCGGTCGTCGGCCTGTTTGCATCGACGAATCCTGCGCGCGCGGCGCCCTATCTGAGTACGGAGTGGCTGGTCAACGAATACCCGACCGCTTTGTTCGATGCTCATGGATTGTCCGTCGAACAAGCCAAATGGGGGAAACGCATCCACTCGCCTGAGGCCATGCAACTGGTACAGGTTGCCGATGTTTGTCACCAGCTGGATGCATTGCTCGACAAGTCGCAATAAGACGTTGCCGGGGCAGCTGCTATCTCTTCAGGTTCGGTGATGCGGCAGTCCGACAAACGTGCCGCCGTTTTGCTCGCAAAGCAGGCGCATCAGTGTCGCGAATCGTATCGTGGTCGTCTGCAGGTGTGTTGGCAGCGTAAGAAGGGCCGGGAATCCGACCGCGTTGATCCGGACCAACCGCTTTCCATCGCGACCCTCCCGGTTAATCTGGCTTACTAAATTCAGAACCTGATCAATTGATCGGCCGGTAAATTCATCGCCAAAAACGTAGAGGCTGATTTTTTTGTCTGGCGAATAAAAAGTCTCTATGGCTTTGGTTATTCCTTCGACCGGACTGGAATTACTGAACGCGTTCCAGGTTTTGAGCCTGTCCATAATCGCTTTGCGCCGCCCGGGTGTATCGGGTATCCATTTTCCTGTGTAGCGGGTGAACATAAACTTACCCATATCGTTCATGACCTGGATACCCTTGACCTTGGGATAAATTTCCAGCGTTTCCCGAAATTTCTCCAGCATCAGCGGCCAACTGTAGTTAATCATGCTCCCCGATGTATCGATGATGAAAATAATGTATTCGCTGTCGACGGGTATCCCGCCGATCAAATTGTCGTTTTCTGATTTCTGATAATCAGCCAGCAATCGCTTCATTTCGGACGTAAGCGACTGGCGGGCGGCCGCCAGTTTTCCCTGGATGATATTGATCAACTCCGCGTCCTGACGGGAAGCGGCAAACTCGCCCTGAATTTTCGACATTTCCGCCTGCAGACGCGCCAGGCGTTGCCTGGCGACTGATAGCTGGTCTTCCCGGGAGATCATTTCCCGATTGAGAATACTGGTCTCGCCCCAGATCTCGTGCAAATCACGTTGCCGGTCCTCAAGCGCAGCCTGCAGATCGATGGCGGACTGCTCGATCACGACCGGCTCGAAAACCTTGGTCAGCACCAGCATCAGAATAACGGCGCCGAAACCACAGCAGATGACGTCAAGAAAGGACAGTGTGAGTCCTGTATCGCGCTTTCGCTTCATGTCGCGCCTCCTCTACGGCCAGTCCCGGGAGGGGCTCAGAAAAGACCCCTTGGTGGCCATTGCCAGCTTCCAGTAATCGGACGATGCCGCCGGATCGCCTTCCATCGGAAACAGCACGATGTTGATGGGAATATTCAAAGGAAGATATCTCACCGCCCTGTCGAATAGTCTCTCTCTTTGTCGTCCTGTGACCGTTCCAGACGCCCTGATGTTCTCACCCTGGGTTGGTAAGCCATCGACCAGCAAATAAACATTGTCCGGTTGGGGATGGAGCGATGTAATTACAGCAAACGCTGCGTGCAGGCTGGTGCCTTTCTCCGGGACCAGCCGCCGCAAATTCTCGACCGCCCGGTTCAGGTCGCTGCCATCCCCCGCCTCCAGCCAGCGTCCAGCTGTGCCCTCCACCAACGGCGTTGCAGTCGTGTTAAACGCGTATATCTGAAACTGGCTGGTTGGCGGAATCTGCGCGGTCAGCCAGTCAACCGTTTTAATCGCCCGTTGCCATTTCCTTGCCGCGAGCTTTTGCTCTGTCCGCATGTTCCGGCGTCGAATAACATTGACGATCGTTTCATCGAGCATGCTTGCCGACGCGTCAAGCAGAATCAATATGCGGTCGCCCCCCATCTGCATGCCCGTCAGATATTGCCTGTTTCCTTCGCCGATGAACGAACGCACGCTGTCTCCGCGCTGCTCGCCTTGTTCGACACCGCCTTCCAGTCTTCGGCGTTCCTCCTCGTTTGCCTGCAGGTCGGCTTTCAGTTTGTTGACGCTCTCTTTACTCGCCAACGTATCCTCATCCAGCCTCGCCAGTTCGACCCGGATTTTTTCCAGGTCCTGTGCGATCGAGTCGGCAAGACCATCGGTGACTGTTTCTTTCTCGTCCAGAATCGTGACGTTATTCCTGATTTGGACCAGGTATTCCTTACCTTCAAGAACCTGTTCTTCGAGCCGGGCAATTTCAGAAAGAAGATCGATGTTAGCTTCTTCTGTGCGCCGCTCTGTCGAATGATTGATAATCAGAAAAACAAGAATGACGGCGCCAAAACCACAGGACATACAATCCAGAAAAGACAAGTTAAAAACATTCATTTGTCGTTTTCTGAGAGCCATGTTAATCGCCAATACTGATCAGCTGAACGGTCTCGCCCGGCGATCCCATGCGTATGACGTCGCCCAGCGCCAGTTCGGCGAACTCAGTGATCTTTCGCCCGTTGACGAACGTTCCATAACTCGAATGGTCTTCCACTGTCGTTCTTCCTTTCGCGCTTTTTACAGTACAGTGTTTCCGCGAAACGCCATCCAGCACACCGACCAGCTTTACGCCGCGCTCATTTTCGGGGGGGTCGATACCCAAAACCAGTGGGCCGTCGCTCAGAGAGTAGGCCCTGGCGCGGTAAAGCAAATGACTGGGCTTCGTATTCGACGACATCGCGATCCTGGCCGGGGACGATCCGCCGGACAACGGCAAACTGCTTAAAAAACCGACTTCGCCATTGCCCGGGCCGCTATTGCAAAGCCCTGGACGCGCAAGCACGCCGCGTGCCGCCGCGTTTTCATCCAGCCACCGCGATTCCAGCCCGTCTATCAAGCCCAGACTTTCTTTCAGGCCCGGAAATCCTGCCATTCGATGGCTAATCGCCATCAATCGGCCTTGCCGCGGTCGGACCTGCTGAACGATCTGCGGGTAAACAGCCGAACTTGCCGATAACAGATGATCGACGCCCAATTGCACCGTGTAGGTCTTGTCGTCTGCTTCAAGATCAATCGACGTGTTGCCACCGGATTCGACATCCGCCAGCCAGCTATCGAGCTTGTTAAACAGCTGTTGCTCCGTTGCCGCTTTGTGCAAGGGATCGAAGCGTGTCTGGCGGACGAATATATCTGCAACAATATTGGCCCAGTTTTCACGCAGCGCAGACAACCCCGTTTCACAGACGACGAATACGCCGGCACGGGAAAGCTGGTCATCACTTTCCAACTCCGTCAATACGATTCGTTGTTGTTGAAGATCGAGATGCAGAGCGGGTAAATCAGGCTCGAGCGAAATGCCGGCTGCCACCGCCGCATCCACCATGCCCAGCACCGGGATATCCAGATCGGAAGCAATGCCCAGCATCAGCCCCATCTGTTCCTGATTCCAGGTTCCGGGTACCGCAACGATCAAGCCCGAATCGGGTTTGGCCAGTTGTTGCCAGATGTGCTCAAGATGGGCGTGAGCCAGATCGGCATTGGTTCGAAATCGACCGGATGGATTCGACAACGGCTCCTGATTGAGTCCGCTCCAGAAACTGGTGTTTGTCCACAAGGGCTTCAGCCGTGATCTGTCGAACGCTTCCTGGCCAAGAAAAATATGCGGGCCATCCAGCACGGCACAGGCAGGGCTGCTAACGACTGTACGCTGGCCATCGCTGACCACGAGATCAACATCATTTATTTCCAGGACGAGATCAGACAACGGCGTCTCCTGCTTTAGCGGACCTGTAAATGTCGAATCAGTTGTTCATCGACATAAGTTTGGGAATCCAGAACTAGCCCCTCTTGCGCCTCCTGCAACTGGTGCAACAAAAACATTACGATGATGCTGATGATCAGTGCGACAAATGTCGAATTGAAAGCGATACCGAGTGCCTGCGTGACCCCGGTAATGTCTCCGGCGACCGCTTCATTGGCACGGCCCAGGGCCTGACCGATCCCCCTTACCGTGCCGATAAATCCCACAGACGGTATCGCCCACGCCAGATAGCGCACCATGGACAGTTCGGTATCCATGCGTTCCGATTCCGTATCGCAAACCGCCTTGACCGCTGTGGATACATCCTGGATGCTCTTCGTCGCACGAAACCGGTGCAGGGCCGTCAACAGGGCTCGCGGTAACAACCGCCTTTGTTGCTCAATATTCATCGCCTGCAAGGGTCTCGCGTATTCCCGCGTGTCCTCCGGCAGCACGCTGGTTCCTTCACGGACGGAAATCAGTTTTTCCAACAGGAAACTGCGTTCGCGGTTCGTTACGATCGCCTTGTAACCCATCAGCGCGAACGCCCAGAGCATCAGGATAAAACAGGTTTCCTGTTCAAAGTCCCTGATAATGACGTAAAGGGATCGCTGTGGAACATAGTTTTCATCCTGCTCGAGCAGGACAGCTCGTTCCAGAATTACGGCTTCAGCTCTTGGCCGGACCATCGAAACATAGATCGCGTGAACGATAATGACCGCAAGTATCAGGGAAAAGACCTGATACAAAAATTCAACTGGATAGCGTCGCTGCATAACCTTCCTTTGGAAAAATCAGATATCGACCGGGTATGAGATAGACAGGTCACTGGACACCTTTTCGCTGGGCACAAAACTGTCCAGATCATCGATGGTTTGCGGCCGTTCCTCGCGTGGTTCTACGACCTGGGCTGCAGCGGCCATATCGTCGGCAGCAACCGCTGGCGCCGGATCGGCTACTCCCTGCTGCTCAGCGGTCCGGTCGGCGTCTTCTTCCTGAGCAACGAGGGGCCCGGAAAACCAAAAACAAATGGACAAGAGTATTCCCTGCGCTATGTTTCCTGCGTGCCTGATCACATCAGAACCTCCACTTATTCAAGATACCGCGCCAGCCGAAAGCCCAGATCGTCACGCGGGTCCTTGGCGTAATCGCGAAAACCGACCCTCAATTCGCTGACACCGCCGGATGTCCAGCTGGACCCGCGAACAACATAATACTCCCCACTGGCCGGGCCTAGCGGATCCGTAGTAAGTTTTCCGGCCCGCAGAGGGTCTGCCGAGTAATAGTCATGCACCCACTCCGCGACGTTGCCAGCCAAATCAAAAAACCCGGTATCGGTGGCGTCAAATGAGCCCGTGGGGGAGGTGGCCGCATATTTATCGTCGTAGCCTTCGATAACCACTGACACCATCATGCGTGCCGAGTTATCTGCGAAATTTCCGGAGCCACTGAGCGGAGGCAGATTTTCGCCCCATGGATAGCGATTTTTCACGCCCTGCCTCGTTTGTCGTTGCGCCATGGCCCATTCCGCCTCGGTCGGCAGTCGATAACCGGTAGTCATCGGGCTGGCGCCGACCAGCAGGTCATTCTCCGCAACATAGGCTGGCGGCAATCCGTCTTTTTCACTTAACCAGTTACAATATCTCGCGGCATCCTGCCAACTGATCTGGACAACCGGATGAGTATTTTGGTTCAAACTCGTTTTCTTGACGGCGCCGGAATTATGCTCCCGGCTAAACTTGCGAAACTCCGCATTACTGACTTCATGAGTCCCCAGATAAAAAGGCTTCTCCAGTACTACAGGATGCTCGATCTCATTCGAGCGTCGCCCCGGTTGGCGACGCGGCGTTCCCATATCGATGCGTCCACCTTTGATTAAATTCAGTTTCTGCCCGGCCGCAGTCTCGATCGTCTTCGGAATCGACTCCCAGCGAGCCTGTTCAAGCGTTTTCAGATGCGCCACAAGCTGTTGCTCAAAGCCGGGCCGCGGCGTTACCCGGGCATGAAACGGCGCAAATCCTGGTTTGGAAAACTCGATCAGATGTGGCTGCGCGGATAATTTGAGCTGAAGATTGGTTTCGCCGCGATTGACTCCGTCAACTTTCACCGTAGCACCGGCTGGTTCGCTTTTGACTGTGACGAGGCCGACCAGCGCCTGCAGGTTAACCAACACGCTGGCGTCCTGATCGGAACGCACTCGCAGATTGCGCGTTGCATTTCGGTGGCCTGCCAATGAAAACGCCAATTGATATTCGCGGTCGGGCGCCAACGCGATGCTCAATGGTGTTCGGCCCCGGTACTGCCGGTTTACGGTCACGCTCGCCCCGGGCGGGTTACTGCGAACCGATACTTTTCCGTCGGCCTTGAGCAGCGTCACGGGCAGAAGCTGATGATTTCCGGCAATGACATCGATATTTTCCTGCCAGGTCTTGAACCCTTTTCTGCTAATTTTCAGCTGCCGGCTACCCTGTAGCAATTCAACCGTCAGCGGGGTACTGCCGATTTCCAGATCATCGACAAAAACCCGCGCAACGGACGGCACGGACGTGAGTTCATAATTTGCCCAGGCGGGCAACATCTCTATTGTCAGGCTCAGTTCGTGTCCTCCGCCTTCCACCTGGATTGTCTGTCGATGATCGAGATAACGATCCGCGCGTAACAGCAACTCATGTTCGCCAGATTCAAGATCGATATCGGACAGGGGCGTTACGCCGAGATCCCTGTCGTCCACCCGAACCGAAGAAATAGCGACCGGCGTACTTTGAATGCGAAAGTAATCCGGTAGCCTGTTGAGCTGAAACAGTACCTCCTGATTGGCTGACCCATCGACCCGGAACGTTTCCCGGAGCGGATGATATCCCTGCTTTTGTGCCGAAACCCTGGCATCGCCCTGTAACAGCAGGTAACGGCCACCCAATTCAAAACTCAACCATGCGCCGTCAACGTCAAATTTATCCGGCATCGGTTCGATGACAACGCGCACGGCTGTAGCCGAAAACATAAATGCTGCCAATGCTGCAAGGATCAAAAACCCGGCCACAATCGCCATGGGCAACGGACGAAAACGGTCTTTGCGATCGAGCCTTTGCGTGCTCCGCGAAAATGAGCCGGGAACAATTTTCTGCGCGGAGATTTCGGTCGCTGACGGTTTGGCAGTCACGCTGAGATCGCCTGGAGTATCTGGCGACGTCAGTACCCATGACTTGACGCCATCCGACTCCTCTTCGCCCGGTGGCAAAGTCGAATTGGTGTCACGGGCCTGAAGATAGAGAATGCCGCCACGCCCGTCGGAGGCGAAATTTAGAATCAGCGGCCCCGCTCGTACGCGGTCACCATTACTCAGCAGGACGGAGTCATCGATTTTTCGGCCGTTGACGAAAACACCCGGCGACCCGGACTCGATCTTCAGGGTCACTTTGCCGGCGTCGACGACAAAACTCGCTACCGGCTGCTGAACGTTGGTTGGCAAACTGCTCACCGGCAAGATCTCGCCGGTTTTGTCCAGAACCAGATAAAGCTCCGACTGGCTCTGTTGCTTATCGCCCGCTGACCGGTTGGTGTCAGTATGATTGGTCAAATCTTTTCCTCGCACCGTATCAATACGGGCTCAGGCGATTCGCCAGGCCTGATGACGATTTGCTTTCTGACATCGCGATACCCGTCACGAGTACCGATCAGGGTATACCGGCCAGGCAAAAGCTCCAGCGAATGATTGTTAAATGAACCCAGCCTGCCGATCTGGTAAACGAAAACTTCGGTCATCGTGTCAGAGACCAGATCTATTTTTACCGGTATTCGGGCGAGCTGGAGTTGCAATTGCAACTGAACCAGTTGGCTGCTCAGCCGCGGACCAGGATTCGGCAAAAGATGTACCTGCTCGAGAAAACCCAGCGCCGCCTGGTAAACACCGTCTTCAGCCAGGCGCTCTGGCTTTTCTGTGTATAAAACGAACTCCTCGTCCACGCCGATCATTTTTTGCGCCAGCGTTACGCCCTCGCGGCCAAACACGAGGTTGGGATCAAGTTTCAGCGCCGACTGGTACGCCAGCAGTGCTCGCTCCCATCGTTCATTGGCCGCATGGCCGTCGGCCTGTATACGGTATCGGCTGATTTCATTCAGCTTCATGACCTCATCGACCTGGTGCAGACCATCCTTGGCGTCGACCGAGCCGGGATTAAGTCTTAGCGCCACCTGAAACGATTTCTTTGCCTGCTCCAGCTTGTTTTGGGCCAGGTAGGAAAATCCGTCGGACATCGACCGACTGAAATTCTGCCTGGCCAGACTTTTCTCCAAATCGCCAAGTGCGTTTATTGCCGGCTGCCAGGCTGGATTCAGATTTAGCACCTTGCGATAGGCGTCGCGCGCGGCAGAAATCTGATCTTCGTGCAAAAGGGATTCCGCGTCTGTCATCAACTGAAGTACCTGGTCGAGATTCTGCGCCCGAGCCAACCCTTGCCGAGCCCTGTTACTGTTCGAATAGATTGCAACCGCCAATTCATACTGCTGTTGGGCGCCGGTCGAATTACCGTCCGCCAAAGCGCTATCTCCGGCATCCAGCGCCGCTTCGAACACCGGGTTCACACGGTCGGTCAGCGCGTCGCTTTTTTCCAGCGCCGAGACATAGCTGGCCAGCGCAGCCAAATAATTTCCTTCGCGAAATAATGAATCTCCCTCGCGGGCCTGCTCAACTGCCGCGATAAACTCCTCGGCGGCCCAGAGATTGACGGCTCGATCTTCCAGTGCAATTTGCCGCCTCAACAATTGCGCAACCAGGCGCTCCGCCTGCTCGCGATTGCGCGCCGCTTCGGCAGACTCATAAGGGGCCAGCCTGGTCGCCTCTTGCACATCGGCCAAGTCAGCAGCGGTTGAATTTAAGCTTTCTGGCGGCAACCCGGATTCGGGAGATGCGGTCAGCGTCTGATCGGGTTTTCTTTTAGCGACCTGCTCCGGTAAATACAAAAAAACGGCAGCAGCCAACAACAACAGGACGGCCATGATCAACCCGGGTATCCACGGTCGCCTGTCCAATAGATCCTGATCGACCGTGCCAGAGAGATCAGCGCTCACCGGCGCCACTGCGTGACGACGGATTTGTGTGATTTTGTCTGGCTCACTGTTTCCGGCGGCCGGTTGTTCTCCCGGCGGCAGCGTGGCTGTGCTGCCAAGACCGGTGGCATCGGCAAGCGCATTGCGTACCGCAGCGACCGATGAGGGCCTTTCAGCCGGAATCTTGGCCAGCATGCTCATGATCAACGTGGTAAGGCCCGCCGGAAGCGGGTAGTCCGTCTGCGGCGGAACGGGTACCTCGTTCCGTATCTTGTCGTGATCGATGCTGGGATGAAACGGCGGCTTGCCCGTGAGCAGCTCGTAGATCATGACCCCCAATGCGTAGATGTCGTCGGCGACTGCGGCAGGATCGCCGTCAAGTTGCTGCGGACTGATCGAATAGGGCGAGCCGCCTCCTTCGATTCCAGCGGAATCCCCGCTGAGCCCGCCGATCCCGAAGTCGCTGAGTTTGACCGTTCCATCGAGCGCAATCAGCACATTTTTGAGTTTGAGATCGCGGTGAACCATGCCCGCCTTGTGGGCATATTCCACCGCTTCGAGGACCGGAAACAGCATCGGCAGCCAATCTTTGTAGTGACGGCCAGCCATGGCCTCGAGATCGTCGCCTTCCACATATTCCATTGAGAAAAAGTGGCTATCGTCACTGCTGAAGAAATCCAGGACGCGAGTGATATTTGGATGTACGAGCTTGCGAATGAGACTGCATTCCTTGCGCAGCCTTTCGACCATGTCCGGGTTGGCGGCGAGGGCAGGCTTTAGAATCTTGACAGCGACCCGGCTCGAAAACTCCTTGTCCTCAGCAAGCCAGACGTCGCCCATCCCCCCATGCCCCAATGGAGCGATCAGTGAAAAACGGCCGGATAATATTTGTCCCTTGTGGTATTCCTGCATCGTTTGAAAGGCTATTTATGGCCGGGCGCCATCCGGTTTCGGGACCCCACCCTGTTCGTCCACAATAAAACCGGTTTCCGCAGCGTAAATTTCCCGCAGAATATCCCGCCACTCATCGAATTGCGCATCGACGGTACCGGTCAGCTCCACAGTCTGGCCCTCCACATCAACCACCAACGGTGCGACCTGGGCTTCCATGGATTCGCTCAACTCCTTGATCGCCTCGAAATGGAGCTTCGATTCTTTCGATTTATCCAGGCCGCTCTTAATTGCTGTTATGCCACCGATTATGGCGCCGGTCGAGGCGAGCTGGCCTGCCTGGGTATGGGATTTCTGACTGGCTGCGATTCCGCCGATCACCATCAGCCCGCCCGCGAGCAACCGGTTTCTGGCGGATGCCTTAAGTTCTCTAAGCGCCTGCGCCTCTTCGAAGGTATATTTCCGCCACTCCGAATACGGCTGATCCATTTGCCGATACAGCCCCGCGTAATACTCATCCAGCGTATCGACATACATATATTCACGTTGGCGGATACGCAACATCCTGCCGACCATCGGGTCGTCGGTCGATGGCAAACGTCGTACCCGGTATTTACCTCTTCGGTTTTCCAGGTAATCGCCAAATACTTCCGGTGACAGATCGCCGGCAAATCGCAATTCTGCAACCCGCCGCACGTTCGTCAACTGATCTTCAGTCATTTTTTGACGTACCGCCAGCAAATCATTGGCGATGGCATGATATAAATCCTGGAACGGGTCGCCACGCGACGGAATATATTCCTTATAGGCGTACTTACTCGCCTTATCCTGATATCTTTTTTTCAGCCATTGCTGCCCCGTCGCATCAACTGCCTCAATTTCGAGTTTTAGTATCTCTCCATCTGACGAAATAATTTCGCCAAATACGATCAAGTCCATGCCGGCCGTCACTTTTGGCAGAACACGAACAGCGCCCCAATTCCCGGTGTCCTCAAGAACGCGCTTCACCTGATACGCCATGTACCGGGCTTCGGCCTTGCGAACCTCAGGGAAAATGTTTCGACTGTCTTCCTCGGTCGCCTGCTCGTCCAGATTAGACTCCAGACCAGGATCGAAGATCACGATACCGACATCCAGCACGGTCGAATCCTGTATCTCCGCTCCCGCCTTGATCAGTCGGGTTGGATTAGCCTTAATTATATTCTGCTGCACACAACCGCTGACCAAAAGTACGATCAGTAACACGATCCCTGTGTAAAATTTTGTGTTCTGCATTATTGTCCAGTCGCTTTCTTGTACGCCCGGTATTCGTCCCAGAGTTTATCTCTAAGAACCGGGTCAAGTTCGTTTTCCGCCGCCTCACGCAGCTGTCTCGCGACGATGTCATCATCGCTCCCATCAGGAATATCTTCCGGTGGCGGGCTGGGCTGGGCATTGCCGCCCTCTTTCCGGATCAATGAGGATTTATCCTGCCCGTTGCTCGCTTCACCCGCGGTTTGCCCCGCCTGCGCAATCAGGAGATCGTCTTCGCCCGCAATCGTGTCGCCATCGTCGGAACCGAATCCCCGGTCGTTTCCTTCGTCGCCAAACTCACCGCCACCGATAGCAATTCCAATTTTTGAACCCCGACCGGCCAGTAACACACCGTCAAGAGTCGCCAGGGAACCGGACAATTGCGCATCCAGAACCACCACCCGGTCCGCTGACGTTCGCGCGCCGGGAATAACCAATATGACTCCGCTGCCACTAGAAGAACCGTCATCAAGGCCCGGCATTCCCGGCAGACCGAGTCCACCCGGCAGCATGATTCCACCCGGCAAGAGTATGCTTCCGGGAACGGTTGTGAGGTCACCGGCGAGAACCATCCTGACGCCTGCATTCTGTCCGTTTGCCTGGTCAGCGTCGGTGTCCACTGAGCGCATCCCCTCGTTTATTGCATTCATGACCTGCGCCAGACCTTGTAATGCGGCAAGCCTGACCTGCAATTCTTCTCCCGGTGAACCTTCACTCGACTCATCGGCGTCGGAACCCTGCTGCGGTTTCGAACCGCTTTCTAATTCTGCCGTTTCACCGCTTTGCGTTTTGGCTGCGCCGCTGGCCAAAGCCGCGCTGGCTTTTTCGACTTCCGCCGCAACCTCGACCAAAGCTTCGCCGACCGCTATCCTCAGTGCCTCCTGGTATTCCGGGCTGCCCATGTCCGGCAGGTCCCCTGCCCGATTGTCCGCATCAGCATCGGCTGATCGGACCGAATTCATTTGCGACTCTGCAACCGCGTCGATCAAGTCCTGAAGCGTCTGCCGCGCCCGCGCCATGGCCTGGTCAGCGCTCTGCAGATCGGCCGCGGACGCAGCATCGGTCTGCTTTGCCGACTGGCCACCGGCGTTCCCGCTACTGCTGTCGGCTACCTGAGTCTCGTCGCTGGAGACAGAATCGCCCTGGGCACTCTCCGTCTTTTCCTGGTCATTCTGCTGGTCGGCGTCGGCGACCGCCTGGTCGGCTGCCTTCTGCTCGTCTTCGTCGTCTTCCTCCTCGTTCGAACTGGCCGCCGCCTCCGACTCGCTTAATTCCGGTTCTTGCTGCTCATCGGTAGCCTCGGCAACGGCTTCGGCCGCTTCATCCAGCGCCTCATTGGCAGCTTGTATCGCCTCGTCCGCAGCCTGCATGGCCTCGTCTCCGGACGCTGATTCAGATTCGTCGCTGCTGCTGTCGGCCGCGGCACTGCTCGCCGCTGCTGACGAGCTGCTTTGCTGACTGTATTCGGGACTGGAGGACGCGCTGCTCGATGAACTCTCCTGGCTTTGCGTCTGCAACTCGGCCATGCTCTGACTCGCCGACGAAGTCTGCGTCTGGCTTTGACTTTGTGACTGCGACTGGCTTTGCGAAGACGATTCGGATTGCTGCTGCGGTGGCGTCACACAGCCGGCGATCAGGAAAACGCAAACAACCGGTATCCATCTGTGAATTCTGATATTTGTAGTCATCATGAAACCTGCCTTTGGCTTTTTTTGGTGAGCCAGATCGAGCGAACCTACCGCAATTAATCGCGGTCCAAGGATACTCGCCCGCTCCTCGTGGTCACAACCATTCATTCGTGGCTGTTTTGGGGCACTCCCTTGATTAGACTGGCAATCCGGTTAAAGTTCTGCTATCCGGGGCGGAACTATTATCGCTCCTACCGCTCGTAACTGAACAGATACTGGAAGAAACGTATTGATGCATAACAACTCCGGGCCGTCGAGAAGTTTCGCTTATAACTATATGTTTTTTAAACATATTTATTTTTCCTCGTTTTTTCGGTGCGTCTTTCTGGCGATCGCCGGCACCTGCCTTGCCGGCTGCGTAAACATAATTAGCGCCGTGGGTAGCTTTCCTGTGCCGCCTGGCGAAAAAATGCCGTTGACCATCGCCCTGTATTTCGCCGAAGAATTCAGAAATTATGCGCCTGTCGAAGATCTATACCAAAAAAACGACTGGCAGGTAAATCTGGGAATAGCGAGTACCCAAATGTTTAGCCAGGTATTTAGCAACATCAGCCGCGACACCGTTATCCTGGATAAAAAGCCAGGCAGTGATTCTCAGGTCGCGGCGGATCTCATCGTCGTCCCGTCAATAACCGATTTCGGACTGCTCGACCCGGCGGTGACTCCACTCGACTTTTTTTCCATGTCCTTCAAGTACAGGGTTGATATATTCACACCCGATGGGGCGTTGCTGGACGAATGGACTTTCAACGCTTATGGCAAGACAGCGTCCCGCGTATTTGGCGATAAGGAGTCAGTCAGACAAGCGCTGTTAATTGCCCTGCGCGATGCTGCCGCTTCTCTGACACTCGATTTTTCGCGCCAGCCCGGGGTAAGGGGATTGCTCATGAAAACGAAATCGAAAACCATTGCCGAGGCAAATCAGGATGTCGCAAACAATTAAATATCCGAAAAACAGTTCCGCAGTAAGAATCCGGCTGGGGGCGGCACTGTTGCTTTTCGCGGTCGCGCTCGGCGGTTGCGTCAACTCGCAAGTCGAGGAATTTCGCCACCTGTCTGGCACGCAGCCCATCGAAGCTATTCAGGAATACGAATCAGTCGTCGTTTTAACGCGAAGGACCCATACGGGAAAAGAAACAGAGGAATCTTTTACCAATTGTGTGTCCGATAAATTAAAATCCGGTAAACGGTCGTTGCGGGTAACTGATCAAGCTCGTTTTGTCGATCTGATGTTTCCGTATTTCGAACCGAGGCTTGCTCCGAACAACCTCTACGAATTGCCAACTTTACTGGCTCGACCGGGTGTCCTGGATCGAATGAACGATATCGGTGTTCGATATATGATCTGGATCGATGGAAGTACGCAGAGCCTGGACCAGGGCGGTACGATGACCTGCGCATTGAGTCCTGCCGGCGCCGGGTGCCTGGGCTTCACCTGGCGGGAAAAAGAGTCCAGTTACGAAGCATCCATCTGGGATCTGAAAACCCAGGAAATCAAAGGCACGATCAGTGCCGATGCCAAAGGCACGTCCTTTATGCCCGCGCTGATCATTCCCATCCCAATGATAGCTCGAACTGCGAAGGCCGCCTGCAACGGCCTGGCAAGCCAGATTCATGCCTTTCTGACGGAGCAGGGATAGGTCGCCGGATAATCAGTTTACCGGGGAAACGGTGTCGGAAAATTCTTCCCGGAACAGTTCCGGCGTTGCGACCGGCTTCCCATCGATAAATCGAGGCCGATAAATAGAGCGACGAACCTCTTTTCTGAACTGCGTGAGCATCGAGGCCGGCGCAGTCGACTGAGTGACTTCCACATTATCGACATGACCGTTGGACATGACCACAAAAGACGCCTCCGCGAACGTGCCGTCGTATTTGGTATATCGCCCTGCTGCATTGATCCTTGGCCTGGGCTTTATATACCGCAGTCGTTTTGGCCGGCCAAAAAACAGGTCGGCTAACTCAAGCGAATTGGTTTCCGCCTCAATGATTTCCAGGGCTTTCTGATAGGTCTCGATGCCCAGGTCCGTTTTTCCTATCTTCAAGTACAGATCACCCAGTCGGATATGAACCCTCATCCTTTCGGCCGCTGTGACCGTATCCTCGTGCATGTCAACGATCCGTAAGGCTCGCATGAGCGCTTCCAAAGCCTGATTCGTCGTTGCGCCCTGCACTCTGTCCGGTCCAATCCGTCGATTCGCAGTCTGTCTTGAGATAAAGGCCGGATCAATTCTGGGATCGTAAAACCCCGTGGCTGATAAGGTCGCCGCTTCGTTCATGCGTCGTTGTCGAACTTCGCGTACCTGTTGTTCAAATTGTCGAACCGACGCCACCCCAAGCAAAAGATCGATAAGCGCGATATCGTTTTCGCCCAGACTGTTTTCGGTGACGTGTATGGCTGCAAAGTAAAGGTTCTTGGCGTCGTCAAGCATGCGGACGCTGGCCTTGAACCTGGCCAGCCTGACCATCGAAGGAACCGCCAATACCGAATTCCTGCCATAACGATGGATATCGACATTATTTAGAAGCTCTTGTGCTTTGTTCGCACTATCCAGATCGCGCCCTGCCAGGTGGCTGACCGTCATCAGTTCCAACGCTGCAGCTTGGTCGGGGCTATACACGCCATCGTGGCGATGGCTGATATGCTGGGAGCGAAAAAACAAGTTTATGGCTTCGTCGTGATTACCGGCATTTTGCAAAGTCCTGCCCCAGCCGTTAATCACTTCGACCAGACGGGCATCATAAATTCCGCCGTCTCTTTCAATCAGGTCGGTCGCGCGTCGGTAGTTCCCGAGTGCCTCCGCCTCATTACCAGTTAGCGCCTGGATTGACGCCAGGTTGGCTATTGGCCTGATCAGTGCCGGGTCGAAAGGATTCTCGGGATCGCCAGCCCGTTCAATCCCCATCCGGGCCAGCGCCAAAGCATCCGGGTGACGCTTCGCCAACAACATTTTCTGCGACTCTTCGATCAGCTGATCGCTGGCCAGATCACCCGGAATAATCAGTGGCGCCGGTTCCGTGTCAGTCTCGCCCGATGCCGGAAAATCGTCCGTTGATGACTGAACCAATGAAAGGTCATCGGCTCCCGTTGCGGCATTTTCAGAAGGATCGGCGGTCCGCCCCGTCTCAGGCAGATTTTGCGCAAACACAGCCAGCGGGGAAAAAAGAACAGCCAGAAAAAATAAATTGCGCGGCATTTTAGACAGTGAATATCCCTTTTGTAGAATCAGCCCAACCTGGCGGGTCGTCGGACGTGCGTTTGTCTAAAGTGACCCACAGTTATTGGTAAAAGTTCAGCTTGTCTTGTGTTGCGTCGCGCCATGTTCCCTCTGTCGGGATCAGCCGCAGTCGCTCTCCAATCGGTTGTACACCACGAGTGCCGGCCGCTGCAAGAGCAGCGAGTCGAAGCCTTTTGCGCCGGATGATGCCATAGTGCCCGGACATCGGGGTGCCGCGCACATCGAGCAAAAACTTGAAGGGCGGACCGGTCCAGGTATAGATTTGGAGCGTTGCCGATCCGAGCGTTCGGCGTTCGCTTGCGCAACTGATCGGACCCCATGCTGTCAAAACCACTGGAGATATCAGCCATGCCAGAAAATTACGCCGGGATTGGATGCGCGTACACGTTGCGCCCAATGCTCTGCCTTGCACTCGTCGGGCTTTTGCTGACTTCCTGCGCGTCGAACCCCACCGGCGGCACTGATTTCGTCCTGATGTCCGAAGAGAAAGAACTGCAGATCGGTGCCGAAATGCATCCGCAGATCATTAGACAATATGGCGTTTACCGAGATCAGAATTTGCAGGGCTATGTCAACCGGATCGGTCAAAAACTGGCGGCAGTGAGCCACAGGCCAGAGCTCACCTATCATTTTACCGTGCTTGATGACGACACGGTCAACGCCTTCGCGACGCCTGGTGGATACATTTATATCACGCGAGGAATAATGGCCTATCTCGGTTCCGAAGCGGAGCTGGCTGCAATCATCGGCCATGAAATCGCTCATGTCACCGCACGGCACGCGGTACAGCAACATGGGAAGTCATCTATTCTCAGAGTGCTGAGTACTGTGGTTGGATTGGCAACACCTTTTCAGACCGGCGGTGTTTTGACCGACTATGTCGGTGGCGCATTGTTAAGTGGCTTTGGCAGAAAAGCGGAACTTGAAGCGGATGAACTGGGAGCGGAATACATAGCGAAGGCCGGGTATCAGCCGGAGTCTTTGCTGAAGACCCTCGGTGTGATGAAGCAATTAGAGTTGTTCGAACTGGAACAGGCGAAGCAGGAAGGGCGTGAGGCGCAGGTTTACCACGGGATTTTCGCCACTCATCCTGACCACGACACACGGTTGCAGGAGGTTGTCAGGTCCGCGGACAAACTGCAGGTGCGCTCGGACGCGATAGTTAAATCCGAGGTTTATCTGCGCCAGATCAGGGGCCTGGCGTATGGCGATTCAAGCGCCAACCGGGTCATCCGGGACAACCGCTTTTATGACCGGACGCTGGGAATAAAGGTTGCGTTTCCCGATGGCTGGGTAGTCAGAAATTTGAAGAATAGAGTTATTGCGACTTCGGAAAACGGCGATGCCACGTTGTATTTTAGTTCGATCCGTATTGGTGATAATCCCGTTCCAAAAACCATTCTTCGGCAAAAAATGGGTGCGAAAAATACTCGCGACACCCGTAACATTACGATTGACGGGTTGCGGTCCTATCTCGCTATATCCGATTTTACAGAATCCCTTTACGGGAAACGGCCAGTTCGCTATGCGCTTATCATGGATGGGCGAAGAAAAATAGGGTACATATTTGCCGGGGCCGGCCGCAACGACCGGCACAATATTTCTGCCGATGCTGATTTTATCAAGACCATTTTTAGTTTTGACCGCATGACAAGAGATGACTATCGACTGGCCAGAGTTCCGGTAATCGGCCTCCTGCGAGCGGATGGCGTCGCCGGGTACGCCGCAATTTCGGAAGACTCCCCTTTGCAGTCGCATGCCGAGGATCAGATTCGCTTACTCAATCGCGCTTATCCAACCGGTGAGCCCGAGGCAGGCAGTATTATCAAAGTTGTTGAATGAATTGGCCGGTTGCCAAACTCTCCCATTCAGTCAAATCCGATCACTTTATCAGGGTCAAATAATGCACATTTTTTGCTCGACTTTTCGAACACGCCTGCTGGTCTTTGTGTTGCTGCTTCTTTTTAACATGGCAGGCATAGCCCAGGGACAAGGCACAGATACGGACGAACAAGACGAAGCATTGTGGAAAGTATTCGAAGACATCCGGCCTTCGGTGGTCACGTTGAGAGCGTTCGACGCCAACGACAGGCTGCGAAACGTCAGCAGCGGCTTCATCGTATCCGACGACGGTCTGATCGCAACAAATCTGAAACTTCTGGACGGAATTTCCCGCATCGAAATGCAGACCGCCGATGAGCGCACCCGGGACATCCATCTAATTGCGGCTACGGACTCAAACTGGGGTATTGCGTTATTGCGATCCGCTGACAAGATATCGCCGCGGTTAACGTTGAAATCTGACAGCAGAGCAAATATTGGCGACGACATCATTGTCATTGGCAGCCCGCAGGGCATTAATGTCACATTGTCCCAGGGATCCGTAGTCTCGTTTATCGAGCATCGTGGCAACGATCGGCTGATGCAGATTTCCAACGATTTTAGTCCGGGCATGATTGGAGGACCGGTACTCAACGAATCGGGAGAAGTGGTTGGAATATTGACATTCGTTATGAGATCCGGTCGACCGGCGCATTTGGCCGTCCCCGTCGATGTTGTGCTGGGCATGATGGAAACCAGTCTGACATCGGCTACCGAGCGGGATCTCAAGCCATTGCAAAGAAGAATCGCAGAATTAAAAACCCAGCTAGACGAACTTCGCCAGGGACTCGAAGCACAATGCAGCGATGACGATATCGCACTGATCGATTCGGTTATCCGCAATGCGATCAAGTCAGGCGCAGTCATCTTCAATAAGGGCGATACTTTGGCGTGTTTCAGAATTTATGAAGGCGCGAGTTACCAGATACTTTACCGCATCCACGACAGGTGCAAGATCGCGAGTCGCTTTCTGGAAAAAACGCTGTTTGAAGCGGCTACAATACGCGACCCGGGACAATACGATTCACTGTCAGCCGCCCGGGCCTGGATCATGCGCGGCGCGTTTGACTCACTGACCGGGGACCGAAACCGGCCAATTGAGGGACAACAAGCCATTTCCGGGACGCGAACGGACGACGAAACCGGGACCTGACACCCAGTTGTTTATGCCACCCGGAAACTAAAAGACCTGGCCCACGTAGAAAAAGGCATTTCCTTTTCCGCCTTCGGCGAGTCCATATCCGAGATACACAGGCCCGAAAAAAGAATCCAGACCAAAATACAGGCTGCCGGCCCAGAGGCCATTATCGAACCGAAAATCGCTCCTGGTCTGCCACACGTTCCCGTACTCCAGACTGAGACCGAGATACATCGGCAGCAAATTGAATCGACCGATTCGGCGACGATAGTCCGCGGATAACAAGCCCGAGTGTTGCCCGCTCAGCTCGTCGATCTGATACCCGGACAACCGACCGAAACCGCCCAGGCGGAATAGATTATGAATCGGCGCATCGTCATCCTTTGTTGAATTCAGTATCACCTTCAGGGTGAGCGTATTTCGCCCTCGCGGTAGCGCGACGCCCGCTTCCAGGCCGATCTGCTCGAAAGAATCATCGGACCCCAAAGATTGCCTTGATCCAAGGTACTGAATCGAGCCCCATGTACCTGACAGCGGGAAAAAAAGATTGTCCAGCTCATCCCAGGCAAAGCGGACCAAAAACTCGCCGCCGTCAAACTTCTGTTGAGGAGTCAGCGGATCTCCAATTCTGATCTGGGTATGCCCATGAAATCTGCGGATGCCGGCGCTCAGCGCGCCCCAGGTTCCGAATTCGCGTCCGGCGAACAACGATCCTTGTTTGCCCGATAACTGAAACTGAGACGTAATCTCGCCCTGCGTGTCAAACACGTTGACGAAACGCTCCAGCAAACTAATGCGGGAATGGAAAAAATACTCTCCGGCATAATCCAGCGGCTGGTGGAGCTCGGTCGCTATCTGTGATTGATCGCCAAACCTGGCAATCGTTCGCCATTCTCCGCCTCGCGAATTGATTGGCATCCTGGTGTAGGCAACTGTCAGGCTGAATTTGTTATCGCCCCCAAAGTCGTCGGCGAAGGAGGCTCCAAATTGCAGGTAGTTCGGTCCCCACGATCGCTCTTTTGCTCTGATTACCAGCGTATTGACTGCGCCCTGTTCAATGACCTCATAAGTGACCGACGAGAAAAGCTCGAGACCATAAACTCGCGAAAGATCCCGGGAAAGCGCATCTGAATCCAGCGGCTCGCCCATTTCCACATTCAAATAGCTTTCGATAAGACGGTCGGCTACGGTGGACTCGTTATCGATCCGCATCGCGTGAATGACCGGCATGCCCGACCTCGAATCGAGCCGGGCTCTAAGTTTTAAATCGTAACCGCTTGCATCCATTGCCAGTTCCTGCAAACGACGTCGATATCCACTGGCCGCGATGCGACCTCTTTCGACGATCGAACTGGTCTTGCCGAATGTTGAGCTGGTAATACCGTCCAGCTCCGGAACGATTAATATATCGCCATCGCCAAGCGTGGCTATTTGTCGTTCGGTGCTGCGTCTCGTCACGAGGATACTCAATTGCTCTGTGATCGAAATTATTGAGTCCAATTCCTCCCTTGGCATCAGCGGCGTACTGACATCCACGGCGATAACGATGTCTGCTCCCATATCGCGAACGACGTCGACTGGCAGGTTGTTCGCAATCCCGCCATCGACGAGCAATCGTCCATCGGTATTCGCCGGCGCGATCAACACAGGTATCGACATGCTCGCCCGTATCGCCTCCGCGAGGCTCCCTTCTTTCAAAACCACCTGCTCGCCGGTCGCAAGGTCCGTCGCAACCGCCCGAAACGGAATGGCAAGCTGGCTAAAATCACCAGGCACCCGGCGGGCGCCAAAATGACGTTTAAAAAGCAGGTCTATCTTCTGGCCATCGAGAATACCCGGCGGAAACTTTAGTTCGCCAGCGGAAAACCCCGGACGACTTTTGATCAAAAACAGATCGTCGTCCCGCTTGCGCCGGAATGAGCGATCCTTTCGCGGGATGCGGTCATCATAGGCATCTTCCCAGCTGACACCGGCGACGACATCCTCGATTTGCTCAACGGAAAGACCAGCGGCATAAAACCCGCCAACGATGGCTCCCATGCTGGTGCCGGCAATGTAATCGATCGGTACGTGGTACTCCTCCAGGAATCTTAATACGCCGATGTGAGCTGCGCCCCTGGAACCGCCTCCGCTCAGCGCCAGCCCTATCCTGGGTCTGTCGGCGCTGTCCGCTATCCCGGTCTGATCGACTGCGTTTTGCGCGGCCAGTGTCTGCGAAGCAGCCCAGCCGGCCAGCAGGATAACGGTACAAATCGTCTTCATTTCAGACCCTTGAGAAAATGGTTGTGCGGCTCACAATCGAACCCGAGCGCAATCATACCTGCATTGCTAAATGTAAATACTTGAACCACTCGGACTTCCCCCGCACATTTGGCCTGCGTATGATTCACAGACTTGGTCTCCTGCCACACACACTTCGCTATTAACTGACGGAACACTGTATCGATGAACAAGACCGACACGAATATTAATAGGATGCTTACCCTTGCGGCGTTCATCGTGGTTATCGCCGGGATGAAAGCGGCCGCCCCGATACTCGTACCGCTTTTCTTGTCGTTATTCCTTGCAGTCATCGCAGCGCCACCCATGTTCTGGCTCCGTGACAGAGGCTTGCCTGACTGGCTGGCGTTGATAATCGTCGTCGCCTTTATCGTCATTATCGGGATTGGCCTCGGCGCGGTGATCGGCAATTCGATCGGCAACTTTTCACGGGATTTGCCTTTGTATCAGGCCCGCCTGACAGAAATTTCAGACGCACTCGTTGGCATCGTTGGGCGTCTCGGGTTCGAGCTTACTGCAGAAAATCTTCAAAGCCTGCTCGACCCGGGGCGGGCAATGGGGCTTGCGGCCGGCGTGCTGTCCGGACTCGGATCGGTTCTGACCAACACTTTTCTCATCCTCCTGACTGTGATTTTTATGCTATTGGAGGCCGGCGGTTTTGGCGCCAAACTCAGGGCCGCGTTTCCGGGGCCGACCGGCCCGATGAGTACCTTTGAGAGCGTCAGCGATAAAATCAATCGATACGTTGGGTTAAAAAGCCTGATCAGCCTGGTTACCGCGATTCTCGTTATTATCTGGCTGACCATACTGGGCGTCGATTACCCATTATTATGGGGCCTGCTGGCTTTTTTCTTTAATTTCGTACCGAATATCGGCTCGATCATTGCCGCAATTCCCGCTGTACTGCTTGCGATCGTGCAACTGGGTTTTGGCAGCGCAATACTGACAGCGGCCGGTTATTTCGCCATCAATATCCTGATCGGCACCGTACTCGAGCCGAGACTCCTCGGCCGGAGCCTGGGTATTTCGCCGCTAATCGTTTTCCTGTCCCTGGTATTTTGGGGATGGGTGCTCGGTCCGGTTGGAATGCTGCTCTCGGTACCGCTGACGATGATCGCGCAGATCGTTCTTTCCAGCAGCGAAAAAACCCAGTGGATTTCAATTATGTTGGGCCCGGATCCTTCTCAAAATATCAGCACCGCGCTGGATCATGATCCCGACTCGAAATCGGGCGAAGAGGAAAACCTCAAAAACTAGTCGAACGGATGGCGCAAGATAACAGTCTGCTCACGCCCCGGCCCGGTTGAAATAATATCGATCGGAGTCGAAACCGTTTCCTGGATCGTTTCCAGATAATGTCTGGCATTCGCGGGTAAATCAGAATATTTCGTGACTCCGGTCGTACTCTCCTGCCAGCCGGGTAAATCCTGATAAACAGGCTTACATCGATCGAGACTCTCAGCGCCACAAGGCGGAACCTGCGTCTGACCATCTTCAATGTCGTATCCGACACAGAACCGAATCGTATCCAGACCATCGAGCACATCCAATTTGGTTACACAAAGGCCTGACACGCTGTTATTCAATATCGAACGCTTTAATGACACGGCATCGAACCACCCACAGCGTCTGGGTCGACCCGTCGTCGCACCGAATTCGTCTCCAACCCGGGCCAGGTGATCTCCGGTCTCATCAAATAGCTCTGTCGGAAATGGCCCCGAACCGACCCGAGTCGTATACGCCTTGACGACACCAAGCACATAGTCCACGTAACGCGGCCCAATACCCGTGCCGGTCGCCGCACCGCCGGCAGTCGTATTGGACGAAGTGACAAACGGGTATGTCCCCATATCCACGTCCAGCAGCGCGCCTTGCGCGCCCTCAAACATCACGCTCTCGCCGCGCGCCTGCAGGTCACCAAGAATTGCAGTGACGTCGGCGACCATCGGTTTCGTTTTCTCGCCGAGTGACACGCATTCATTCAAAACTCGCGAAAAATCGACCGTATCGGTCTGCAAATATTTCTTCAGGATAAAGTTGTGATATTCGAGAAGAGCGCGGAGTTTCTCCGCGAACTGGCGCTCATTAAATAGATCTGCGACGCGCAGGGCCCGGCGTGCCACTTTGTCTTCATAGGCCGGACCGATGCCACGACCGGTGGTCCCTATCGCCTGCTCGCCTCTCGCCAGTTCGCGCGCCTGATCCAGGCTGACGTGCGAGGGCAGTATCATTGGACAGGCGGGACTGATCTTGAGTCTTTCCAACACCGGGATGCCGCGCGCGGTCAGGGATTCTATCTCCGCAAAAAGTGCAGGCAACGACAGCACGACCCCGTTGCCAATCAAACATTGGACGTTTGCGCGCAATATGCCTGACGGGATCAGGTGGAGCACCGTTTTCTCGCCATCGATAACCAGCGTATGACCTGCATTGTGGCCGCCCTGAAAGCGCACCACGGCTGACACTCTTTCTGTCAGCAGATCGACAACCTTGCCTTTACCTTCGTCACCCCATTGGGTACCGATAACAACGACGTTTTTGCCCATTACCTTTCCCATGACAGAAGCGAAGCGCTCGTTATCGCACCAGATATAAAATTAGCAACCCGATAACAATACTGATCAGACCGACTCGACGTAAAAACGGAGTCGGTGTAGAAGACAATTGTTGATACAACCGCTGCGCCGATGTCGGGTTGGCAAACGGCAGCAGCCCCTCGATTACCAAGACCAGCGCGAACGCTGCCAGCAGATCCGACCACTGCATTTGTCAGTTCCTGAATGAATCCCGGGTTTATTGTGCGCCGCGGGCTGATTTCAGATAATCGAAAAACTCGCTATCCGGATCGATAACGAAGAGATCTCTCTGTCCACTAAACGCCGAACGGTACGCCTGGAGGCTCCGATGGAAAGAATAAAATTCCGCATCCTGACGAAAGGCGTCCGCGTAAATCGCCGCAGCTTTGGCATCGCCTTCACCACGGATGATTTCCGACTGCTTGTAGGCTTCCGCCAGCAATATGGTTCTTTCGCGATCGGCATTCGATTTGATTTCTTCTGCCCGTTCCGCACCTTCGGCCCTGAGTTGCTTGGCGATACGGACTCTCTCCTGACGCATGCGTTCGAATACCGACCCGCTGACTTCATCGGGCAGATCGATTCGCTTGACGCGAACATCGATTAACTTGATGCCCAGTTCCGACGCAACTTCCGTCGTGTCGACCAGCATGGCATCCATAAAATCGGATCGCTCAGCGGAAACCAGTTGTTGAATACTTCTCTCCGCAACCGCCCTGCGCAAACCGTCGGTAATGATCGAAAGCAGGCGTGTGACCGCAATCTGCTCGCTGCCACCCGTGGCCCGATAAAAAAGACCGACATCGGTAATGCGCCATTTGACGAAGAAATCGACCAGCACGTACTTCGTGCCAGCGGTCAAAAATCGCTCCGGTCGTTTGTCGACGGTCATCAGACGTTTTTCAAATTTTATCACGTTGTCGATCGGCCACTTGAAATGCAGGCCTGGCTCATGATCGGACTGGATAATTTCACCAAACCGGAACCGCAGCGCCAGTTCGGTTTCCAAGACCGTAAAGAAAGACATGCTGGCAACCAGCGCACCAACCAAAAGAACCATAACGGCGCCAATACCTCTGAAATTCATCGCCTTGTCCTCCCGCTGCGCTCCTCATCCCTTTGTGAGCCCGGGCCATTGTTGTCTGTCGCCGGTCCCAGATTTATCGTCCCCGCGCCTCCCTGACGCCGCTGCTCCATCAGTTTATCCACCGGCAGATAAAGCAAATTGCCACTGGCCGCCGCGTCCAGAAAAACCTTGCTGACTGACCCGTAAACTTCCTCGATGGTCTGCAGGTACAACCGTTTTCGAGTCACGTCGGGCGCCTTGCGATATTCGGCAAGCAGGGCCAGGAAGCGGCTGGATTCACCTTCGGCGTCTGCCACCACGCGGGCCTTGTGTGCTTCGGCATCCTGAATCTGCCTGACCGCCTTGCCGCGGGCCCGGGGCAGGATATCGTTCTCGTAAGCTTCCGCTTCGAGGATCAGGCGTTCCTGGTCTTCGCCCGCTCGGGTCGCGTCATCCACCGCTGCCTGGACCTGGGCCGGCGGCGTCGCGTTCACCAGGTTGACGACCATGATTTCTATGCCGGTGCCATACTGATCCAGCGTTTGTTGCAACAGTTGTTTGGTTCTGTCGACAATTTCAGCCCGGCCGAAACCCATGACTTTTTGCGCGGTGCTGGTGCCGACCACTTCACGAATAGCGCTCTGGCTGACTTCGGAAAGAGACAGGCTCGGGTTTCTGACGTTGAAGACCCACGCTTTGGCATCGCTGCGCCGGTACTGCACCGACATCTCGATAGAGACGATATTTTCATCGGTGGTCAGCATCTGCGTCTGGTGGTCGTACTCCTCGGTATTGGCGATGTTGACCTTGATGACTTCGTCGATCAGAGGAATCCGCCAATGCAGTCCTGGTTGAGTCGTGGTCGTGTATTTCCCGAAACGAAGAATGACGCCTTGCTCGGGCGCATCGATTTTATAAAAACCGCCCGCCAACAGCGCGCCGATGATCAGCGCTGCGATCAATCCGAAACTGAACCCACCCAGGCCCGATCTACCGCCACCACCGGATCCCCCGAACAGACTGCCCAAACGTTCCTGCATTTTTTTAACGACCTCGTCCAGATCGGGCGGACCTTGCTGAGGATCCTTATTCCATGGACTCTTGCCGTTTCCCGAGTCATTCCACGCCATATGACACCATTCCTGATAAATTAGTGCGCGACACCAGCGCGCAATTGTAGAAACCCCGCATCCGGTTCACAAGAAGATATCTTCAGTGCACCGGGGTCCAATTCCAGTCGCCTGCAAAGGCGCTCAAATTCTCTTATTTGCAACTCGATTTCCAGCTCGTAACCGCCACCATCAATACCGGCCTCAGCCAACACGCAGTCGAGCTCGTACAAACGTGCCCTCACGTCCGCCCGCTCGACACCTAGCGTCAACACGCCACGCACCTGATCCCGCAGGAAATGGTCCTGCAAAGCCTGGGCAACCAGATGCAGGCCGTCACCGGTAATCGACGATAGCCACACGTTCGCTGTTCTATCGGCCAGCGCACGATCCAGTTTCGGGGGTTGATCACAAAGATCCGTCTTGTTAAAGACCCTGATCTGAGGCACCCGATCGGCCCCTATCTCGGCCAGAATTTCGTTGACCTGTTGTTCTTTCTCGTCCCTGCTGGGATCGGCACCATCTATGACGTGCAACAGCAGGTCCGCTTCCCGCGTCTCGGTCAGCGTTGACCTGAACGCGGCAACGAGCTCGTGAGGCAAGTCGCGAACGAAACCCACAGTATCAGCCAGCACGATATCGCCAGCCCCGCCCAGCGAATATTTTCGCAAGGTCGGGTCCAGCGATGCGAAAAGTTGGTCGGCAACGTAAACGCTTTCATTTGTAAGCGCGTTAAACAAGGTCGACTTTCCGGCGTTGGTGTAGCCAACCAATGCTACGGTTGGCACTTGGGAACGCCGTCTGTTTCGCCGGCTCATCGAACGGCGCCTTTGCACTTTATCGAGCCGCCGGCGCAATTGTTTTATTCGTCCAGCGAGCAGGCGCCGGTCTGTCTCCAGCTGGGTTTCACCCGGTCCTCGCAAACCGATACCGCCTTTTTGTCTTTCGAGGTGGGTCCACCCACGGACGAGCCGGGTCGATAAATGTCTTAACTGCGCAAGTTCAACCTGGAGTTTGCCTTCCGAGCTCCGGGCGCGGTTGGCAAATATATCCAGGATCAAACCGGTGCGGTCCAGAACCCGGCACTCGATCGATCGCTCCAGATTTCTCTCCTGCGAAGGGCTGAGCGCGACGCTAAACAACACGAGTTCCGCTTTTGCGGCCCTCACGGCATCGCCAATTTCCGCAACCTTTCCTGACCCAATGAAATAGCGTGAAGCCGGTGTTGAGCGGTTAATGATCAACTCCGCTACGATTTGCGCACCAGCCGAGTCGGCAAGCGCTTTGAACTCATCTGTATCATGGTCGGACAGCGGGCTGCCGAGACCGATATGGACCAGACAGGTTTTTTCACCTGATCTAGGGCGATCTATCACACTACTCCTGCAAACCGTTCATTCCGTGGAATCGGTATCACCGGCATCGCCAGCACCATCGCCGCCATCCTTATGTTGGTCGTCGCTCATCGGGAGCTTGACGTTGCGAGCCGGCACCACGGTCGATATGGCATGTTTATAGACCATCTGGTTCACACTGTTTCGCAGTAGAACCACAAACTGGTCAAAAGAATCGATCTGGCCCTGCAATTTGATACCGTTTACCAGGTAGACGGAAACGGGCACTCTCTCCTTGCGCAGGGCGTTTAAGAAAGGATCCTGTAAAGATTGTCCCTTGGCCATTTATTTCTCCTTATTATTCAAGGCCTTCGTATTGTTTTTGTCGCCACATACGCCCGGCCGCCAGTCGCATAGCGGGCAGATAGTCGGGCGGATACCTAAATTTTAGCACAGTGGCGGAGACTTACCCGTGAATTTCAAGCCATTGACTCACCATGCAATTAATGGGGTCAAGTGGCGAATCTTCAAGGACTGGCACCATTTCGAGTGTCTCGTCCGCCCTGAGCCAGGTCATCTGGCGTTTTGCCAGCCGTCGCGTTGCGACTCTCGCTTCGTCAATCGCCTGCTTGAATCCGATCTCGCCACTTAAATAGCGCCACAACTGACGATATCCGACAGCACGAATAGCCGGCAGGTCCGGGTGCAGGTCGTCCCGCCGATACAACGTTTCGACTTCTTTCAGAAATCCACGTTCGAGCATCGAATCGAGACGCTCGTCGATGCGCCCACTCAGTCGCTCACGGTCGTCCGGCCACAACGCTATGCGCAGGTAGCCGATCCGTTGTTCACCGACAGACTGGTTTTGCAAGTCGGTGATGTTCCGGCCGGTCAATTCAAATACCTCCAGCGCGCGCTGAATGCGTTGCGCATCGGTTGGCTTGATCCGGGCCGCTGCGACCGGGTCAATTTTCTTTAACCGCTGATGCATTGCCGGCCATCCGCTGCGCGCCGCCTCCGCGTCCAGGTTCTGTCTAATTTCGGTATTCGCGCCGGGTAAGTCAGCCAGCCCCTTTGTCAATGCACTGAAATATAACATCGTGCCACCGACGAGGAGTGGCAGGCGATCGCGGCTTCGAATTTCACCGATCAATTGCAGGGAATCGCGGCGAAACTCGCCGGCCGAATAAGCATCCGCCGGGTCCCTGATATCGATCAGGTGGTGTATGGTCGACGCTCTTTCCGCAGCCGTTGGTTTTGCCGTCCCAATATCCATTCCGCGATACACCATCGCAGAATCCACGCTGATAATTTCGATTGGAAAACGCTTCGCCAGCCCAAGCGCGACAGCAGTTTTTCCGGTCGCGGTTGGGCCCATCAGCAAAATTGCAGACGATGCCGGTTGTGGCCTGGTCATTGTCCACGCAGAAACAGGCGATCCAACTCGGCCATGCTGATGCCGGTCCAGGTCGGTCTGCCATGATTACATTGATCGCTGCGCTCGGTTTTCTCCATATCCCTGAGTAACGCGTTCATCTCCGGAATCGTCAGCTGCCGGTTTGCACGTACCGATGTATGGCAAGCCATCGTGGCGAGCAGTTCGTCGAGCAGATTCTCGATCCGCTGGCTCTGGCCATGTTCGCGAAGGTCAGCCAGCACATCGCGTACCAACGTTTCGGCGTCGGCGCCTTGCAATATCGCTGGAATTTGTCTGAGCGCCAGACTCTCCGGACCATTGCGATCGATTTCCATGCCCAGACTTGTAAATAACTCACTCTTTTGTTCGGCCAATTCAGCCTCCTCCTGCGACACCTTTATGCTGACGGGCACCAGCAGAGGCTGTGTCTTTAACTGCCCTTCTGACAACGCATTTTTCATCCGTTCATAGGTAACTCTTTCGTGGGCAGAATGAATATCGACCAGAACCATCCCCCGGCGATTCTCGGCGAGAATATAGACGCCATGGAGTTGGGCGAGCGCAAATCCCAGCGGTGCGTCTGCATCGACGGACTCATCAACACCTGTTTGGGTCTCCCGGTAAAGCGCCAGGTACGCAGCGCCGGCGTCGGCGGTTCCCAGGCCGAGTCCCGCCTGGCGCAGCGGACCATGATCACCGCCAGATACGGTTATTCCGGCAGGTTTTGGCGCCGACCCTTGCGCCGCGACCCCGCCGGGGCGTGTATTCGAGAGTAGCTGGTGCAAGCTTCGATAAATAAAATCATGCACCAGCCGGCTGTCGCGAAATCGCACTTCGTGCTTTGTCGGGTGCGCGTTGACATCCAGATCGCCCGGATCCATTTCAAGGTAGATAACGAAGGCCGGGTATCGGCCATGAAAAAGAACGTCCTGGAAACCCTGCCGAACGGCATGAGCGACCAGTTTGTCCCTGACCATGCGGCCATTGACATAAAAGTACTGCATATCCGGCTGACTTCGTGAAAACGTGGGTTGCGCAACCCAGCCCCACAAATGTAACCCTGAAGACCGGTGATCCAGTTGCAGCAAACTTTCGACGAAAGTTTCACCGCAGATCGAAGACAAGCGCCCACGATGATCCGAATCGCCTTTGGCGGCAGTCCAGTGAGCGATGTTTCTGCGGTTATGACGGATTCGAAATCCGGTCGAAAACCGACTCAGCGCAACGCGCTTGATCAGGCGGTCAATATGTTGCCACTCGGTTCTTTCGGCACGCAGAAACTTGCGGCGGGCGGGTGTGTTGTAAAAAAGATCGCGAACCTCAACCGTCGTGCCCGGCGTATGCGGAATGGGTTCCGGCGCACTGATCTGCCCATCCCTCGCTTCGACTTGCCATCCGCGATCGTTTTTTTCGGTCCTCGATGACAGCCTCAGGCGGCTGACCGACGCGATGCTCGGTAAAGCCTCTCCACGGAAACCGAGGCTGGCAATGTGCTCCAGGTCTTCCAACGATTCAATTTTGCTGGTCGCATGACGCGACAACGCCAGAATCAATTCCTCCTGAGAAATTCCGCAACCATTGTCCCGGACTCTGATCAGCCCGGCCCCGCCTTTTTCAATATCGACTTCGATCTGGCTCGCGCCAGAATCGAGGCTGTTTTCCAGCAATTCCTTGACTACCGATGCCGGGCGCTCGATGACTTCGCCAGCCGCGATCTGGTTGATCAGCTGGGTGGGGAGCTCGCGTATGGGCATGGGTTATCCTTTCATCAGTAACCGGTACAAGCGATCTGCGATCGCAGGCACCCGACAAAGGATTATATGACGATAAAGGGAATCAGTAACGAACGGGTATCTGCAGGACCTGTCCGACCATGATCCGGTCACCGCGCAGGCTATTATGATCTCGCAGCCGGCTTAGCGGGACACGGTAATGGCTGGCGATACCACTCAGGGTTTCGCCCCGCCGGATGACGTGAGCAGTTTGTATTTTCGATTTGGGCACATTGCCCTGGGCGATCAATGTTCCGGCAGGCGGGTTGTCATGCAGGTATATCGACACGCCGCTCAGTATCGCCCCGGCCAGCCGGCGCTGATGCGACTGGTCACGGAGTTTCTTCTCCTCCTGAGAATTGGAAATGAACGCGATTTCAACAAGGATCGACGGGATATCCGGTGATTTAAGCACCAGAAAGTTCGCCTGCTGGACCTTTTGCTTGTGTACGGACCCAACTGCAGCCAGCTCATCCAGTATGCTGTCGGCAGCATGCATGCTGGCGCTGATCGCATACGATTGTGACAGGTCGAGCAACACCGAAGCCAATACATCGTCCTTATCGGCCAGCGAAACCCCGCCAATCAGATCAGAAGCATTTTCTCTTTCAGCCAGACGGCGGGCGGCCTCGTCGCTGGCCCCTTTTTCAGACAACACATAAACCGAGGCCCCATGTGCTTTCCGGTTGTTAAACGAATCCGCATGTATCGAAACGAACAGGTCGGCCCTGTGCTGACGTGCTTTTTCCATTCTCTGTGCATGGGGCAGAAAATAATCCCCATCGCGAACCAAAAAGGCACGCATCCCCGGCCGGTCGTCAATCATTTTTGCCACACGTCTGGCGACTTGCAGGACGACGTCTTTTTCCCGGGTACCGCGTCTCCCGATAGCGCCAGGGTCCTCACCACCATGACCGGGATCAATGGCTACGATTACGTCGCGGCCAGGCTGGTTGGCCGGTCTCAGTTCACGCACCGGCTTTTGCGACTCAATAGCGGCGAGATCGATAACCAGCCGGTAACCATATTTTTCGTTCGGTTTTAACAGGAAACTTTTTGGGCGCACCCGCCGGTCCAAATCCAGTACTACGCGCAGAGTTCCGTCCCTTTGTATTCCACTGCGAATATTGGCGACAAACCCCTGCGCCGCCGGCAGGCTGACCTTGTCCCTGTTCAGCGCGCCCCTTTTGATATCGATGACCACACGATCAGGAGATTTGAGAATCAGCAGGTCGTATTCCGCGGGGCGGTCGAGATCGAGCACGACCCGCGTGTTGTCCGGTGCGGCCCACAGACGCAAGCCGTGAATGTTGACAGTCGCTATTGATTGCACGGCCCAGAGCATCCCTGCTATGCCGATCAGAATTACCCGGTAAATGGCGGTCAAAAAACGCATATGACCCGATCCTTGCAAAATCTGGCTTCATATATAAAACGGATCGCTCAATTGTTCAACTTTTTTTTAATATTTTTCTTTTATTAAACATCTAATTAGCAGTGATATTTAAAACTGTTCTGCTCGCAGGGTGGCGGAAGCTCGGCGTCTGGACCTCGACTGATTCAACCGTGAACGGAAAACTTTATGTGCCGGGATTAGTCGCCAGGTGACAGCGGAAGCCTGGCCAGTAGCGTCTTCCCTCGCTCGCCTGGACCGGTGAGGACCGCCGTCCGCTCTTCGCCTGAGTAATCAAGCGATACGATGCAATCCATTCGCCGCATCAATAGCGGCGCTTTCTCCGGCCATTCGACCAGCGTCAGACCGGGCTCATCAAGAAAGTCAGATAACCCAAGGAATTCCAGCTCGCCCGGGTCAGCCAGCCGATACAGGTCGAGATGATAAACCGGGCCAAAATCGGTCTGGTACGGTTCGACCAGCGTATAGCTTGGGCTTTTGACCCGGTCTTTCACGCCCAGTGCCTGCAGCAGTCCTCTCGCGAGCGTGGTCTTCCCTGCCCCCAGTGGCCCGACCAGCCCGACGAGAACGGGCCGGTCGAATGGTGTCAGGCCACCGGCAAGCAAAGCGCCGGCCGCCAGTGTTTCTTCCGTATTCGCCAGTTTCCAGTTCAGGCTTTCGGGTTGACCCATTGCCTTATCCAATACATGAGGTCGCCGGCTACAACCCCGCGCTCACCTTCGCTCGCCGCTTGATCGCCTGCCAATGCATGAATCAGCACGCCGCTCCGTGCACTGCGATACAGATCGCCGGTCTGCGCCAGCAATCCACCGACCAGGCCTGTCAGTACGTCACCCATACCGGGCGCAGCCATGCCCGGATTGCCGTAGCGGCAAAGCGCGGGCACCTCGCTTTCGTCCTGAACCAAGGTGCCAGCACCTTTCAAAATAACGATCCCGCCATACTTTTCCTGAACCGACCGCACGGCCGCAAGGCGATCCATTTGCACCGCCTTATTGTCGATACCCAGCAGTCGGGCGGCTTCACCCGGATGGGGGGTCAAAATCCAGTCGTCTCGCCGAATCGGGTTCCTGGCGAGCCAGTTCAGGCCATCCGCGTCGATAACCATGGGCAGTTCGATTGCGGTCGCAGCCCGCCAGATCTGGTCGGCCCATTCGCTTTGGCCCAGCCCGGGACCCAAGGCGATAACGTCTGCTTTGTCGGCCATCGCCAGCACATGGTCAGCCCGATCCACACCGTGGCACATCAGCTCCGGCCGCGCCGCAAAGTAATCGAGATGATCCGGATGGGTTGCAACGCTGACCAGACCGGCTCCGCTGCGCAAGGCGGCTTCGCCCGCCAGGCAGACGGCGCCGGGCATTCCGGGTCCGCCGCCGACGATCAGCAAATGACCAAAATCCCCCTTGTGGGCTGTTTTGCGTCGCGGCGGCAACAGTTCCCGGATTTCATCCCGCTTTAACAGGCGCACCCGTGGCTCTGCCCCCGCGTAGACACCGTCCGGGACATTCAGATTGTCGAAAAAAATCTCGCCGCAGTATTCACTGCCCTGCCCGAGAAAAAGACCGGCTTTCAGTGCGACGAAACTGATGGTCGAAGTCGCCTTGACGGCGACGCCCAGCGGTTGACCCGAATCGGCGGACAGTCCGCTGGGAATATCCAGCGCGACTACCGGGCATCGCTGTTCGTTTATCGCCACGATGGCAGCGGCGAAATCGCCGCTGACTTCCCGGTCCAGCCCGGTTCCAAGAATACCGTCCACGATGAGGTCAGCGCCATCCAGTCCCGAGTCAGTGTAGTCGTCAGCCGTGCCGCCAGCGGCCAGATAATCCTGCCAGGCGGTTGCGGCATCGCCCTGCAGCAAATTACCAGGACGTAACATCATGACCCGAACTTGCCTGTCTGCCGCGATGGCAAGCGTCGCGATGACCAGCGCATCACCTGCATTGTTGCCGGCGCCGCATACGACGACTATTCGCTGCGCATCCGGCCAGGTTTCGTCAAGCAACCGAAACGCAGCGGTACCTGCCCTGCACATCAGCGTATAACCCGGTATCGCGTGCTGTTTGATCGCCCGCCTGTCGAACTCTCGAACCTGGCTCGCCAGATACAAATTTCCCGGAAGCGATTGCATGGTGCTGATTATAATGTCAGCGACACATGATTACCTCGGCAAAAAAAAATTTAGCTCTGCCCGAAAAGATCCGTACCTGGGGCCGCGAACTGGGGTTTCAGCAGGTGGGCTTTGGCAGCCTGAATCTTGCTGAAGACGAGGAACACCTGGCGCGCTGGCTGGAGGCTGGTCATCACGGGTCGATGGAGTACATGGAAAGACACGGCGCGAAAAGGAGTCGCCCTCGGGAACTGGTACCGGGATCGGTCAGTGTAATCAGCGTTCGTATGGACTATCTGCCGGACGCAGCCGATAGCTGGCAAAATCTGCGAGACAATGAGCTCGCCTATGTGTCCCGTTACGCGCTCGGTCGCGATTATCACAAATTGTTAAGGCCGCGCCTTGCGAAGCTCGCGGAAAAAATCCGCGAGTCGGTCGGAGAATTCGGCTACCGGGTATTTGTGGACAGCGCTCCCGTGATGGAAAAAGCGCTGGCGAGAAATTCAGGCCTGGGATGGATCGGCAAGCACAGCAACCTGATCAACCGAACAGCCGGTTCCTGGTTTTTCCTCGGTGAGATATTCGTCGATATACCGTTGCCACCTGCCTCACCGGTTACCGATCATTGCGGATCTTGCACAGCCTGCCTGGACGTTTGCCCGACACAAGCGATCATCGCGCCATACCAGGTGGACGCAAGACGGTGCATCTCGTATCTGACCATCGAAAATAAGGGCGCGATACCCGTAGAACTGAGATCGGCGATTGGTAATCGCGTTTTCGGTTGCGATGACTGCCAGCTGATCTGCCCGTGGAACAAATTCGCCAAAATTACTGCGGAAAAAGACTTTCAGCCTCGCCATGAACTCGACCAGAGAAAACTGACCGACCTGTTTTCGTGGAGCGAAGAAAAATTTCTGCGCAGCACGCTTGGCAGCGCAATCCGGAGGACGGGCTATTCGGGCTGGCTAAGAAATCTTGCTGTCGCGTTGGGTAACTCAAAGCCAGCGCAAGATGTGGTTAACAGTCTGCACGCACGCAAGGACTACCCTGACGCGATGGTCAGAGAACACATCATCTGGGCTCTCGAACAGCTCAGCGCCAGGAAAGTCAAGTGAAAACAGTCCCGTGATATGTAAAAAACGGAACTGCTTCAAAGTAATACGCTGAAATCCCTTTATTCTTAACCTTATAGTGATGTGTTGATTGTTCGGGGGCCGACCCTTGGATATGACATAAGACGCTCTTGTACTTACCTACACGGTCAGGAGGATCGGGTGGCCACTTCGACCAGTGCATTATACCGAATGCTGACAAGCGATATGCAGCTGTTCCATGGCGTCGATCCGGAACTGGTTGCGTCCTTTCTAGGCGACACCGAGCGGCTGGATATCAAGGCCGATGATCTGTTGCTATCGCCTGACAAGGAAAACAAGAATCTCTATCTCGTACTGAGCGGCTGCCTGCAGGTTCACCTTGATAGCCTGAGCAACGCTCCATTGACAAAACTTCCGCAAGGCTCGTGTGCGGGCGAAATGTCGATCATTGAAGACAGGGACCCATCCGCCTACGTCGTTGCTACCGAAGACAGTCATCTGATTGTGATGGGGCACGACCTGCTCTGGTCAATTATAAATACGTCACACGCATTTGCGAGAAATCTGCTGGTCTTGTTGTCAGCACGGGTCCGCTTTGACAACAAGATAATCGTCGACAATGTTGGTGCTTTGAAACAATTTGAACGTAACGCCGTCACCGATGCCTTGACCGATCTGAAAAACCGCCACTGGATGGAGGATATGTTCCGACGCAAGATAAAGCGTTGCCAGACCGATGCGGAATCGCTCTGTCTCGGAATTGCGGATGTCGATTATTTCAAGCGATTCAATGACAGTTATGGTCACCTGGCGGGCGACGAAGCGCTGGTTTTTGTTGCGGGTTCCTTGCGCGGCCAATTCAGGCCAACCGACCTGCTTGCCCGTTATGGTGGCGACGAGTTTGTCGTTTTATTGCCGGATACCAACCTCGAAGAAGCCCGGCAATCGGCAGAGCGGGTTCGCAAAGCCGTTGAAGAAGGCGACCCGTTGGGCGACCAGGGTCCCCCGTTCAAAATCACCATCTCTATCGGTATCGCACAAATGCAGCCCGGCGACGTGCTGGAAACACTGTTGCAGCGCGCAGATTCTGCGCTCTACCAGGCGAAACTCAGCGGTCGAAACCGCGTATCAGGATAATCCGGAATTACCGTCGCTGCTCAGGCGGCTTGAACCGGAGTGGTAAGGACGCTTCGTGTAATCTCATTTTTTTCGTTTAGATAAATGAGGCGAGGCTTATGCAGGGCGGCAGCCTGTTCTGACATCCCGGCATAGGCGCATATGATCAGGCGATCCCCCGGGGAAGCCTTGTGCGCCGCCGCTCCATTGATCGATATCACATGCGACCCACGCTCAGCACGTATCGCGTATGTGGTAAAGCGTTCACCGTTGGCCACGTTATAAATCTGGATCTGCTCGTACTCGATGATGCCTGCGGCATCCAGCAGGTCTGTATCGATGGCACAGGAACCCTCATAGTCCAGTTCAGCATGCGTGACGCTGGCGCGATGTAGTTTTGCTTTCAGCAGGATCAGCTGCATCCTGTTTTCCCTGGTGGTTAATCCGCGGCGCCGGAATGCGGTCCGGCTGGGCTGGTGCGAAATTTTACCCACCGGCCTGCGCTTCTACAAGCCATTATAACGAAAACAAAAGGTTATCAATCAGTCGTGTAGACCCCAGGCGTGCTGCGGCCAGCAAGACCAGGTTCCTGTCGCCGGGAGCGGGAACCGCCAGGTCCTCCGCCCGGCGCAGTTCAAAATAATCCAATCTGAAACCGGCATCTGTCAGCTTTGCTCGCGATTGTTGCAACAGCGTATCGGTCTCTTGCCCCCCCAGCATGACTGCCTCGCCGGCCGTCTGTAATTCAGCGAACAGCCGCGGCGCCAGCGCACGCTCCTCTTCGCTCAAATATCGATTGCGCGAGCTTATCGCCAGGCCATCGGGTCCACGGCAGGTTGGACGGTCAATGATTGCAACAGGGATACCTCGCTCTTTGACGAGACGACGAATCACCAGCAACTGCTGGTAATCTTTCTGGCCAAAAACTGCGAAATCCGGCCTGACGATCCGAAAAAGTCGTTCGACGACGGTAGCGACGCCGTCGAAATGACCTGGCCGGCCTGCGCCACACAGCACGGCACCCAATTCGCCTGCCGACACGGTTTCCGCAGCCTCCCGGCCACCCGGATACATTGTCTCGACGTCGGGCGAGAAAGCGACATCGACCCGTTCCCGTTCGAGCAGTATCAAATCCTGCTCGAGCTGTCTCGGGTAACGATCGAAGTCTTCTGACGGTCCAAATTGCAACGGATTGACAAAAATACTGACCACCAGACAATCCGCTTTCTCGCGTGCCAACCTGATCAGGCTCAGATGCCCTTCATGCAGATCGCCCATCGTGGGCACAAATCCGACTGCAAGTCCCCTATCTTTACAACGGTCGACCCGAACCGTCAGCGGTTCAACAGAACTGTAGGTCTGCATTAACTGAAACAGTGCTCCGGCGCCGGGTATGCGCCGCTGCGTACCGCTTCCACATAGGCTTTTACCGCGTCGATCGGGCTGCGGCCACCATCAGTAAAATCCTGCGCAAAGCGGGGTTTGCGTCCGATCGTGATATTCAGAATGTCATACAAAACCAAAATCTGGCCGTCCGCATCCGGACCCGCTCCGATCCCGATGACAGGTATCTTGAGTTCACTGGTAATTTTCGCGCCCAACTCATTGGGAATGCATTCGAGCAAAACGATGTCAGCCCCGGCGCGTTCGAGCGCCTTGGCATCCAGGAGCATCTGTTTCGCCGTCGCACGGTCGCGCCCCTGGATCTTGTAGCCGCCCAGCTTGTGCACGGATTGTGGCTTCAAGCCGATGTGAGCACAGACCGGTACATCCCTGGATGCCAGGTATTCGACGACATCGACCTGCATCGCGCCACCTTCGAGCTTGACCATCTTGGCCCGTCCTTCCTGCATCAGGCGCCGGGCATTGCCCATCGCCTCCATGGGCGTCGTGTAACTGAGAAACGGCATATCGGCGACCAGGAAAGACCGAGTCAGGCCGCGGGCGACTGCCTTGCAATGATAAACCACGTCGTCCACGGTCACCGGCACGGTCGTCGGGTGACCCTGGATTACCATGCCCAGCGAATCTCCTACCAGCACCAGGTCGATGCCAGCTTCATCAACCAGATTGGCAAAACTGGCATCATAGGCGGTCAGACAGGCGATCGCTTTCCCCTCCGCCTTCATGCCGACCAGCGTCGTGATCGTTACCGGCGGCTGATCAGAATCTCTTTGCTGCAGATGTGTGTACATAGTCGTCCTTTCAGGCGATGCTGCGGCTGACCGGGTTGTAAAAGTGCCGACCGCTGCGAATGGCACTGACCTGTTCGAACAATTGCCGATAATCGGTTTCGTCGCCGACCGGATCTATATCCGCAGTATTAACTATCAATAGCGGCGAGTCGTCGTAATGGTGAAAAAACCGTGCATAGGCTTCCATCAGGCTCTCCAGATAATCGCGCCGGATCATTCGTTCGAATTTTACGCCGCGCTTGGCGATACGTTCCAACAGGACCTTGACCGGTGCCTGCAGGTAGATCACCAGATCCGGCGTTGGCGCCTGGATATCCAGCCGGTCGTAAATTTGCTGATATAAATCCCATTCCTGGGGGCCCAGCGTCAACTCGGCAAACAGCCGGTCCTTTGCCATCAGGTAATCGGCCACCTTTACGGGGCTGAACAGATCACGCTGACGCTCGATCTCGAGCTGCCTCGCGCGCTGAAACAGGAAAAACAACTGGGCCGGCAACGCACCGCTGCGCGGGTCCTCGTAAAACCTTTCGAGAAAAGGATTATCCCACGGCTGCTCCTCGACCAGCGCACAATCAAAGCTGTCTGCCAGCCGTCTGGCCAGGCTGGTTTTGCCGACGCCGATCGGGCCTTCCACGACAATATAGCGGGGACTGGCGGCAATCATGCGTTGCTATCTCCTGCATCGGCATATCGCTTCAGACCCTGTCGTCCACAAGCGGCTGCGAGTTGGCTGACTCGTCCCCGCCCTGGCACTATCAGCTCGGGAGCGATTTCCTTCAAAGGATACAGGACAAAACTTCGTTCATGAACACCGGGATGCGGCAGTGTCAAATGATCGCCGGCGACACGCAAACGACCGTAAATCAGCAAGTCGAGATCAAGGACCCTCGGCCCCCAGTGTGTCGTGCGTTGCCGGCCACGCCGGTCTTCCAACGAACGCAAATAAGCCAGCAGATTTTCCGCGACCATCGTGGTCAGAAATCCACAGGCGGCGTTGACAAAGTCGGGCTGGTCCCCGGGGCCCATCGGTGGACCGATATACAGGCTGGAAATCGCCAGATCCCTGATTTTATTGCATTTTTTTAATTCCTCGATCGCCCACTCGACCTGGCGGGCCGGATCATCGAGATTGCTTCCGATGCCGACATAAGCTGGATGCCAGACCACGCCGTCTACGTCCTTACTCTTTGTTATCCGCAACGGCAAACCGCTTTTGCCGCCCGCGTCGCCTTGGCCGACGTCTGCCCTTGCCTTGTTTGGCGCCCCCCGCGACCTGCGCCATTTCCCGCTGACCTTTTTCGTCCCGAGTCTGAATCTGTGTCCACCACTGAGCCGCTTCGTCACCGAAATCGCCGCTCGACGCCCTGAGCAACATGAAATCGTAAGCGGCCCGGAATCTTGGATGATGCAAAAAACGCAGGCTGCGCACGCCTTTTCGGGTGTTGAATCTCGATTGCAGCGCCAGCATTTCTTTTAGCGGCGTGATCGTGCGGCGCGGAATGGAGACATGACTCTGTTGTGCTTTTACCACGTCTTCCACCGCTTGTTGCGTAGCCGGTACCGGCGCCTTGCCAGCGGCGATCAACCGATCGGCGCGTGTCTTGATCGGCCCCCACAAAAGCACGGCGAACAAAAAGAACGTGGTTACCGGTTTTTCCTCGTCGACCCGGGCATCGGTGCTCGCCACACCGCCGTCGATCAGTCGGCGTAGTTTTCCGTCGGTGTCGCTGGCCAGCTCTGCGCTCAACGAGGGAAACAAATACGTCAACAGGTCGTAATGCTCGAGCAACCGCAGACTCTCGGTCGCGCAGCCGGTCAGAAACATTTTGCTCAGTTCGTCGAAAAGGCGCGCCGGCGGAACATCCGCCAACAGATCGCCCAGTTGCCAAAGCGGCTGTTCCGATAATTCATCGATCGTAAAACCCAGTTTCGCCGAGAACCGCACGGCCCTGAGCATGCGAACCGGGTCCTCACGATAGCGTGTCTCCGGATCGCCGATCACTTTCAGCAAGCGCTGTTCGATATCCTTAACGCCGCCGACATAGTCCCAGATGCTGTAACCATCCAGCGTGTAATACAGCGCATTGGCCGTAAAATCGCGACGCCAGACATCGTCTTCGAGTTTACCGTAGCGATTGTCACGGAGAATCCTGCCCCCGGCGTCGGTCTGGCCCCTGACATCGTCGCCGTCCAGTGCGTCATGCGTCGCCCTGAATGTTGCCACTTCGATGATTTCGCGCCCGAAGTGAATATGCGCCAGGCGAAACCGCCGCCCGATCAGCCGGCAGTTCCTGAACAGCTGGCGAACCTCTTCCGGGCGCGCATCGGTTGCCACATCGAAATCCTTTGGCTGATGCCCAAGCAACAAATCGCGGACACAGCCGCCGACCAGGAAAGACTGATAGCCGCCACGATGCAGCCGGTGCAGGACCTTGATCGCGTTATCCGAAATATTGGCGCGCGATACCGTGTGATCGGCTCGTGGAATGATGGACGGACGATGGCTCGCCCGCCGTTTGTCGTCACTCAAATGGGATGCTCCGGTTGAGCAATTCAGGTGGGGCCGTATAATACCACCCCCCACCATCAGTGGTATTACAAGCACCGTGCTCCCTTCGTCTAGCGGTCAGGACGTCGGCCTCTCACGCCGAAAACAGGGGTTCGATTCCCCTAGGGAGCGCCAAAAAAAGAACGGTGAACACCACCTGTCGGGGGCGATCTATTAGTTGCTGTCGGTGCATAACCCGTAAAAACTGACAGATTCTTCCCAGCTGTGCTCATTATCACGGAGAATGGGAGAAAGGAGACGGTGATCAAGAATTATTAATCATTGGCTTACGGAGACTTTCTTATGTAATTTCTAGAAAATGTTTCCGCGGAAATATTTCTGGCGATATCTGGAATCAAGTTAGCGCTATGCCGTCTGCTTCCGGCCATAATCGGACAAATTGCTGAACGGCGCTATGGCCGAATCTGTCGCTCCTCTGATTGAGCCTTTGCACCCACAATCAAAAGCCAAAAGATAATCGGCAATTCCCCCATCTCAAGAAGCGTGATGAGCGGGGAAATAGCAGCCTTGTATTGCGGCAACACCAAGAACATAAAACTACTCAGCAAATAGGCGAAGCCTGCAATTATGAGCAAGACACCCAGAATCTTGGGAATGAAGCGAGATTTATATACAAGAAGTCCGAAGGGAAAAAGCCAGAGCCCCCAAAATATCTGGATGATCTGTAACCCCTGGCTATGCAAACGGAGAAATACATATGCAGCGGATTCCAGCTGAGGATATTCGAATACGGACAAAAAGTCAGCGCCACTCAAGATTATCAAAGCGGCAATTTGATTGAACGCGTTAACAAATCCTGTAGAGACGCTAATCACCACCAATGTCACCATGAGTATCGCTTGCTTGTGGCTAATGTCTTTTAGTAAACGGTATAAAGCCAGAACCAGAAACACAAATATGACGTTTGAAATGAGACCACTAAGAATGCCCGTGCGAAAAAGCAGTTCAGAAGACGTAATGTTGTTGGCAGTAGCCGCGGCATCTCCAAACACGATAAGCGTGGAGGGAACATAGATAAGATTAAAAATGCCGGTTAGGGCCAGTATGTAGATATAGCCACCCTGCGATTCTTGCTGTTCTCTTGGTCGAGTTCACGTCCGTAATCCTTTCGATTGATTTCGCCTGAGATGCGGCAAGGGTCAGCTCAGGGTCGTTTGCTGTCGTTCAAAACTCTACCACCCCAACGTCCGCTTTAGGGTCAAAAGCGGACATATTATTTGGCACCAAAACCGCGTTCAAAGTCAGTGTATCTACCGGTTTCAAAAGTTTTTGATGAATGATGCCGCCCCGTAGCTTATCGGACGCGTGTCGGCAGTTTGCCGCCCGATCGAGTCCCTTTTTCTCCGCGAAAACCTCGCGATTCGATTAAACTCAGCGCATGGAAATCTTCAAAGCCTTTCAGATCGAAGCCGCGCATCGATTGCCCAATGTGCCGGAAGATCACAAGTGCCACCGCCTGCACGGGCATTCTTTCCGGATCGAGGTGCATGTGTCCGGTAAGGTTGGCGAAAACAGCGGCTGGGTCATGGATTTTGCCGATCTCAAAAAAGCATTCCAGCCATTATTCGACCAACTCGATCACCGTTATCTGAACGAGATCCCGGGACTGGAGAATCCGACCAGCGAAAACATGGCGCGCTGGATCTGGGTACGCTTGGTTGAAGAACTCCCCGGCCTGTGCCGGGTAGTGGTTTGCGAAACCTGTAACTCCGGTTGCAGTTATTCGGTCACGGGCCTGGCTGCCGGCTCATAGCCCGAGTCGGATCTGTATTGAGAGATCAAATTTACCGGTTTTTTGAGAATTCTGCTCAGACAGGCCACGGCCACCCGTCGCCCACAGGATAAAACCTGACTCTGAATCAGGGCAGCAAGCTACAGATTCTTGCTCCGCGATGCAGCCAGTTCACCAAAAAGGCTGACGATGGTCTCGGCTGCCTGGTCCGCCTCTTCTGCCGACATCTTGCGGACGGTAGCAAATACAGGACCTTCCCCGTTGCTCGGCCTGATCCGGGTCAGGTCACCCGTCAGACGCTTAAATTTGCCCCTGGCGGTTTTGGGAAGCTGATCCGGATCCAGATCATCGAGATAGTCTGTATAGGCCCCGATCAAACGCTGCTTGATGTCACCCGATCCGGCCAACTCCAGGGTGGCCCGGAAAAATCGCTCTTTCGTCTCCGACATGTTGTCCCCTTAGTTCTTTTCGGACCATTTATCGTGGATTCCGAATATTTTGAGGCTCTTTGGCGTGCGGCCAAAACCTGTATTTGCAAATCCGTATGCAATTCAACAGGCTGAAGAAACAATATATACATATTTGTGGCCGATGCAACCTGCCTCCGCCGGAAGGAAAACAGATCGAAACAATATACCCGGACACAAATCCAGGCCCTGCTCAGGATATCCGGGCGAATCGTACAGCCGGACTCTCAGTCGCACACTAAAGAAACACTGGCCTCAAATAAAAAAGTCGCGGTGTATCCGGCATGGTCGCTGCCGTAAGATAGCGGCGCGATGGAATTGCCAGAAGAGAAGCCCGGCCTGCTACGGCGGTTTGCGGTCATGTTTTATGAACTGCTTATTCTGCTCGCCTTGATGATGATGGCGACTGCAGCGCTGATGCCGGTTGCCCGCGCCGCCATCGTGACTGACAACCTCGCGTACCAGATTTATCTGCTCGCCATTATCGTTGGCTACTTCAGTTTCTTCTGGATAAGGCGTGGCCGGACTTTGCCGATGCAGACCTGGCACCTCCGGCTGGTTCGCTTTGACCGGCGCCCGTTGACCGCAATCGATGCGCTCCGGCGGCTCCTGTATTCGCTTCTTTCCTGGCTGCCGCTCGGGCTCGGCTACTTTTGGGTTTTGTTCGACAAGGACAAGCTGGCCTGGCATGACCACTTGTCGCGTACCTGCCTGGTGCTGGACCCGCCGCAGAAGGACCGTGCCGCGGATTAATGAACCCGGCTCAAACCGACCGCCAGGACCAGGGCCAGCAAAACGACCGGGCCCCAACCCACCAGCAGCGGATCCAGATCAAAAACGTCGCCTGAATAATAAAGGCTCCGCGACCCGAGCCGGTAAATCATCCCGATGACGACGCCGGCCACCAGCCGAGTGCCAATCCCGGTGCGTCTCATCGGCCCCAGGACAAATGGCAGGGCCAGCAAAATCATCAGCGGAACCGAAACCGTGGTCGCGATTCGCGACCAGAAGGCCTGCTCGTAAAGGCTGGATTCGAGACCATTATCACGAAGGTAGTGGAAATAGTCATAGAGGCCGCGCGCGGAAAGATAGTCGGTATCGATGGCCGATAATTCGAGAATCTCCGGCCGAAGCAAGTTCGGACTCGCCGAAAGAGAAGCCGTTGACGCAGTGATTATGTTATCGCCGAGATTGCTTTCGCGCATGTTTTCGAGAAACCAGTTGCCGGCATTATCGGTCCGCGCCCCATCTGCACGAATGATGGATCGCAGGCGTCGCTGGTCGTCAAACCGATATATATACAGGCCACCGACCTGCCCTTCGCTCATCATCTGATCGATACTGATGATGTCGTCGCCCTCTTTGATCCACGCGCTCGTATTTGTTCCGGCGACACTGATTTTCTGATATTGCTTCAGCGTGCGGAACTGCCGGGCAGCCTTGTCCAGAGGCGGCGCAATAAATTCGCCAAATGCACCGGCCAACAACATCAGCGCGACTCCGGCAATCAGAACCGAACCGCTCATGCGCCAGACCGACGCGCCGGACAAGCGGATCACATGCAATTCGCTGTTGGCTGCCAGGCTGCCCAGTCCAATCAGCGCGCCCAGCAAGGCAATAATCGGCATCGACTGATACAACTGGGACGGCAGCGTCAGCGAGGCAAAAACGAAAGCATCCCAAAGCCCATAGACGCCTTTGCCGACGTCATCGGTCTGCCCCATGAAGATGACGAATAGACTCAAAGCGGCCATGACGAGCAGCATCACAGCGCAGCCTTGCAGAGTTGCTCGGACCAGATAACGGTCAAAAATACTCATTCCTCCATCCCGTCCGGCAATCTTCCGCCCGACCAGCGCATCCGCATTCTTTGCGCGGCAAACAAAATCATCGTAAGCAACACGATCAGCCCGTGAACCCACCACGTTCCCAGCCACAGCGGCACAACGGCCTGGTTGATCATAACTTGCGCCGAGCCAAGCAAATTGGAGTAAATCAGGTAGATCAGAATTGCGAAAATCAATTTGCCGTAACGCCCTCGTCGCGGATCGGTACGGCTCAGCGGTACCACCAGTAACGTCAGCACCAATACCGAAACCGGTTGCGATAGTCTCCAGTGCAGTTCGGCCCTCTTCCGCAGATCGTCTGCTCGCAGCAGGTCTTGCGTGGATATCAGGCGAAGATCGTCCGACTCAAGATCGGGTTCCGGCAGGTCAATCGGAATGCCGTGCTCGGAAAATGTAATCGTTCGATAAACGGCCTCGCCGGGGATCCCCTCGTAACGCCTGCCGTCCAACAAAATCAGGCTTTGTGAGCCATCATCCTCAAACTGTTGCAGCCCCTGGTCCGCAACGATAATCTCCTGCCGCTCGCCGACTTCACGCCGGATGAACAAGTTATGCAACCGACCATCGTCGTCGATCCGCTCGGCATAAAAAACGGTATTGCCGCCCCCCATGGTTCTGAACTGGCCCGCCTGCAGGCTGCCGACAGCAAGCGCGGCCCGATCAGCCCTTTCGAGCTTGAATCGCTGGCCAGCGGCCCAGGGATCAATATCTATCGATAACCAGGCCATCAGCGCCGTTACCGGCAGTGCGACCATGAACAACGGGCGGTAGACACGCTTGGGTCCTATCCCGCAGGCCTGGTAAGCCGGCATTTCGCTGTCCTGGTACATACGCCCCAGCGCCACCATCATCGCCAGAAACAAGGCGAGAGGAATCAGCGTCGTCAGAAACCGGATGCTGGTCAGACCCAGCAAAACGCCCAGACTTTCTCGTGCGAATTCGTTTGCCGCAGCGCTGGCCAGCAACTTCGCGACCACATTGCTAAACAGGAAAAATAAAAGGACAAAAGTTACCCCGAGCCAAACGACAATGACTTCGCGGAAGATGTATCGGTCTGTAATTCTCAGTAATGGCATCCAAACTGACCCGCGAATAAAGTACACTATCCGGCTCGTGCGCCCGTGGGGGCTCTCGCCGGCACTACCGGAGCTCCCGCCCGGTACCAAGAACAAACCTTAAACCACGCCGGTCAAGGGCTCAATACACAATAGCCGCGGCATGTCTGGAGTATTTATGGAGTTTTTTTCCAGGTCGGGTAACCCGGCCGGACAACGTACCGATTGTGCTATAACCGGCGTTTATTCGAAAGGAGAACTTCCCGAGGCCAGCCAGGCCATAAACCAGGCGCTGGATGGGCTGTTGGATAAATTGCGCAAACAAGGTGATTTACCGGCCAAGCCATCCCGCTGCGTGTGGTTGCCGGAAACCGGCGACGCCGCGTTCCGAGGCTTGCTGCTGGTCGGGCTCGGCGATCAGAAAAAATACGGCCTGGTGCAGTACAGAAAATCCCTGCGCGCTGCGCTGCAGGCGCTGCATAACAGTGGCGCCCGTAACGCGATCTCGTATCTCGCACACCACATCGATGACAGCGACGAAACTTATCGGTGGATTCGTCTGGGCGTGGAAACGGCAGTCGACTCCAATTATGAATATCGAGCCACCTTGTCAGACAAAAGCAAACCTCGGCGGCCCGGAAAACTGGGTTTTGCCATCTCGCAGAGCAAAAACCGCCGGGCAGCCGATAAGGCTTTACGACACGGCCGGGCAATAGGAACCGGCCAGAGCCTTGCCCGCGAACTTGGCGATATGCCGGCCAATGTCTGCACCCCGTCCTACCTGGCCGGAACCGCGCGCGACATGGCGAAACAGTTCAAAAAATTGCAGGCAGAGATCCTCGGGCCGGCACAGATCAAGAAACTGGGCATGGGCGCCTTGCAGGCGGTCACCCAGGGGGCGAAAGAACCGGCGCGGGTAATCGTATTGAAATACCGCGGAGCTGCGCCAGGCAAAAAGCCCATCGTGCTGGTCGGCAAGGGTGTCACCTTCGACACCGGCGGTATTTGTATCAAACCGCCGACTGCGATGGACGAAATGAAATTCGATATGTGCGGGGCGGCCGGGGTCATTGGCACGATGCGCGCCCTCGCGGAACTCGATTTACCGGTCAATGTCATCATGGTCGTACCGAGTTGTGAAAACATGCCGGGCAGCAATGCGACCCGGCCCGGAGATGTCGTTTCCACGATGTCAGGAAAAACCGTGGAAATACTGAATACCGATGCCGAAGGACGGCTGATTCTCTGTGATGCACTGACTTATGCTCGCCGCTTCAAGCCAGACACGATACTCGACATCGCGACATTGACCGGCGCTTGCGTCGTTGCGTTAGGCGGCACTTTTAGCGCAATCATGACGCGGGACGACGCGCTGGCCGAGGAGCTGCTTGCTGCCGGCAAGCGTGCCAGTGACCGAAGCTGGCGGCTGCCCCTTGACGATGAGTACAACGATCAATTGCGAAGTCGTTTTGCGGATTTCGCGAATGCGGCGGGCCGGGAGGGAGGCGCCTCCATAGCGGCTGGTTTTCTTGGCCGGTTTACCGAGGGAATGCGTTGGGCCCACATCGATATAGCGGGTACTGCGTGGAAATCAGGCAAAGTCAAAGGTGCAACCGGTCGTCCGGTCGCAATGCTCGTGGAGTATTTACTGGATCGCTGCCGAGACAAATGACCCAGATTGACTTTTATATTCTCGAAGACTCCAGACACGATCAGCTCGGTCTGGCCTGCCGCCTCGCGGAAAAGGCTTATCTGGCGGAGCTGACCGTCTATATTCACGCGGCATCCGAAGCCCAGTCGATGCAGCTGGACAAGCTGCTTTGGGTTTTTCGCGATGGCAGTTTTGTTCCGCATCGCTGCCTGAACGATGGCGATACGCCAAATAAGTTCGCAGAGCCGGTCGTTATTGGTTGTGGCATGGATTCGCAGAAGCACCATGGGGTACTGATTAACCTGGCAAATCATGTCCCGGATATGTTCAGCCGCTTTGAGCGGGTGGCCGAGGTCGTTGACCACGGCGATCAGCCACGCGCCAGTGGTCGACAGCGATTTCGTTTTTACCGCGATCGCGGTTACTCGCTGAATACGCACCGATTGTGAAATAATCGCCCTCATGAACGAGAGTCATGAAAAAAAGCCTGCGGCTATCCCGGTACTCACCGAGGTCGCAGATGACGCGATCAGGCCCAATAGCGAAGAATCTGCCCAACGCGCCGACGATAAGCCGGTTGCGCCTTTGCTCGATGAAAACCGGCTGGCCGAGCTGCAAACCGAATTGGCATCCCGTAGTTTTGAGCTGACCGATCGATTACTGCACTCAGCTTTCCAGGAAATGGAAGCGTCGCTGTTTGAGCTGGTATCCAATCGTCTGCGCAACGAATTGCCTGAGATGATCGATCGGATTCTTCGCGACTATCTTGATACCTCGACGGATAGCGACAAGCTCTGAACCCCCGGCCTGCTGACAGGAATCTTATGGATAAGACGTATTCCCCCGGGGAAATAGAAAAACGCTTATACGAGCGCTGGGAAAAGGCCGGCTATTTCTCGCCATCGGGTAACGGCGAGCCGTACTGCATCATGATTCCGCCACCAAACGTGACTGGCACGCTGCACATGGGTCATGCGTTTCAGGTCACGATCATGGACACCCTGACCCGATATCATCGGATGCTTGGCCGGAACACGCTCTGGCAGCCGGGGACCGATCATGCCGGCATCGCAACGCAGATGGTGGTCGAACGGCAACTGAGTGCCGAAGGCATACAACGTCACGAGCTGGGCCGCGACGCGTTTATCGAGCGGGTCTGGCGGTGGAGAGAACAATCGGGCGACAGGATTTCGGATCAGTTAAGACGCATGGGCTCATCGGTGGACTGGAGTCGCGAACGCTTTACGATGGATGCCGGTCTGTCCGCGGCGGTGCTCCGGGTTTTCGAACGGCTGTACGACGAGGGTTTGATTTACCGTGGCAAAAGGCTCGTCAACTGGGATCCCGTCCTGCACACGGCGCTGTCCGACCTGGAAGTTTTGTCGCAGGAAGAAGATGGCCATCTGTGGCATTTGCGTTATCCGCTTGAAGGCGGCGATGATTTCGTCACGGTCGCAACGACACGACCTGAGACCATGCTCGGCGATACCGCGGTAGCCGTTCATCCTGACGATGAGCGGTATCGGGCGCTGATCGGTAAACAGGTGCAACTGCCGTTGTGTGATCGGCAGATCCCGGTGATCGCGGACGCATATGTCGATCCCGAGTTTGCCAGCGGCTGCGTCAAGATTACGCCGGCGCATGATTTCAACGATTATGAGATGGGCCGTCGGCATGCGCTGGAGATGATCAATATTCTGAATGACGACGCCAGTCTGAACGAGAATTGTCCGGCAGCCTACCGCGGCCTGGACCGATTCGCCGCCAGGGAAAAAGTGGTCGGCGATCTCGACGCATTGGGGCTGATCGAGCGAATTGACGACCATAAGCTGACGGTGCCGCGGGGCGACCGGAGCCATGCGATCGTCGAACCCTATCTGACCGACCAGTGGTACGTAAAAATCGAGCCATTGGCCGGGCCTGCAATTGCAGCCGTCGAAAACGGCCAGATTCGATTCGTCCCCGAAAACTGGTCAAAAACCTATTTCGAATGGATGCGGAATATCCGGGACTGGTGCATCAGCCGTCAGCTTTGGTGGGGTCATCGGATTCCGGCCTGGTATGACGGTGACGGAAATATCTATGTGGCAGCCGACGAAAAATCGGTACGCGAAAAATACCGGTTACCGGACGATCTTGAATTGCGTCAGGACGACGACGTTCTGGATACCTGGTTTTCATCGGCGCTATGGCCATTCTCCACCCTGGGCTGGCCGGAAAAAACCAAGGCGCTGAAGACTTTCTACCCGACCACGGTGCTGGTCACCGGATTCGATATTATTTTCTTCTGGGTCGCCCGCATGATCATGATGGGTCTGAAGTTCACGGGCGAAGTGCCCTTTGGCGAGATCTATATTCATGGCCTGATACGGGACCAGGACGGCCAGAAAATGTCCAAATCCAAAGGTAATGTTCTCGATCCGCTGGATCTGGTTGACGGCATCGGACTCGATGACCTGCTGGAAAAAAGAACTGCCGATCTGATGCAACCGCGTCTCAAGCCGAAGATCGAAAAGGCGACCCGCAAACAATTCCCGGATGGTATCGCCGCGTTCGGTGCCGACAGTCTGCGTTTCACCTTCGCCAGCCTGGCGACTACCGGCCGCGATATTCGTTTCGAGTTTGGTCGTATCGAGGGTTATCGCAACTTTTGTAACAAACTGTGGAATGCGGCTCGATTCGTTTTTATGAATACGGAAGACAGAGACTGCGGAATCACGGGCGAGTGCCAATACAGCGTGGCCGATCGCTGGATTCGATCTCGTTTGAACGATACGGTCGATGAAGTCGCTCGGCAGATGAGAGCCTACCGGCTGGACCTGGCCGCGAAAGCCCTGTACGAGTTTACCTGGAACGAGTTTTGCGACTGGTACCTGGAGCTGTCGAAAACGGTGCTGCAGGATGACTCGATCAGCGATGCCGATCAACGGGGCACACGCCAGACTTTGATTCGGGTCCTCGAAGCCCTGTTGCGGGCAATCCATCCGATCATGCCGTTTATCAGCGAAGAAATCTGGCAAAAAGCGGCTCCACTGGCCGGCGTGGGCGGTGAATCAATCATGTTGGCAGCGTTCCCGGCTGGTGATGAATTCGACGCGGACGCAATCGCGGTGGAAGAAATGAACTGGCTGCAGGGGGTGATAGTCGGCGTACGACAGATCCGCGGCGAGATGGATATCGCGCCAACCCGGGCGTTGCCGATCTTGCTTAGAAACGCAGGATCCAGTGACCAGGAAAGGTTGGCGCAATTGCAGTCTTTTCTCCTCCAAGTGGGCAAACTCGAAAGCATCCGTGTCCTGGACACGGATGAGAAAGCGCCGGAATCGGCGACTGCGTTGCTCGGCCAAATGGAAATTCTTGTGCCGATGGCCGGTCTGATAGACCGCGATGCCGAATTGGCCAGACTGAAAAAGCAAACTGAGAGACTGGAGAAGGATTTAAAACGTACCAAGCCAAAACTGGCGAATCTGAGTTTTTCAAGCAAGGCGCCCAAGGCCGTCGTCGAAAAAACGAAGAAACGCGTGGCGGAATTGGAAGATGCACTGTCGCGATTGGACGAACAAATTAGCAAAGTCGAAAAGCTGGGCGACTGATGGCGGCGCGCCTGACGGTGAACTGAACTATGCTAAACAGGTCACAGCCACAACGAAAACAAGATGATAGGCTTGGTTTTCGGGATGATCTGACCAAAAAACGATCGGCAAAACATCATTATTGATCGGCTTATTTGCAAACCAGGGTTCCAGCGATGAATCGACAGGCGGCGACAATTGAAAACGAAAGCCAGGTAACGGAACAGCAGCAGCCGGTGACCGCGATTCTCGATCAACTCAACGAAATCATACTCGGCAAAGACCACCAGCTTCGGCTGGCGCTTACCTGTCTGCTCGCACGAGGCCACCTGCTGATCGAAGACCTGCCTGGCGTTGGTAAAACCACATTGGCCCACGCGCTGGCGCGCACCCTCGGACTCAATTACAACCGGATTCAATTCACCAGCGATCTACTGCCAGCAGATGTTATCGGTGTTTCCGTGTACTTGCGTGACGACAACCGCTTCGAGTTTCATCCCGGGCCGATTTTTTCTCAACTCGTGCTGGCCGACGAGGTCAATCGAGCGACCCCAAAAGCGCAAAGTGCCCTGCTGGAGGCGATGGAGGAAAACCAAGTTAGCGCCGATGGCGACAGTTATCCGCTGCCGGAACCGTTTTTTGTCATCGCGACACAGAACCCGGTCACCCAGATCGGCACCTATCCGTTACCTGAGTCACAACTGGATCGCTTCCTGATGCGGATCTCGCTGGGGTTCCCGAGTCAGGACATGGAGCGCCGCCTGATCGCCGGGCAGGATCGGCGCGAATTGTTGTCCTTACTCGAGCCCGCTTTGCCCGTTCCCCAGCTCAAGTCACTGCTGGATGCTGTGTCATCGATCCATGTTTCCGATGTGCTGCTCGATTATGTGCAAGCCCTGGTCGCATTCACCCGCGAATCGCCGGATTTCGTGCACGGTTTGTCCCCCCGCGCCGCCATCTCCATCGTCAGGTGCAGCCGTGCCTGGGCGATGATGCATGGCCACCCGGGGGTGTTGCCCGAGGATGTCCAGGCGATCATCCCGGCGGTCGCCAATCACCGGCTGAGGCTGCGCGACGAACTGAACGCCAGCACCACACCAGGCGAACTGATGCTGGCGGCTGTTTCAGTGCCCTGAGCGGTCGGGCGCCCATGGCGGCAGGCATCGTAAATCTGGTCAAGGATCGCGCGTCGGCCTGGGCGCTGAAGCGCCAGGGGCGCGACCATTTACCGGTCAGGCTGGACAAACGGCGAGTTTATATCCTGCCAGGGAAAACCGGGTTTGTTTTTGCCTTCATGCTGTTTGCCATGCTTTTGGCCAGCATGAACTACGGCAACAGCATGGGTTTTGCGCTGACCTTTCTGCTCGTCAGCCTGGGCCTGGTCGCCATGCACCACTGCCACGGAAACCTGACCGGTACGGTGGTGCAGACCATTGGCGCGGAGCCGGTTTTTGCCGGCGAGGATGCTGTTTTTGAAATCCTGCTGCAGAATTCGGAGCACTCAGCCAGGTATGATCTGCGTGGCGAGTCCAGCGATTACCTGGGCAGCACAACCGATTTGGCAACAGACAAAAACGGCGTTGTCCGCCTGTCGATCCCCACCCGAAAAAGGGGCCGTTTACGCCTGAATCGCTTTGCTATCAGCACGCGCTTCCCGCTCAACCTTTTCCGCAGCTGGAGCTGGATCCACCAGCCGGCGGATTGCCTGGTGTTTCCGAAACCGGCGGCAGCCACACCGTTGCCTGCCAGCCAGCCCGGTTCGCAGCATGATTCAGTTTCCAATGGGGAGGGCGCTGACGATTTTTCCGGTCTGCGAAGCTTTCGGCCGGGCGATTCGCCACGCCATATCGCCTGGAAAGCGCTGGCTCGGGAACAGGAGCTGCTGGTCAAACAATTTACCGGTGGCGCGGCGCAACAACTGTGGCTGGGCATGGATCTGGCCGGTCCGGGCGACGCCGAGCAGAGGCTGTCACGACTTTGCCGCTGGATACTGGCGGCCAATACCGCCGGCTTGCTCTACGGGCTACGCCTGCCTGGCATGGAAATACCGCCGGCCAGTGGTGACGCGCACCGGCTACGCTGCCTGAGCGCGCTGGCCCTGTATCCGCCGTTCGACGAGAGCGAGTCATGACCGCAAGCCGCGGACTTTGCGAGAAACGCATCAACTGGACGCTTTTTGGTATCGGCCTGGCGTTATTGCCTCACCTGCCGCGATTGCCGATGTGGATCAGCGTGTTCCTGGTCACCGTAATTCTGTGGCGCTGGCAGGCCGAACGCCATGGCTGGTCTTTGCCACCGCGAATACTGAGATTTCTGATCGCGGTTGCCGGTTTCGCCGGCGTCGTGCTGACCTACCACACCATCAATGGTCTTAACGCCGGCACCGCCCTGCTGGCAATTATGATGGGCATGAAACTGCTGGAGACCCGCGGCCAGAGGGACCAGATGCTGTTGTTGTTCATCGCCAACTTCCTGGTGCTGGCAGGCCTGCTGTTCGATCAGACCCCGTGGACCGGTGCTTACCTGTTGGTCAGCGTGTGGATGATCACTGCCGGTCTGCTGGCGGTCAGCAAAGCCGGCGATGTGCTGCCTCTGCAACAGACCCTGAGGCTTTCCGGACGAATGCTGCTCCACGCCGTACCGCTGATGCTGGTCATGTTCCTGTTTTTCCCGCGCATCAGCGGGCCTTTTTGGTCCATGCCGGTGCTGCGCGCTGGCGCATCATCCGGCCTGAGCGATGAGATGAGCCCGGGAGAGATATCTGACCTGTCTTTGTCGGCGGAAATCGCCTTCCGGGCTCAATTCGAAGGCGACCTGCCGGCACCCCGGGAACGTTACTGGCGTGGCCCGGTGCTCAGCGCATTCGACGGCATGCGCTGGAGCGTTGTTGTACCATCCCCCCAGACCACGACCGATCTGATCGGCTTCAGCGGTAGCGAATACCGATATCGGGTTACACTGGAGCCCCATCAAAAGAACTGGATATTCGCGCTTGACCTGCCGGCGAGCTGGGACCGGCGAGGCATCACGATGAACCGCGATCTGCAACTGATCAGCCGACGGCCGATCAGACGGCTGACCGCCTATAACGTGGTTTCGCAGACACGGTTCACCGCGGATGTGTCCATGCCGCAAAGGCTGGCCAGACGCAACCTGGCGATACCGGCCGACCGCAATCCCAAAACGCAGGCGCTGGCCCGGACAATGCTTGCCGAGGCTGGTAATGCCGATCTGTTTATTTCGCGGGTCCTGCAGATGTTCCGGGAGCAGGAGTTTTTTTATACCTTGCAGCCACCGCGAACCGGTTTTCGGAACGGTGTCGACGACTTCCTGTTTGAGTCTCGTCAAGGGTTTTGCGGTCATTACGCTTCTGCCTTCACCTTGATGATGCGCGCTGCCGGCATCCCGGCGCGCGTGGTTACCGGCTACCAGGGCGGGGAATACAACCGGCTGGGTGACTACCTGGTCGTACGCCAGGCCGATGCCCATGCCTGGTCCGAGGTCTGGCTTCCCAGCCGGGGCTGGCAGCGGGTCGATCCCACCGCAGCCGTTGCGCCTGACCGGATTCTGCGGGGCTTCGCGGATACACTGCCCTTTGCCTTATCGGCCCAGGAGCGCTTTCTCCGGCTGCACCCGGCGCTGTTACAAATGCGGCAGGCCTGGGACGCAATGCATAACGCCTGGAATGAATGGATACTCGATTACGATCTTGACCGTCAGCATTCATTGCTGGAAAAACTGGGATTCCATAAACCGGATTGGAAAAGCCTGGCTATGGTTCTGGCTGCGGGACTGGTGCTGGCATTGTTTTTCCTTGGGTTGTCCACGGCCAGGGGATTTCGGCGCCGGAAAACACACCCCGCCGACAAATCCTGGCAGCTTTTCTGCCATCGGCTCGCGGGCAAGGACCTGGCGAGAAAAAGCGACGAAGGCCCGTTGAATTTCTCCAGGCGGGTGATCGAGTCGCGTCCCGATCTGAGCGCTGTGGTCACCGAAATCGCCGATACTTATATCGCGATTCGTTACTATCCAAATCCCGGCAGCGACCGGCTCAGGCTGTTAAAAGATCGGGTGGCCGGGTTTCGGCCCTGAAGAGGCAAAGGCTATATATCCCCTTTCAGGGCATTGGCTTCTCGGTGACCTTTTTCGGTATCGACCATCAACAGCAGGACACCACCAAGAAAGAACAGTGGCGCGATCGATAGTATCGCCTGACGTGGGTCCTTTGTGTAAAAGGCAACGCCAGCGATCAGGAACGGTCCCAGCACGGCCGCAAATTTGCCGAGCATGTTGTAGAAACCAAAAAACTCAGCGGTCTTGTCGGCAGGAATGATCCCAGCGTACAAAGCGCGGCTCAAAGATTGTACTCCGCCTTGCACCAGGCCGATGGCGATCGCCAGGACAAAAAATTCGTTGATGGTTGACAGCGATATGCCCGCCCACAGGGTAACCGCCAGGTAGACCAGCAGACCGATAACGATGCCTTTCTTGTTGCCTATCCGGCTGCCCAGCCAGCCAAATGCAAGCGTGGACGGAAACGCCACAAACTGGGTCAGCAACAACGCTTTCATCAGATCACCCGGCTTCATGTTCAGGTTAATGCCAAAATCGACGGCCATTTTGATGATCGTACTGACACCATCGATGTACAGCCAATAAGCCACAAGAAACAACATCAGGGTTTTCATATTGCGGATCTTTTTTAGCGTACGGCCAAGTTGGGTCAATCCTGCCGATACGGCCCGCCAGTCGCTTTGCCTGTCCACGGTTGGCGTTTCGCGTACCCAGAGCATCGCCGGCACACTAAATCCGGCCCACCATATCGCAACCAGGACAAAAGACACGCGAACCGCCTGCACGGAATCCGCCAGGCCGAACCATTTCGGATGCAAGGTCATCAATACGTTGATGAGAAACAGCAGCCCACCACCCAGATAGCCAAGCGCGAAACCAAAACCGGAGACTATGGAGAAGTTTTCTTCGCTACTGACATCGATCAAAAGCGAATCATAGAAAAC
>CAZMOM010000002.1:108633-155661 GCA_964568075.1 uncultured Gammaproteobacteria bacterium
AAAACATTACTGGCAGCGAAACCCAGGGTAGCGATGGCATATAGAATTGCCGCGTATTGCCATTGCCCCTGCCCGACAAAAAACAGCGAACTCGTCATGACGATACCGAGCGCCGCAAAAGTAAACAGAAATCGGATACGGCTGCCGCCGCGGTCGGCGATCGCCCCCAGCAGCGGCGCCAGAAAGGCGACGATCAGGCTCGCTGTTCCGTTCGCGATACCCAGGCGAAACGTCGTGACACTACCTTCGATTCCGATGCTCCAGTACTGGCTGAAAAAGACCGGAAAAAATCCGGCCATGACGGTCGTCGAATAGGCGGAGTTCGCCCAGTCATAGAAGGCCCACCCAAGTACCGGCCGGTCTTTGAAAACGCGAATGTTCACGAGGAATTGCTGCTCGGCATGGCGGCGACTATAGCCTGAGGCTCACGTACAGGCCATTCGGGAATGGTTGATATACGGTTCGGATCAAGATTCTTTTCTGCTCTGGTGCTCCCGGGTCGCGTTAAAAATCAGCTCCGGCCAGCGTTCCTGGGTCAGCGACAGATTGACCTTGCTGGGCGCGACATACACCAGCTCCCCGGCATGATCGAGCGCCAGGTGATCGCCTGCTTTGCGCAAGAATCGATCCAGGTCCTTTTCATCGTCCGCGCTCACCCAGCGGACCGTGGCCACTTTAACCTCGTCAAACTGGCATTCGACTCCGTATTCCTCGCGCAGGCGGAAAGCGACCACGTCGAACTGCAACTGACCGACTGCGCCCAGGATCAGGTCGTTGTTTCGAAATGGCCTGAACAACTGGGTCGCGCCTTCCTCGCACAATTGGTCCAGACCCTTCTGCAACGCTTTCATCCTGAGCGGATCGCGAAGCACCGCACGGCGGAACAACTCCGGGGCGAAACTCGGGATACCCGTGAATTCCAGCGACTCCCCTTCGCTGAAACTGTCACCGATATTTATCGTGCCATGATTGTGCAGGCCGATAATGTCGCCGGCGCATGCCATTGTGGCGTGTTTTCGATCTGCGGCCAAGAAAGTCAGCGCGTCCGGAATTTTCACACTTTTCCCGGTGCGTACCTGGTGAACCTTCATACCGGGCCGGAAAATCCCGGAACAAATTCTCAGGAACGCAATCCGGTCACGATGCGCCGGATCCATGTTGGCCTGGATCTTGAAAACAAATCCGCTGAACTGGTCTTCGCCGGGTTCGACCATTCGCTCAACCGCCGCACGTGCCTGTGGCGCGGGCGCAAATTCGACAAAGTTTTGCAGCAATTCGCGTACGCCAAAACTGTTTAGCGCCGAGCCAAAGAAAACCGGCGTCTGGCGGCCCGCCAGGTATTCCTGTGCGGAAAACTCGTCGCTGGCGCCGCGAACCAGTTCAATTTCATCACGAAACTCGCTGGCCATGTCTCCGAGCAGCTGACCCGCTTCGGCGCTGTCCAGGCCCTCGATAATCCGGGTATCCCCTACTTTTTGACGGTCGGCGGCCTGGTAAAGATACAGGCGATCCTGTACCAGGTGATAAATGCCCTTCAGCCGCCCGCCCATGCCAATCGGCCAGGTCACGGGCGCGCAATTGATGCTGAGTACATCTTCTATTTCGTCGATCAGCTCTACCGGTTCGCGTCCTTCACGATCCAGCTTGTTGATAAAAGTCATGATCGGCGTATCGCGCAAGCGGCAGACCTCCATCAACTTGATGGTTCGCTGTTCAACACCCTTGGCACAGTCGATGACCATCAGCGCCGAATCAACCGCGGTCAGCGTACGATAGGTGTCCTCGGAGAAATCTTCATGCCCGGGCGTATCGAGCAAATTGATGATGTAGCTGTCATAGGGGAACTGCATTACCGAGGAAGTGACGGAGATGCCCCGTTGCTGCTCGAGCGCCATCCAGTCTGATGTCGCATGACGGCCGGCTTTTCTACCTTTGACCGTTCCCGCCAGCTGGATTGCGCCGCCAAACAGCAACAATTTTTCGGTAAGCGTCGTTTTCCCGGCGTCCGGATGGGAGATTATCGCGAAGGTCCGCCGCCGATCTATTTCACTGGCCTGAGTTTGCATAAAGCAGGTCCATAAAAAGGCGCGGATTCTACACCAGTAGAGAAGCCGGGTCAGGCTTTGTAGCGTCCTCTGAGTCTTTATTCAGATCCAGCGCATAGACCAGCGCGTCTTCTCGGCCGTCCAACGACCGGTAATAGCCGCGTCTCACGCCGACGGGTTCGAACCCCTCTGACTCATATAGCGCTATCGCTGCCTTGTTACCGGGCCGCACTTCCAGAAATACACTGCTTAAGGACTGATCCCGCGAGTAGGCGAGTACATTTTCAAGCAGGAAGCGCCCGAGCCCCTGCCGTCTGAGTTTTTTATCCACGGTCAAATTGAGGACATGCGTTTCGCCGGCACCTGTCGATAAAATCGAATAGGCCACGGTGCGACCCTGCAAAACCAGAACCTGGCACAGATAACCGACGGCAAGACAATCTAAAAAAATTCCGGCCGACCACGGGAAATCATATGAGGCGTTTTCGATCTGGGTAACGCACCCGATATCGGTGGACCGCAGCGATCTGATTTCGACCGGCTTTTCTGCCACAGCCATCGACGATCAGACCCCGGTTTCCTGCGCGAGCGTCGATTTCGTCAACAATAAATCATCCCACACCTTGGCTTTTTGACTGGGACTTCGCAACAAGTAGGCCGGATGATAGGTCACGATCATCGGTATCCGATCCTGGTAGCGATAAACTTTCCCGCGCAACTTGCCTAGCGGAGCATCGGAATCCAGCATTCGGTGAGCGGCCACTTTGCCCACCAGCAGAATGATTTTTGGTTCAATAAGAGCGATCTGGCGTTTCAGGAACGGAAAACACTGGTCAGATTCCGCGTTGTTCGGGTTGCGATTGGACGGCGGCCTGCATTTCAAAGTATTGGCGATATAAACTTGCTCGCGGGTCAGACCCACCGCCAGCAACATCGCGTTTAGCAACTGGCCGGCCCGACCGACGAACGGCTCACCGACACGATCCTCTTCCGCACCTGGTGCCTCCCCGATGATCAGCCAGTCCGCCCGCGGATCGCCGGTCCCCGGGACCACCTGGGACCTGCCCTGGTGCAACGGGCAGCGAGTACAAGCCGTCATCCGGCTGAGCAACTCATCCCAGTCCAAGTTTTCGGTGTCATTGTCGGATTGGGGCGACCTTGCGCTGCCTGGCTCTGCTGCTTCATTCGTAGCCACGACAACCGCAACAGCCGAGCGCGACACCGTCTCCTGTTCGCGAATCGCCGGTCCATCCGCCAGGTTCACCTGGAATCGGTCTGTTTCGAGGGGATCAATCGCCATAACGGCATCTCGTTTTCGCCATAGGGTCAAACCCATCGCGTGCAGGCAGGCTCGCTTTCGTTCGTTCAGGTTCACCTTTTTTCAGACACTTTGCTGTCGTCGCTGACGCCGCCTGGCGATTATTCGCCACGTGGCTAGGAATGGCCCCGACGCAGCGTAAATCAGCGACATCGCCAACAGGACAACCGGGGGATCGAGCGATATCAGCATAAAAACCAGCGGCACCAGGATGATATAGGCGAATGGCACCCGCCCGCCGAGGTTGAGATCCTTGAAACTGTAGTAACTGAAGTTGCTGACCATCAGCAGCCCCGCCGCCGCGGTAACGCTGAATCCAAGCGCCAGAACGCTGATACCTTCAAGTTCCAGCTCGACGCCGAGCCAGATCATGCTGGCTACCGCTGCTGCTGCGGCCGGGCTCGGCAGCCCCTGAAAATATCGCTTGCCGGTCGGCAACTCCCGCGTATTAAATCGCGCCAGACGCAGGGCACATGACACGGCGTACATGAACGCAACGAGCCAGCCAAGCCGACCCCAGATCACCCCATATTCCGCGATTCGCTCCACTCCCCACTGATACACAACCAGCGCCGGCGCCAGACCGAAGCAAATCATGTCAGACAGACTGTCGTATTCCTTGCCAAAGTCACTTTCGGTACTGGTCATGCGTGCGACCCGGCCGTCTAGCCCGTCCATCAGCATCGCGACAAACAGGGCGATCGCAGCGCGCCGAAAATTGCCGTCGATGGCAGCGACGATCGCGTAAAACCCGGCAAACATGGCCGCCGTGGTCAGAATATTCGGCAGCAGTAGGATGCCTTTGCGCAACCTCTCTTTTCGATTGGATTTTGATTTTTTCATGTTTCCAGCGGCCGATGAACCGATAATCCTGTCAAGAAAAGCTGCGTCTTTGAGTTTCATGACAACGCAGGCTCCGCGACAGTGCAACATTGTACATCGTCGGTGATACCGGTTTTCAGCCTGCCTGGCAGAATTTCAGTCTTTTTCGCCCAGCCACGGCATCATCGAGCGCAAGCGCGTACCTACCTTTTCAATCAGGTGCTTCTCTGCTGTTTTGCGCCCGTGATTGATCATTGGCCGACCGGCGGCGATCTCGTTATCCAGTTCATCGGCGAAGCGGCCGTCTTTTATCTCCGCGAGTAATTCCCGCATTGCCTCCCGGCTGGCTTTGTTGATCACCCGGGGGCCACGCGTATAGTCGCCAAATTCGGCCGCTGTCGATATCGATCTGCGCATCCCGGCAATGCCTCGGCTGTGGACAAGATCGGCTATCAGTTTGACCTCGTGCAGGCAACAAAAGTAAGCCGCTTCCGGGGAGTAGCCCGCATCCACCAGGGTTTCGAACGCCGCCGTAACGAGGTGATTGATGCCGCCGCACAGTACGGCCTGCTCGGCAAACAGATCGGTCTCGGTCTCCTCGGCGAAAGTCGTCTCCATGATCGCGGCGCGATCATGGCCGTTTGCTTTCGCATAGGCCAGAGCCAGTCTCATCGCCTGGCCGCTGGCATCCTGATGTACGCCGACCAATGCCGGTACGCCGAGACCGGCTTCATACTGGCGCCGGACCTGCTCGCCGATACCGAGCGGTGCGACCAGCAGTACATCGAGGTCATCGCGCGGGACTATCCGGCGGAAATGTATGTTGTAGCCATGCGCGAAAATCAGTGCGCTGGCTTTTTTCATGGCTTTGTCAAGCACGTTTTCGTACACGGCGACCTGCTCAGGATCCGGAATCAGCATCATGACCAGATCCGCCTCCGCGGCCTGGCCCAACGAAACTGCCGGCAATCCGAGTTCCTCACAGACCGGTATCGACGGCGAACCGTTACGCAGGCCGACCACGACGTCCTGCCCGGAGTCTCTGAGATTCAGTGCATGAGCCCGACCTTGTCCACCGAAACCGAGCACCGCAATTCGTTTTCCCTCGATAACGGAACTATCGATATCCTGGTCGCGATAAATTTTTGTCGCCATAGGTTCGATATTGCAGCCGCGGTCCGCTCGAGGCAAATCATTACAACGGAAGCCAAATCGGTCTGTACCCGGCCACCTCAGGCCCGATACAATCTGCACGCAGGGAAAGCCGACAGGAATACGGAGCCCTAAGGACAGACACAATATGCGACTTTCGCAATTACCGTTAAACACGCTCAAAGAAGTTCCCGCCGATGCAGAAGTGATCAGCCATCAACTGATGCTTCGCGCCGGCATGATTCGCAGGCTCGCTTCGGGTCTGTATAGCTGGTTACCGCTCGGCGTTCGGGTATTGAGAAAAATCGAGAAAATCGTGCGCGAGGAAATGGATCGCGCGGGTGCGTTTGAGTTATTGATGCCCAGCGTTCAGCCAGCCGAACTCTGGCGAGAATCCGCCCGCTGGGACCAGTACGGGCCGGAGCTGCTGCGTTTCAAGGACCGTCATCAGCGCGATTTCTGCTATGGGCCGACGCATGAGGAAGTGGTTACCGATATTGCACGCCGCGAACTGAAAAGCTATCGCCAGCTGCCGGTCAATTACTATCAGATACAGACCAAGTTCAGGGACGAAATCCGCCCTCGTTTTGGCGTCATGCGCTCCCGCGAGTTCATTATGAAGGATGCCTATTCCTTTCACCTGGACGATGAAAGCCTGGAATCCGGATACCAGGCCATGTTTGACGCTTATACGCGGATTTTTACGCGCCTGGGCCTGCGCTTCCGCTCGGTTCAGGCTGATCCCGGCGCGATCGGCGGTAATGCGTCACAGGAATTTCATGTGCTGGCCGATGCGGGGGAAGATGCGATTGTTTTTTCCGACCAGGACAACTATGCGGCGAACCTGGAAATGGCTGAAGCGTTCGCGCCGCCAGCCAGCGACAAAAAATCAGGCGGTGATATGAGTTTCGTCGATACACCGGACGTGCGCAGTATCGACGACATTTGTTCGTTCCTCGATGTTGCGGTAACCCAATGCGTCAAGACCCTGATGGTCGACGCAGACGATGGCGGACTGATCGCCCTGATCCTGAGGGGAGATCATGAGCTGAACCCGCTCAAGGCAGAGAGAATTGCCGGGGTCAGTAAACCTTTGACCATGGCGTCGTCGGAGAAAGTCCTGGATACCGTCGGCTGTGAGCCGGGGTTTATCGGTCCGGTTGACATGCCCTGCCCGGTTTTCGTCGACCGTAGCGCAGCGGTTATTGTTGATTTCGTTTGCGGCGGTAACCGGAAGGACACGCACCTGATCAATGTCAACTGGGGAAAGGACCTTCCCGAGTGCGACCCGGTGGATCTGCGAAATGTGGTCGACGGAGATCCGAGCCCGACGGGCGATGGGAAACTGTCAGTCGCGCGTGGCATTGAAGTTGGGCACATCTTCAAGCTCGGAGATAAATACAGTGCGGCGATGAATGCCCAGGTGCTCGATGCCGAGGGGAAAATGCGGACCCTGGTCATGGGCTGTTATGGAATCGGAATCACTCGCATAGCCGCCGCCGCTATCGAGCAAAACAACGATGAAAGAGGCATCATCTGGCCACAGGCAATAGCGCCTTTTGATGTGGTTCTGATCCCGATCAATCAACATAAGTCGGATCGCGTAAAGGAAGCGGCGGAAAAACTTTACGAAGAGCTGAACGAGTGCGGGCTTGAAGTTCTGTTTGACGACCGCGACGCGCGCCCCGGCGTGAAATTCGCCGACATGGATCTGATCGGAATCCCGCACCGCGCAGTCATTGCGGAGAAAGGTCTGGATGCCGGCACGTATGAATACCGATCAAGAAGTGAGACCGAAAATCATGACCTGACAATCGATCAGTTGAAAGAAACACTTTTGCAGGCGCGCCCCTGAGCAGCATGATCTCACGTTTGCTCCATAGCGCCGGGACGACCGGCATGGTTTTTGCCCTGCTGATCCTCGGCGACCAGGCGGTAGCGCAACAACAACCTGACCCCGAGTTACGCCGTTTGCTGATCGAAGCCGTCAGCGACTCGAGAAGCTTCGAAGACCGTTTTGACGCAGAGGTCTGGCTCACCGATATGTCGACCAGACTGACGAAACAGGTCCCCGATGCGCGGGAGCGGCTGCGTTTGTTGCGGCAGATTCATATCGAGGCGACGCGGGCCGGTCTCTACCCTGAACTCGTGCTCGCCGTTATTGATGTGGAGAGTAATTTCGACCGCTTTGCGATTTCCTATGCGGGCGCGATAGGGCTGATGCAGATCATGCCCTTTTGGCTCAAGGAAATCGGGCGCCCCGATGACAATCTCGTTGACGCGCGCACTAACCTCAGGATGGGGTGTACGATTTTGAGATACTACCTGGACAAAGAAAATCAGGATCTGATGCGCGGCCTGGGACGATACAACGGCAGTTTGGGCCGGAGAAAATATGGCGATATGGTTATCGACCGTCTCAACCGCAAATGGTATCGGAATTAGCGGGGAATTCAGGCGACCCGAAAACGGCCTGTCGGCAGATCGACGGCAATATCGCTGCGCAGCGTCTCCCGTGACACGCTGTCGACACTCGATGACGGCGGCCCCCGATGCAACCACATTTCGATTTCATCCAGCGCGCGTTCATCGCCGAAAGCGATGACCTCCACCTGGCCATTGGCCAGATTGCGCGCCCGACCGCTCAGGCCGAGCTCATTCGCCCGCGCTGCGGCACTGACGCGGAAAAACACGCCCTGTACACGACCGGACACCAGGAACCGGCGATATGTCATGCGCTGATTAATAGAGAATCCGGAACGAAAACGTAGAAAACCCCGAGCTTTTACTGGCCGTCATTTCCACTGGCGGCCGCCTTCAATGCCGTGTTAATGGCCACCTCGGCCCAACGTTTTGCCTCACGAGCATCATTCCTCGCGCCGGTATAGGCCTTGCGTTGCAAATTGACTTCAGCATCGCCCAGAAACCGCCTTGCATCCTGCAGAGGCAAGACTGCGTAATCCTCGGCCCCGGCTTCAACAGCGGCTTGAATCGCCTGTCTGGCGTCACTCATCTCCTGAACGGGGGGGGCGGCGACACAGCCGGAAAGCACCAGGAGACAGACCAGTGCCAGGGGGCGAGTCGCATTTACACAGCGCTGAATCAACATTCCGGCCCGCTTTCTTGAGGAAAGGTTTAGAAAACTAACAAGGGTACCCTACCTCGTCAAGCCAAGCCCCGCTACAATCGACGGTTCAATAACTCAGCGATTAACCGAAGGATCAGACCTTGGAAACAGTGATATATCATAATCCGCGGTGTTCCAAATCACGGATGACTCTCCAGCTCTTGCGCGCTCAGGGCATCGAACCGACGGTTATCGAGTACCTGGATGCGCCCCCGGACCAGGCAGGCCTGGAGAGGATTCTGGCCCTTTTGTCATTGGAGCCCCGCCAATTGATGCGGCGCAATGAAACGGTCTACAAAGCGCTTGAGCTGGACAATCCGGAACTCGATCGTGAACACCTGGTGCAAGCCATGGTCGAAAACCCGATTTTGATAGAAAGGCCGATTGTTGTTGCTGGTGATCAGGCAAGAATTGGCCGCCCGCCCGAGCGCGTACTGGAGATTCTTTCGTGAGCCACGAACTTCTCGTTCTATTTTATTCCAAGCAAGGCACGACCGCCGCGCTGGCGAGACAGGTTTGTCGAGGTGTGGAATCGGTAAAAAATTGCAGCGCGAGGCTGAGAACAGTTCCCGGTGTCAGCGCGAATTGTGCGGCGACCGAGCCGGCGATTCCGGATGACGGACCACCATATGCCAGTTATCAGGACCTCGAGGAATGTGCCGGCCTGCTGATGGGCAGCCCGACGCGATTTGGCAATATGGCTGCCCCACTGAAATATTTCCTCGATGGCAGCGCCGGCCTGTGGATGTCGGGGGGGCTGGCAGGAAAACCGGCAGCGGTGTTCACTTCGACTGATAGCCTGCATGGTGGTCAGGAGTCGACTCTGCTGACAATGATGTTGCCGTTGATGCATCACGGCATGCTGATCGTCGGGCTACCCTATACCGAACCCCTGGTCAGCGGCACAGGATCCGGTGGTGGGCCTTACGGGGCGAGCCACTGGGCGCACGGCCAGAAACAACTCCGGATCAGCGATGATGAAAAGAAACTGGCCGAAGCGCTGGGCCGCCGCGTGGCCATGATTGCCGCCCGACTCGCCGATTGAATTGCTTATCGATTTGTCTGCCGAGCCGTTCTTAGCCCGAGGGCCAGACTGATAAACAGGCAAACACTGCAAAACACCAGTGATGCGGACCAGAACCGGCGCAGTGGGTTCGCAACAAGTTCCATCAGGCCCAGCATCAAAGGCAACGCAAGCGCCATCATCAGCCACCGATAGGTATAGACGCGTGACAGAGTTATCCCGTGCACCGACATGAGAACGAGCGGTGCCAGCAACCATACCCAGGCGGGGAAATGGGGAAGAATCAGCGCTGCAATAATCATCAATGACCAGATGGCGTAGAAAATCCGGATTACGAGCCTGGCCAGCGCCGGTCCGCGGTGACAGTCGCGTTTATCCAATTATCCGGTTTCGGCGTTCTGACTGAGAACGTCCTTGACAAAAGGAACGGTTAGCCGACGTTGGGCTTTTAGCGAAGCAAGATCCAGTGTGTCAAGCAAACGGTAAACAGACTGCATGTCCCGCGGGAAGCGGCGCAACAGGAACCGGCTGGTCTCTTCCGGGAGTTGCAGGCCGCGGTGTCTGGCCCGCAACGCCATCGCTTTTGGCAGATCGTCGTTGCCGATGGCCTCTATCTTGTAAACCGGGCCCCAATTCAGTCGAGACTGCAGATCCGGCAATTCAAAATCAAGTCTTGCGGCGGGCCGGTCGGCCGCAATCAACAGGCTGCCACCCGCATCAGCGACCTCGTTGAATAAATGGAACAACGCCGATTCCCAGTCGTTTCTGCCGGCGATTTGCCCCACATCGTCCAGGCACACGAGCGAAAAATCTTCCAGGCCAGCCAGCATGCCCGCCTGCAGGTCTTCCTTAAGCGGCAGATAGGCCGCTCGGCGACCGTGCTTCCCGGCTTCTGCGCAGGCGGCCTGCAATAAATGGGTTTTACCGCTACCTGGCACACCCCACAGCCAGATCAAGCGCTCATTCCCAACCTTTGCCAGCGATTTCAGGTGCATCAGCAGACCGCTGTTTTCTGGTTCGAAAAAACTCTCGAAGACCGCCTGATCCGACAACTGGACAGGCAGGATCAACTGATCCGCGTTAGTCATGTGGCATCCGCACCAGAAAAATAGGCCTTGCGGCCCCATGCCCATACGTAGTCCGCGCCGCTGATAATTGTCGTCACCATGACGCTCGCGCCCAAACCGATAACCCAGCCTTCGTTCGGCCAGCCGTAACCGGCATGTGACACGACAGCGAGCACCAGCAGTAACTGAAGCATCGTATTGAGCTTGCTGATAGCGGTTGGTTGCGGCTCAACTTTGCCGAACAAGGAGTTATAGACCAGGCCTCCTCCCACAATGATCAGATCACGTCCGACCACTAACACAGCGAGCCAGAGCGGGATAAGGTTGAGCAGGGTCAGCGTTATAAATACCGAAACCATCAGAAACTTATCAGCGAGCGGATCCAGTATCCCACCAAGACGCGACCCCCAGCCGAAACGCCGCGCAAGGTAACCATCAAGACCATCTGAAAATCCCGCAATAAAAAACAGCCAGAGCGTAAGTTCGAAGTTCCCATGCCAAAGCAGCCAGACGACCGGGCCGACCAGCAAAATTCGCAAGATACAGATTAAGTTGGGTATGTGGCGTGCGATCACCGGCCGTACCTGTAAACCATTGTCCCGGGCTGCAGTAAAGGGAAATCCCCGTCATCCGGAAACAAGACTTTGCCCAGCTTGATCGCGCTGACCAGCCGATCCCGCCCCGCTCTAAGCTCGAGGCTGAAAAGAATTTCCTGACCCTGGACCCGATCTACAGCAACCGAGGTGACCAGGGATAATGATTCCAGGTACTGGTTGACGTGGCCATAAGCGGTCAGGTTGTCCACCCCTTGAACCAGCAGCAGGTGCCGGTTGCTATCGCGGCTGTCTACCGCCGCCAGCATGGCGGCGAACTGATCCGCCGCCTGATCTATCCCGGCCTCCAGCCCACCGCGCCAACTTTGTTCCTCGCCGGCGAAAAATAATGTCCAGGCCGCCAGATAGACAGGATTCGCATCATTCGACCCGCGTGCAAGCCGGGCTGTTCCAACAAGAATCGCGTCAGCGTCATAGCGCTCGCTGGCAGAGAAAATCTTGTCCTCGAACGCACCGCGCAGATCGGAAACACGGATGGAATTTTGATCCTCTGCATCCATCAGGGGAAAAATTATCGGTATACCCCGCCGGCGCGCCCTGCTTTTAAGACTCTCCAGCGCCACGCCGGGGCTGTCTGCAGGCAGGATCGAGCGTCTGCCGTTCGCACCCGTCAGAGCCAGCCAGACGATGGTATCGGGCCTCTCCTGCCCCCAGATCGGCTGTCCGAGCTCGCGCAGCCTGCTGTTTACCGCCAGACCGTCAAAGGAAATCGACAACGTGCGACGATCAACATAGCCATATTGCTGAATATAGTCGCGCGCATGGGTCAACAAGGAATCGAATTCCTCATGCTGGGCGGGCTGGCCGTTGCCGGTCACCCGGATCAGCACCGTGGCCATTGCCTCCTGAAAAGCGAGCTCGAGTGTTTTCGCATCACGCGTAGTCACTTCGACCTGGACTTTATACAGGTCGCCAAAAACTGATGTCGAGCCCGATTGACAAAACAGGCCGAGCCATAACGCGAGAAAAAATTTCCTGGTACCGATATTCATTTTTCGTCTTATACGCCTTTTTGCTACCCGGGCATTATCCGAGCGGGTAAAATTATTACACATACCGTGGTCATAGCCTGCATATTGTCCCATGAGATTTGGAACTTGGCATTGAGGATTTGGCGACGGCGGCATTCGCGATACTCACAGAGAGGCAGCAGAATGACTCTGGGAATTAGGCATGGGTGAGAAACGATCACTCAGTTACCGCGATGCCGGCGTTGACATCGATGCGGGAAATCAGCTGATCGAAATGATTAAGCCCGCGATCGCAAAAACCAGACGGCCGGAAGTCATGGCGGGCATCGGTGGATTTGGCGGTCTTTTTCGTCTGCCGACAGACCACTACAAAAAACCTGTCCTGGTATCGGGAACCGATGGTGTAGGAACCAAATTGCGTCTGGCCATTGACCTGAATTGTCATGACACGATTGGCATCGATCTGGTTGCCATGTGTGTCAACGATGTCCTGGTACTCGGGGCCGAGCCGTTGTTTTTTCTCGATTATTACGCGACCGGCAAGTTAAATGTCGGTGAAGCTGCCGCCGTTGTCGCGGGCATCGCCCACGGTTGCGAGCTCGCAGGTTGTGCGCTGATCGGAGGAGAAACAGCCGAAATGCCAGGAATGTATGCGGGCGAGGATTATGACCTGGCAGGGTTTTGTGTCGGCATTGTCGAAGAGGATCGCATCATTGATGGCGGTCTGATTGCGCCTGGCGATGTTTTGATTGGTCTGGCCTCGTCGGGTCTGCATTCCAATGGCTATTCCCTGGCCCGCAAGGTGCTGGAAACGTCCGCCACAAAGCTGGAAACATCGTTTGGTGACAGTACGCTGGGCGCCCGTCTGCTCACACCGACGCGGATTTATGTCGCCGCTATCATGAACCTGACAAAAAAACATGCGGTACATGGCCTGTCCCATATCACTGGCGGTGGATTACCCGAAAACGTGGCGCGAATTCTGCCGCCAGGCTGTGACGCTGTCATCGACATCGACAGCTGGCAACGCCCCGATATTTTTGCCTGGCTTCAGGACCAGGGCGGCATTGAAGAACAGGAAATGCTGCGCACGTTCAATTGTGGTGTCGGTATGGTGGTCTGCGCGCCCGCCGAGGCGGAAGCTGGCGTCATTGAGTCGCTGCGGAATGAGGGCGAAAGCGCGTTTCGCCTTGGCGCCGTTGAAAAAGGTAACGGGCGGGTTCTTATCCAGTGAGTCCGGCTATTGCGGCACCATTAAAGCTGCTGGCCCTGATTTCCGGTCACGGAAGTAATCTGCAGGCACTGATCGACGCGATCGGCGCCGGTGAAATAAATGCGGTACTGGTCGGCGTCGTCAGTAACCGCGCCGATAGCCCGGGTCTGCAAAGGGCCCGTGCGGCCGGAATCCCGACAACGGTGGTCGACCAGTCGAAATTCGAAACACGGGATGACTTTAATCACGAATTGCTGCGCGTTGTATGCGGTTACGACCCGCGGCTGGTCGCGCTGGCCGGGTTTATGCGTATTCTGGATGACGATTTCGTGGACCGGTTCGATGGCTGTATATTGAACGTTCATCCCTCACTACTGCCAAAATACGCAGGCCTGAATACCTATCGCCGAGTTCTCGATAGCGGAGACCGGCACCACGGTTGCAGTATTCATTTTGTTAACCGGGATCTGGATGGCGGGCCGGTTGTGGCGCAGTCGGTGGTATCGGTGCAGGCTGGGGATACCGAAAAGACGCTTTCAGCCAGGGTTCAGGCGGCGGAGCATAAACTTTATCCGCTGGTTGTCGGGTGGTTTGCCAGCGGCAGACTACGCTGCACGGGCGGGATGGTGACGCTCGATGGAAAAACACTAAACGAGCCTGCGCAGCCTGAGATGGATGAACTGTTCTGCTCTGACTAGAAGGAACACATAGCAGCATTATGTTTTATAGAAGCCTGATCATTTTTTTCCTTTTCCCCGTGCTGACTTTAGCCGATGATTCCGGCTTCGTTGACGGGATAACCCCTGTACAGTTACCGGCGGGCCAGGCGTCTCTCCAGCCATTTACTGCAAGTTACCAGGTTTACCGTGGCCGCAGCCGCATCGGCGTATCGACCGCCGAACTCAGCGCAGATAGCGACGGGCTCTGGGTGTACAAAACTCGCGTCAGCGCCAGGGGCCTCGCCCGTCTTTTCGTTCGACGGGACATAGTCGCGGAAAGCCGTTTTTCGGTTGCGGATAACCGACCATCCCCGGTGCTGTATGTCGCCAATGGCGTCAAGAAGAATGACCGTCAGCGAATCGTGTTTGATCCGGCGCTGAAGACGATTGCAAGCGAATACCGGGGCGTCGAAAAGAACCTGGAACAGGCCTCGGGCACACTGGATCTTCTCACTCTGGAAATCGCGTTGATGTTGCAGTTGTCTGCCGGTAAAACACCTGCTCTTTATACGCTCGTCGAAAAAAACAGGATCCAGCAATATCGATTTCAAATTGAAGATACCGAAAAAGTTCAAACGCCATTTGGGGAATTGGAAGCAGTCCGGCTGCGGCGGCAACGCGTTGGATCGGATAAGTACGCGATTATCTGGCTGGCGCCTGAACTGAATTACCTGACGGTCAGATTCGACAAATACAAGAAAGAGAAAATCGATTTCTCGCTTCGATTAAAGCGTTATCGTGGTCCGCCAAGCCCCTGACAATACGCGATTCAGCCAAACCGGCTGCTAGGTGATCGGCAAAGTCACGCCAGTCTGACCCTGATATTTTCCGCCCCGGTCAAGATAAGAGGTCTCGCAATCCTCATCTGATTCGAAAAACAACATTTGCGCCACGCCCTCGTTGGCGTAAACCTTCGCCGGCAACGGAGAGGTATTGGAAAATTCGAGCGTCACATGCCCCTCCCACTCCGGCTCCAGCGGCGTGACATTAACGATAATGCCGCAGCGCGCGTAGGTGGACTTGCCCAGGCAAATGGTCAGCACCCGCCGTGGAATCCGAAAGTATTCTATCGTCCTTGCCAGGACAAACGAGTTCGGTGGGATGATGCAAACGTCGGCTTCCAGATTGACGAAACTGTCTGTTTCAAACGCCTTCGGATCGACAATTGCCGAATTGATATTGGTAAATATTCTAAACTCCGGTGCGCACCGGACGTCGTATCCATAACTGGAAGTCCCGTATGAAACGACCGGGCCGTTGCCGTTTCGCCTGACCTGGCCGCTTTCGAATGGTTCGATCATGCCGTGCTCGATCGCCATTTTACGAATCCATTTGTCCGATTTGATGCTCATTAACGATCCTCAACAGTGATTTTCGGAAACAGATGACTATAGTCCTTGCGGCTTGCAGCAAGATGGACAGTCATCTTCAGCGCAATATCCTGGTAACTTGCCGCCAGCTGGCCTTCAGGATCGGCGATAACCGTCGGCTCACCGCTGTCCATGTGCTGCCGAATGCGGATATCGAGCGGTAGCGACCCGAGTAGCGGCACCGCATATTGACTCGCGATTTCCTGCCCTCCCCCACTGCCAAATACGGGTTCTTCATGGCCGCAATTCGAGCAAACGTGGGTACTCATGTTCTCAATAATTCCGAGGACTGGCACCGAAACCTTGGCAAACATTTTCAGGCCCCTGCGGGCGTCAAGCAGGGCTATATCCTGGGGCGTGGTCACGATAATGGCGCCGCTAAGCGGGACGCGTTGCGACAACGTCAACTGCGTATCACCGGTGCCCGGGGGCATATCGACGATCAGGTAGTCCAGTTCACCCCATATGGTGTCCGTAATCAGCTGGGTCAACGCCTGTGTGACCATTGGCCCCCGCCAAACCATCGCTTGTTCCTGATCTACCAGAAAGCCGATTGACATTGCGCTGACCCCATGGGCGCTCAGTGGCTGCATCGTCTTGCCATCTGCGCTGCTCGGCCGTTGCCCGCCCAGACCCAGCATCTGCGGCACACTCGGCCCGTAAATATCGGCATCGAGAATGCCCACCTGCGCGCCCTGGCGGGCCAGCGCCAACGCCAGATTGACCGCTGTGGTGGACTTGCCGACACCACCTTTTCCCGATGCCACGGCGATCACGTTTTTCACCTTGCCAAGCGGTTTCAAGCTCGCCTGCACGGCGTGGGCCGACACTTGCCAGTCGATATTGATCGCTATCGAATCCAGACTGAGTGCCTTCTTGATAAGCGGAGCCAGCTCTGCCGATATTTTTTCTTTGAGCCGGTCGGCGGGGAAACCCAGCCTGATATCGAGTTCCATTCCGCCAGACGATTCTTTCAAATCAACAATTTGCGCCACTTCGGCAAGCGGTCTTCCCAGCAGCTTATCGCCAGAATTCGCCAGTATTTTATCTATCTCTGGAGGGTTGGTTTTCTTCATTACCTGACCGGAGCTCCTAAAAGTGCATCATTGTAGCCTGTCCCGGCCGCCCCCTGAACTGTTGCGAGCTGTGATTTGCGTCGCTATTTTGCGGCCGGTGGTATGGCATAATCAGCCAGATGATGGTGCAAACCCCTTGAAAACAGTAGGGTGTGCTTTGTGGCGGCCGTTGCAGACCAACGGCGGTGCGCCGGCGACCGGGAAAAAGCTATGAAGTTTATTTCGGCTATGAGAGCGGAACGCCTTATGTCCCAGGTTTTGGAAACCGGAGACATAGAGTCGCCTGCAGCCGTAAAAGCGCTGGACAAGCTTTCGACTCTGGGTGGTAGCGCCGTGCCGCCCCTGCTCGAAGCCCTGGCCCATGCCGACAAGAAGCAAACGGTGGCCTATGTCGATGTCCTGTCACAGACCCTGACCGACAAGACATTTCCCCTGTATGGGGAGGGTCTGAAAGAAAACAATCAGCGCGTGGTGGCCGGTATCGCCTGGGCGCTCACCAGCAGCGGCAATTACGACCCGGCACTGCTCCTTGCGTTACTAAAAGACCCGGATACCAACAAAGCGGCGATTATCGAGGTCCTGAAACACAACAACAAGAAACTGAATGTCTACGAACTCCTGCGCATCGCTTACACGGTAGAACCACATGAAAAGGCGGCTATTTTTGGCCTGATCGACAGAATCGCCAACGAAGACCAGGTCCCCGATCTGATCGAAAGAATGGAAGGCAAGGATCCGATCGCCAAGATGCACATCATCAATATTCTGTGTCGCTTTAACAAACCGGAAGTCAGACGATGCATGGAGACCCAGCTAAAAGACAAAAATAAAATGGTCCGCCAGGCCGCGTTGATCGCGTTGGGCAAACTCGAAGGCGATATTAACGTGCAGTCCGTGATCGGATTGCTGCGCGACCCGGACCTGGAAGTTCAAAACCGGGCTGTCGACCTGGTCATCAAAATAAATCACCCGGACACCATCAAGCACCTGATTCATATTCTCAAAGACGAGTCCGAATATATCCGGCGGGCGGCAGTGGAAGTGCTCAATGAAGTGGGTGATGCGAAATCGATTAAACACCTGCTGGAAACCATCGCCGACGAGGACTGGTGGGTGCGTTCACGCTCGGCCGACGCATTGGCGAAAATCGGTGGGCCACGGGTGGTCGATGCTGTCATGGACCTGATCAGCGACGACGACGAGGGGATTCGCCGGGCGGCGATCGAAATTCTTAATGTCACCAGGGATGAACGCGCCATCGACAAACTAATCACCGCGACCAAAGACAAGGATTGGTGGGTCAGCGAGCGCGCGGTTGACGCATTGGCCGAGATCGGCAGCAAGAAAGCGACCCCGGCTTTGCTCGCCATGGTGAAAGCCAATCACCGGGCGATGCCGGTCGTAGTCCGCGCCCTGGGTAAGATAGGCGACGCGAAATGCGTTGATGTGCTGCTGCCCCTGCTGGCTCGGCCGGAAAAAGCGATTCGCCTCGAAGCCATGGCGTCGCTGTCCACCCTGGCCGATGCCAAACGTTCTGATAATATTCATCAGGCCTTGATGGAACACACGAAGGACAAGGACGATGTAATAGCCCGGGCGGCAAACCGAGCCGCAAAGCAACTCGAACGGCGATTCTCAGACACCGCGATACTTTCCGATGCCCAGATTGATCAGTTTGCGGAATCGGAGCACACGATGCTGATGGACAAGGCCGATATCGCCGAAGTGATCAAGGAAGCCGAAAAGGCCCAGATACTGGACATCACCAAACTCAAGCCCGGCGACGTAATCGAGGGCCGTTACAAGTTCATTGACCAGATCGGCAAGGGCGCATTCGGGACCGTGTTGCTTGTCGAGGACAACGTCGTTGAAGAGCGACTGGTTCTGAAGTTCCTTAATCCGAATGTCTCGTCGGATGAGGAAATGTTAAAACGATTCGTGCATGAGCTGCGGTACTCGAGAAAAATTACCCATAAAAACGTTATCCGCATATATGACTTCCTGCATCTGCAAGGCCTTTACGCGATCTCCATGGAGTATTTCCCGTCGCATACGCTGGGCGGCGAAGTCGTTGACGAAAAACCGCTGCCCACTGAAAAAGCCGTTGGCTTCGCGTGCGATATTGCCACCGGGATGATGGTCGCGCATAACACCGGTATCGTCCATAGAGACCTTAAGCCCGCCAACATTCTGATCAATGACGATGGCCTGCTGAAAATCGTGGATTTCGGCGTCGCCGCGGCACAAAAAAGTGGCGACACCCAGCTGACCAAGACCGGCTACGTCATCGGGTCGCCAAAGTACATGGCTCCGGAACAGATACTTGGCAAGAAAGTCACCGTTCGAGCTGACGTTTACAGCCTCGGCGTCATACTTTATGAACTGCTGACCGGCGTCGCACCATACCGCCGGGGCGATCACATGGCGGTCATGTATCAACACGTGCAGGGCAAGGCGCCGAGCGCAATAGAGGTCAACAAGAAAATTCCGCAGGAACTCAACGATATAGTCTCTAAGGCCATGACCGTAGACCCGGCAGGCAGATACGAGTCCATGGACGACATGTATCAGGTATTGGAGGCCTTCCTTTGATATCCTAAGCCCTGATATCCATCGGGGTGGATTTGAATAGCATGCACGGTACCGGCGAATGTCGGCCTTGGACGTTGTTGGAGAATCCGAGTGCAATACCGGCTGCTGGCGGGCAACCAGATAACTGGATGTGGTGATTTGATGGGCAGGCGTTAATGGCAAGAATCGATGCGTTTTTGAATTTGGGTCTGCAACAGGGATGTTCCGACATCCATCTTGCCGTCGGAGTGCCACCCATGTTGCGGCTTAATGGTGAATTGCACCCGATTAGATTCCGGGATCTCGGCGACACCGAGCTACAGGGCTATGTGGATGAAATTCTTACCGAAAATCAACGCGATCGATTCGATCTGGGCGGTGATCTGGACTTTGCGTATATCTCGGAAGACGGCGGGCGATTCAGGGTAAATATTTACCGAAAAGACACGGGGGTCGGTGCGACATTCCGGCACATTCCCGATGAGGTTCCCAATCTCGACAAGCTGAATCTGCCTCCGGTCGTCAAGAAGCTCTGCGATTATCACCAGGGCATGGTGCTGGTGACCGGTTCAACCGGAACGGGAAAATCCACAACGCTTGCGGCGATGATTGACTATATCAATAGAAATCGTAAGGTGAATATCATCAGCCTGGAAGACCCGATCGAGTTTGTTCATCAGAGCAAAAACTCACAGATTATTCAGCGCGAACTCGGAACTCATATACAAAGCTTTGCTGATGGCGTGCGCGCGGCCATGCGCGAGGACCCGGATGTCATTCTGGTCGGCGAATTGCGTGATGAAGAGACTATTTCAATGGCGATGACGGCGGCTGAAACCGGTCATCTGGTTCTCGGCACCTTACATACCACGGGCGCAGTAAAGACCATAGACCGCATGATCGACGCCCTTCCAACGGAGCTCAGGGAGCAGACCAAGGCATTTTTGACCCAGGGTCTGAACGCGGTGATTACCCAGGTTCTGATCAGAACGCCTGACAGCAGGGGGCGTAAGGCCGTTCTTGAGATCATGGTGATGAACCGGGCTATCGCCAAGCTGATTTCGACAGATCAGACCCATCTGATACCTTCACAATTGCAGACCGGCAAAGACGTCGGCATGCAAATGCTGGATCAGGCGCTGCTTGACGCAATTGAAGCCAAGGAAATAGATCCGGATCACGCCGTCGTTTTTGCGCAGGACAAGGCACTTTTCCGGCGCTACGTTACCGAGGCAGCTCTGATGCCTAAATTCGATACCTGAAACGGAGATTATCAGTGAGCCTGATCGAAGAACTGCTAAAAGAGACCGTGGAAAAAAACGGATCCGATCTGCACTTCGTTGCGGGCGACCCGCCCCGCTTCAGGCAATACGGCGACCTTGAAAAACTGCGTCCCGAGCCCCTGAGCCAGGAAGTCGCCGAAACCGAGTTGGCAAAGATAATGACCCATAAGGCGCAGAAAGAACTGGACAGCCGGGACGGTGCCGATTTCGCATTTACGCTCGGTGACGTCGCGAGGTTTCGAGTCAACGTATTCCGCCACCTGGGTGGCCTGGGAGGTGTTTTCCGGACAATTCCCAGCAAGACCCTGACCCTGGTGGATCTGGGCATGCCGGCGGTGGTGAACGATCTTTGCAAAACAACGAGCGGCATGATCCTGGTCACTGGAAAAACCGGTTCGGGAAAATCTACGACGCTGGCGGCGATGATCGATGCGATCAACAAGCGAGTCAAAGGACACATAATTACCATTGAAGATCCGATCGAATTCATTCACAAACGGGTAAATTGCCTGATCAGTCAGCGCGAAATCGGCGCACATACCAGCGGTTTTGCCTCTGCATTGCAGTCCGCCCTGCGTGAAGATCCCGACGTCGTTCTGGTCGGTGAATTGCGCGACCTGGAAACGATGAGTATCGCTGTTACCGCGGCGGAAATGGGTATCCTGGTCATGGGCACGCTGCATACCAACGGTGCGGCTGCGACTGTTGACCGGATGGTGCATACATTTCCGGCTGACAAACAAGGTCCCGTGAGAACCATGCTTTCAACATCGCTGCGGGGCGTGATATCTCAGCAACTGGTAAAAAGAAAGGACAAACCCGGTCGTGCTGCCGCGCTGGATATCCTGATCAACAACGCCGCGATCGCCAATCTGATTCGTCAGGGAAAGCTGGACCAGCTGGAAAACACGATGGCGAGCAGCGCAGGTGCGGGCATGTGCACGATGGATAGTTCGCTGTTGACGCTTTACAACAAGGGCACCATTTCGGGCGAAGAGGCCTATATGAATTCGATGGACAAGAAGAAATTTGCACAGATCAGGGAACTTGAAACGCCCGGAAGCGCTTAACCCTTGTGGCATAATTCCGCCACCTCAATTGTTTGGCTAAACGGACGCACCAGGCGCTAAATCAAATGAAAAACCAACAACGCCAGATCCTGGTGAGCAGCGCCCTGCCTTATGCAAACGGTGCGCTGCATCTCGGCCACATGCTCGAATACGTGCAGGCCGATATCTGGGTTCGATTTCAGAAATTGAGGGGAAACAATTGCCTGTTCGTCTCTGCCAGCGATGCACATGGCACGCCTATTATGCTGACGGCCGAGCAGGAAGGAATCACCCCGGAAAAACTGGTAACCCGGGTTGCGAAAAGTAACCGACATGATTTCGCTGATTTCCGGATAGAGTTTGACAATTTTCACAGCACCCATTCGGACGAAAACCGCGAACTGGTCGAGAGCATTTTTACCAGGTTGGACAAGAACGGCCATATCGTCAGAAAAAAAATCCGCCAGGCCTATGACGAAAAACGTCATATGTTTCTGCCCGACCGTTATGTCCGCGGCGAATGCCCGAGGTGTGGCGCTACGGATCAGTACGGAGACAGCTGCGAGGTTTGTGGCGCCACTTACTCTCCATCCGAGCTGCTCAATCCGATTTCCGTCCTGTCAGACAGTCTACCGGTGGAAAAAGAGTCTGAGCATCTTTTTTTCCGGCTATCTGATTTTGAATCGATGTTGCACGACTGGGTGCGCAGTGGACAATTGCACGCCAGTATCGTCAACAAGCTGACCGAGTGGTTTGAAGCGGGCCTCAGAGACTGGGATATTTCCCGTGACGCCCCTTATTTCGGGTTCGAAATACCCGGGGAAAAAGACAAGTACTTTTATGTCTGGCTGGACGCGCCGATCGGGTACATGGCCAGCTTCCTCCATCTTTGCCGCAGAAAGGGAATCGATTTTGACAGTTACTGGAGGCCCGGCGGCGATACCGAGCTCTATCACTTCATCGGCAAGGACATCATCTATTTTCATGCACTGTTTTGGCCGGCGGTTCTAAGTGGCTCGGGATACCGGATACCGAGCTCTGTACTCGCGCATGGATTTCTGACCATCAACGGTTCGAAAATGTCCAAATCACGGGGAACGTTTATCACCGCGCGGACCTATCTGGATCATCTGAGCCCCGAGTACCTGCGTTATTATTTCGCCGCAAAACTTGGCCCCGGCATCGATGATCTCGATCTGAACCTCGACGATTTTCGGCGGCGGGTGAACAGCGATATCGTGGGTAAGCTGGTCAATATTGCCAGCCGCTGCGCCGGTTTTATTCAAAAAATTGCAGATGGCAAGCTGGCAGATACGCTGCCGGATAGCGGCCTGTTTAAGAAATTCGCGGCGCAAGCCGACAGCATTGCCGACGCATACGAAAATCGCGAGTTCGCGCGAGCGATGAGACAGATCATGGCGCTTGCGGACGAGGCCAACCGGTATATCGATAATCAAAAACCCTGGGTCCTGGCCGGAGAGGATGGCAACCAGGAGCTGGTTCGGGGCATCTGCACACAAGGACTGAACCATTTCAGACAATTGTGTATTTATCTCAAACCGGTCATACCGTCACTGGTAGCTGATGCTGAAAAATTCCTTTGCTCCGGAGAGCTCAAATGGAGCGACCTGGATAAAGAACAATTGAGCAACGGCATCGAGAAATTTACTCCTCTGGCGAAAAGAGTGGAACCGGCGGCGGTCGAAAAAATGCTCGATGCGGCACGCGGTGAACTGGCGCCATCGGAAAAACCAAAAAAGCAGGACAATATGATTACCATTGATGAATTCAAAAAAATTGAATTGCGGGTCGCCCGAATAGCGAATGCCGAAACGATCGAGGGAGCCGACAAACTTCTCCGGCTGACGCTCGACATCGGCGCTGAGACCCGACAGGTTATTGCCGGTATCAAGAGCGCGTATGACCCAAAAAGCCTGATCGACCGTCTCACCATCATGGTCGTCAACCTTGAACCTCGAAAAATGCGTTTCGGTATTTCGGAGGGGATGGTTCTGGCGGCTAGCGATGACGAGGGCGGACCCTATTTGCTGGCCCCGGACAGTGGCGCGCGACCGGGAATGAGAGTCAGCTAAGCCCGGTCAGATCAATGAGCGAACTCGGTCTAATTATCATCAGTACCGTGCTGGTCAATAACTTTGTCCTGGTAAAATTTCTGGGACTCTGCCCGTTTATGGGTGTTTCACGCAAGCTCGATGGCGCGGTCGGAATGGGTCTGGCGACGGCTTTCGTTCTCACCCTCTCTTCGGCCGCCAGTTATTTGTTGCATCATTTTTTGCTTGAGCCGCTTAACCTGACTTATCTGCGCACGATAACTTTTATCCTGGTAATCGCGGCCATGGTGCAGTTCACCGAAATGCTGGTGCGGCGCTCAAGCCCCCTGCTTTATCAGATACTCGGAATTTATTTACCGCTGATCACGACCAATTGCGCTGTGCTTGGCGTTGCCTTGCTTAATGTCCAGGAGTCACATGGTTTCGTCGAGTCGCTCGTCTATGGCTTCGGCGCCTCGCTCGGTTTTTTCATGGTGCTGATTTTTTTCGCTGCAATTCGCGAACGCATTGCATTGGCCGACATTCCGCAGCCATTTCGCGGCGCGTCGATCGCGTTGATTACCGCGGGCATAATGGCGCTGGCTTTCATGGGCTTTACGGGACTCGTAAAGGCATAGTCGTGACGGCCGTAATCGCAATCGGGTTGCTCGCGCTGGCTTTGGGTCTGGCCCTGGGGTTCGCCTCCGATCGATTTCGTATCAAGCAGGACCCGGTCGTAGACCAGATCAACAACCTGCTTCCGCAAACACAATGCGGCCAATGCAACTACCCTGGTTGCAAGCCTTATGCCGAGGCCATCGCCAGTGGCGAAGCAGACATTAATCACTGCCCGCCCGGTGGCGAAGCAACGATTAAGGCGCTGGCAGACTTGCTCGGACGGGACGCCCTATCGCTGGACCCGGAATACGGCGAGGAAAAACCCTTGTCGGTTGCGGTCATCGATGAAGATATCTGTATCGGTTGCACGATCTGTATTCAAGCCTGTCCGGTGGATGCGATTCTGGGCGCGACGAAAATGATGCATACGGTTATCTCGGCAGAATGCACTGGCTGTGAATTATGCGTGGAGCCCTGCCCGGTCGATTGTATTGATATGATTGTCCCTCAACAGCAACTCGCCGACTGGAAATGGCCCGCACCAGGCTGGGAAATGAGAAAGGCGAGCTAACGCATATGGATCACCAGGAACGAATCATGCCGCGCCGATTCAGAGGTGGTCTGAAACTTTTACCTAATAAAGTTCAGTCGACGCTGACTCCGATCAGGCAGGTGCCTGTACCTGACAAGCTCATCGTCCCGCTGTGCCAGCATATCGGCCGTGAGGGAGTTCCCGTTGTAAAAGCCGGAGACAAGGTATTGCGAGGGCAGGTTCTGGCAGCGGCTGACGGGAAATTGTCGGCGCCGGTGCATGCACCGACTTCCGGAGTGGTTGAATCCGTTTCGATGCGCCCGCTGCCACACCCTGGAGAGTTGCAGGCTTTATGCGTGGTTTTGCGATCCGATGGCAAGGATCAGGCGGTCAAGAACGATCTCGCCTGTCTCGATTACCTGACACTGACACCCGAGGAAATCCAGGAGAAAATTCGCCAGGCCGGAATTACCGGTCTCGGTGGCGCCGTTTTCCCAACCGCGTACAAATTGGCGAAAGCGGACGAGAGAGGTATACGCGACCTGATCATAAACGCAGCGGAATGCGAACCGTATATCAGTTGTGACGACATGTTGATGAGAGAACGTGCCGACGAATTGATGATCGGCATTCAAATCATGCTGCACGCCCTTTCCGCACCGCGAGCCTTGATCGGTATTGAGCGTGATAAAAAGAAATCGATCGAGGCGCTGGAGGCGGCGATGGTGAGAACTGGTGATCCTCGAATCGTATTGAGAAAAGTTTATTCGATTTATCCGGCAGGCGGTGAAAGGCAACTGGTCCAGGTCCTGACCGGGCAGGAGGTACCTTTTGACGGTTATCCCCAGGATATTGGCTTTCTCTCGCAAAACGTCGGTACCGCCCTCGCAATAAAACGTGCGCTGATCGATGGCGAACCCTTGATTTCCAGAATAGTCACCATGGCCGGTAAGGGTGTGGTGATGCCCGGCAACCTCGAAGCGAGAATCGGTACACCGGTAGCGGAGCTGATAAAGGCGTGTGATGGCTACCTGGAAGGGGCTGACGCTCTGGTCATGGGGGGGCCCATGATGGGTTTCTCAATGACCAGCGATGAGCTGCCGGTGATCAAAGCGACAAATTGCATCGTGGTTGCGGGGCCGGGGGAACTGAAAAAGACTGAGTACGTCATGCCCTGTATACGTTGTGACAAATGCGCGCAGGTTTGCCCGGTGAATCTTCAACCGCAGGAACTATTTTGGCAGGTTCAAGGCGGGGATTTGGACAAGGCTGCAAGCCTGGCAGTTGCCGATTGCATTGAATGCGGCTGCTGCGATTATGTTTGCCCGAGCCATATACCGCTGACCCAGCATTTTCGCTACGCCAAATCCGAACTGACCGATCGCCGGCAGCAACAGGAAAAATCGATGCGCGCGAAACACCGCTTCGAAGATCATGAGGCGAGGATTCGACTCGAAGAGCAAGCTCGGCAAGAACGGCTTGCGGCGCGCAAACAGCGCTTGGCGAATGCCGGTCAACAAGAGAAAGAACAGCAGATCGCTGCTGTTGTTCGACGGGTCCAGGAAAAGATTATTGCCAGACCCGGTGAGGAAAAGGACGCCGGCTGATGCAATTTGAAGCGCAGTTCGCGCCGCATTTCACCCCGTCGGGCAGCGTCAGCCGGACGATGCAAAGAGTGCTCAAGGCGCTTGTCCCCGCCGCCATCGCCCACGTTTACTTCTTCGGTCCGGGTCTGCTGTTTAACATCCTGGTCGCGGGCGCAACTGCGTTAGCTGCTGAAGCCGTTATGCTCAAACTCAGAGACCTGCCTCTCCGGCCGTTTCTGACAGACTACAGCGCCCTGGTCACTGCCGTGTTGCTTGCCTTTACTCTGCCGCCGCTAATGCCGTGGTGGATTCCAGCTACTGGCGCAATTTTCGCCATCGTTATCGTCAAGCACTTGTATGGTGGTCTGGGGCAAAATCCCTTTAATCCGGCGATGGCGGCTTATATATTGCTGCTGGTTTCTTTTCCGGTGGCCATGACCAGTTGGCTGCCACCGCTAAATGTCGATATCGGCGTCGCCCATCCCACTTTTGGCGATGGTCTTTACTATTTTCTGAGCGGTCATTTACCCGGCGGCCAACAGATGGATGCGATCACAACCGCGACACCGTTGGACGTGACACGCAACCAGCTTGCTGCGGCCAGAAATTATACCGAAATAAAGGCTGGCCCACTGTTTGGCAACTTCGCAGGCAAGGGTTGGGAATGGATAGGTATTTACGCCGCAATGGGTGGAATCTGGCTGCTTTACAAAGGCGTTATCCGCTGGCAAATACCTGTTTTCATGATGCTCGGACTTGTTTCGACCGCGACGGTCTTGTACCTAGTCAGCCCCGGCTCTTTCGTCCCGCCCGGATTTCATCTTTTTGCGGGTGCCGCCCTGTTCGGTGCGTTCTTTATCGCCACGGATCCCGTAACGGCACCGTCATCACCCAAAGGACACAAGATTTATGGCGCGGGCATTGGCATCCTGGTTTATGTCGTCAGAACCTGGGGAGGGTTCCCCGATGGGGTCGCCTTTGCGGTGCTGTTTATGAACATGACCACGCCCTTGATCGATCATTACACCCGACCCCGGGTTTACGGCCATGAATGACCAGCGATCTTTGTTCGATCTGATGGGCCGCGCCGGGATCAGTCTGCTTGTGTTTGCTGCGGCCGGAGTCGGCATTGTGACTCTCATTCACTTCCTGACAGCGGAAAGAATAGAGAAGAATGAGAGGGAATATCTTCTTCGCAGCCTTAACGACTTAATCCCGCAAGCATTGTATGACAACGATTTTTTCTCGGACACGATTCAGGTCATCAACGGCGAATCGCTCGGTACGGAAAAGCCCGTTTCGGTTTACCGGGCGCGCAGGAAGGACGAACCGGTCGGGCTGATCATCGCACCGGAGGTGCCAAACGGCTATAACGGCACAATCCGGCTCCTCGTGGGTATTCATGCGGATGGCAGTCTTGCCGGTATACGGGTCGTGTCGCATCGGGAGACGCCCGGTCTGGGCGATGGTATCGATCAGCGGCGGTCGGGCTGGTATATGCAGTTTCCAGGTCTGTCGCTGGAAAATGTGCGGGCCAGCGATTGGCGGGTCAAAAAAGACGGCGGACAATTCGACCAATTGACCGGCGCTACGATCAGCCCGCGGGTCGTGGTCGAAGCCGTGCACAAAACGATACTTTTTGTTACGACACATCGGCAACGGTTGTATATGGCTCCAGCCGGTCAGATATTCGAACTCGAAACCGGTGAGCCGTCATGAATACGTCGGGCCGTGAGATTCTCCATTCGGGTCTGTGGAAAAATAATCCGGCTTTGGTGCAATTGCTCGGGCTTTGCCCGCTACTCGCGGTCAGCAACAGTCTGATCAACGGGCTAACGCTTGGACTGGCAACTGTCGCAGTGCTTTGCGCTTCCAATCTGATCGTTTCACTGGCCCGCCCCTGGCTACGTGAGGAAATTCGCATTCCGATCTTCGTCTTGTTGATAGCGTCTCTCGTGACGATGATCGAACTGATCATGAATGCCTGGTTCCATGATCTTTACCGCCTGCTGGGGATATTCGTTCCGCTGATAGTCACCAATTGCGCCATCATCGGCCGGGCCGAGGCATTCGCGTCCCGTAATCCGCCCCTGCCTTCCCTTCTCGACGGTCTGGCGATGGGCGGCGGGTTTGCCGGAACGCTTGTTGCGCTGGGAGCGATCCGGGAGTTGGTTGGCCGTGGCACACTGTTCGCTGGCGCCGACATGCTTTTTGGCGATATTGCGACTGACTGGACACTGCAATTTTTTGCTGCCGAACACGGATTCCTTCTCGCGTTGCTGCCACCGGGTGCTTTTATCGGGCTAGGCCTGCTGGTCGCATTGAAAAATTCGCTGGATGACCGTTACGCACGCCTCGCACGCGACGTTCGGGTGCCGGACCCGGCGAGCGAGATAGTATGACTCGCGAAAAACGAGTGGAGATTTTTCGCCGCCTCAAGGCCGCGAACCCTCATCCCACGACCGAGCTTGTGTACCGATCGGACTTCGAGCTTCTGATCGCCGTAATCCTGTCTGCCCAGGCCACCGATACCAGCGTTAACAAGGCGACCCAAGGTTTGTTCGCCGTGGCGAATACGCCGGCGAAAATTGTCGAACTCGGTATACCCGGCCTGAAAAAACATATCCGGACGATTGGCCTGTACAACAACAAGGCCAGTAATATCATGGCGACTTGTCGAATTCTGGTCGACAAATATCATGGCCAGGTCCCACGCACGCGATCTGGATTAGAGGACCTGCCGGGTGTTGGCCGCAAGACCGCGAATGTGATTATGAATACGGCTTTCGGGGAGCCGACGATCGCAGTCGATACCCATATCTTCAGAGTATCCAACCGAACCGCAATTGCGCCGGGGAAAACACCGCTGGAAGTCGAAAAAAAACTACTCCGACTGGTCCCGGAGGAATTCCGCCTGGACGCACATCACTGGCTGATTCTGCATGGGCGTTATATCTGTAAGGCGCAACGTCCGCTTTGCCCGGATTGCCCGATTGTGGATTTGTGCGATTACCGGCAGAAAACCCGGGCGCCGGCAAAGTCCGCGTGACATGTTTCCACGGGACAGAAAAAAACTTCGCGCTTCCTATTTGCAGGCATGGGAGGAACACCGGCACGGATTACCGATGGAACCATTGGAAATACAGATCGCCGATGTGATTGCGATGCATCCGGAATACCACTCGGCTGTGGAGAGCAAGCAGGGCACAGGCGAATATTTCCCGGTCGAGGACGGGCGGAGCAATCCTTTTTTACACATGGGGCTGCATCTGGCCATTCGTGGCCAACTCGCGCCCGACAGACCCGCAGGCTTTGCCGGCTTATACAGAAACATCGCCGCTCGTCGCCGGGATATCCACGAGGTGGAACATCAGCTCATGGATACGCTGGCGGAATCGCTATGGACCGCCCAACGCCAGGGACTGCCGCCCGACGAAAAAGCCTATCTCGACCAGATCAGACGACTGGCCGGGAATCGCTGACAAGCTTGCCGGCCATAATCGCCGGGCGTAAGCTGAATCGCCAACTCTGTAATAATTACCCGCCGGTTGCGGTCATTTCCTGATAAGAATGGTCGAGTGAACATCCGGAGAGCTGAATGAGCGAGAAATATCCTGTTGAAGGCGCCGGCCTTGGCCTGCGCCGGGCCATTCTGAAACCACTGGAAAACCAGTCGCCTGAGCAGATTGGTTTCATGGAAGTAGCTCCGGAGAACTGGATCGGCGTTGGTGGTCAGCTCGGAAAGCGATTCCGCGCATTTACCGAGAGATACCCTTTCGTCTGCCACGGGCTGTCCTTGTCGATCGGTGGCACCGAACCCATCGATGTCGAATTTGTAAGACAAGTGCGGTCCTTTCTCGACCAGCACAACATGAGTGCTTACACCGATCACCTGACCTACTGCAGCGACGAAGGACACCTTTATGATTTGATGCCGATTCCTTTTACATCTGACGCAGTCCGTCATGTCGCCGACAGAATTCGCCAGGTGGAGGACATACTGGAGCGGCCTTTTGCGATCGAAAATGCTTCCTACTACGCCGCGCCCGGCCAGGAGATGACGGAAATAGAGTTTATCAACGCAGTACTTGAAGAAGCCGATTGCGGCCTGTTGCTCGATGTCAACAACATCTATGTCAACAGCATCAACCACTGCTACGACGCAGAAAAATTTCTGACTGCGTTGCCGGCCGATCGCGTCGTCTATTTTCACGTTGCCGGGCATTACGTGGAAGCAGAAGACCTGCGCGTCGATACGCATGCCGCAGATGTTATCGACCCGGTGTGGCGTCTTCTCGACAAGGCATATGAACATTGTGGCGTCGTGCCGACTCTGCTCGAACGCGACTTTAATATTCCTCCACTGGCGGATCTGCTCAGCGAGATGGATGTCATTATCGAGCTGCAGAAAAAATGGTCGCAATCTTCAGCGCGGGTTTCACATGGATAAGATGCTGCCATTCCAGAAACTCCAGCATCAGTTCGCCGCGCATATACGCGACCCGGAAGGCCAGCCAGCGCCCGCTGGAATTGAAGACCGGCGGATGACCATTTACCGGGATCTGTTTTTCAATAACCTGGTCAAGTTGCTGGCGGGAACCTTTCCGGTATTGAGCGAGATCCTCGGAGACGACCGCTGGCGCATTCTGATTCGTCAGTATTTCTCCACGCATCGGTCACAAACACCGTATTTTCTGAAGGTCCCAAAGGATTTCCTGGACTACCTGCAGGATGAGCGCAAGGCTGCGGAGGGCGACCTGCCCTTTATGAACGAGTTGGCCCATTACGAGTGGGTCGAGCTTGCCCTGCAAATTGATACGCAGGAATTTGACCTGAGCGATGTTGACCCCGAGGGCGACCTGCTTGCCGGACGACCGGTGCTTTCACCCCTGGCCTGGGTGCTGGCGTACGACTACCCGGTGCACCAGATATCACCGGCAAACCAGCCGGAAAGGGCCGGAGAGCAAAGCACCTTCCTCGTCGTTTATCGAAATCGCGATGACAAAGTGGGCTTCATGGAGATCAACGCGGTCGCCGCTCGCCTACTGGAGTTACTGCAGGACGATGCCAACAGCAAAACGGGCGGCGAACTCCTTGCCCAAATCGCCGCTGAAATAAAGCACCCCGATCCGCAGGTAGTCAGCGATGGCGGCAAGGATATTCTTGCAGACCTTCACGACAAGGACATCATTCTCGGCACCAAAACCTGATCGATCAGCCCATCTGAAGCGCCGCAAAACTTTCTTTATCCAGGAGTCAACATGACTGCAATAATGAACTACGTCAGCAAATTTAATGCGCAACTGAAAAACATCACGAGCCACCTCGATGGTGTCGCTTCGCTGGCGTTGCGATTGATCCTTGGGCCGGTGCTGATTGTATCGGGATGGGAAAAGCTCACCGGTCAGAATTACTTCGGCAGCATGCTGGACAGCTTCCCCTTTCCGTTCAACATCCTGCCGCCGGAACTAAGCTGGCAGGTGTCGATCTGGGTTGAATTGATTGGCGGAATATTGTTGCTCGTCGGCTTGGCGGTCCGCTGGATATCCCTGCCACTGATGGTCATGATGTTCGTCGCCGGATATTCCGTTCATCTCAAGAACGGCTGGGCGGCAATCGCCCCGTCATTTCCGTCACCGGTCTGCATAGAGGGAACTACAGAATACGATGAGGCTGGCCCGTTCAAAACGTTCGTCGAGTGTCTGAACACGAACGAGCGGACGATCGAAGCCTCTAAACGGCTGGCCAAGGCCAAGACAATTCTGCGCGAACATGGCAACTATCGCTACTTGAACGGCAGTGGATCCATCGTCAAACTGAACAACGGTATAGAGTTTGCGGCAACTTACCTGGCGATGCTTCTGGCCCTGCTGATTATTGGCGGTGGCCGCTACTTCAGCACCGATTACTGGCTGGCGAGGAAGTTTCGCATCGACTGACGCAAGGATAAGGGAGCGCTACTCGCCTTTCTTCGGGCTTTTCTTCGGGCCTTTCTTCGGCAGGTACAAATCGGTAAGCGTTCCTTCAAAAGCCTCGGCGGCGAAGGCGAGGGTTTCCGACAGGGTCGGGTGCGGGTGAATGGTCAGCGCGATATCGGAGGCATCGCATCCCATTTCGATGGCCAACGCCATTTCGGCGATCAGGTCGCCCGCCTGCGGGCCGACGATGCCGGCGCCGATTAACTGCCCGTTGTTCTCATCGAACAGCAGTTTGCTCAGGCCCTCGTTTCTGCCGAGCGCCAATGACCGGCCGCTGGCCGCCCAGGGAAACACACCCTTGCCATATGCCCTGCCCTGTTCTTTGAGTTCTGCTTCGGTCTCGCCGACCCAGGCGATTTCGGGATCGGTGTAGGCCACCGATGGAATAACCCTGGCATCGAAAGATCGCTTCAGACCGCTGGCGACTTCCGCCGCAGTCTTTCCTTCGTGGGATGCTTTGTGGGCGAGCATCGGTTCGCCGACGATATCGCCGATCGCAAAAATGTGCGCCTGGTTGGTCCGCATTTGCCGGTCAACCGCGATAAAGCCGCGCTCATCCACAGCCACGCCGGCCGCCTCAGCGCCAATCGTCAAACCATTTGGCTTGCGCCCGACCGCGACCAGGATACGGCCGTATATTTCCGGGCCGGGCGCGCCATCCCCGGAGAAACTGACCTGCAACCCTTCGTCGAGAGCCTCGACGCCGTTTACCGTGATGCCGAGCATGATTCGCTCGTATTGTTGTCGAATTCTTTTTTCCAGCGGCCGGACCAGGTCGGGATCGCACCCGGGCATCAGCCCGCTGGTCATTTCCACGACCGAAACACCGACCCCGAGAGCCTGGTAAACGGTCGCCAGTTCCAAGCCGATAATTCCGCCGCCGATGACCAGCATCCGCGCCGGCAGCTCTTCCAGCTCCAGCGCGCCGGTCGAATCCATGATCCGTGGATCGTCCGGCAAAAACGGCAGCCAGGCCGCTTGCGAACCCGCGGCGATGATGCACTGCTCGAACTGAATGACCTGCGGCTCACCCGCCTGGTCGGGCTTGCCGACCTTAAGATGCCGCGGCGACAAGAATTCGCCATAACCGGTCACGACGCGGACCTTGCGTTTTTTCGCCAGCCCGGCCAGGCCACCGGTCAATTGTCCAACGACCTCGTCTTTCCATCCGCGCAGGCGCTGCGGGTCGACAACCGGCTTGGAAAAAGTGACCCCGTGCTCGGCCATGGAATTTGCTTCGTCCATGACCTTGGCGACATGCAGCAACGCCTTCGACGGGATACAACCGACATTGAGGCAAACCCCGCCGAGCGCGTCCCAGCGCTCCACCAGCGTGGTGTCCAGCCCGAGATCGGCCGCCCGAAACGCAGCGGTGTACCCACCCGGCCCGGATCCGAGCACCAGCAGCTGGGTCGAGATATCGACCGTGCCGGTGTAATCGCTGACCGCCATCGCCGCCTCTTCCCCGCTCACGAAACCGCAGCGGTCAGCTTGCCGGGGTCGGCGAGCACAGAAGAAAGGTAAGTCGTAAAGCGAACCGCCTGGGCACCATCGATAACCCGATGATCGTAGGACACCGAAAACGGCAGCATCAGCCGCGGCACGAATTTACCATCCAGGTAAACGGGTTTCATCGCAGAACGCGCGACCCCCATAATCGCAACTTCCGGCGCATTGATGATCGGTGTGAAACCGGTACCACCGATACCACCGAGGCTGGATACCGTGAAACTCCCGCCTTGCATCTCATCGGCTTTCAGCTTGCCTTCACGCGCCTTGGCGCTCAGCTCGCCAAGCCTGTCGGCGAGGGCATAAATATCCAGCTTGTCGGCGTCGCGAATCACCGGCACCATTAGCCCGTTCGGCGTATCGGCGGCGAATCCCAAATGACAGTATTTCTTGTAAACCAAATGCTCGCCATCGGCGGACAGTGAACTGTTGAAACCCGGGAATTCCTTCAGCGCCAGCACACAGGCCCGGAGGATGAACGCCAGCGGCGTCAGTTTCACACCCTTGTCGGCAGCAATCGGTTTCAGAGCCTGCCTGACTTTTTCGAGTTCCGTAATATCGGCTTCATCGAACTGGAACACATGCGGCAAATTGATCCAGGCCGCCTGGAGCCGGGGCCCGGCGATTTTCTGGATTCGGCCCAGCGGTTTGCTCTCGATCTCACCAAAACGGGAAAAATCGACTTCGGGCACTTTCGGCAATGCCACGGCCGGTGACCCGCCACCACCGGTCAATACGGCTTTGACCCATGCTTTGACGTCGTCATGGGTGATTCGATTCTTTAGACCGCTGCCTTCGACCTGCCCAAGATCGACGCCCAGTTCACGCGCCAGCATTCTGACCGATGGTCCGGCGTGCGCGCGCGAGAAACTCGTCTCGTCTATCGGCGGCAACTCCTTCGCCGCCCCGGGAGCAGACGCTGGCACAGGCATTTCGGCTGCAGGCGCCGGAGCCTGACGGCTTTCTGGCGCCGCTGCACGAATACCCAGCATGGTCACTATCAGGTCGCCTGCGGATACTTTGTCACCCTCTTTGATCGCGACCGACAGGACCCTGCCACCCGCCGGAGCCGGCACATCCATAGCGGCCTTGTCGGTTTCCAGAGTAATCAGCGTGTCCTCGGCCTCGATTTCCTGACCGGTCGCAACCAGTACTTCAATGACATCGACATCCGTAAAATCACCGATGTCGGGAATCCGCACTTCGATCTCCGTCGGCCCCTCTGTTTCTGTCGTTGCCGGCCCGGTCTCGGCGGGCGAGTCCCGGGCAACAGATACGTCCTCGTCTGTGGTTTCCAGCAGCAGAACGAGATCGCCTTCCGATACGCGATCACCGACTTTAAGGCTGACTTCCACGACCTGGCCCGCTGCGGGTGCAGGAATATCCATCGCCGCCTTGTCGGTTTCCAACGTGACCAGGCTGTCCTCTTCGACGACGGTGTCACCGGCGGATACCAGGACGTCGATAACCTCAACGCCCTGAAAATCGCCAATATCGGGGACCCTGATTTCCGTGATCTTGCCCACTGCTCGTGACCCCGCCCTTATGCGCCAACCGGATCTGGTTTTTTCGGGTCAATACGCAGCTTGGTGATAGCCTCGGCCACGGCCTCCTTATCGAGCTTTCCTTCATCGGCCAGCGCCTTGATGGCGGCCAGGGCAATGTGTCGTCGATCCACTTCGAAATGACTGCGCAACGCTGCTCTGCCATCGCTGCGGCCGAATCCGTCGGTGCCCAGCACAACGTAACGTCCGGGAACCCACTGTCTGATCTGGTCCGGAATAATTTTCATGTAATCCGTTGCCGCAATGAACGGCCCCTCGCGGTCGCCAAGACACTGCTGCACATAATTTTTTTTCTGCTTCCGATCCGGGTTCAGTCTGTTATGCCTCTCAACTTCTAGCCCATCCCTGCGCAAAATATTAAAACTGGTAACGCTCCACACGTCCGCCGGAATCGAGAATTCTTTTTCGAGTAAATCAGCGGCCCCCTCAATTTCCCGCAATATGGTTCCCGAACCCATCAGCTGAGCCCGAACCTGGCCACGCTGACCGATATGCAGCAGATACATCCCGCTGAGAATCCCCTGCTCAACACCCGCTGGCATCGACGGGTGAACGTAGTTTTCATTCATGCAGGTGATGTAATAAAAAACGTTCTCTCGTTCTTCGATCATTCGCCGCAGCCCATCCTGAACGATCACCGCCAGTTCATATGCGTAAGTGGGATCGTAGGCGACACAATTCGGTATCGTCGACGCCAGCAGGTGGCTGTGACCATCCTGATGTTGTAATCCCTCACCAGCGAGCGTCGTCCGGCCCGCAGTGCCGCCGATAAGAAAACCGCGGGCCTGCATATCACCGGCGGCCCAGGCGAAATCACCGATTCTCTGAAAACCAAACATCGAGTAAAAAATATAGAATGGGATCATCTGAACGCCATGATTGGCATAGCTGGTTCCTGCTGCCATCCATGAGCAAAAGGCGCCCCCCTCGTTGATGCCTTCCTCGAGAATCTGGCCCTTGGTGTCTTCTCGATAAAACATCAACTGATCGGCGTCCTGTGGCGTGTAGAGCTGCCCGAGCGATGAATAAATACCGACCTGCCGAAACATGCCCTCCATGCCGAAAGTACGGGCCTCATCCGGCACGATGGGAACGACATGCCTGCCAATCCGTTTATCCTTGAGCAGGCCGGTCAACATGCGCACCAACGCCATCGTCGTCGATATTTCCCGTTCGCCGGTTCCCTTCAGTTGCGTATCGAAAGACTCCAGCGGTGGTGCCTTTAGAGACGGCGCCTTGTCGTGACGAGCCGGCAGGTAGCCGCGCAAGATCTTGCGCCGGTTCTGCAGGTACGCCAGTTCATCGCTGCCCGGAGGCAGCTTGCAAAACGGCAATCCTTCGATGTCTTTGTCCGCTACCGGAATATTAAACCGGTCCCGAAACGCCCTCAGCTCTTCGGTGTCCATTTTCTTCTGTTGGTGAGTAATGTTCTGGCCTTCGCCGGCCGCCCCCATGCCATAGCCCTTGACCGTTTTTGCCAGAATGACGGTGGGTCGGCCCTTGTGCGCAACCGCAGCCGCATAGGCGGCATGGACTTTTCGCGCATCATGGCCACCACGATTAAGTCGCCAGATTTCATCATCCGACATGTTGGCTACCATGGCCTTGAGCTCTGGATATGCGCCAAAGAAGTTTTCACGGGTATAGGCGCCACCCTTGGCTTTGAAATTCTGATACTCGCCGTCTACACATTCTTCCATGCGCCGGCCGAGCAGGCCCTGGTCGTCACGCGCCAACAACGGGTCCCAGCGTGATCCCCAAATGACCTTGATAACATTCCAGCCCGCGCCCAGAAACGCCGCTTCGAGTTCCTGGATGATCTTGCCGTTACCCCTGACCGGGCCGTCGAGTCGCTGTAGATTGCAATTGACGACAAAAACCAGGTTATCCAGTTGTTCTCTGACCGGCATCGTGATCGCGCCAAGCGATTCTGGCTCATCCATCTCGCCATCGCCGAGAAAACACCAGATTTTTCTGTCATCAGGAGGAATAATTCCCCGATGTTGCAGATAACGGCAAAACCGGGCCTGATAAATAGCCATCATGGATCCAAGACCCATGGACACGGTTGGGAATTGCCAGAAGTCGGGCATCAGCCATGGGTGCGGGTACGAGGAAAGACCATCACCGCCTACCTCCCGACGAAACGTTCTAAGCTGCTGCTCGTTCAGCCGTCCCTCAAGGTAAGCCCGCGCATAAATCCCTGGCGAAGAATGCCCCTGAATAAAAACCATGTCGCCCGGGTGCGTTTCATCCGCAGCCCGCCAAAAATGATTAAAGCCGACTTCGTACAAAGTCGCGGACGAGGCATATGAGGCAATATGGCCGCCATATTCAGAACTTTGCCGATTGGCATTGACAACCATCGCCATCGCGTTCCAGCGAATATAGGCTTCAATTCGTCGCTCGATCGCCCGGTCGCCCGGGTATTCGGGCTCCTGTCCGGCGGTAATCGTATTCAGATACGCGGTGTTCGGGCGATAGGGAAGATATGCGCCTGAACGCCGGGCGTGATCGATGATCCGCTCGATCAGGTAATGTGCCCGGTCCGGGCCGTGAACTCTGAGCACTGATTCAATCGACTCGACCCACTCACGAGTTTCCGCTGGATCCAAATCCTGAAGTTTTTTCTTTTCGGACATCGACGATTACCCAGGCATTCGTATTATCAAACGGCGAAATTTTGGTGCAAAATAACGGGCCGCGAAACCGCGCTTCCAAAGTTGCCTCAAGATGATTTCCCAGCTCTCTCCTGCTAGGATAATGCGCCGCCAGCTTATGAAATTACTGAATCCGACCACCGACCCCGATATCATCGGGGTTTGCTTTTTTGAGGTCAAGATAAAACATGACCCGGTTGTTACCGCCTAAACTGTCAGTCAGTATCACGCACAGCAAGAAAAAGCTCGTCCGGGCGGATCTTGCACGCATTGATCACCTGGCGATTCTCATTCCGAAAGAGGCTGACGCCAGCGTCTGGTCACAGCTCCCGTTCCATGAACTTCTGAAAAAACTCGTCCGCCGGGACGATTCCACTACGATCAGCGGGCGCCTCCCTAATTCAACAGCGACCGGTTTCAGTCTGGCCATCGTCCCGTCCGCTGCGACAACCTTTCAACGTCTGACGCTGGCCCGTAAAGTGCTGGCCGCTGCGCGGAAAGAGGCAACTGTCGGGCTAATTGCTCCCGGTTTTACAAAGGGCGGGCAGGCGCGGGGTCTGGACGCTCTGATCAGCGCCGGACTGGCTGTAGCGGCGCGAATGCCCAGTTTGAAAAGCAAAAAGAAACGTGAGCATTCAATTCGAAGCCTGCGGCTGTTCGGCGTCGCCGAATTACCCGATCTGGCGAGGTGCCGCGCGGAAGCGGAAGGCAACCATCTTGCGCGCTGGCTGACCATACTTCCACCAAACCAGTTGAATTCAGGCAATTACTGCAAGCTGGTGAAAGACCTGGCCGCGACTGAAAACTGGAGCTATCGACTGCTCGGACAAAAACAACTTGAAAAAGAAGGCGCCGGTGCTTTCCTGGCTGTTACCCAGGGTAATCCAGAGCGCGACGCCGGCATCGTTCATTTGCAATATCGACCAAAAAAAGTGGAGCAGCCGCTGCTGACTCTGGTTGGCAAAGGAATCTGTTTCGATACTGGCGGAAGCAATCTTAAACTGCACAGCGCCATGCTCGACATGCACGAAGACATGGGCGGCAGCGCTGTCGCGCTGGGCTCGTTGCTGGCCATCAGTCGCCTGCGAATGAACAGGCCTGTGGATTGCTGGTTGGCGATCAGCGAAAACATGATCGGTAATACCGCTTACAAGCCACAGGATGTCGTGACCGCAAGCAATGGTGTGAGCATCCAGGTAATCCATACCGACGCAGAGGGCCGAATGGCGCTCGCCGATACGCTGGCTCTGGCCGCTCGCGATAAGCCAGGGTTGATGATCGACTATGCCACGCTAACCGGCGCCTGCATCCGGGGACTGACAACCCGGCTGAGCGCGATTTTTACGAATCGGGACCAATGGCGCGAATCGTTGATCGACATAGGCCGATCCAGCGGTGAACGGGTCTGGCCGTTTCCACTCGACGAAGAGGATTTTGATTCCTCTCTGGAAAGTCCGATTGCCGATATAAAGCAGTGCACGACCGACGGTATGGGTGATCACATATACGCCGCTCGATTCTTGCGGCGCTTTGTCCCGGAATCGATCCCATGGTTACACCTTGACCTGGGCGCGGCCAGTCACAAGGGCGGCCTGGCGCACATCCCGACAGATATTACGGGTTTTGGCGTTCGCTTTACGCTTGAACTTCTCGACACCGGTCTGGCGGAAAATTGCTAAGGAAGCTCTGATCTATTCATGGGCGAAGTAGATTGTGATCTAAAATGTTCAGGTTCAAGGCGCGAAGCGCACGTAATAGCTGGCTATTGCGAAGATTTGCAACACCGAAGCTGGATATTTTGGGCGCAAGATACGAGTCCATGAATAGATCAGAGCTTCCCTAAGGAGCACCGGACAGACAATGGATAAACTGGTCATAACGCGACCGGACGACTGGCATCTGCACCTGCGCGATGGCGCGATGATGGCGTCTGTTCTTCCCTACACATGCGAACGGTTTGCCCGCGCCATTGTCATGCCCAATCTGCGCTCGCCGGTGACAACCGTTGCGCAAGCCGCAGAGTACCGCCAGCGAATCCTGTCCGCGCTTCCGGATAACAGTAATTTTACTCCGCTGATGACTTTGTACCTGACGGACAACACCAGTGAGCAGGAGATCAAAGCTGCCGGCGACGCAGAAATAGTGGTCGCGATAAAGTACTACCCATCTGGGTCAACGACCCATTCAGATGCCGGTGTGACAGCCATCGAAAACGTGTTTCCGGCACTGGAAAGCATGGAGAAATACGGACTGCCACTTTTGCTGCATGGCGAATCGACTGACCCTTCGGTTGATGTTTTTGACCGGGAAAAAGTGTTTATCGACCAGACACTGGAACCGCTGGCCAACCGATTTTCTGAATTAAAAATCGTTTTTGAACATATCAGCACCGCGGATGCCGTCGAATTTATCTTGCAGGCACGGCATGGTGTTGGCGCTACTATTACGCCCCAACACATGCTGCTGAACAGAAATGCGTTGTTCGACCAGGGGCTGCGTCCACACAATTATTGCCTGCCCGTGTTAAAAAGAGAGCAACATCGTCAGCGAATTCTCGAAGCGGCAACCGGTGGTTCGAAGCGCTTCTTCCTTGGTACCGATTCCGCCCCGCATGCGGTGGCAGACAAACAGTCAGCCTGTGGCTGCGCCGGAATCTTCTCGGCCCATGCCGGCATAGAGCTTTATGCCGAAGCCTTCGATCAGGCAGGCCAGCTTGACCGGTTGGAGGCCTTTGCCAGTTATCACGGTGCCGATTTTTATGGCCTGCAAAGAAACACCGATACGATTACGCTGCATAGAGAACCCCGACGGATTGACGAGCGGCTGACGTTCGGCGAGCAGTCCCTGACTCCTTTCCGAGCCGGCACAGACCTGGCCTGGAGCCTGGAATCGCGCGATGACTGACAAGAGCACCAGCAAAAATGTCCGGCCGCCTGAAATGGCAGGGCGATTCAGAGGATTTCTACCGGTGGTCATCGATGTGGAAACCGGTGGATTTAATGCGGCAACCGACGCACTTTTGGAAATCGCCGCCGTTCTGGTGGAAATGAATGAGGATGGCTCTCTCGACCGAGGCGAGACCATTCGCTTTCACGTGAAGGCGTTTGAAGGCGCGCGTATTGAACCTGCCGCACTTGAGATTAATGGCATCGATCCCGATCACCCGTTGCGACCGGCGTTGGATGAGAAAGACGCACTGCAGCGACTGTTCAGACCCATTCGACAGGCGGTTCGAGACTATGGCTGCAGCCGTGCGATCCTGGTGGGTCACAACGCCTTCTTTGATCTTAATTTTCTTAACGCGGCCGTGGAGCGATGCCAGATAAAGCGAAACCCGTTTCACCCGTTCAGCAGCTTCGACACCGTAACTTTGGGTGGCGTCGCACTGGGGCAGACGGTTTTGGCTCGGGCGGTGCTGGCAACCGGTGTGGAGTGGGATACGGGATCCGCGCATTCGGCTGCTTATGACGCCGAACGTACCGCTGATCTTTTTTGCCTGATCGTCAATCGCTTTCGCGGAATTTACGACAAGTACACCGGTGGCAAAAAGTAATCGACTCAGGTACTGGAAACAGCCTTTTCGAGCAATCCCTTTAATTCGCCGCTGTGATACATTTCCAGCGTAATATCACAGCCGCCGACCAATTCACCGGACACGAAAAGCTGGGGGAAAGTCGGCCAATTCGAATAAGCTTTCAAGCCCTCTCGTAACTCAGGATCTTCCAGAATATTAACGTGCGAGAACTCGCTGCCGCAGGCGCGCAGCGCAGCGACCGTCTGGGCAGAAAAACCGCACTGCGGAAAGTCCGGCGAGCCTTTCATGTACAGAATGACCGGGTTCTCGTCCAGTTGTTCGCGGATTCTGTCTTTTGTGTCTACCATTTACCTCACCTGTATTTATGTCCAAACAGCGTCCCGGCAGCCGAATTAGCCTCCTGGACCAACCCAAAGATGATTTCTGACCGACCTGACATTGCTCACGCTGGATGCGATCTCGGCAGCGCGCTGGCTGATTTTCACCGAAGCGACATCCCCTTTCAAGGTAACCACCGCGTTCAGCGTGGCAACGCTTATTTCAGAAGACCCGGTCAGAGGGTCACCGGCCAGTCGGACCTGGACCGTCGAACTGATCGCCCTGTCCTGGGTCGTCTGTGACGAGCTTTGCTGCTGTCCACCCGCCTGACCACCCAGCAGCATACCGGTGCATCCAGCGGCAACAGCGCCCATCAACGCAAGCAGCAACGCGAAAGTCAGGTTTTTCAAAACGAGCCTCGGCCAGTCACACAAACGGTGCCTATTTTACTGAAACCTGACGCAGATTAAACAAAACCGCCTAAATAAATCACCAACCGGGTCCTGGGCAGGTGTTCTGTGCCGGCTGCGAGAGATTCCACCGCCTGAATTCTTTTGCGTCGCTTTCCCGGTTTGAATTATCCGCGTGCGTAACATATTCTTCCAGCACATCAGATGCCCATGGCATTGTTGCGGCACCACGAAAAAAGAACATTCTTTGGGAGAGACAGGGACATGAATCCACTAAAAACAGTTACGGGAACGCTGATCGCGGGTTTTGTGCTGATGGTGATTATCGGTGCCTCGATAGGCGATTTTGCATTCGATTGGAGACAATTGGCGCGCTGGCTACACATCATTGCCGGCGTTACCTGGATCGGGCTGCTGTATTACTTCAACTTCGTACAGGTCTCGGCGTTGGCCGCGGCAGCCGGAGACGAAGGCGGCCCGGGTGGCACCGCGATTACCAAATATGTTGCGCCACTGGCGCTGGACTGGTTCCGTTGGGCGGCCCTGGTGACCTGGCTCACGGGCGCAGCCTATCTGGGTAATAATTTCGTAGCGGCTTTCACGCTCGAAATGACTGTTATAGGGCTGGGCGCCTGGATGGGCACCATCATGCTGTTCAACGTCTGGGTGCTGATCTGGCCAAACCAGAAAAAAGTGCTGGGTATGGTCGAGGCGAACGACGAGGAAAAAGCGAAGGCGAAGAACATCGCTTTTCTCGCATCGCGTACGAACACGCTGCTGTCATTGCCGATGCTGATGTGTATGACTGGCGCCGTCCACGGCCTGCCGTTTTAACAAACAAAAAAGAGTAAACTGGAAACCCGGCGCAAGCCGGGTTTCTTGTTTCCCGGTTTGTAATGCCGATTATTTCATTCTGTTAACGCAAGCATCCGACGATCGGCGAGAGACGGCCAGCGCAATGACAAGCCAGACAGATACAGAAAATCATTTGCTCCCGATTCCTGGAGACTTATCGACTTGTGTACAACGAGCGCTCGAGGAAGACATTGGTCATGGCGATATAACGGCTGCCCTGGTCGCCAAAGAAGCAACTGCGCAGGCCAGGGTTATTACTCGCGAAGAGACACTAATCTGCGGACGACCCTGGTTCGACGAGGTGTTTCATCAGCTGGACCCAAATGTCGACGTCGATTGGCAATTCACGGAAGGAGAGAAAGCAGGAATTGGCCAGGTCGTCTGCCAGCTAGGCGGTCCCGCGCAGATACTGCTTACCGGCGAGCGCACGGCCTTGAATTTTCTGCAAACACTGTCGGCGACAGCGAATACCGCACGACTGTTTGCCGACGCGGTCAGCGGCACCGAATGCCGGATTCTGGATACGCGAAAAACCATCCCGGGTCTGCGTAGCGCCCAGAAGTACGCGGTCAGGTGCGGCGGTGCGTGTAACCATCGGATCGGCTTGTACGACGGCATATTGATCAAGGATAATCATATCGCGGCAGCCGGTTCCATCGAAAAGGCGATCACGCGGGCGCGGTCGGTCAGCGACCTGCCGATTGAAATCGAAGTGGAGGATCTGGATCAGCTAGAGCAGGCGCTGGCGGCGGGAGCGAACATCGTCTTGCTGGATAATTTTTCCAACGAGTTGCTACGCCAGGCCGTCAGCAAGACGCGGGATGCGGATGGCAACACCAAACTGGAAGCTTCCGGCGGATACCGGTTGGAGCAACTTAGAGACGCTGCCGAAACGGGTGTGGATTTCATTTCCTCAGGTGCGCTGACAAAAAACATCCGCGCCGTAGACTTGTCGATGCGCTTTGATTTCGACCGGTAACCGGCTGATGTCAGCGGCGGCGGGGATGAATTTTTCGCCAAAATACCTGTCAAATCTGCTATGATGCATTGCATCAATCTGCTCACTTTTCAGCGAGCAGCGCAGGCCAGGACCAGGAGGAATTGAAATGACGGCCTTAACTTGGATTCTGATCGCGGTTGCATTCATCACGCTTGCCCATCTCCGCGTAAAACTCTGGCAATGGACGTTGGCGATAGCAGCGATTATCGGCGCACTCCAGTTCTCCGCCGGTCAGCTCAGCTTGTTTCCCTGGTTGGTATTTGCCCTGCTGGCCACACCACTTAATATTAAACCGCTGCGCCGGGAAATTCTGAGCAAGCCGCTGATGAAATGGTTCGGTTCCGTTTTGCCGCCGATGTCGAGCACGGAAAAAGAAGCCATTGATGCGGGTACTGTCTGGTGGGATGGCGAGTTGTTCAGCGGCCGGCCGAACTGGCGGCGACTGCTGGATTTTCCAGAGTCCGAGCTTAGCGAAGAAGAAAAAGCGTTTATTGCAGGCCCCGTCGCCGAATTGTGCGAAACCCTCGATGACTGGCAGATCAATAACGAGCTAAACGATTTGCCGAAAGAAACCTGGAATTGCATCAGAAAAAACAAATTCTTCGGCATGATAATCCCGAAAAAATATGGCGGACTGGAATTTTCACCGCGAGCCCAGTCCGAGGTTGTCATGCACGTTGCCAGCCGCAGCCTGGCCGCTGGCGTCACCGTTATGGTTCCAAACTCACTCGGGCCGGGCGAGTTACTGATGCATTATGGCACCGATGAACAGAAGGACTATTACCTGCCACGCCTCGCACGCGGCGAAGAAATTCCCGCGTTCGCGTTGACCAGCCCGTATGCCGGCTCGGATGCCGGCGCGATGCCCGATTACGGCATTGTCTGCAAGGGGCAGTACAAGGGCAAAGAAGTCCTTGGTTTCAACATAAACTGGTCGAAACGCTATATCACGCTGGGTCCTGCGTGCACGATCCTCGGTCTCGCTTTCAAGGCGCGTGATCCGGACGGATTGCTGGGTGGCGAGGAAGAACTGGGCATCACCTGCGCCTTGATTCCAACGGATACACCGGGCGTAAACGTCGGCGACCGGCACAACCCGGGCGGCGCATTTCTGAATGGCCCGAATTACGGCAAAGATGTTTTCGTACCCATGGAATGGATCATTGGCGGACAGGAGTATGTTGGCCAGGGCTGGCGCATGCTGATGGACTGCCTGTCTGTTGGCAGGGCAATTTCGCTGCCCGCGCTGGGAACCGCGGCCGGTAAGCTCTGTTCTTTGACGACCGGCGCCTACGCCAGGATACGCAAACAATTTAAGATGCCAATCGGTCGCTTTGAAGGTGTCGAGGAAGCCCTGACCCGGATTGCCGGCCTGACATACCGGATGGATGCGGCGCGTCGCCTGACGGCATCGGGCCTCGCTCTCGGAGAAAAACCTTCGGTGCTGTCAGCGATCCTCAAGTATCACAATACCGAGGCTATGCGTCAGACGCTGAATGACGCCATGGATGTTCATGGTGGCCGTGCGGTTTGTTGCGGACCCCGAAATTATCTCGTTTCGACATATCGCACAGTGCCGGTCGCGATTACGGTCGAAGGGGCCAATATCCTGACCCGCAGCATGATTATTTTTGGCCAGGGGGCCATTCGCTGCCACCCCTATGTCCTTAAGGAAATGCTGGCGGTAACAAACGAAAATAAAGCGAAAGGCCTGCAAGAATTTGATGAGGCGATGTTCGGACACATCGGATTTACGATCAGTAACGCTGTACGTGCGTTTGTCGGCGCTCTTACCGGATCGCGCCTGGTCAGCGTTCCCGATATCGGGCCGCTGACCTCGTATCAGAGACGACTGTCTCGCATGAGTTCGGCATTCGCCTTTGTTGCGGATGTCGCCATGCTGACGCTTGGTGGCGAACTCAAACGGCGTGAGAAATTGTCGGCGAGATTCGGTGACATTCTCAGTCATCTTTATTTTGGTTCCGCGGTGATCAGGCATTATGAAGTTCAGGGGCGCTGCGCCGCAGACCTTCCGCTCGCACAGTGGGTACTCGAAGACTCGCTGGGTATTATGGAAGAACGCCTTGACGCAATTCTGCGCAACTTCCCTTCGCCTCTCACCGGACATTTGATGCGCTGGGTGGTCATGCCTTTGGGTCGTCGTGCGAAGGGTGCGTCGGACAGTCTCGGACACAAGGTTGCCCGTATTTTGCTTGAGCCTTCTGCCACGCGCGACCGACTGGTAGACGGTATCTTCGTAAGACTGCAGAAAGACGACCCGGTCGGACGGGTTGAACTGGCCTTCCGAAAATCCGTTGAATCAGAGCCCCTGGAGCAAAAAATCAGAACGGCCACTGGCAAGCAGGTTTTACCCTATGACTTCGAAGACGCCGTTGCCGCAGGGCTCGAGGCTGGCATAATTACCGATATGGAAGCTCAGCTGGTCAGGGAAGCTGCGGAACTGGTCGATGACGCCTTGCAGGTTGATGTATTCGCGGCCGACGCCGAGCTGAAAAAATCCGCAAAAGACATCGCCCGGACAGGCTGATCGATGTTGAAAAAACGTGTGTCGCCGGGCCTTTTGTTCCGCTAAGCGGACCCTATTCCGACTGCAGTCCGCCCTCATCGTGATCGGCATCACGGACGATCGGTTGAGGTTCTGACACCCCGTATCCCTGCGCGTAGTCCACGCCCATGCCTTTGAGCATCGCGATGATATCCTCGTTCTCGGCAAACTCTGCGATGGTCTGTTTACCGGTCAGATGGCCGATTTCGTTAATCGAACGCACCATTTCACGGTCTATCGGGTCATGCAGGATTTCCTTGACGAAACTGCCGTCAATTTTCAGGAAATCCACGGGGAAATTTTTCAAATAACCGAACGAAGATAACCCGGTACCGAAGTCGTCGAGCGCAAAACAACAACCGAGCTCTTTGAGCGCCTTGATAAACCGGTTGGCCTGCGAGTAACTGGCGATAGCTGCAGTTTC
>CAZMOM010000002.1:155671-189638 GCA_964568075.1 uncultured Gammaproteobacteria bacterium
CGTTATCTCAAAGCAAATTTTTCCGGCGTCCAAACCGCTGGTCTGTAGCTGTTCCGTGACAAACGGCAGAAACTTGTCGTCCCCAACACTTTGCCCGGACAGGTTTATTGAACACATTGCCAGTCGCTCCCGCTCGTCAGCTTCGGAAACCAGCCAGCGGAAAGTATTTTCAATTACCCATCTGTCTATTGCCGGTGTAATGCAGAATCTCTCGGCAGCCGTTATGAACAAATCCGGCGTGACTATATTCCCGCTCTCATCCCGCATGCGCAACAGAATCTCGTAATGCGATCCCGTGTCATTATCCTGTAGCGGCATGATGGTCTGGCGGAAAAGTTCAAACCGGTTTTCTTCAAGGGCGTTATTGATTCGTGCAGCCCACTGCATTTCCTTGCGCCGGCGCATCAGATCGATATCGTTTTCCTGGTAACAGTGGATACGATTTCGGCCTGCTTCCTTGGCTGCTGCACATGCGCTGTCGGCCGCACTGAGTAAAGCAGCAACATCCTGATTTTGAGAAGTTATCGGTACGATACCGATACTGACCCCAAGCCGGAATGTCCGGTCTTCCCAGATAAACTTGAATTCTTTGACAGTTTCGCGCAGGTCTTCCGATGTTTTGATCGCTTCATCAAGGGAGCACGATTCGAGCAACACACCGAATTCGTCGCCGCCCAAACGTGCAACCGTATCCCGCCAGCGAATTCTCGATTTTAACAAAGCGCCGAGTTGCCCTAGCAGCGCATCACCCGCACTGTGACCGCAGGTGTCGTTGACGAGCTTGAACTGGTCAAGATCGAGATAGCAAAGCGCAAACGAAGTTTCACGACTTTTGGCGCTTTTTAGCGCCCGTTCAAGTTTGTTTTCAAATTCGCGGCGGTTGACGAGACCAGTCAGAATGTCATGGCTCGCGTGGTAACTAAGTTTGCGATTCAGTTCACGTGATTCACTGACATCGTGGAACACAAGCACTCCGCCGGTAACGTCCCCCGCCCCGTCACGAATGGGTGCCGCCGTACTTTCTATATATAACTCGTTGCCATCCCGACGAATTAAAAGTGCGGGTCTGACCGTTTTGATCAAACGACACCTTTTGATCGCCATCGCCAGCGGATTCTCCAGCGGCTCACAAGTTTCTTCGTGGAAACTGCGGAATATTTCTCCGACCTTCTTGCCCTTGGCATTTTCCAGAGACCATCCAGTCAGATCCTCGGCGATCGGATTCAGATAGTCCACAATGCTGTTTTCGTCGGTCGTAACGACGCCGTCACCGATCGACTGCAGGGTTATTTGAGCGCGCTCTTTTTCGCGAAAGAGTTCTTCTTCATAGGTCTTCTGCTCGGTGATGTCCAACTCGACGCCGACCAATCTGCGCAGCTGTCCGCTCTCGGTCTTGAGCGCACGAACCCGACTGTGAACCCAACGCCAGCCGCCGGCACGATGGCGCATGCGATGAATGCTTTCAAACCCATCCGACCGACCATCAATATGGGCACGCATTTCGCTTTGGACGCGACCCAGGTCATCCGGGTGAACGAGATCTCTCCATTCCGGCGAATCGGTCAGCTCGTCCTGCGCATAGCCGAGCATCGTTTTCCAGCGTGGTGAAAATTTGAGTCGGCGGGTTGCGGCGTCATAATCCCAGATGCCGTCATTCGCGCAGGAACGCAATACGTCGTCCCGTTCTTCGATATGCGCCAGGCGCTGACTTTGCGTGAGCTTCTCCAGCCCTCCGGCCAGCGAAGCGCCAATCAGCTTTAATAACAAATGGTAATCTACGTCCCAGCTTTCGGGCTTCGCGATGTCCGTACACAGACCGAGCATGCCGGCCATGCGATCGCCAATATTGAATCCGATAACCAATATGGAACCAATGTGTCTGTCGGCCAGGAACAAGGCATCAGAATTCGTGGACGCAACGGCACGAGTATCGGCGATCTCGGTCACCCGCATATGCTTCAGGCGGGCTTTCAACCAGGAAAGATCAGCCAGCTCTCTGCCTTTCAACACCTCCACCGCACTCTGGGAAAAATCGGTTTTCGAAACGATCAGCTTTTCTATACGGCTATTGTCGTCGTCAAACAGTGCGACAAAAACGGTATCTACGGACGAGGCCCTCAGCAGGCTGTCCAGACTGGATTGTAATTTCTGGTCTGTGTCGTTCTCATTGAGGTTTTGCAGATCGACGGCAATCTTGATGTATTGCAGATCAAGGCTCGCCGTGGATTTCGCAGGCTGAGATACGACACCGGATACTTTTGTATCCGATTGACCAGGTCTCGTGCCTGTCGCGTCTGCTGGTGAACTCATCCCAGCTCCCTCTCCTGTGTCCCGTCGTCCTTATTGTCAGACCCCGTCCCTGAGATCCGGTACCTGCGATACATTGTGCAATAAATTCCGAGGAATGCAAGCTAACGTTATGTTATATCTAGAAAATGACTTGGTTCATGGTCAGCAACAGACAAACCACACAAGCGAGGGCGCCCTGTGACCGCTGGCCGGGCGCACACCGCAACGTGAAAACAGATTGAGATTCGCTGGCGTGGACCACAGATTATGGTAATTGCCCGTAATCTGAGTTCTTGCCAAGACAGGCAGGAAACAGTAAACAGAACCACAGACCAGGAGTATCCCGCTTGCCAAGCAACCCCAATGACATCAGTCAGACACGGCGCGACCTTTTCTTTATAACGATCGCGGGCTTGCTGATTCTTGCAGCCGGTATCGGTCTGCGCGACCCCTGGCCTCCCGATGAATCGCGCTTGGCCTTGATAGCGCGGGATATGGTCCTGAATCATCAATGGTTCTTTCCGATACGAGCCGGCGAGTATTACTCCGAGGCACCCCCGCTGTTCCTATGGTGTATCGCGGCGTTTTATTGGCTAACGGGGTCGCTGAAGACCTCCTTCCTGTTGCCTACCCTGCTCGCGGGTCTGACAACTCTGCTGCTCGTATACGATCTCGGCCGACGGCTTTGGAACCGGGAAACCGGTATTGCTGCCGTAATACTGTTGATGCTGACCTTGCAGTTTCCGTTACAGGCCAAAACGGCGCAAATAGATGGCCTGCTCGTCATGTGGACCACGCTTGCGGTTTACGGGTTCGCACGGCATATTTTTCTTGGCCCCAACTGGAGTCTGTATTTCATCGCGGCGGCAGCGACCGGATTCGGGGTGCTTACGAAAGGGGTCGGCTTTCTGCCCTGGCTGATTTTTATTCCCTATGCCTATGTCCTGAAACGGCACTGGGCGGGGACCAACAGGCCGGGTAGCTGGCGTTGGATCCTGGGGCCGCTACTTGCGTTGGCGGTAATCGGTGCCTGGTTGCTGCCGATGCTGATTTTCAGCGTGAGCAGCGACGATCCCGCCTTGCTCGCCTATCGGGATGAGGTTCTCTGGGGGAAGCCGGTACACCACTACATTGCCCCCGAAGGTCATGGACGCCCGATCTGGTATTACGTTGTCCAGGTTATTCCCTGGCTGTGGATGCCTGTCGTCGCGTTGTTACCGTGGCTGATTCCCGCATGGCGCGAGCGTATACGTCTGCGTGACAGCGTCGTTTTTATCCTGCTGTCTTGGGCAGTGATCGTCGTAGCCGTTTTCCATTTTGTCTCCGCGAGGAGAGGCGTCTATCTATTGCCAGCTTTACCTGTACTGGTACTGGCGGCCGCCCCTTTTTTGCAGGAATTGGCCAGGAAAAAAAATGTCCGTCGTCTTGCCACCATACTGACGCTGATCGTGGCCGTCGCTGGCGTCAGTCCGGTCATCTATTTCAAATTGATCGCGGCACAACGCGGCCTGGACCTGGTCAACGCCTATCTCGTAGAGCCCTGGGCGCCATTGATAACCATCGGTATTGCCGGTCTGTGCATTGTCCTTGCCTGCCGCGTGCGCCAGGCCGTCACCGGGTTCGCAATCATGATGGGCCTCGTGTGGATGGTTTTCAGTTTGTGGCTGTCGCCGCTCACCAATTCATCACAAAATGGCGCTGATCTGATGAGCTCGGCTGAACGGATAGCTGGTCCCGATCAGGAAATGGGAGTTGTCCGCTACAAAGACAAATTTTTGTTATTTGCAACCCGTCCTGTGACCCATTTTGGATACAAGGAAGTACCCGCCGCACAGGAATTGTATAACGCCATTGCCTGGCTCGATCAAAAACAGAATCGCGTACTGTTACTCGAAGAGGAGTTCTGGAACAGCTGTTTTAGCGACAGCCTCGAAGACCAGACCCTGTTCGCCAGCCGCCGTCGCTGGCACCTGGCAGACAGCCAGTCCGTACTCGATGATTGCCGCGGACACGGCGATGCCTCATCAGCTCTGGTCTACACCCCGCCATTCTGGCCGGATCATCCTTACGCCGCGGCCAGGCAGGGAACGACTCGCGATCCTTAGGAAGCCTTGTCTGCGGCCGACTCGGTAAATTGCATCTGTGCACCAAACGTGTCTGCCGGATCAAGGTCTATTACACGCCAGTCGTCCAGACCCTGACGCGGCGCCTTTTGAAGAAGCCGGCCTCCACGTTCTTGCAACGTGGCCGAAGCGCTTTCAACATCATCGACTTGAAACGAGATCAAAAAGAACCCTTCGCCGTGCTCCGCGAGATGGCGGCCTGGAACACTATCGGGATTCGTCGGTTGCACCAGGACTATCCATACATCCCCCAGCTTGAACCTTGCCGTTCTCACGCCGCGCGCGGCCAGTGTACTCGTTGCATCCGGCTGAATATCGAACAATCTCTGATAGCGCCTTACCGCTGATTCCAGATCCTTCACCAGAAAATTGATATGGTGAACCTTGTTGAGCATGATGCGCCCCTCCGGCCTGATATTTGACCGACGTGAAACGACAATTCGCCGCTCGACCAGAGCCCCGGGACCTGAATTTCTTCATTTCTTGCTGCGTTTGCGGGCAGACGCAGATGCAGCCGTTCTCTGGAGCAACAGGCGTCGTAACTCGCCATTCTCAAGGGTCTTCCCCGATTTGTATACAACACGTCGCTTATCGTACCTGTTTACAGGAAAATTGGCCTATAATAGACTGTATTGTATACAACCTGAGCAAATAGTTTTTGATCATCAATGGTCGCAGTAGACGGCCACCATAATAGTTAGCTGGGGGTGCGCAATGTCCAGATATAATAAAGCCCGCGGAACATTTCTGTCCGCGATCATCCTGCCGATTGCCGGGTTCGGCCTGTACTCGGGGCCGGTTCTGGCACAACAAGACGGCGCAGACACTATTGAAGAAGTCGTCGTTACCGCACGCCGGATCGAAGAATCTCTGGAGGACGTACCCGCGTCAATCACGGTTCTGACCGAACGGGACATCGAGCGCGCCGGCATCAGCCGGGCGGAGGACCTGATCAAGCTGACCCCAGGCGTATCGATGGTCAATGCGGCGGAGGTTGCGGATACCCAGGTCAATATTCGCGGCATTAATGGCGCACGTGATGCTGAAAACAGTTTCGCATTTATTGTCGATGGCGTGCTGATGAGCAACCCCGCCGCATTCAATCGTGAATACGCGAACCTTAAGCAAATCGAAGTTCTCAAAGGCCCGCAAGGCGCACTGTACGGCCGCAATGCCGCCGCCGGTGCCATTGTGGTCACGACACGCAAACCAGGTGATGAAACGGAAACAAATTTGAAAGCCAGTTTCGCTGGTGATGGAACAAATTTGATATCAGCTTATGTGGCGGGACCGGCTGGGTCCGGCGATACCCGATTTAGTTTACAGGGCGATTTTCGCAGCTCGGATGGTTTTTACCGAAACACCTTTCAAAACGACGATATCGTTGATGACTTCGAAAGTTTTAATATCAATGGCCGCCTGCTGCTGCAACCGAACGAGGATCTGACTATCGACCTGAAAGCCCGCTACGGTGAAGTCGATGCCGCATCCATTACGTTTAACGCCGCATTTGCGCTGCCAATATTTGCTACGTTTGGTCCGGGCTTTGAGTTATTCCACGAGAACGTCAATACTCATGATTTTATCTATCAGGCGAATATTGACCCGCAAAACGATCAAGAGGCGCTCGAGCTGTCGGCGAAATTCGATCAGGAACTGGCCAACGGAAAGAGTCTGACTGGCTGGCTGCTTTACAGCGATATTGATAATTCCCTATCGTCCGATGGCACCAGTGGCGCGTTCGGGTTTTTCTTTTTCGAACCGACCTGCATCCAGACCTCTACCGCTTTATTCAATGCCGGATTTACGCTTCCCCCGCCGCAGGTGTTGGCCCCATCGGATGGCAGCCTGGGGTTTTTCCCAATCTTTGGCCCCTATACGCCGACCAGTTGCGATGGCACTCAATATCAGGAAAGAAACCAGCAAGACGTGAGCTTTGAGCTTCGCCTCGCGTCGGACCCGGATCAGCGCCTGCGGTGGCTAACCGGTCTTTATTATCTGAACATCGACCGCGAAGTGGGCGTCAATCTCGGAATCGACACCGGGCAAGGCGTTACCAACTCGCTGTTTGTCCCCCAGACAGGGACCAACCCTACAGAGCAGCTGGTGTGGGATCAGTTTGACAGTGATGTCTGGGCCGTATTCGGCCAATTGCAGTACGATTTGTCGGATGACGTTGAGTTGTCGCTTGCGCTGCGTTATGACCGGGAAAACCGCGATGTTCACAACCTGGTGCCGACGGCCCCGACCACGCAATACGTCGATTTCACGCTGGATGCCTTTTCTTTGGGGGGCTCACCGCTCAACCCAGGGCTCGATCCGACGATCAATCCTTCGGGCGTTATTGCCGACAAGAGCGCGACATTCGATGAATTTCAGCCGAAAGTCAGCTTGACCTGGGATCTGAACGACGAGTGGACCGCTTTTGGAAGCTGGGGTGTCGGCTTCAAAGCCGGCGGTTTCAACAACCAGGGCAGCGCCGCTACCGTTGACCTGTTTTATAACATACCGCTCGGACTGAACCTGGTCATCGAAGATCAGTTTCGCGAGGAGACCTCCAGCGCCTTTGAAATTGGCCTGAAATCCGCAATGAACGATGGCCGTGTGCGACTCCAGGCAGCGTATTACCAGACCGACGTCGATGACATGCAGTTCTTCGAATTTCTCGTCGGACCATTTGGCCTGTTGCGCGTCGTCTCGAACATCGACGAAGTGAGCATCGATGGCTTTGAGGCCGGTATAGATGCCTCATTGAACGACTGGCTGACCATAGGAGCAGGCTTCAATTGGATTAACAGCGAAATCGAAGCGAACGCTTCACGGCCATCCACGGTGGGTAACGAGTCACCGTACACCCCGGAATACACCCATAACCTGGCTGCGCTGATCGATTTTCCGATCAACGGCGACATGGATTTCTTTGCCAATTTTTACTATACGATGGTGGGCGATACGTGGTTCCATACGATGCAAAACAACGCGACATCGACCGTGTTCGATTATGCCTTCCTCTTCCCTGGTGCCGGAACCGGCGACTACGGCCTGACCCGGCGTGACAGCTACGAGACGCTGGATGTCAGGCTGGGCCTAAGATCGGGTAACTGGACCATTGCCGCGGTCGGTAGCAACATTACCGACGAAAAATTCCTCGAAGAAGTCATCGTTGCGCCGGAGTTTGGTGGATCGTTCATTCATCCAGGGACGGAAGCTCGCTGGGGAGTTGAATTTACCTACTCGTTTTAGTGGTCCAACAAGGTTATATTGATGGACCACTAGGTATGTTACTGGCCTTGCAGACGAGGCTCGAAAACGCCGGCAGAAATGCCGGCGTTTTTTTGTGTCCTTTCAGGCTTGCCGGACTTTTTTCCGATCGTCCGGTTTATGCATAGACTGCAATGTGATTCTTGCTGCCTGAACATGGGAGCGCATGACCGACGCCGCCCACTCGCCATCGCCTGACTCGATCGCCTGCACGATTTCCAGGTGATGCCTGGCGCTCCGTTGCAGATCCTGATCGGTATAATCCCGGAAAGTTTCGAAAACCAAAGGAGCGTCTTTCAGCTGGCTTAGGATGGACTCCAGCCTGTCGCTGCGCGCCGCCAGATACAGCGTCCTGTGGAACTGGTCATTGAGGTCGGCGATTCTTTCCAGGTAACCCTGCTTACGATCACAACCTTCCGCAAACTGGGCATCCGCTGCCGTTCTCATTTTCGATATCTCGCCCGCGGTCGCATTTTCAGCCGCACGGTGAGCGGCGTAAGGTTCCAGAAGCACTCGCAGTTCGAAAATCTCCTCTGCGTCCGCGTCGCTCCAGGCCTTTACAAATGCACCCTGATGCGGAACAAATTCCAAAAGGCCTTCCGCCTGGAGACGGCGCATAGCCTCGCGAACCGGCGTCCGGCTCACACCGGATGCCGCTGCAATCTCTTTTTCCGTGATCCGCGCCCCCGGCGGATAGAGCGCTTCAACAATGCCTGTACGCAACGCATTGTAGGCTTTTTCCGCTGCCTTCACGATGCATCCATAATATTGAAAAACAACATGTTATCGGGAATCACTGGCTTTGGCACATTAGAAAATATGCCCGCGCATTTTGTCGTTTGAGCCGGAATCCCCAACTAAGCATTGCTAACCCACTGTTGAAACTCGGGTGTTGCCGGCGGTTGCAAACCGGTTTCGGCCAGGCACCGCTCTTTCAACTCCTCTATGGTTCCACCACGATCAAACAGACTGGTTTCACCGCGCTCCGCCGTCATTTTTTTGCGCAGATTCGCCGTGGCTTTCTCATCCGCCTCGAGCTTGCCATCGATGACCACTCCATATCGCCGGGCGCCTTCCACACTGACCAGACCAGCCTTCACATCGAAAACTACCTTTTCGACGTCGCGTTTGAATGGGTCTCCCCAGCCGCCTCCACCCCAGGTCTCATAAAAAAGCAGGTCATCGACTTCAACCTTAATCCGATCGCATTTCGATGGCAGTATTTCCTCGCTGCCATCAACGCGCTTGAGGATTTTCTGGCTACGCTTTCCTGGCGAGCCGCCATTGACGCCCCAAGGGTAGGTCAGCCAACGGTCGTCATGGATCGAAATCTGCCCGGCCTCCAGGAATCTGTAGCCGACCCGGATAGCGTTTCCACCCCGGTTAGTGCCAGCGCCTCCGGAATCGGTGACCGTCTCATAAATTTCGATTCGCAGCGGGAAATACGCTTCGAGAAATTCATTTGGGACATTCGTAAAGCTGGGCCATAAGGAATGGCCATCCGGTCCGTCGCCAAACGGCTTGCCCGGTATCCCGCCAAAGCCGATCTGGTAAAGCTGGTACCACTCTCCCTTCCTGTCAAATCCAGAATACATAAAATGGGGGCTGTCAGAGAACCCTGCCGCGCACAGAAAATCCGGATTTCCCTGGCCCAGTAATCCGCCCAAAACGTCGAATATTCTTCCCAGCGCATGCGTACGACACGAAAGAGCCGCGGGTTTGCGTGGTTTCAGCAAAGTGCCATCCGGGATGGTGACCTCCATCAGGTCATAAAAACCGTCGTTAAACATGATCTGGGGATCAAAAACCATGATCATGTAGACACCGCAGAACATTTTGAACATTTCCTCGTTTAAAAGAAAATTTATCGAACCTATCGACTGCGGGTCTGTACCCGTAAAATCAAAATGAACCTTCTCCCCTTCTCGCCACATGGTGCAGGCTATTTTGTACGGCCCCATGCCGACGCCGTCGTCACAAACATAATCTTCAAAATACTGCTTCTCTTCTGGCACCGTATTCATAATCAGCTGACGCATCGCTCGGCGGTTTCGAGCAAGCAGTTCGTCCATCGCCGAATAAAAAATATCGTCGCCAAAACGATCCGCGATTTCGATACAGCGTTTTTCCGCGGTACGGCAAGCCGCAACGATCGCATTGAAGTCGCTAAGATTCCAATGTGGCAACCGGCAGTTATGCAAAATAAGTTTTAGAATATCTTCCTGCAGCTCACCTTTTTTATAGATCTTTATCGGTGGGACGACGATACCTTCTTCATAAATCTGTGTGGCATCAGTTGGCAAGCTGCCGGGTACTTTTCCACCCACATCGGTCATATGACCAAACATCGCCGACCATGCAAGCAGACGGCCGTCCTTAAAAATCGGCAATAAAATTAACCAGTCGTTTGCATGACTGACCGCTCCGTTGCACGAATAAGGATCGGTAGTCAGAAAAATATCGCCCTCTTCAACCGTGCCGTCAAAACCTTCCAGGAAACCGTAAATAAAGGAGCCGAATTGGCCGACGACCATTTTTCCGTCGACGTTGGCGATCATGGGAAATTCATCATGTTGTTCGCGAATACCGGGTGACATCGCTGTGCGAAACAACACCGCATCCATTTCGTATCTCGCATTACGCAAGGCATTCTCGATGATATCCAGCGTGATCGGATCAATATCGGTCCTATGGAAAGGTTGCGGGGTACTTTCGATTAATTCGGCTGTCATTCCCATACTCTCCTATTTCTCATCCGGTCTGATCAGGATATTTCCAAGCTTATCAACCTCGCCGCTATGCCCGGGCAGTATCAAAGTAGTGGAATCCATTTCAACAACGATCGCCGGTCCGGCGATCCTGTTTCCCGCTTTAAGCTTCGAGCGGTCATAAATCTTCGTGTCCTGGTCGCTATCGTCGACATAAATAGTCTCGGTATTGATGACCGCATCCGATGCGTCTGCTTTTCCCGTTTCAATTGAAGGCGCTTTTACAACAGTCGCCTCCCCCTGCACCACAGCACGCACGTTGACCAATTCTTTGTCTGCATCGAGTGCAAATGTAAATAGCTGCTTGTGCCGTTCATCGAATTCATCAGCGATAATATCGAGCCCTTTTTTCTTGAGTCGATCCAGATCGACTTCGACCGTCAGCAACAAACCCTGACCGTGATAACGAATATCAACTTCATAACTGCCGGTCTGCTCTTTACGGGGAACATTTTCGGCATCCAGAGATTTCGCTGCTGCGTCTGCCAATTCCTGCAGAATATTGATCACTTCATCGCTGCTTGATTCAGAAAACCGCCGAATAAATGTGCGCGAAGCTTCATCCCGGATTCTGGTCGTCGCATCACCGTAGGCGCAAAGCACGCCCGGCCCCGGCGGGATAATGACTGGCCAGGAATTCATCAGTCGGCCCAAGGCGTTTGCATGCAAAGGGCCGGCGCCGCCAAAGGCAATCAGGGCAAAATCGCGCGGATCATGGCCTTGCTCAACTGAGACAAGCCGCAACGCGCCGACCATGTTCTCGTTGACGATATCGGCAATTCCAGATGCCGCTTTTTTCAGTGGTAGACCCAGGGCATCAGCTATTTTTTGCACCGACTTTTCGGCCAGCGAGCGATCAAGACTCATTTCGCCACCAAGACGGGCAACAGCGGGCAGATATCCTAAACATATATTGGCATCGGTGACTGTTGGTTCTTCGCCACCCTGGCCATAGCATGCCGGTCCTGGGTCCGCGCCGGCGCTTTGTGGGCCAACTCTGAGCGCCTTGGTCAACTCCGGCACATGAGCGATCGATCCGCCCCCAGCTCCAACGGTGCGAACATCAATTGACGAGGCTCGTACAGTGACGTCGCCAACAGTCGTTTCTCGCCGCAGCTGGGCGACACCATTCTGTACGAGCGCGACATCAGTTGAAGTACCACCCATATCAATAGTCAGCAAGTTATCAAAACCCGCCTGGCTGGCAATCCAGATGGCACCGCTGACCCCTCCGGCAGGTCCGCTCATTAACAGGTTGACAGGTAAATTCTCAGCCGCTGCGACTGATGCCAGTCCGCCATCCGAGCGCAAAACGTGAAGCTGCAAGTCATCCATGGTCTTTTGCAGTTCACTGTGCAAATTCAATACATAGCTGGCTACACGTGGCCTGACGTAGGAATTAGCGACCGTGGTTATCGTCCGCTCATACTCCTGCATTTCGGGTACAACTTCAGAGGATAAAGACACCGGTATGCCTGGCATGACTTCATTGGCTATTTTGCGTATTTGTTTCTCATGAGCATCATTTGCGAATGCGTTTATCAACGACACGGTCAGCGCTTCAATTCCCTGATCCTTGATTCCTTCAAGGGACTTTCGCATCGCATCAACATCGAGTTCCCGGATGACTTCTCCTTTGGAGCTGACTCTTTCCTGTGCTTCAACGGTTAACGCCAGTGGCGCCAACGGATTGCTCTTATTGTAAATTACCCAGCCGCCCAGCCCGCCCGGTACAAACGACCTGGCGATTTGCAAGACCTGCCGGTAACCCTGACTGGTGACCAGGCCAACAGTTGCGCCGGTCATCGTAAGGATGGTATTGGTTGCAACCGTCGTGCCATGCATGACATGCGAAATCGTCGCGGCATCAACGCCGGCGCTTTCGGTTACTTTTGCGATGCCGTTCAGAACACCGATCGAAGAATCCTCCGGCGTACTGGGTACTTTCGCTGTAAAAAATTCACCCGACTTCTCGTTTACCAGCAATAAATCGGTAAACGTGCCCCCTACATCAACACCGAGACGAAAACTCATAGACTCACCTTGTCTCCAAAAAATACCCGGTACGTTCCGGAATTACTGTCTGAACGACCCCACGCGGCCTGCTTATATTTGCGCCGACGAGTTAGCGGGCGCATTGCTTGTCGGGAAAATCCCGGCTTTGGGGATTAGTGCCGGCAATTCATGCCCAAGAACCTCCTCCAGCCACCGGCTGGTTGCCACCAGTTTTTCCAGATCGATGCCGGTCTCAAAACCGGACCGGTGCATCATGTAAACAAGATCCTCGGTCGGGATATTGCCAGTGGCATGAGGTGCAAACGGACAGCCACCGACCCCGCCTACACTGGCATCAATCACATCCGCACCAGTCTGGACCGCTACATAGGCGTTGGCGAGGCCCGTGTTTCGAGTATTGTGGAAATGACAGCGCACCGGAATCCGGCCGGAAATTTTCTTGATTCGGGAAACAAGGGAAGCTACCTGTGCCGGCACGCCCGCGCCGATTGTGTCAGCGATAGCGATTTCGTCGGCTCCTCCTTCAAGAACCCGATCGACGATCTCCAGCACTCTTTGTTCCGCGACTTCGCCTTCGAATGGGCAGCCAAATGCGGCCGAAACCGTGATGCTGGCCTTGATTCCTGCCTTTTTTGCCTCAGCGGACATCTTCCGCCATGCCTCGATTGACTCGCTTATTGTGGCGCCCTGGTTTCGCAGATTAAAAGTCTCACTGGCGATAACCACCATACCAATTTCGTCGATTCCGGCGGTTACGGCTCTTTCGAAACCGCGAAAATTAAGAACCAGACCGATGTAACTGACGTCACTCCGCTCCGGAAGCCCACTGACGACTTCCTCCGCCTGTGCCATCTGAGGGACTTTTTTCGGATTAACAAAACTGGCGACCTCGAGGCGGCTCACACCGGATTCGACCAAGCGGCGCACCAGTTCAACCCTGGAACTGACCGGCAAATGACAAGAATCACCTTGCAATCCGTCGCGCGGGCCGACTTCAGTTACCGAGACTTTAGTGGTCATGCAAGATTTTTCCGAAACGAGAAAATAGTGGAATATTGTATACAATATCGCTAATCTTACCAATAGATTTGGGCTTATTAGCCTGAAAATCGATGAAATTGTATGCATCGATGCATTTCAAGTGCCACTAAACGATCGTCGCCTCGTTTCAAACCGGGGTGTCAGGCAAGAAAAAAGTCAATAGGTATTAACGCCCATGCTCGCAGAAAATAATCGATCCAATGGACCTTTGACCGGCCTGCGCGTGATCGAGTTGGGGACGCTGCTCGCGGGTCCTTTCTGTGGACAACTGATGGGAGATCTTGGCGCGGAAATTATCAAAGTCGAGGCTCCCGGTGTCGGCGACCCGATGCGACAGTGGGGTCAGGAAAAAGCTCATGGCCAGTCATTGTGGTGGCCGGTTATCGCACGGAACAAAAAGTCGATTACGGTTAACCTTCGTGTTCCGGAGGGTCAGCAAATTATCCGTGACCTGGCCGCCAAATCGGATTTTTTACTGGAAAACTTCCGGCCCGGCACGATGGAGCGGTGGAACCTGGATTACGAGGCGCTAAACAAGGTTAACCCGGCACTGATCATGATCAGGGTGTCCGGCCAGGGCCAGACCGGTCCCTACGCGAAGCGGGCGGGATTCGGGTCAATCGGAGAAGCGATGGGGGGGTTGCGTTACGTTTGTGGCGACCCCACCAACCCACCCAGCCGGGTTGGAATCAGCATCGGCGACTCACTGGCCGCAACCTTCGCCACGATCGGCGCGCTGGCCGCACTCTATGAGCGCAACCAGACCGGCAAGGGGCAAATCGTCGATTCAGCAATTTATGAAGCTGTCCTGACGATGATGGAGTCACTGATAACCGAGTACGATCAGACCGGATATATTCGCGAACGCACCGGTCCGGTTTTACCAAACGTTGCGCCATCCAACGTCTATCCAACCAAAGACTCCCGTTTCTTATTGATAGCAGCAAACCAGGATACGGTTTTTGGACGGCTGGCAAAGTCGATGGGCCGACCGGAGCTCACTGAAGACAAGCGTTACTCAAGCCATGCGTCCCGTGGCCGCCATCAGGCCGAACTGGATGACATTGTATCTACTTGGACTGCGCAACACGATATGACGGATCTCATTGATATCCTTGAGGAAAGTGGTGTTCCTGCCGGCCCGATTTATCGAGCGCCGGAGATGCTGGAGGATGCGCATTTCAAGGCTAGAGAGGCTATCATCAGAATCATGCACCCGAAATTTGGCGAACTGGCTATGCAGAATGTCGTACCAAAACTGTCCAGAACACCTGGCCGCGTTCGCGATCCCGACCCACTGTTGGGGCAGCACAATCAGGAGGTTTTCAAGGGACTGCTGGAAATGAATGATGCGTCGCTCGCGTCGTTAGCTGCCGCTGAAGTTATTTGACCTTGATGCCGAACGGCTCCGACAAGCCTGGTATGGATGCCGGTTTCGGTAACGACCTGGAATTCGGTGACCACCCGGCGCTGATCGTTGTTGACTTTGTCAAAGCCTATTTGCAACCTGACTCGCCGCTTTATGCGGGTGTTGAAGACGTTTGCGAAAAGTGCAGCCTGTTACTTGATGCTGCGCGAAAAGCAAAAATCCCGGTTTTTCACAGCAATGTGAGTTACGAACCCGGCACTGACGATGGCGGGGTTTTCAAGAGAAAGCTTCCCCTCCTTTCGGTGTTCGACCGTGGCTCGCCGCTCGCGAAATTCGCCGATGAATTGCAGCCGAAAGATGACGAAACAGTTATCACCAAACAGTACGCCAGCGCTTTTTTTGCGACCTCGCTGGCCAACCTGTTGGTCGATGCTGGTATCGATACGCTGATCATCTGTGGGGTGACGACAAGCGGATGCATTCGCGCGACAGCGGTCGACGCCGTTCAGCACGGATTTATCCCCATCGTTGTCAGGGATGCGGTTGGCGACAGAGATGACGCTCCCCACCAGGCCAACCTCTTCGACTTACAGGCGAAATACGCCAATGTGGTCGCGCAGGATTCGGTTTTGGATTACCTTCAGAAAATCGGTGATTCAAAAGCATAGACGCATGATTGTTGACGACCAGGGGCGCTACCAATGAGCAGGCAGCAGGCGCAGACATTGTTCGATAAGGTCTGGAGCCGGCATGTCGTGGTTCCTCAGTCCGAGGACTCCCCGGCGACTTTGTATATCGACCTGCATTTGATTCACGAAGTGTCATCGCCACAAGCCTTTGCCCTGCTCAGAGATCGAAAACTCAAATTACGCAGGCCGGACCGGACCCTCGCGACCCTGGATCATTCGACGCCGACCCTGCCAGGATGGGCAGCAGGAAAACTGCCGCTGATCAACAAAGACGCGAATAAGCAGATCCAGGTTCTGGAAAAAAATTGTGCGGAATTTGGCGTGCCGTTGTATGGCCTTGACTCTGACCGGCGTGGAATCGTCCACGTTATCGGTCCGGAACTGGGGCTGACCAGGCCCGGAATGACGATCGTCTGCGGTGACAGCCACACCAGTACCCATGGGGCCTTTGGCGCGCTGGCATTCGGTATTGGCACGACCGAAGTGGCCCACGTGCTGGCCACCCAGTGCCTGTTGCAGACCAGACCCAGGTCGATGGCGATCAACATCAGCGGCAAACTGAGCCGGGGTGTCAGTGCCAAGGATTTGATCCTCGCTATTATCGGGAAAATCGGCGTTGGCGGCGGGACCGGGCACGTCATCGAATATCGGGGCGAGGCCATCGAATCATTGTCGATGGAGCAACGGATGACAGTCTGCAACATGTCGATCGAAGCCGGTGCGCGTGCCGGCATGATCGCACCGGACGATACGACGTTCGAATACCTGGAAGGACGGCCGGAAATGCCCGTTGGGGAGAAGTGGTCCGAATTGATGCGGCAGTGGCAGCAGCTCCCCGGCGACAAGAGCGCGGTTTTTGATCAGCAAACGGATATGGACATCAGTGGCCTGAGGCCGATGATCACTTTCGGTACCAATCCTGGCATGGTGATGGCGATCGATGAGCGCATTCCAGAAAAAGGCAGCGACGAGTCACTCGATAAAGCATTGGGTTACATGGGTCTCAAACACGGTCAACCGCTGCTCGGGCAGAAAATCGATGTCGTGTTTATCGGTAGCTGCACAAATGCAAGAATTAGCGACCTGCGCGAAGCTGCCGCACTTCTTAAAGGACGTAAAATCGCATCGGGCATGCGTGTGCTGGTCGTCCCTGGATCGCAAGCGGTCAAACGACAGGCCGAATCCGAAGGGCTCGCACAAATTTTCGTCGATGCCGGCGCGGAGTGGAGAGAATCCGGCTGCTCCATGTGTATTGCCATGAATGGCGATATGGTCGCATCCGGACAGTATGCGTTAAGCACCAGCAATCGTAATTTCGAGGGACGCCAGGGAAGCGGAGCACGAACTATTCTGGCCAGTCCGCTGACCGCGGCGGCGACCGCGATCAACGGAGAAATCTCCGACCCTCTGGAACTGATGTAAACGATGATTCCTGGGCGACGGAAATCGGTCTGATGAAAGCTATTTCGATTATTCGATCAAAAACGGTGGTATTGCCCGGTCGGGATATCGATACCGACCAGATCCTGCCGGCTCGCTTTTTGACCACCACGTCCAGACATGGGCTTGGTACTCACCTTTTCGCCGACTGGCGGTACGACAAAAACGAAAACCCCAAACCTGATTTTCCTCTCAATCAGACAGATCCGAAGGATCACCAAATACTGGTCGCCGGCCCTAATTTTGGCTGTGGCTCATCGCGGGAACATGCCGCCTGGGCATTATTGGATTACGGAATCAAGGCGATAATCAGCACCGACATCGCGGACATCTTCAGTTCAAATGCCATGATAAATGGATTACTTCCGATCATCGTCGCTCAAAAGACACTCGACTGGTTATCTGCTCATGGCGGCGAGACGGTCGAAATAAACCTGAACAATAAAACGATAACGTTGGGAAACGGCAAGATCATCGAATTCCCGATCGACCCATTCGCCAGAAGTTGTTTACTCCAGGGCACCGACCCGCTGGGATTCCTGTTGCAACAACAAGAGAAAATAACCGCCTACGAACAGTCCATGTCGGATTGAAATGATGTCCGCTTTCGGCCAGGCGGTCTTGCCCCATTTTTTCGGACCACCGAGTTAAGTCCCCATGGCCTGATTCTCGAACTGTGCCGGAGAGGTATAGCCGAGGTAGCTGTGGGATCGTAAGCAGAGATAAATGCACGCGTCATTCTGGTGACAAGTGCGGCACTTTGTCAGGGGGAGCCTGGAATCCACTCGGGTACCGCGAAGACAAGCCCGAGACCGATTGAAGCCACGATATCGGCCGTAAAAACCTTCCGTTTCACCATAATCACCCCGCGCCGGGTGCATCGTGTAAGTGAATTGTAAGTCCCGTGTAAGTCCCGCGTATGACGTGCCTGAGTATGGTTTTCCCATGACCATAAGCGGAAAAATTCGCCTGGCTGAGCGTGCCCTCACCCCCGTAAACAAAGGAATTACCGGGTGGACCACGTAACCGAAACGTCCATGCTGACCAGGCTCATCTCCTTTCTCGTGCGGCGACGCATCGTCATGCTGTCGATAGTGCTCGTGTTGGCAGTCGTGTTCGGCGTGTCCGCAAGCGGGCTCAGCGTCGACAACTCGCTTGAGGCGTGGTTCGTCGAGGATGACCCCGCGCTGGTTTCGTACGAGGCGTTCCTTGAAGAGTTTGGGAACGACGAAGTTGTCGTCATCGCGATTCACGGCCCGAACGACGTCTTTGCGCCCGATCGCCTGGAACGACTCGCCCGCCTGAGCAAAGCTCTGGAAGACATCGACGGTGTCGCCCGGGTTCACAGCCTGGCCAACACCGGTGTCCTGGTGACGGGCGTCGAGCCACGGCTCGTTCCGGCCGTCGATCTCCCTGTTGGCAACGACGACCTGCTGCGCGCCCGCGCGGTGTTCGCAATCGACGGATTGGCGTCACAGCTGGTCGGACGCGACGGCACGACGCTCGTGGTGTTCGCCTGGATGGAGGCCACCCGCGACATCGATCTCGAACGGCCGCGCATACTCGCCGCGATCCGTACCGCTACCGAGGCAGAGCTCAACGAAGCCGAGCGTGCGAGTTACGGTGGCGTCGGTGTCCTCCACGACGCGTTGAACCGCGCGACCATCGGCGAGGGCAGCCTCTTTATCGGCCTGTCATACTTGATTATCGCCGTCACGCTTTTCCTGATCACGCGGCGCTGCCTGTGGACGTTCCTCGCGCTATTGGTGGTGGCATTGGCAGACATTGCCCTGCTCGGAGTGATGTCACTCCTCGGTCGATCCGTGAACATGATCACGATCGCGCTGCCGCCAGTAGTGATGATACTTGGCGTCGCCAACGTCATTCACATGACCACCGACCTCGACATCGCGCTGGGGCAAGCGCGCAACTCGATCCGGAAACTCACGACCACACTCGCCGAAGTGTCCATACCGTGCGCGTTCAACACGGTCACGACGGCAGTGGCGTTCCTGTCCCTGACCACGGCGAGCATGGCCGTTACGCGCGATTATGGTTTGTTCGCCGCCATCGGCGTGGTGTTCGCGTTCGTGTTCGCAATTGTAGGGATGGCGGCGTTGCTGCCGCGCGTAGCGCGACTGCGTCGACCCGGCCGCTCGAGCGCTTGGCTGGCCAGGACCGTGGAGTGCGTCATGGTTTTTTCCATGCGCCGCCGCATCGCCGTACTGATGTTGACGTTGTTCATCGGCGCTATATCGGTCATGGGTGCGACTCGAATCGTAGTGGACACGTACAGCATTGGTTTCCTTCCTGAAGACGATGTGGCGCGTCGGGACGCCGACGCCATCGAGCGGTCGGCCGGCCCGTACTTTCCCATGGAGATGACGCTGCAAACAAACGGCGATAACTGGTTGGACAGCGAATTTTTTGGCGCGGTGGCCGCCGCGCAAACCGCGTTGGAAGCGGACGCAGCCATCGGGCGCACGACCACGATCGCCGATGTGCTGCGTGATTTTCATGCGGCTGCCAGCGGAGATGCGATCCCGCGGCCGTGGGTACCGGAAAGCGACGAGGCGATTAAAGCGATGGCGGCGCTGCTGGAACAAACCGGCAACAGCGACATACTTGACCACCTGGTCGCAGCCGACGGGCGCACGCTGCGGCTTACCGCGACAACATCGGGGATGAGCGTGCGCAGCTTTATCGAAGTGGCCGAGCGCACGCGCGCGGCGGCGCAAGCGGCCGTCGCCGACCAGGCCGAAGTTTCCTTGAGCGGCTATCTGCCGCTGTATAGCCAGATGATCGAACACGTGGTCGGCGACCAGGTGAAGAGCTTCGGCCTCGCGTTCGTGATGGTGTTTTTGGTGGTGTCATTAGTACTCCGCTCGTGGCGTTTCGCCCTGGTGGCCATTCCCCCCAATCTGCTCCCTGTGGCGATGCTGCTGGGAGTCATGGGATTCGCCGGCATCGAGCTGGACATCGCCACCGTAACCGTCGCCGCCGTGATGCTGGGCGTGATCGTCGACGATACCGTGCATATTCTGCACCGGCTGCGGCGCGAGCTCACCAGCAACGCAACGCTGGAAGACGCAATGCGCTCAGTGGCGCGGGCCAGTGGAGTCGCGGTGGTATCGACGAGTTTTGTTTTTTGCTCGGGTTTCTTGGTCATCTCACTTGCCGGCAGCGATGCCGTGGGCAACTCGGGTCTTTTGATGGCGGTTGCGGTGTTCGCAGCGCTGGTGACAGACCTGGTATTGCTGCCCGCATTCATTTCGTTATTTTTCGCCCGGCGGCACGCTGGATAACATTCGAGGAGGTTCGAAACATGGCGACGACTTTCAATAGACAGCAAAAATTCCTCGGCTACCTCGCCGACGTTCACAACGGGTCGGACTGGAAGAGTGGGCTTCGCCCCAAAGATGTCGCACTTGCACCCCCAATCCCCCGCGGCACCGATGAAGAAACGGTGGCGGCCCGCTGGCGGGTGCTTCCTGTCGACGATGCCGCCCGGGATGTGATCGCCGACGACCTTTCGATTAACCTGCGTGACAGTTTTCGCCGCAACATAGAAAATTTCGTTGGCACGGTGAAGATCCCGGTGGGCGTGGCCGGCCCGTTGCGCATCAACGGTATGTTCGCGCAGGGTGATTATTACTATCCCCTGGCGACCACCGAGGCGACGCTGGTAGCGTCTTACAACCGCGGCGCACGGGTAATCAGCGAAGCCGGCGGTTGCACCACCGTTCTGGCCGGTGAAGGCCTGAGCCGTGCCCCGGGTTTCGTGTTCAACAATCTTACGGAGGCATCGACCTTTCTCGATTGGACGATGCGCAACACGAAGAACCTGCGTCACGCCGCCGAGAAAACCACACAACACGGCAGGCTCATCGACATCAAGTTCAACCTCGAGGGCAACCACGTTTACTTTCTATTCGACTTTGTCACTTGTGATGCGTCCGGCCAGAACATGACCACCATCGCCTCGGAAGCGATGTGCAAATACATCCTGGAAAAAAGCCCGATCAAGCCCAGGGCTTACTTTTGTGAGTCCAATCTATCCGGCGACAAGAAAGCGACGATGCAATCGATGCAGACGGTGCGCGGGCGCAAGGTCACCGGAGAAGTGTTCCTGCCCAGGTATCTGGTCGAGAAACGACTGCACGCCACTCCCGAAGACATAGCCCGCTACTCGAGATTCGCCACCGTAGCCAGCCTGCTGAGCGGATCGGTAGGCACCCAGGGGCACTACGCCAACGGTCTGGCTGCGCTTTATCTCGCCTGCGGGCAGGACGTGGCTTGCGTCGCCGAATCGGCCATCGGAATAACGCGTTTTGAAACCACCGAAAACGGTGACCTGCATCTGTGTGTGACATTGCCCAATTTGATGGTCGCAACGGTGGGTGGCGGCACACAGCTCCCCAGCCAAAGCGCGTGCCTTGACATCCTCGGCCTCCGGAAACCGAGACGAGCACACGAGCTGGCCGAAGTGGTCGCCGCGTTGTGCATGGCTGGCGAACTCTCGATTGCCGCCGCTATCTGTGCGCAAGAGTTCACGCAGGCCCACGAACGATTCGCGCGTGGAAACTTCGACGAAGGTCGCGAAGGCGAGTCATGATAGCGATGGCCAAACCGCTCGCAGATAAAAATGGCTTGGCCTGCGCTATCCATTTTGATCAGGCGATACCGACGCAACCGCTGGGTGGCAAGGCTGGCGCGCTGGCCAGACTCCGCGGCACCGATTTTCGGGTGCCGCCGTGGCTCGTGCTGACGCCGGACGCCTTCGATCGAAGCGTCACGAAAGAGCAACGCGAAGCGCTCGCCACAGCGACCGCATACGCTGACATCGCCGCGCTTTTTGACAATCTGGTGATGGGCCCCGACGTCAAGTCGGAGTTGATAAACGAGTTGCAAGCACTTGCCGGCGAAGGGCAGCGCTTCGCGGTTCGTTCATCGGCGGCGGACGAGGACTCGGGCCAGCATTCTTTCGCGGGACAATTGGACAGCTATCTGTTCGTTTCGCTCGAGAACGTGCCGCAACGTGTGGCCGACGTGTGGCGTTCCGGATATAGCGAACGTGTGTTTGCGTATCGCAAGGAACGTGGACTCTCGTCTTCGCCCGGCGCCCCGGCCGTATTGATTCAGGTGATGGTCAACGCCGACGTCTCCGGCGTGGCCTTCAGCGTTGACCCGGTGAGCGGCGACCGAGACATCGCCGTGGTGGGATCGGTTTTCGGTCTGGGTACGGCGCTAGTCTCAGGCGAAGTCGACGCTGATACCCATCGCGTCGACGGCCACGGTGTCGTGGTCTGGCGGGAGCTGGGAATAAAGACGGTCGAGCACCGTTTTTCCCAAACGGCCAAGACAGGTGTGGCAGCGATAGCCGTGGACGCCGCACGAACCGAACAGTGGGCCCTCTCCGACGCGGAGGTCGCATCTGTAGCCAGTCTCGTGCGCAAGGCGGAGACCTTCTTCGGTCGGCCACAAGACATCGAGTGGGCGATGGCCTCCAGAGAGCTCTACCTTCTGCAGTCCCGACCCATCACTTCGCTCGGCAGTAATGCCGACGGCGCGCTCAACATCTGGGACAACAGCAACATCTCCGAAAGTTACAACGGCGTGACCACCCCCCTCACGTTTTCTTTCGCCCGCAACGCTTATGAAGGCGTCTATACGCAGCTGTGCCGTATTTTCGGTATTGCAGAAGCACGCATCGATGACAACCGCGCCGCCCTGGAGAATATGATCGGGCTGATCCGCGGACGCATTTACTACAACGTGCTCAACTGGTACCGGTTGCTGTCCCAGTCGCCCGGCTACCGAACCGACGCCGCTTTCTTCGAGCAAATGATCGGACTGCAAGAAACGATCCCTCCGGAGGCGCTGGGGACGGCGACGAAGCGGTCTCTACCGGCTCGCCTGGCGGAGCGTTTTCGCCTGCTGAGGACTTCAATTTCGATCCTGGTAAGTCTCTTTACGCTCGACACCAGGATCAAAGGATTCTATGAACGCGTCGAAGCGGCGCTGACCACACGACCGGACCTGGCGACCTTGCGCGCGGACGAACTCGTTGGTGAGTATCGCCTGCTGGTGAGCCGGCTGATCACGCGTTGGGACGCACCATTGGTCAACGACTTCTTCGCCATGACTTTCTATGGGGTGTTGCGCAAGCTGTGTGTTAAATGGTGCGGTGACGAGGCCGGCACCCTGCAAAACAACTTGTTGTGTGCGACCGGCGGAATGGTCAGCACAGAACCGGCGGAACGTTTACAAACGATGGCCCGAATCGCATCCGAAGACGTGGATCTTGCGCACGCCCTGCGCGAGAAAGAGGTCCGGGAAATTACTCCTTTAATCGAAGCCAACAAAGAGTTTCGCCAATCGTACCAATCCTATCTCGACAAGTTCGGCGAACGCTGTACCGACGAGCTCAAGCTGGAAAGCCACACATTACATGACGACCCCACGATGCTGTTGCGTGCGATCGGAACGCTGGCCGCACAAAACACCGCCCTCGGCATGGACACGGACAGTACCGAGCGGGCATTGCGCGTCGAAGCGGAGGAGCGTGTTCGCCACTCGTTGGCGTCGCGTTCGCTCAAGCGTTGGGCGTTCGCATGGGTTCTCAGAAATTGCCGCGTCACCATTCGTAACCGTGAGAATCTGCGTATGGAGCGAACGCGTGTCTTTGGGCGGGTTCGTCGCATTTTCGTCGAATTGGGCGAACGCCTCAGCAACATCGACGCGATTACCAACCCCCGCGACATCTTCTACCTGGCCACGCACGAGGTCATTGGTTTTGTTGAAGGCACCGCCGTTACTGCCGATTTGCACGAGCTGGTAGCGCTGCGCAAGACGGAGTTCGCGGAATACGAGCGTCAGGATCCGCCGCCCGATCGCTTCGAAACTCGCGGAGTGGTATACCACAACCGTTTTGCTGCCGTGCTTGAAGCCAGCGAGGTTGGCGACATGCGTACAGGCATCGGCTGCTGCCCGGGAAAAGTCTCTGGCCGGGTGCGCGTGGTTAACGACCCGCGAACGGCCACGCTGCAGCAAGGCGACATTCTCGTAGCCAAGCACACCGACCCAAGCTGGATCATGTTGTTTCCCTTCGCGTCGGGTCTGCTCGTCGAGCGCGGCAACCTCCTGTCGCATGCGGCAATCGTGGCAAGAGAAATGGGCATCCCGGCGATCGTCGCGGTCTCCGGCATAACCCGGTGGCTAAGCGACGGCGACACCGTCGAGCTCGACGGCGCCAGCGGAATGGTACGGCGCACGAGCCGCGGCGAGGTTACGTCATGACCAGCGAGGTGGAATCGCGCACTAACTTCTCGCTGCTGCGCTACGCTCAGTGCTGGGAAGATGCCGACGTGCTCCTCGACGCACTGGACATACAATCCGGCGATAACTGTTTTTCGATCGCATCGGCCGGCGACAATGCGCTGGCCATGCTCAGCCGTGGCCCGCAACTGTTGGTGGCCGTCGACCTCTGCCCCGCGCAGCTGGCGTGCGTCGAATTGCGTATCGCCGCCTTCCGCGAGCTCGAACACGACGAACTGCTTCGTCTGATGGGATCGCGTCCGGGGGACGACCGGCTCGCCCTCTACCGGCGATGTCGTTCACTTCTTTCCAGGAACGCGCGCTCGTTCTGGGACGTACGTGTCGGCGCGGTGGCCGGTGGCATCGGTGCGGCCGGTAAATTCGAGAAGTACTTCCGGCTATTTCGTACACGAGTGTTACCGGCCGTTCACGGCCGCGAAATGGTCGAGCGTCTTTTCGAGCCACGGTCGCGTTCGCAGCGCGAAACATTCTTCGAGCAGGTGTGGAGTAATCGACGCTGGCGGTGGATGTTCAGACTGTTTTTCTCCCGGTTCGTGATGGGATGGGCCGGCCGCGACCCCAGTTTCTTCAAGTACGTCGAGGGCAGTGTGTCCGACAAAATTCTTGCGCGGGCGCGGCACGCACTCATCGAGCTCGACCCATCGCAGAATCCTTATTTGCAATGGATATTTTTTGGCAGCCATCGCACGGCGTTGCCATATGCACTGCGGGCGGAAAACTTCGATGCGATCCGCAACAACCTCGACCGGCTGGAGTGCCGGGTTCAATCGCTGGAAGATTTTCTCCGCTCTGACGATGCCAGGTTGGTGAACAGCTACAACTTGAGCGACGTATTCGAATACATGTCTGAGGAAAGCTACACGAGAATTCTCGAAAGAATTGCGGCTTCCGCCGCGCCCGGCGCCCGCATCGCTTACTGGAATCTGCTGGTGCCCAGGACACGCCCCGAAATTTTGGCAAAGCGGCTGCGACCGCGGCCTGAAGCGGCTCGGCTCCATCAGGCGGACAAGGCGTTTTTCTACAGCAATTTCATCGTGGAGGAGGTATTGGCGGAATGAATTCCTATCTAGGCATCACGCTCGCCGTCGGCATTGTCTCCGGGCTTATGGTGGGTACGGCTGCGATTCGCAAACGAGTCAACATGCATCCGGAAACGGCGCGAAAAATTGTCCATGTGGGCAGTGGACTGCTCGCGCTGAGTTTCCCCTGGCTCTTCGACACGTCATGGCCGGTGGTGATCGCCTGCGGCGTCAGCGCGATCGGACTTGCCGCACTTCGCCACACCACCTGGTTTCCGATTGGCCTGCGCGAGGTTATGGGTAGTGTCGACCGGAAATCAGGTGGCGAGTTCTATTTCCCGCTGGCGATAGCGATATTGTTCCCGCTGGCGGGGGGCGATCGCCTGCTCTATTGCATTCCCGTCATGATTCTCACGTTTGCCGACACCGCCGCCGCCTTGGTGGGGTCGCGTTTCGGCTGTACCCATTATCGATCCACACGCGGATACAAGTCGGTAGAAGGCTCGCTGGCGTTCTTCGTTGTGGCTTTGCTCTGTACCTACATAGTGTTGCTTCGATTTTCCGGTTTGGCGGTCCTCGACAGTCTTCAAATCGCCGTAGCCGTGGCCGTCATCACCACGTTGGCTGAGGCCGTCTCCACCGCTGGATCGGATAATTTACTGTCGCCGTTAATCGCGTTTGTATTTCTATTTACGTCGCTTCAAGGCTACGCATTTGGCCCCTGGCTGCAAATCGGATCGAGCGTGCTTCTCGTTGCGACCATCGTCGTACTGCAGCGACGGGGGCGCGAGCCCGGGCAAAACAATTTCTTTGGGCGGATGCGCTCATACTTTTCCGAGATGTTTGTGATACCGGTGCGCATCGTCACTGCAGTCGTTCTTTACCTCGGCTTCGCGTCACTGATGCAGAGCATTTACAATCTTGAAGTGTCACTGCTCACATCGTACAGCCTCATCGGCACGTGGACTTTCTTTTTCTACCTGCTCATCCTGCGAATCATGGATGATCTGAAGGATCTCGAAGTAGATCGGGCTCTGTTCCGCGGCCGACCCGTGCCATCGGGGCGCGTGTTCGTTTCTGACATCAAGTCGAGTCTCGCCATCGCATCGGTATTGTTTGTGCTCGCCAACATGGCCGCCGGTCCCGCTTTTTGGGCGGCGTTGGTCGTACTCGGCTATGCATACCTGATGTTTCGATACTTTTTCATCCCTGACTATCACCGTAATAATTTGTTACTCAATCTCGCTACCCACAACCCTGTCGTCGCCGTCCTTATGCTCTACGCGATGGTACTGTTCGGCGTCGAGCACGATTTATCCCTTGACGACATTAGCTTGTCGATGGTTGCGCTGGTGATCGCGTTTTACTGGGCGCCGATATTCGCGTGGGAGATTGCGCGCAAGATCCGGGCGCGGGAGGAGGAGAATGATTACGTGACTTATTCGCAGATTTTTGGCCGACACCGGGCGGTGTTGCTTGCTGCCACCGCGCAGACGGTGGCATTGATTGTCGGGCTTTATTTGTATTTCACTTTGTCGTTATCCACGCTCTTTCCCGGTGTAATTCTGCTCGCGTATGTGATTACCCTTGCGGGTCACATTCGATTCGCCCTTCGGCCCAGCCCGCGATCCTCCAAACTTGGTCCGTTCGCCGAGGGATACGTTATTGCGATTTTTGCTTCGAGTCTGCTGGAACGTTTCTTTGGCGAACTCACTACCTGGTCGTGAGATGACAGCGACAGTACACAACTTCAGCGACGACACTGCCATGACCGACCGCATGGTGCGTTTCGGTGCAGGACTCTATCGTGGCGACGACAACTGGATCGCGCCCTTCGAGTCGTCGCTGCGCGAGCAGTTATCGGCCTCCTACCGTTTCTGCCACAAACCGGGCAACGACCGCATGAATTTCGTCGCCATGGACGGTGACGAAACGGTGGGGCATGCAGCGGCCATGGTCAACGCCGATTTAACTGATGCCGACGGCGCCGTCGGTAGCATCGGTTTCTTCGAGAGCGTGGACGACTATGCCGTCGCCGAGAAGCTCTTTTCGGCTGCAATCGACTGGCTTCGATGTGCCCACGGCATCACCCGCGTCTGGGGACCGATGAACTTCGACATCTGGCACGACTACCGAATGATGACGCGGGGGTTCGACCGCCCCGTGTTCTACGGCGAGCCCTATAACAAGCCGTATTACCCCGGTTTCTTCGAGCGCTATGGCTGGCGACCGAAGCGCAGCTGGGAGTCGGTCGAAGTCATTGGCGATTCGATCGAGCAAGTGATGGCATGGGGCACGCCACGCTACAATGATTTCGTCGCTAATGGCTACCTCTTCGATCAGTTTGACGATGCGCGTTTCGATACCGAACTGACGCGCCTTTATGGCGCACTCACCGCGTCCTTCTCCGGGTTTTCCGGGTTCACGCCGATCACCAGGGACGAGTTTTCCGCGATGTTCTCGAAGCTAAGGCACGCGCTCAACCCGCGGTTGTTTACGTTCGTGACCGACCCGCAGGGTGAACTCGCCGGTTTCGCCGGTGCGTTTCTCGACCTGTCTGCTGCGGTTCGCGCCATGAGGGGAAAAACGAACATTCGCGCACGGCTGCGCTTTACCATGCGCCGACGGCACGTCGATCGCCTGGTGTTTTACATTGTCGGAGTGAGTCCACGGGAAGCAGCGAGGCAGACCGGTCTCGGCGGTGCCGCCATTTGCCATGTCACACGGTCGTTACACGCCCTCGGGTACCGCTCGGTGGTGGCGGCGTTGATGCCACAGGATGGTCGCTCGCGGGGCCTCGTCGGCGGGCGCGGCGCTATGCCGGCACAACGCCAATACACCCTCTACGAGATTGAAAGATGATGCCGAGGAATCCGCTGACATACTACGACCGTGAGCAAGGCAAGCTGCTCAACGAGAAGATATACGCCGACGCATTTCTCGATTGGTCGTACAACACGATCTTCGGGAGACTGCTTACCGACACGATCTTTCGGCAGCGATGGGTGTCGCGACTCTATGGTTGGTTGCAGAAGACGCGGTGGAGCCGACGCCGTATCAAACCCTTCGTGCAGCAATTGGACGTCAATGTCGATGAAATCATTTGCTCCCTCGATGAATTCGAAAGTTTTAGCGACTTTTTCATTCGGGAAGTCGACCTGTCGCAACGGACCATCCAATGGGCTCCTGACGTGTGCGTCTCTCCCGCCGACGGGCGCGCCCTGGCTTATCCTGCCATCGAACGCGACACTACGTTTCGCATCAAACGTGCAACGTTTAATTTGCGTGAGCTGCTTGGCGACGACGATCTTGCCGAACACTTTGCCAACGGCAGCCTGTTCATCACGCGGCTGAACCTGCGCGATTACCATCACTTTCATTTTCCAGATGGCGGCACACCGGAATCTTCCCGGACGATCGCCGGAGGGCTCTATGCGGTGAGCCCGTATGCTCGGCGGACTCTCGTTCCGTTCTACGCGGAGAACCACCGCATGCTTACGCGCTTCGAGTCTGACCAATTCGGCGCCATGGTGCTCATCGAGGTGGGCGCATTCACCGTCGGCTCGATCCAGCAGCGTTTTCAAGCAGGACGGCATGTCGAGAAGATGAAGCGCAAGGGTCTCTTCGAACTGGGAGGATCGACCGTGGTGCTGCTCTTCCGGACCGGCAGGATTGTGTTCGACGACGACCTCATCGCGAATACACGCAACGACATCGAAACCTACGTGCGACTCGGCGATTCAATCGGCCGGAAGGTACAGTCAAGTTGACGAACGCGACAACCAAAAAGTGGGAATGGATCTCGCCAACGATCGATCGGCGGGCGCACGCTATCTTAAGATCTGATCGGGTTACACGCGGTTCATGACGATGTCCAGGTCCTCCATACGACACCTTCCGAATGTAATCAGTGCGGCAAGAATCCTCTCCGTTCCAGTGCTCGTCGTGCTTGCATACTTGAATAAGGAAGAGCCATTCAAATGGCTGCTCCTTGCTGCAGTGCTGAGCGACATCGCCGATGGTTTGATCGCCAGGAGTTTCAAGGTCACCTCTACGTTGGGCGCCAAGCTCGATTCAATTGGAGATGCGTTGTTAGTGGTCGCAGTGGTCTACGGTATTGTCGTCTTTCATCAGGATTTCGTAAACAACTACATGACGTGGTTCGCCATCGTGTTAGGCCTCTGGGTTTTAACGATACTCATTTCGTTCTTGCGCTATGGGCGAATTGCGAGTTTCCATTCCTATGCAATGAAGGTTTGCGGGTATGCGCTTGGAATCTTTGTCATGGTGCTGTTCTTCTGGGGCATCAAACCGCTGATCTTCTATGTGGCTGTTATCATCAGTGTACTCGCACACCTCGAGATGTTTGTCATGTTCTGGTTGCTGCCTGACTGGGCACCGAACGTGCGAGGAGTCTACTGGATATTAAGAAAACGGCGAGGGTCTTCTTGATGAGTCGCTGGCTGGCTATTGTCAATCCGCCTACCGGCGCATTTCGTGATAACAATTTCAAGAGCAAGTGGTTGCCCGAGGCCAGCATTTCAGACGGACAGTTTGATGCGCTCGAACCGAGGGCTGGCTGGGTGCGGCAGCCCGCTCACAATCTATCCGTACTGAGCCACACGTATCTCGTTGGCGCTAGCGAGGAGTTCTGCTCAAGAACCGTGCACCTGAGTTTTCCAACACCGCAACTGTTGATGGCCGATGGTGAGTTGTTCGAAAATGTCGTCGACCTGCGGGTCGTGACCCGACCTGGCGCCCTGACGGTGCAGCGGCTCCGGAAAAAGACATGCTGAGCCGGATCATGCTGATCTTGCCAGGCTGCTTTGCAGTCGGGGCTGTGTTTATGTTTCTCGGCAATCGGCATGTGTCGTCCATGACGAAACGCCAGCGCTGGCTCAAGTTTGCTAGCTATGCCGTTATCGTTTTCGGTGTGCTGGTTTGCGCCGCACTTGGCCGCGCCTGGCTCACGGGCCTGATGCTCGCGATTTTCTTTGCTGGCCTGTATGAGCTGGGCAAAACGACGCGACGCTTCAGCATCGGGCCTCTATTGATGGTCTGGGCCATCTATGTCCTGCTAATGCTCGGTTCGGTCTCGAGCGTGCGACTCGTGGCACCGGCGACGCTGGCTTACATTTATCTTGTCGTGGTTGCTTTCGACGGTTTCAGCCAAGTTGTTGGTCAGTTTCTTGGCAGGCATCCGCTCGTCCCGTCGCTCAGTCCGGCAAAGACTGTCGAGGGGTTTTGCGGCGGGATCTCCGGTGCAGTCATCATGGGGCTGCTTGTCCGGGGCCTTACCACCTTGCCTGCCGGCACCGCTGCCATCGCAGCTTTAGCTATTTCGGCCTGCGCGCTCGCGGGTGATCTCGCCGCGTCCTGGATCAAGCGTCGTGCAGGTGTCAAGGACTTCAGCCGCCTGTTGCCGGGCCACGGCGGCGTGCTGGATCGATTCGACAGCTTCATCGGCGCAACAGGGTTGCTGGCGCCCGCCCTGATTCTGCTCTCCAACCGCGGCCTGGTATGACAGATGGCCGGGCAATCCCTCGTTCGTCTATACCACCGCATGCCTGAGAATCTTCGCCTGCTCGTGACCGCACTCATCGGTGCGGCCATCGGTTTGCTCACCTATGAAATCATTTACTTCGTGAACCCTGTGCAGCCCAAGGCGACCATAAGCTGGGCACTGTCCCTTACTGTCAATATTGCGCGACAGCATGCGTTGCATCGCTGGTTGACGTTTACGTACTCGACGCGGTACTGGCCGAGTCTAGGCCGGGCCTATGTCATGTACTCGGGGTCTGCCGTGGTGACAACCTTGCTTAACCTGGGCCTGACGGCCGGGCTCGGCCTTAATCACCGGGTCGTTTGGCTGATTTGCATGCTGACGACCGCTGGGATAAGCCTCATATTTCTGAGGCGTTTTGTATTTCGGTCCAAACACATGCCCCTCTGATTTCGCATCACAAAAACAGGGTGCCGGTCGTTAAGTTATTCTTTGTTCGGCGGTGTCCTTCCTGTATCTTTTTTCTACCAACCCGATAAATTTTTCAAACAACTTAATAACTTAATGACCGGCACTATATTTACGCACCTTGAAAACCGAACTCTTCATTAGCTTGCGTACTCAAAATAATGGTTTATTGTCACCAAGAGGCGCCCTTTATTATCGGATGCGGAACTCATATGATTGAATTCGACGGTTCCGTTGAACTGTTTCAGCGGCGGCATGCGTCAGTGAGAGGTGTTTAGAAGATAGATCACCGTGCGTGTGCGACCTGGACGTTCCAAAGCGGCCTCTGTTGAAACGGTACCTGTGCTATAAAGCAGAGCCTAAACAGCCACGTTCTTGAAAGCGGATTCAGTATCAACCAACGAAAACAGGCACCCAATCCAATCATGCGTAGTCATCGAAATTTCGCAGTCTTTAGCATTTTCTTCTTTTTAGTAGTCAGCTGCACTGTCCAGCTTGTGCCAGATTACGATGAAAAAGTGTATGACTCGACCGTTGCTGTCGGCAAGCAAGTGGACTCTTTTTTTATCAAGGTACTCGATACAAAGAGCGATCAACGAATTTACAGTCGATTTGTGGACGATTGGTCATCTATTGAAGCCGAGATTGGGTCCTTATTACTACAGCAAGAGGCTCGCTCGAAAAATGAAGATATGATTGAGGCAACAGCCAAAACGCTGAAAATGTGGACTGACAATAAAGCCGCATTCCGGAGTGACGATCTATTCTATAGGAATGATGGGCGGGTCAAGCTGCACAAAAGTCGTTTTGCAGACGCTTTTACGGCCATCGCGAAGGGCGAGAAGTTCCTGCAGTCTACTGGGGGGGTCGAGTAATGGCATTCGATATCGATGATGTCCTCGGGGGGATGAAGGACGCGATGAAGGGCGAACTAGATGACGATAACGGCTGGGAAGATATCAAGGACTATTGGGAGCAGGTTCTGGAAGACCGAAAGGAAGCGTTAAGAACGATCGGCGACCTGAGGCTGCAGGGCGCACTCACAAATGACGAGATGGAATATGAATTGAAGCAGGAGAAGGAAACGCTTGAAATTCAGTTCTTAGCGCTGAAGCAGATGACAAAATCGGTCCTGCAGAGGATGATCAACGCCGCGATGGCGGCGCTTCGTAAAGCAATACTTGATCTCGTATAAGATACGGTGCCGGTCATTAAGTTATTAAGTTATTGTTGGTTCGGCAGTGTCCGTCCTGTATCTTTTTTCTACCAGCCCGATAACTGGTTCAAACAACTAGATAATTTAATGACCGGCACTATATTCCCATTTCCTTGCCGAACCGGACGCAGTCCGAATCTCCCAGGAGAGAGTGTGTGTGCGATTTCCGAGGGGGATTGATAGAATCCGTTTTGCATGCATTTCGTCATCCTAATTGTTTTGTTGCTCGCATTGATCGTGGGACCAGGGCTGTGGGTGAAAGCGATCATGAAACGCTACAGCCGTCCGGCCGATCGTTACCCTTGGAGTGGTGGCGAGCTGGCCCGCCGGCTGTTGGACTCGCTGGGTCTTCACCAGGTGGGCACGGAGACCAGCGATGTTGGGGATCACTATGATCCGGAGAACAAAGTGGTCCGGTTGACGCCGCAAAACTATGAGGGTCGCTCACTGACCGCCGTGACGGTCGCGGCGCACGAAGTTGGCCACGCACTGCAAGATGCACGAGGCTACGGGCCACTGAGGTGGCGGACCCAACTGGTTCGATGGGTCAGCCCCGTGGAAAAGGCCGGTGCGATTTTGCTGATGGCCACGCCCCTGATAATAGGCCTCACCCGGGCACCGGCGGCGGGCTTATTGATGTTTCTCGGCGGTCTCCTGATCTTGGGGTCCGGTGTTGTCATTCATTTAATGACGTTGCCAACCGAGTTCGACGCAAGCTTTGAACGCGCACTACCGATGTTGGCACGAGAGAAAATTCTGAGGCCCGGAGACGAGCCACATGCGCGACGCCTACTCCGGGCCGCGGCCCTGACCTATGTGTCCGCGTCGTTGATGAGTCTGCTCAACATTGCGCGTTGGTGGGCGATCCTGAGACGGTGATGCTTCAGTACCGGTGCTTGATCTCTGGTTCCGGCGCTGGGCACAAGGCTATTCCTTAAAGGTCCTCCCACCTGCACAATTGCCTAGCAAGGCTAAAGAACGCGGAAAAATCTCTCTGAGAGGAAGTCGCAAGCATCCGACGATCACACAACAATATGTGTGATCGGCGCTCCCCTGTTCCTAGTAATTATACATGATCTTGTAAACAGTGTGCCGGTCATTAAGTTATCTAAATGATCTCGGTGTTCACTTATTGACTTTTTCCGATGTCTCCGAAGCCGAGTTGGCATCGTCATTACCAAAACGACGGCACTCCAACTTTTGTGCTGAAATAGGACTGGCTGCGATCGACGGCTGTATTGCGACGAATGCTGAAATCGCAACACACTTCAAGCAATGCCAATCCGGACTGTCGCGGGCGATTAGCCATCCGCGGACTCAGCTCAAAATAAGTGAATAAGTGAACACCGGCACCGATTCTCTGTAATTCGCCTCGGTCGAGTGAGCGGTCAGGGGTTTCTATCGCTTGATTTTGTGCCAGCTTTGCG
>CAZMOM010000003.1:0-57652 GCA_964568075.1 uncultured Gammaproteobacteria bacterium
TATTCTGCCAAGATTCTCCACTTATGACTGGTCTACCTTCTGGGGAAGCTTACGCAGTGACGTAACCCACTCCTGGTGTACTCATCAGTCGCTGACACACAGGATCACGCAGCGCCATATTGCGGGTACGGTTATCCAGCACACGAAAGGTGTGATACAGCACCAGTCTGGCCTCGAGCAAGGGCAGCAGCGCGTGAGCCAGTGCGCTATCGGCCTCGATGGTTTCACGCACTGCCGCATCGAAGCCCCCATGGCCAAGCTTTGGCGGCAGCTTGATGCCGAACACCTTGAACAGGCCGCGGACTTCATTCTCCAGATCAACGCATTTACTGAGCACGGCTTTACGAGAAGACAGCAGTAAGCGGATGTGATGACTGGCCAGGCTCTTCACGTGTACCCGGCTGTACCAGCCCGAGCGCAGGACCTGTGCGATACCCCGGGCATCGTTTTTATCGGTCTTGTTGCGCATCGCCGACAGTGCGGCTTTGACTTGCCTCGATTCCATGCAGATGACTTCGAAGCCTGCTGATTGCAGGCCATAGGTCAGATACTGGGTGAGCGTGCCGGCTTCTAAGCCAACGCTTGAGATCTCGACATCGAGATCTTGTAAATAACCGGCAATGTCTTCGACTTCAGAGTCCAGTTTGGTCTCTGCCTTGATCTTTCCCTTATCATCGATGACACAGAGGTTTACGCTGCGTAGCGAAACGTCGAGTGCTGCATAGTAATTCATGGTGTTCTCCCGCTTGGATGTATATAACTATCCTACTGGGAGCTAAGCCTGTATTGGCCCGCCCGATTACTAATGCTTTTGGCCGAAACCGGACTGTCAAAAATCGGCTTTTGCTCAAATCGAACGTCCGCTATACACCCGAAAGCGGTCATTAGGGTGGTAAGGTTGTGAACGGCCGCTAACGACCCAAAGCGGTCGTTCTCAGCACAGAAGTCAGAGCCGCAAAGCCACGGGTCCAACACGAAAGCAGGTTCGCCTTACGGTGACTCGGCTTTTTATTAACGATACATTGGCGGGGAATTAGCTTTGACTATGGGGTCAAGCTGTCTATACTCCGCACAGCTTGAAAGTACGTCTGATATTTATGTACACCATTTCGAAGTTCCTTCTTTAATACCTCGTCCTGTTTTTCATAAGTAATAGCAGCACTTCCAGCGATATGGCCTTCACAAGAAGGCTCCCATTACTCTTGAATAAATAGGATTATGACTATGTCTACTACTACTGGAACCGTCAAATGGTTTAATGATGCCAAAGGCTTTGGCTTTATCGAGCAAGAATCTGGCCCCGACGTGTTTGCCCATTTCAGCGCTATTACAGGCGATGGACACAAATCGTTGGCTGAGGGCCAAAAAGTCGAGTTCACTGTTACTCAGGGCCAAAAAGGTCCCCAGGCAGAGAACATCGTAGCGGTTTAATTAACGCGATTCGGCCTGCAATGCAGTCATTGCGGGCCAGCCTCACACTCCTTGCGAGTTGAGGCCTGAAAGGGCGGGACCTGTAGGTCTTGCCCTTTTTTTGTTGGCCGAAACCAGCCGCTCGCCTGCTAAACTCGTGAACGACTGCTAATGACCCAAGGCAGACACTCGGCGACGTACCTTCGCTGATGGGACTTGGCTCGGAACGGGCCGCAGAATACTCTGCCTAAGCAAGAATAGCGCAAGGCTGAAAATGCGTTTTCAATCACGGAGAAACGGATATGGGCGATAAGGGAAGTAAAGATAAAGGCAGAAAGGAACAACAGAAAAAGGCTCAGCGTAGTCCAAAGGAAAAACGACAATTGAAAAGAGAGAAGAAGAGGAATAAAACGCCCACCTTTATGTAGAGCGCAGTTGCTTGGTGAAGACCTCAAAACCAGCTCGAAAACGTCTGCTGTACGCCCGAAACCGGACATCGGGCTAAACTAGTCCTGAAGGGCTGCTTATGACCCGAAGCGGACATTCAAGCCCGTTAAATACGAAACAATAACGGCGCCCGCACTACTAGTTTTCTAACGCGCGTGACTTATTCTGTTTGTCCGGACAGATCATCAATTCACGATAGACACGCTACAGACATCGGCGTAATTTGAACTACTAGACAAAAGCAAACCTGACTAAAGTCAGGGGCGCAAAGCCACGGGTCCTCGCCTCCTCCGCGACGCCGTCTGCGACGCCACGAAGGACCCTAAGATCGCCGGGCTGCCGAAGTACCGGGCGAACCGCACGTGATGATCTCCTTCTCAAAGTGTGCGAGTTCGCCAAGATCGTGAGGACTGAACCATGAAGCTATGTAGAAACCCGTCCGTTGTGTTTCTGGTAGGCGGCGTCATTGCAGCGGGGGAAGGACATCACGGTGAAGAGAATCGAAAGGCACGCGAGCGGCACTTACGACCGGTGCTAGACGGGAGGTTCCGATGAGCCACCTCACTCCTCGCGGGCTCGCAGTCCTGGCCCTTGTTCTCCTTCCGCTGATCGCCATCCCAGGCATCGTCACCGCCGACGCCTCGGCCGGAGCGAAGGCTGGAGAGGGTAATGGCTGGGAGCTGCACTCTGCGGCAGAGACTGGACGCCTCGATTTGGTGAAGAGCCTCCTCAAGTCCGGGGTCGAACCCGACAGCCGGGGTGGAAATTCGTGGACGCCGTTGATGGCGGCCGCGGGTCGGGGACATACGGCCGTCGTGCGAGAGCTGCTCCGCGCAGGCGCGGACGTGAACTGGAGCATGCCGAACGGGTACACGGCCCTTATCTTCGCCGTCAGGAGTGGGCATGTGGAGGTCGCCGATCTTCTCCTTGAGGCCGGCGCCGACATCACGGCGCGCACCGAGTCGGAGAGTGTCCTGAGCGCGGCCGCGGAGGACGGCCTCGCTTATATCGTGAAGCGCTATCTTGAAGAGACGGAACGCTCCGGCCTCGATCGTCGGGAGCTGACGGAGGCCCTGCTCGCCGCATGCAAAAACGGTCAGGCTGAAATCGCGAGGACGCTCATTGCCGCCGGCGGAAACGCGAAGTACAGGGACAGGAGATCGGGCTGGTCGATCCTGATGTACGCTGCGCGGTCCGGAAGCGTGGAGACGGTCCAGGTTCTTATCGAGGCGGGTGCCGACCTCAACAAGAAAGACAAGACTATAAGGAAGAATTCGGCAGGCCACGCCGCGGAGGCAGGCGACGCTGAGATCTTCCGCCTGCTCGAGGAGGCGGGGGCGAAGGTCACTAAGGCGGATCGCCTGGAACTCTTCATTGGCGCCGCGAGGAACGGCCGGTTAGCCACCGTCAGCTTCCTGGTCGACGGCGGGATGGACGTCAACACCAGGAACTGGGTCGGAATGACGGTGGTGATGGTGGCCGCGCAGGAGGGACACGCTGATGTCGTCGAGTTCCTTATCGCGGCCGGTGCCGATTTGAACGCGGAAATCAGCGGGTACAGGGCTCTCCATTACGCGCTCGCCCGGGGTCACGAAGAGGCGGTCCTGGTTCTCGTCGAAGCCGGCGCAGAAGTGAATGTCCCAAACCCCCGCACCGGCGAAATGCCTCTCATGGAAGCCGCCGACAACAGAAACCTCCGGCTGGTCGTGGCTCTCCTGGCAGCGGGAGCTGAACCACGCGCGAAGGACGACCGCGGCAACACCGCGCTGGACATTGCTAGGAGGAGGAAAGAACCCGAAATCATTGCGGCGCTCGAGGCCGCACTGAACGCGCCGTCGGCCGGTACCGACGTGGCGAAAAAGGCGCAGGCTCCAGATCCGGCCGCTGAATTCGTCGCGCCCCCGGCTTCCCTCGACGCCATCACTAGGCTCGCCGATCAGCTCGAGTCGGGGGAGGAGCCCGGAGAGCTGGACGTCCCGTTTTGGAAGCTGCCCGAGGAAATGGAGCAGGCCTCCGCCCAGATCGCCGTCTACCTTGAAGTCCATCCCGGGGAGACCCGAGCGGTCATTCTCGCGGCACGGCTCTACATAGCGAAGTATGAATGGGATATCGCGGTTGGCGATCTCGACCCCGGCTCGGATACTGTCACGACCGGCCTGGCGCAGCAGCATGAGGCCCTCGACCGGCTCCTGGAGCGTGAGCCCGACAACGCCGAGGCCCACTACTGGAACGCCCGGCTCTACGTAATCCAAGAGCCGGTCGACGACGACCTTCTGCGGTATCGGCCGAGAAAACTTGACAAGGCAATCGAACATGCGCAGCTCGCGGTCGAGCTGGCTCCGGCGAGAAGCGACTACCGCGAGGCACTAGGCCTGTACCTCTACGCTGCGGATAGGTTCCACGATGCAGTCACCGTGACACGCGAGCTCGCGGACGGCGGGCACCCAATGCATCGCTTGTTGGCCGACATGGAAGCGCTGGAGCTGCCCGAGTCCGCGACCTACTCCCCGACTGGGACCAGGGCACTCATCTCGCTCCAGGAAAGCCGCGGACGCTTCGTGGGTATTGCCTACGGACCGTTGCGAGTGCGCGTCTACACCATGCCAGATACGGCTTCCGAGTTGGAGCAGTTCCTCGCCCAGCGGTGGCCGGATGTGTCGCTGTTTCGGATCAATAGAGAAGAGAGCGAGGGCATGACGCAAACCCATTATGTCCAGTTCTTTGACTGGCGAGAGGACGGCCTGAACCCGACGGCAAACATGAATCAGATGCCCGAGGACGAGACCAGTGGCCTCGCGCTTACCGTCGTCGAGGTCAAGAACCCGACCCGGGAGATCCTCGAAAAATTCGACATCAAACCGGTTAACACATTCTGCCAGATCGCCTTGATGAACTTCCGCTCGATTGCCCCGCCTGATTAAAAAGCTATGCCACCGGTTTTGAATGTCCGCTATTGGCCGTTAGCGGCCTGTCAGATTGCTGATATTCGTGATGTTTGAACGTCCGCTTTCGGGAAAAGCGGACATTCAGATTTCGGGCGCGGATAATTTGTAATTAGTAGGTCCCAGGATCGACTCCTGGTGTCGGGACCACAAGTTTCAATCGGCTATGTGAGTTGCGCACTGTTGCCTGTTAGTTCGTTTCGGACCGTGCACACACTTTTCAGACGCGCTATCAGTTTCCTTTCGCAACAACCCAGCAAAACGGCTATCGGACAAGCGTACCGCCTGAGCCCGCTCGATCCGCGCGAAAATTGGGCAGCGAAAAAGATGCGTACTTAGGCCCAGGACTACATTCGCGTCACGACGCGACAGCATTATATGGTCTATTATTGGCACATGAAAGTAATGATTGAGCTGAGCTAGTTGTGCTTGCGATTTCTGCCCTTGGGTCTTAATCACCTGAACACCAGTGCGTTGTGGTGTTGTAACCAACGGGCAAGGCAACATCATTGCACTGCAGCAAATTGGGGGGCGCGGTGTTGCCAGAGATTCTAATCAGATTTGAGAGCGGACATAAATTTGAAGGCAAAAGCTTTCAACGATTTCAGGGAGCGACAGGGCTATATTTCATTTACTGCGAGTCCGCGCAGATTCAGTACCCCTTTGGCAAATCTCGCCTGCTGTACATTGGAATGAGTGAGAAAAAAACTAATAGCATAGCGCGCAGGCTTCAAGATCACTTCGATGGTAGTTCGGGAAACTTGGGGCTGGCTAACTATGGACAACTCGATCAAATCTTTTTTACCGTGCTAAATAGCCAAATGCTGAAGAGCTTTTGGAGGGAAAAGGTTGAGCTATTGGAAAGCAGCTTCATCCTCGATTTTGTTAGGAACTACGGTGTTTACCCAATTTGCAATAACAAAAGAGGATTCGAGGCAAATCAACCCGGCCACGAATCTACCATGACCATAGATTGGAAATTTTTTGAAAAATGAAAAATGATCAGATCAAAAGTGGGATAGAGATACTAGATGACTTTTTTGCTGCACTTTCGGAGGACGATGAGTGTGATACCGAGACTCGCGACACTGTCGTTTCGTTATTTCACGAAGGCAAGCTGACAGCGATAAACATCGAAAACGCGCTACGAAACATTCGGGAGGATGCCCTAAGTGACGAAGATTAGAGGTTTGCAAATCGAAGGACTGCGCGGCGTAAAACGACACCTAGACCTTCAATTTCAATCCGAATCCGCCTTGATATACGGAGATAACGGATCTGGGAAGAGCACCATATCCGATGTTATTGAGTGGTTTTACTCAGACCGGGTTGATCACCTGTCGAAAGCGGAGATTGGTCCAAACGGAATTGACGCGTTGAGACATGTAGACCTAGACGAGACAGCCACGGCTTATGCATCGCTGGAATTCAACGACACATCTCTGTCAAACAAAAGAATATTAGAGGTTGAAGGGGACAAACTAGTCACCCGAATCGACAAGCCGTCTCAAGATTTCGAGTCGTACCTAAAGGCAACAGAAAGAGAAAATTTTATTTTGCGTTACCGCGACTTAGTACGCTTCGTGACAGCGCGTCAAAACGAAAGACTTCGTGAATTATTTGAAATAATCGGATTCTCGGAAGTAACTAAGATACGGGACGCGCTTCAAAAGTCTCGAAACAACCTTAGCCGAGATGTCAAGAATAAGGATTTCGAGAATCAGATTGCGCACCAGCAACGTCAGATAGTCGAGCAACTGAATCAAAATGTAACTAGTGATCAAGAAATGATCGAAATCGTTAATGACCTAGTTAAACCATTCGGTTTCAAGAAAAAGATAGTGGAACTTTCAGAGATCGATGACATTTTGGAGAAAATCAAGAGACCTGATGATTCTGACGAAATGCGACAAGAGATTTTTTTGACCGAGCTGAAGGAAGGAGTACAAAAACTTCCAGCGCGATTAGAGCAATTGAGGGATGATTATAAGGATTACAAGAACCGCTTTGACGCACTTGTTCAAGACTTAGACAAGTTAAAGGACCTTTACTTACGGACTCTACTGCAGACCGGGGAAAGTCTGCTAGAGAAAAAACAGTACGATAAAGATGTATGCCCGTTATGCGAAGAAGCAAAAGACCGAAAGGAGCTACTGACAAGGTTGAAAGAGCGATTGGTAGCACTGGAGGAAATAAATAAAGAAAATCAAGAATTCCGAAATGCGAAACAAGATGTGGACTCCCAGATAACGGGAATTAAAGCGATATTGGAATCACTCGTCTCGAATTCGAGGTTAGCCCTTGAGGGGAATAAAGATCGAAAATCCGAACTGGATTCACTTCTCGGTAAACTTTCAAATATTAGCGCTGAATTAGAGATAAAGCTGGAGCCGGGTAATTCAATCTCGGAATATAAGGCAATAAAAATTGGAAACAAGGACATAAAGCCCCTTATGCAGAGCTGCAAGAGTGACCTTAAGAAAATTAGAAAGAAGAGGTCCAAAGACCCGAAGTGGGATGCACAGTCGAAAATCGCCTTCTCAATCAGTGCGTATCGGCAAATAGGAACGTATAAAGCAGAACAAAAAATAATGGAGGCTCAACGCAACGCGCTAGATCACATATATAAGACCTTCGTTGCGGCACAGAGAACGGCACTTGTCAATTTTCTTACAAGTTATTCTGCGCGAATTACTGAACTGTATAAGCGGATGAGTCCGCATGACAATGTAGACAATATTAGACTGGCGCCCGTAGACAAGGATGGCGAGATGAAAGGTATTTCGATCATTTACGATTTTCGAGATGAAAAAGATGCTTCACCACCGGAAAAATACCTAAGTGAATCCAGACTTAATTGTCTGGGTCTAGCTATTTTTTTGACATCAGTCGAAGTATTCAACAAGAAGAATAAGTTCTTCTTACTTGACGATGTCATTTCAAGTTTCGATTCGGATCACCGAAAGCGATTCGCCGATTTGATAATGGAGGAATACGGGAGTTTTCAGGTAATCCTCTTGACTCACGAGCGGTCGTGGTTCGAAATCGTTAAGGTTCGGGCAAAGCAAAAGGGCTGGCAGCTTCATGGATTGCGACACGTCGAGAAAGACGGTACGCAGCTTACGTCGCCACCGAGGTCACTTCGCAAGAGGATAGAGGATAAGATTGCTGCGAAAGATAAAGACGGACTTGGCAACGAGGCAAGAATATATCTTGAAGATATTTTGAAAAGATTGGCTGAAGAACTAGACCTAATGGTTGTTTATCGGTCGAATGACCGAAATGAAGAAAGGATGCCCTACGAACTTCTGACCGCGCTTAAACAAAAGGTCAAAAAGGTAAAGTGCAAGGAACTATTAAACGAAGCAGTAATTGACCGATTACTAGCATCGACAAATATCGGAAATAAGGATTCGCATTCGTATTTTGCAGAGATGTCTTTTGGAGACATTCGAGGGTTTTGGGATGATATTGTAGAGTTTGAGGCGCTTGTAAAATGCAAGCAGTGTGGTTCAACAATCAGTCTCAAATACTATGATAGCGTCGAGAAAAGAATACGGTGTAAGAAGAAAGGGGAGCTTGAATACACGTGGGAAAACTAACTGGGAATGCGTGTTAACCACTTCCGAGTACGAGCCGGTGACTTATCAAGATCCCAAGATCCCAAGGGAGATATGGTGTGGAATGGTTAGTTGAACGTTTAATAGGACTGTTGCCTGCTATTTCTACATTACAGAAGGACAAGAGAGAGGTAGCAGATGCGGCATTGTCATCAATCGCCAAAGCTCTAAATGAGACCGCGCTGTACGTCGCTCACATAGACGAGACCGAGACAAGGGATAGATCCCGAGAGGAAGAACTTGCCCGATTATGGGCTGCGGCCGCGATTCCGACAAGGCATGTGGACGATGAATTTTCAGAGATATGTCAATATAAATCTGAGATCTGGGTCAATCCGAGCAATTGGGATCAGCAACGCATTAGAGAATGGGGTCTGGATTTGAGGACTGTCGCCGACCGGTACAAAAGATTGCTTCGCAACCAGTAGCTATTACGGAACCCGCTGAAAACAGCTCGGCCCAATATCCGTACCGATCCAAAATTGCCTCGGCGCCCAGGCGGTCAAATTCACGAAATGCTTTTCGAACCGCGGACGCTGAGGTAACGTCACCTAGCGCCATGTGAATCCCTTCTTGGAGTCCCGTCAAGCAACGGATGGGCCCGGCGTACCGTACAGTTATTGACAGGACTCCTAGACCTCAGAAATCATGGGTTAGAGCCTAATAATACTAACTAGAGTCAGTATATTAGTTGCAGGGCACGAGAGTATTTTTCGCTGCAGAGAATATGGATCCATTAGTTCTGATAATCATCTTCGTATTCGCGGTCGTCGCGCTCTATTTGCGTTCGCCGACGGTCAAAGGCGCGCGAGGTGAACGAAAAGTTCACGGTGTGTTGGCGAAGCGTTTGGAAGATGAGGGCTATTTCGTCATTCACGACATTACGTTGAGTATTGGCGCCGACACAACACAGATCGACCACATCGTTGTTTCTCGATTCGGCATTTTCGTTATCGAAACGAAGAACTACAGGGGATGGATTTTTGGTGATCAAAGATCGAAGCAGTGGACTCAGGTCATCTATGGCAAGAAAACAAGATTCCAAAATCCCCTGCGCCAGAACTACAAGCATACGAAAGCGGTTGAGTCCTTCCTTGGAGTGCCGTCGAGCCGCGTGCACTCGGTCGTGGTTTTCGTAGGAGACAGTAAATTCAAGACACTGATGCCGCCGAATGTTACGACATTGTCAGGCCTTATCCCTTTCATGCGAACCAAAACGGATCGCGTACTAAGCGAGCGTCGAGTTGGCGCGCTGGCGAATCAACTCCGAGAAGCAAAGTCAGGAGTAACCGGAACCCGGAACGAGACACCTGTCCTGCGGTCTGTTTCGTCAAATCCGATGTGTCCGAAGTGCGGTAGCGAGATGGTGCTCAGGACAGGGCGCAAGGGAAAAAACGTCGGTAAGCAATTTTGGGATTGTTCTCGGTTTCCAAAGTGCCGAGCCGTCAAGCACGCGACCTAGCAGTTTTCGGTCCGTTGGCCCGATGCACCAGTCTCTTGCGTAAGCGCCGAGCGGGTGTGCTTTTGCCGGGTTGACTAGGCCGGGTCGTCGCAACTTCTAAATTGGTCAGACCAAAACCCATCCGTCTGTCCTGGTTCCAGTCGGATTCTGAGTACAGTGGTCGGATACCGTCGGGATATTTCACGATGGTTCGCCGTCTCTTGCGGCGATGCTTCAACGAATCGTTAACAACAACAAGGACACCCACAGACTTTCTGACTAAATGCCAAGAATATTCCGCTACCAGTGAATCGACATTGTGGATGTCCTTGTTTTCAAAATGCTAAGTAACAATGAGTAACATTGCGTAGTTGTGCTTCCCGGAGGCTGTGGATGTTCTTGTGTGTTTGTTCCCAGATGCACTTGTTTTTTTCCGGACGTTTAATGTGATAGAGCTTGTAGCCGTTGCAGATACAGATCAATAAAATGATTCGCAATGAGCCGTTTGTACCCAATTGTGAATTTTATTAACTTACTTGCCGCTGAATATTTTGGTCTTCGCTCCCGATACAGTGTCATTTGGGGTCCGACATGGTGATAGAAAATAGTGGGCGGAAACTCAAAATGTGTTCGCGATAGGATGAACGGCAGGACGGCCACCGGATCCCGACGATTGACCACCCGTAGCAGTGGATATTTCTTTAACACTTTGACGCCATTACTGTCGGTAACCATTGGTTGGCCGAATGTGACTGTGCGGCCCATGTGATATCCAGCGGGGTCCTCAGAGAACAGTGCGGTCAGGATCAGTGCCACCGCGCCGCCGAGACTATGACCGGTGATTCGTAGTTCGCGGCCAGGGTCAATTTTGGGTTGTAAAGCATTGTAGGCCTCTCGTGCAGCCCGTAGAAAACCACCATGCATGTACAGGCCCAACAGCGGCTCTGGGGCAACCTTAATGCTGCTATCGACAAGGACATTCTTTGGGTTAGAGGTACCGCGAACCATAATCCACTGAACATCTGTGCGCGAGTCAGTGATGAGCGCAACCTGTACTTTAGACTTGACTAACTCGCTGACAAATACAGATTCCCCAAATTCGCGCTTGAGCTCCAGATTACTAAGATAAGCGGCTTTGGCGAGTTCCGCATACTGGTAAATGTCTCGATAGCTCATCTCCGATGAGGAATTTGAGTTCATAGGTCCCGCCCAATTCGCCGATACATCAAAACCACCCGTAAGCTGACCCTAGCAGCCCTTTTCAGATGGTTTATAGTTAGCATAACTCAACCATATTGGGGCGATCCAATGAACATGAAGGAGCATAAAGAGCCCTCTGTCAACGTGGCGGACGTGAAGGACACTCTTAAACTGTACGCTGCCCTGGCGCTAGTGCTTGAGGCCGGGCTGGCCGCTCTTGTTCTTTTGTTGCCCAACCAGACGGTACAGGTGATCGCCGTCGTGGGCATGATTGGGGTGTTCGCGTTGATGGTGTGGATTGCTGGACGAAATTGGGAATCAGTTCGAGGGAATGTGGCGGAATTACAGGAGAGCCTTTCACCGATATGGGGGAACGAGCATCTGCCCTTAGACTCAGTTCATGTCGAAGCGTGCAAGGGTGTCTGGCGGTGCCAATGGTCAGCCAGAACGTCTTTTGGGAACACCAAGCCCTACATTGATGACACGATCACAATAAGAGAGGTAGATCCAGTGACCGGCGAGATCAGCGGTACTTCCAGTAGCGTATATGAGAAAAACCCAACCGGCTACAAGCTCAGCGGCCGTATTTCTAAGCATGGGTTTTCTCACCTGTACTATAAAATGCCGCCTCCTCACGAAGAGAAGGTTGGGATGATTATTCTCCGCTTCGATTTTCAAACGGACTCAGGCAAAGGCTGGTGGTTGGGTGGCGGTCGTGGCCATGGGATTCCAGACGCTGGCGGACTTGTCATATGGACAAAATCCAACGCTTTCAAAGGCGATTGGGTCGATCGCCTATACGAGTGGAAAGATGAGTAGTGAGTAACAAGGACATCCAGAGTATCCAGAGTAAAGAGCAACAACAAGGACAGCCACAGACTTTCTGAATAAATGCCAAGAATATTCCACTACCAGTGAATCGAAATTGTAGATGTCCTTGTTTTCACCCGATCCCGATGATCCTGTGGGTATGGCCAATGTAAGGAATGAACGGGTTAGTCTGAGTTCACGGCCACGAGTATCAATTGCGGTCTGTAGCCGTGGATTACATGGCCGTTGATCTTCAACAAGGGGACGCCCCTTCCACCAAGGCGCCTGTGTTCCTCCGCGTGCTTTTCTGATTTTTCGATATCGTATTCCACATACGAAATATTGTTCGCTTGGAAAAGTTCGCGAGTTTTCTGGCAGTAGCCACACCACTCGGTGGCATAAAGGAGGACTTCGCTCTCGACTGACGAATAGGCGGGCGGCCCGAAAACGAAATGGCCAATGCGATCCCAATTTTGGTAGGCCCCCACCAACAATGCAAAAAAAACCAGTTTTTTGATAGCAGATTCCATTTGGTCAAGTGCACCAGACGATTTCGCACATAAAGCCTGTACTTGTGCGGATTCGCTGGTCCTGCACACCTCCGTCCTACGTACGTACGACAGTTTCGCTGTTTCCGGTCAACGATTCGGTGATTCAGATCACAAGAACGGGTTTGAGGTGCTGTGCCGCTTATGCCGGCACAACCGTCTCTACAGGAATTTGCATTGTTATGTAAATTACATGTCTATAGTGCCGACCACCTCGGTAATTAACGGCTTCCCGTCTATTAACTCCATGGTTACTTTTTCGAACGTCCTGGTGTTCATATTCCGGCCTCGAACGGTCATTGACTCTCTGATAATTGCTGTGACTAACGCTTTATTGCCTTGCATATCGATTTTCAGGTTTGACCTCGTATATTCATAATTCGAAGCCTCAGCCCATCCTTCCTCCAGCATTACGATATATTCTTGCTTGGAGGGGCTGATAACCTGGCTCTGCCCTTGAAAATTGATAGTGATAACTATTTTGACGTCGTCACTTAATGCATCTGAAAATACATTCACATCCATATTTTCAGTAGCATCGTCAAGTTCAGAAATTACGCTCCTGACAAGCTCTTCTGTCAGGCTATCGTAAGAGGATGAGCAGGAAATTACTGTGGCAAAAGAAATAAAAACCAGAAAACTTACTCTCACTAAATTATTCATAGTTCACTCCAGTAAATACTCACGCGGTTAAGTATAACGGAACTGGTGCGGGTGCCGGGTTATTGGCTTATCGGCTAAAGTAACAACAACAAGGACACCCACGAACTTTCTGAATAAATGCCAAGAATATACCGCACCAGTTAATCGACATTGTGGATGCCCTTGTTTTCCAGCGTCGGGTCGGTAATGACGTAATCGCGGACGTCGTAGGCGCCGGCTACCTGGCAAATATCGCTCAGTTATGGCTACCTGGCAAATATCGCTCAGTTATTGCTGCAGCTGGCAAGCATGTCAGTGACGAGGACGCCTGGCGTCACTGATCGGCACAATCCCTTGCTGGCGCAACAGGTTTTCAGCCCGTCGACTGCCGGTCTTCAGCCAGATTTCGTAGGTGCGCAGCAGATTGACGTCGGATTCTGCGCGCGCGCTATCGCGCACTTCGTGAAGGACGTCGATCAGGATTTGAAACTTGGTGGCCAGCTCCCAGTAAACGTCAGCAAACGCATTGCCGCGAAACGTGCCGCGCACCTCTTCGGACAACGAACCGTAGGCACTCTCGCCCATGATCATGTAGTAATCGATATCCACGGCCTTGTTGGCGAGACTCTCGACAAAGAAGCCGGAGATAAAAAGTGCGACATCACCTATGCGCTGTAGGGTTTGATTGCGCTGCTCGGTGCTTGGCGCATCGGCCGCGTCCGCGAGCATCAGGGCAAGGGGCTTGACGCCGTAGGTCTCGCGGTCGTCCTGGTAAAACTGATCAGAGCGCGAGAACAGTGTCATCATGTTGACGACGTAATGGGTGGCGTGCGGGTCCACGTCGACGCCTTGCTCGGCGATGGCATCGTCGATCGACGTGCGAAAGTAGTCCCGAAGGTTGTGGACCGGCATTACCCGATCATAACTCGACCGATCACCCATATCGCTACCTCTTCGTTCGATTATGTTGTATCGAATTCAGACAGTTTTACGTGTGACGCGGTTCACGTACCAGCGCATTGGATTATTCGGCTCCACCCGGCCTGGGCCGCGACCAACCCGACCCGGCGTGGCGCCGGTGTGATCGCGGTGCAGCAACAAGGATGCCCACAGACTTTCTAAAACAAGGACAAAAACAAGGACACCCACAGACTTTCTGACTGAATAGCCCGTTTAGTTTGCTAACCGTGGAAGTTGGAAGCTGTGGATGTCCTGGTTTTCTTTGTTTTCTAGCTACCGATTTGCCATCCAGCTACTATACTTAGGTCACTAGCAACAACGAAAAAGCCAAACCCGCCTAAAAGACGGGGACGGAAAAGCACAAATGCTTAAGTGCGGAGACGAACCATGTCACTATACATTGGCGATGAAGCGCCGGACTTTACGGCAGAGACAACGGAAGGGGCCATTCACTTCCATGAATGGATCGGGGATGGATGGGCGATCCTCTTTTCTCACCCCAAGGATTTCACACCAGTCTGCACCACTGAGCTGGGCTATATGGCCGGCCTGAAGTCCCAGTTCGATGAACGTAACTGCAAGCTCATCGGGCTCAGCGTGGACTCGGTAGACGACCACCTCGAGTGGTCTAAGGATATTGAGGAGACTCAGGGCCACGCGTTGAACTACCCGCTAATTGACGGGAGCGACCTGAAGGTAGCGAAGGCCTACGATATGCTCCACCCCAACGCCAGCGGCGAAGCGAAAGATCGTTCCGCAGCGGATAATTCGACAGTACGGTCGGTGTTCCTCATCGGCCCGGACAAAAAGATCAAGGCGATGCTTACCTATCCCATGAGCACTGGCCGAAATTTCGACGAGGTGCTGCGGCTGCTTGATTCGGTACAGCTGACGGCGAAGCACCAAGTAGCTACGCCGGTGAACTGGAAACAGGGCGAAGATGTCATCATCGTCCCCGCCGTGTCCGACGAGGTCGCAAAGGAGCGATTCCCCGAAGGTTGGAAGGCACCGAAGCCCTATATACGGATCGTGCCGCAGCCAAAATAGGAAAGAAAGCGTGTTTACAATGAGAATGTTCCCAACCTATCCGGGTTCGCGGGCGCTCGTTGTCTCCCTCGGGCTGATGTTGCCGATGGGTGTATGGAGTGCGCCAGCGGCAGAGTAACGCAGTGGAACTGCCGTCCGGCGGGGCGCCTTGTTAGACCTTGCCCGAGCAAGGATTGGTTGGACCTTATGCTGCATAGCCTGACCAAAGCAATATAGGAGATACGATCAACGCAATCCCGAAGGGAGATTTCGGCATCGCTGTTGGGAACAACAAGGACATCCATCCAAAGAGTTTCTGACCAATCGACGCCAATAATCCAATAGGGGCCCAACAATAGGTGCCGGTGTTCACGTATTCACTTATCAGGCAGAAAAAGGACATCCACAGACTTTCCTTTGGAGCTTGTGGATGTCCTTGTCGTGCCATCAGTGAAGCCGGATCCGCGTATTCATGTCGGGACCAACACTCGAAATGCCTGTAACTCACTGAACCGAGGTGCTATTAATAAATTTACAGGTGACTCGGCAAATTTGAAATACGGACCGATGGGTCCGTATATCTAGCTGTTAGGCCGCATGAGGACGACCATGGCAACTGATATTCTTAGAAATCCTCGTCCATATTGGAGGCGAGGTCTTCTGGTGTTCTTTGTGCTTGTCCTTTCGCCCGCAGTTATTTGCGCCGACGCGCTTTCTGCGCGTCTTCACGCGACGATCGAAAGAGTCGCTAAGGATCATCGTGTCTGCGTTGTTGCTGTCGCGACCGTTAAGAACAGAGTAATTGAGGGCACAGACGTCGTAACTGGTTGCGAGTCAGCTCAAGCGCCAGGTGCACAAGCCGTTTTCCAGGCAGCATCGCTTGGCAAACCCGTCTTCGCCTACGGTGTCATCAAGTTGGCGGAACAAGGAAAGCTCGACCTGGATGCCCCCCTCACGAGGTATCTGCCGGAAGGCTATTTGCATATCCAGAACCCATTCGATGACAGGCACCCGCCGATCACTGACTTAGTCACTGCAATCGAACTGGAATCGGTAACTGCGAGAATCGTTCTTTCCCATACCTCGGGCCTGCCGAACTGGTCGAATGCACCGCTAGCCTTTGAATTCACCCCAGGAACGAGTTGGCAATACTCCGGCGAAGGATACGTGCTGTTACAGCGGGTGGTCGAGGCGATTACCGGTTGGCCTCTTGACGAATTCATGCGTGCCCAGGTTTTCGAACCACTGGGAATGACGCAAAGTTCCTACACTTGGAACGCGGGGCTCAAACCGAATTTTGTCGCTGGCACGTCATCAGACGGGCTTCCTGTTCAGCCACAGACCTTTCATACGCCGTTGGCAGCAGCAACGCTTTACACAACTGCTGCCGACTACGCAAAGTTCCTTTCGACCGTCCTGGCAGACGTACGAGCACTCAGTGCGATTGTCGAATCACCAGTCAGTGTAGTTTCGAGCCTGGGTATTGACTGGGGCTTGGGTTGGGGGATCGAGCGCGGCGACAGTGATCAATTTATCTGGCATTGGGGAAATAACCCGGGCTATCGGGCGTTCGTGATCGCGTCGGTTCATTCAGGCGATGGCGTTGTCATCCTGACCAATAGCGAGAACGGATTGGAATTGGCTGAGCCCATTGTGGACGTCGTGCTTCCAGGAACCCACAATTTGTTCAAGTTCTACATGCTCCGAGACGGTTTTGCCAAATTCTTTTGCAAAATGTTCCGATGGTGTTTCTAAGTTGGGTGCTTACCACGCAATAGGTGCCGGTGTTTACCTACGCACTTATTTAAGCTCACTCCGCGGACGGCTAATCGCCCGCGACAGGCCGGATTGGCTCCGTTTGAACAGCCAATGACAACAAGCCAATAACAAGGACACCCACAGACTTTCTTTATTGTCTGCCCTTCGAGTAATTTCCTGACTTCTGTGATGTTAATCACGGCCTAGATATTGGACGGCTATGATCACGCTGTACGACTTTTGTCGAAAGATTTTCAATTAGTCGACCCGGAGACGCGTTAGAACAGGCCAGTAAACCCCGGTAAATATGGCAAACGTCACGATCCAGCCCAGAGCGGACAGATCAATCATTTCAATATACAGGCTCGAGTTCAGTGGGCTCAGTACCCGCGCGACCACAGCGGCATTCAAGATTGCATAAGAAATCACGATAAGCCGCGGTGCGTGAAGTGAACGCCCGGTGTGCGCCAATGCAACCCGGCTGGTCACGGCCAGGATCATGTTGCCGATTCCGCCCATGGTCAGAGCATGCAGTGCTGCAGTGGCCGGAAAGACGAGACCGAAGGCGGCCAGCGACGTCAGGGTGTAACCCACCGGCAGCCACAGATAGGCCACGTGCAGCACAAACAACAGCGGTTCCGATGTGGTCGCCAGTCCGCGCCAGCGGGCAAGGCGGACAGCATGGGATAGCGCCGCCACCATCGCGAGGATCCCGGTAACCGGACCGAACGGAGTGAGACTGACGGACACACCGATGGCAATGGTTGCCGCCACGGTAATCCCATCGGTCAGTGGATGATTTTCAGGCGGCCGCTCATGGCCCCGGGAACGCAGCCAGTTGGCCGTGAAATTGGGAATTATCCGCCCGGCAATGACCGTCATCATGAGTAATAAAAGATGAATCAGAAAGTACAGGGCCAGGCGATCCATGCCGGGCAAAATTCGCATGGTGCCCAGGTGATACAACAGATTCAGAAACGCCAGAACCAGGGTTATTCCAACGATGGGATAATTACGACGGCTACTACCTCCCACCACCTCCCGACCAACCAGTAAGGCCAGCAGGAAAGGAAAAATCATGTCGACAGAAGCAACTAGCCAGTACGGCAGCTGAGTCACCGCCATCATGGTCAGCCGCCCGAATAACCAAGAGAAAACCAGAACTCCCAGCAATTTCCCCTGCAGCGGTGGACGATCCGTCCAGGTGGCCACCGCCGTCAAAACGAAACCTGCCACGGCAGCCATACCAAATCCGACCACCATTTCGTGACCATGCCAGTACACCATGGTGGCGGGGACCAGGGCGGGTCTGGTCCCGTGCAACGCCATCAGCCAGATTGAGATGACGACGATGGCGAAAAGACCATTCAAGAGGAAGAACGGCCGGAACGCATAACTCATGAATGGGTGGGTCTTGGGCATATCGTCAACGGAACCTCTGACACCGCTTTGTCGCTGTCGACGATAATATACAACAGCAGGGGAAATTGGTGCCGGTCGTTTATTTATTAAGTTATTGTTTCTACCAATCGGATGACTGATTCAATCAACTAAATAACTAAATGACCGGCACCATATTCACTGCACTGCACTGCACTGCACGTTGTGTTTTACACGCGTATCACCTCGCCCGGGAAGCGAAAACGCTCGCGCAATTTGGCGGCTTCTCCGCGACTCCTGCTCACCTGGCAACTAATGGGATGATGCAAAACTAAGGACCAAAACTAAGGACAGCCACAGACTTTCACCAGACTTTCTGAATGAAAAGCCCGATTAGTTCGCTATCGGCGGAAGTTATGGGTGTCCTGGTTTAGTGAAAACAGCTGATCTTAGCGGAAGGTCGCTTTACGACCCAAAGCGGACATCCCTGTCGCTCGTAGTGTCTCGAATCAATTAATTGTCAGGCAATCCGACCAATCTTCTACTATGCTTAGGTGGTACCAAAGACAAAGGCAAAATCGCGGATCGACGGTTAGGCAATACGAAGAATCAATTAACAAGAGTCGCATTGATTAGCCAACGGTCGATATAAAGTTGTCCATTTCTAAAACAATACCAAATAGGAGAAACCAAATGCGTTCATTCATGCTGAAGCTAGTCGCTTCATCTCTTATTCTTGCCGGAATGCCGGCAACTGTACTCGCCGATGCCGCTGCGGAGGTCATCGCTATTACCAAGGCGCAGTGGGCCGCGCAAATTAAAAACGATGTTTCCGCCTCCATGAAAAACGTGGCGGACGATTACACCGAATTCAATCCGAACGCTCCGCTTCGTTTGGACGGCAAAGCACTCAATATGCGCATCGCGGAGGCGACCGCATCAGGCAGTGGCCGGCTGATTCTCGCAGAAATGACCAACCCGCATGTACAGGTTTACAGCAATGTCGCAATCCTTAGCTATAACTTTGTCGGAATGACCAAAAACGGTGATGGCGAGGTCGACACATTCCTTGCGAAGTCTACGCGGGTCTACGTCAAGGAAGGCAGAGGCTGGAAGTTGGTTCACGCCAACTTCGCACCAGTGACGGTCCCCGACAACGGCTAGCAATACAAATGTGATAAGTGCCGCAAGAACTGGTGCCAATCGAGTGTTTGTCTGCTCTCTTTAACAGAGACTGACTAATCAAGCCCCGCCCTCTGTGGCGGGGTTTTTCTCTGTCAGTTTTTGGCCGACAGCGGACACTAAGAGGCTGAAAACCGCTGATCCTGGTGGGAGGTCGCTTTACGACCCGAAGCAGACATTCAGCCCACGCTTTGACCATCCGCCCTGGCCGGTCTCAAGCCGCCCAAAGGTGCAGGGCTGTACTATGCTTAGGACAGGGGAATTCACAAATGGCCATTGTCCGGGAACTCAAGCGCCGTAATTTCTTGCGGGTAGCGATCGCCTGTCAATGGAGCGGTGAACGGGTGATGTGCGATCAGGAACCCAGCACCTGAAGTAACTGTGGACTGAGGAGCGTAACGGGACCGGGGTGCCCTAAATGCCACCAACCATTACTGATTTGCAAAGAGGATTCGAACTCGGGCCGTGGACCGTCCTTCCCGAGCGCGACTTGTTGCGGCAAGGCGAAGTCGAAGAACACCTTGAGCCGATGGTGATGGATGTGCTGGTGGTTCTCGCCAGCCGCCAGGGGGACGTTGTCACCAAAGATCAACTCGTCGCTGCTGTCTGGGATGGTCGGGCGACCGCCGATGAGGCGATAGCGACAAAGATTGCGACTCTGCGTCACAAACTGGGGGACGACAGCAGGCATCCAGAATACATCGAAACTGTGCAGAAGCGAGGCTACCGCCTCAAGATGCCCGTGAAGTTACCCGATGCACCCGAGCCGGAGCAACACAGCGCGTCCTTCGTGCGGGTTTCCCGTCCGGTGCTCCTAGCCGTACTCGCAGCTTTGGCAATTGCCATAATTATCTTGTGGCCGCCTATTACCAAGCCAATTGACTCTGTCGCGGTGTTGCAATTCAAGAATTTGAGCGACGACAAAGAAAAATTTCAGTACGTCGTCGATGGGTTTACAGACGAATTGGTTAATAGCCTTTACCAGGTGCCAAAACTGACAATTGTGCGAGGGCCTGAGTTAATCAAACCGAATACGCCTGAATCAATTATCAAGGAATTCGGAGTCGACGCAATAGTTACTGGCAGCGTACGCCGTTACGGCGACCAGATTCGCATTACCGCTCAACTGGTCGATGCTACTCACTCTCCAAGATGGTCAAACAGTATTCATGGTGCAGCAGATGACGTGTTCAGCCTGCAGGAAAGGGTTGCCACTGACGTTCGTGACGAGATCCTCGGGGAAAAGGGAGAACAAATCCGAGCAGCTAGCCGACCAGCTAATCCTGCGGCTTTCGACCGATACATGCGTGGCCTTTTCTTCCTCGGTCAACGCGACGTGGAGTCTCTGAAGCATGCTCAAGTCCTGTTTCAGGAAACAATTCAGATCGACCCGAATTTTGGTCCGGCATACCTGCGTCAGGCGATTACCTATTTATTGTTGTCAGAGTACAACCCGGAGCAGAGACACCAATTCTTTCGGCAGGCGATCGAAGTAGCAGACCAGGGAGTTCAGGCAGATTCCAGCATTCGTGCCCCGGTGGCTATCATCTATGGTTTTGTCGACCACCAGCTCGGCAACTGGGCAGCGGCCGCCGATGCCTTCGCAACCGCATTTCGTAGTGTAACCGTCTATCCAACCGCTTACCATTGGCATTCGCGCCTGCTCGGCGACCTTGGGCTGCTGGACAGATCATTGCAACAGGCAATAGCGGCCCGCTCGATGGAGCCGGCATCGCAGATACTGAACAGCAGAGTGGCGATCGCCTATTTCTGGATTAATGATATGTCCAAAGCGCGGCTCTATTTCGAAGTAGCGAACAATATGGGTGTCGGCGCGGCGGATCATCATTTCGCATACGCTGTGTTCCTGATTCGCGACAATCGGCTCGAAGATGCAAGAGCAAGTATGAAGTTTGGGCTGAAATTGGCGCAAAGTGACGATTCGTGGGTCGATCCGGTGATTGATGCGCTAGCTCACCCCGGTGATCAGGAAATGCTCGACATCGCATTTGAAACGATCGACAAAATGATCGCAGACGGTGTATTTCCATATATCACGATGACGGCATGGGCTTTGTTTGAGCAAGCGGATCGGGTAATGGAGGTCGCCATGCAAGTAGCGGAGTCGGAGCCCGGCACACTCTACGAAATCGAAATAATTTACCTGGACGAATTCGAAGTGCTTCGTGAACACGAAGAATTTCCGGAGCTTTTGCATGCACTGGGCCTCACCGATTACTGGAATAGTATTGGATGCCGTTGGAGTAACGACCAGGTACTTTGCGATGCTGCGTAGCGCTTTGCGAATCAGGTTGACCGTTTAGACCGCGTCTATTACGTCTGCTTTCAACCCAAAGCAAACATAGCCGGTCGCTTGAAAAACCCCAATTTTGTAACAATCACGGCTTTTTTCAGCGGCTAGGCGCAGAAAGAAGTCACAGCAAGTACCAACAAAGCCAAACCCGCCGAAAAACGGCGGCGGAAAGCCACGGGTGCTCCCTTCCTCCGAGAAGCCACGGAACAACTCCCCGAAGGACCCCAAGACTGCCGACCTGCCGAAGGCATCGGATCGCGCGAAGTGCTACTTGGGATAGCACCACGTTCCTCAAGATTTCATAAGAAAAAGATAATGATTCGATCAAGTAACTGACTGCATCGAAATGCAGACTTTGTCTGCGCTTTAAAACGCGCATGTGGTTGGCCTGTAAGCACCTGTTCGCGACCATTCGAACTCCACATAACGTGATGAAATTTTGGAGGAGAAACCAGCCATGTTGAAGTTGATTGCAGTGAAGGCTCTTCTGATCCTTCCACTAACATCATGCATGACCCTAATCGCAACACCTAATACATTCAACACGACCATCGAGACCGAGCCTGTGCGCGCAGTTTGCCATGTCATCTCCCCCACCGAGGGCGAGTATATATATTTGTTTGGCGAACACCGACGGACTGCTGCTGTAACAGTAGATACGCCTGTGAACCTAGCTCTTGACTGGTCGGCGGAGAGTTTTGAAATCATGTGCGAGGCCGATGGCTACCATAAAGCAACCGCGACCGTAAAGCCTAGGCTGAGTTGGTGGATGCTATTGAATGCCGCGTTTCTGAAAGGCATGCCATTTGCTGTCGCCACAGACCTGGCTACAGGGGCGGCTTGGCAATATCCGGGATCTGTTACGATTGAACTTGAGCCGACGGAAGCCGTAACCGACTTACCGGTTATGGGCGAAATGCTGTTCTTGCCCCCTCACCCGTTCAGCCTGGCAACTCCCGGACTCGACCCAAAGCAGACATTAGAGAGGCGTATGATTCATGCGTCTGAACACCTCTTTCATCATGGGGTGGTAGTTCGATGAAATTTTTTAATCTTTCGCTCCGTCATCGCCTCTTGTTAGCAATCATCCCTAGCTTTGTGCTTTTACTAGCACTTATTGCCGATGTACTTACTGACGGCGGGGTTTTGAACGACGAAGATTGGATCTCAATCTTACTGTCGATCGCTTATGCTGCGTTGTTTGGTATTTTTGTGATGGCTCCGTTCATCACGTCAACGTCTCGGCTTATTCTTAGAATCGGCGTATTAATTGCTGCCAGTATCTTAATCCCATATGCTGCGATATTGACTGGAAACTGGCTTGAAGAGACTGCGTACGACCCTCCACTCGGAATCGCTTATTTTCTCGACGCAATCTTTGCAATCCTGTCAGCACTTCTCCTCGCCGCTGTATTAGTCATCGCTACGTCGTTAAAAGTATCCGGGAAGTACTGGATCTATGTTGCGTTGGCCGCTCTTGTCACCACAGCCGTTTTTCTTGGCTCGGGCCGGTATTTTTGCGACCAGTTTCCCTGGTTCGGGATTATCACCACAAGCTGCCCATGGTGGTGGGAGTTCGCGTTCTTCATTCCTCCATCCGTGGTAGCGCATTTATCATTCTGTACGGCAGTATATTTTGGGAGAATTGAGCGCATCAATTTTGTCATTACGCGACGTACGAAATCGTTTCTCGTAATTATGGTGTTGTCCATTCTTGTATCTGTCCTATTGTGGCATCGCTCGGCCAATGATAATGATGTTTATGGGCGTGCGGTCAGGCTATATGACGATAAGCGATATGTTGACACGATCGAGTTGCTCGAAAGCGTCGTCCGTACCCCCGAGGGCATGTTGTACGTCTTTGTCGATAAAGAGCACTATGCCGAAAAAAAGCCAATACTTGAATTGCTCGGCCATATGTACGAGTACGGCGAAGGTACGAATGTCGATATTGATCGAGCTTTCCGCCTGTATGTTGGCGCCCTGAATGATCAGCCCTCTGAGTTATTCCCAAGAGACCCGGATACGGGCCTCGAACGCTACGTCGGCTATTCCGACTCGCCTCGCGCTGCGCTTGCGGCGTGCAGATTGATAGAGACGTTTAAGCAGGCATTGCGATATTGCAAACCATTCGAGCATCCCGTCAACGCCGAGGCATTGGGTGATTCTGACGATTTGAAGTTTGCGCTGGATAAGTTCCGTTCTTTCCTCGAAGTTTCTGATCCCAATATCCGATTGGCGCGTGCTGCCGTGTCTGGTTGGATCGACGTTGCCATAGCAGCCATCGATGACGGAGCCGATGTCGATTTCGAGTACCCGGGTGAGAATATACGAGATTTTCACAATCGACTTAGGATCATATTCCAGCACGCCGGGGAAAGGGGAAGCCACATCACGCCGCTTTGGTCAGCTATCACTCGTTTGCACCTAGAGATGACGGAGTTGCTACTCGAAAGAGGAGCAGACTCCAACCTAAAGCCGGCCGGAGTAGAGCAGTCACTCTTCTCCAGAGCGTGGCTTAGCGCGCAAATGAGTCTTTGGATGTCCAAGGGGGTCTATTTTGAGGAGGTACTGAGTCGAATCAGTAGCATCCTTCGGCTACTGCATGAACATGGCTACGACATCACAGATGAAGACATCGCCGCAATAAATCGGAGGTCCGGGAGCAAGGATAATTCTGCCTTTCAGCAGGCAGACGATCGGCTGGATCGCTTAGCCAGACCGATCCTGAGCGCGATAAAAGAGATGCAAGTAGTGCCGAGGCTTCCTTAATGTCCGATCCGAGCAAGACTGAATGAAAAAGGGAGGTGTCGGTGTGATAAAGCAGTTTCGAATAAAACTGGTTCTGGCCGCGGTATCAGGCGCCTTGGTTTCATTATCTGACATCGTGTGTGAATGGCTACCAGTGTCGAACGAGTGGCTTGACTGGCTGTTGGGATATGGCGTGCCTGGCACCCTCTTTGCCGTCGCTGTCCTTTGGCCTTATCTCAAGCGTGATCGTAGCTTCTATTTTCGGGGCGCAGCACTGATTGCGTCGAGTGTACTCAGTTATTGGTGTGCGTATCAGACGGCTATGGAATTGGGATGGGACGGGCCAACATCAAGATGGGAATTTGAAGGAGACTTCTTCATCATCGCGAGCTTTTTCGGGGTCGTCATCGTACTGCTCGCCGTGAAGCTGCTTATTCCGCTGCGTTGGTCGCTAGTTTATGTGCTGCTTGGACTGGTAGCGAGTGTTCTGGGCGGCCTGGTTTTCGTTTGGTTTTCTAATGACGAGAGCTGGCTGGCAAGTATGATTCCCTATGCGCTCTGGCACTCCATAGTCTGTGCCGCGATACATTTCGGCAGTCCATCTACCGAAGACGGCAGCCGCTTGTACACAGCGTTGATGCCAAAGTTCAAAATACCGCTTGTCGCTCTTAGCGCGCTCCTGTTGTTGCTCTTTGCCGATGCGGTGTTCCACATGTATATTTCTTGGTATCCGTGAGCAAGTGTCGGCGCCGCAGCTCGGTTTTCACTTGTGGTCTTCGACACCATGCCCGACATGGCCAAGGCGTACAGGAAGGGTGATCTTATGGCTTGCAATCCGGCTATCTACCCACTCGGCACGATAGCCGGCATCGTATACATGCCCTTGGGGTTCGCCATCGGGTTGACGAGCCAAGATGCCGAGAACCACTACTGTGGAGGTCCATCGTGATTGTGGGTGGAAAGCGTCTGAGATTGTCCGTTATTTTTTTGGCGTCTGTTGTGGTGAGCTGTACCCCGTCGTTAATGAAGGACGTCCTGCCGGGCGTCTATCGCGGATACTCTGAGCCGGCGCTCCCAGAAACATCTCTCGCTAAGGTTGAGTTGGGTTCGGCCGAGTGGGCTGAGGTCTTCGGTCCCGAGCTTGAACAAAAAGTTGCCATCGGGGTCCGGGACGGAAACCGAACAGAGTATGGGGCAATCACATTGCTTCCGGGCCGTTACCGGATTACGTGGGGAAGGGACTTTTGGATGAGCTTCCTGGTAAATACGAGCATGCATGCAGAACATGAGTACAGTGCGCAGCTGACTCTCGAGGGAGGTCGTATATACAGGCTGCATATGAAACGGACGCACGGGATGGGTTACTCAGTTTACCCATGGATCGAAGACGCAGTGACTGGCGAGGTTCTCTATACTTATACTGTCGGCGACAACCCCTATTCGGTCATAAAGTCGGTCAGGACGCAGGTGGATTCGTATAATGGCATCACCGACCCCAAAGCAATACGGGGCGCGGTCGAGGGTTACTTGGTCGAGCTCACCAACACCGGTTCGGGCATCCTCGACACCGTGCTTATCTCTGAACCCATCCCCGCGTATATGGCGCTGCGGGTTGTCGACTATGACGGTGCCAATCCGGGACCGATCGCATTCGTCGATGGCTCACCGGCAAGCGGCCTCAGCTACACGTTCACGAGCCTGGGAAGCAGCGCGGATGATGTCTGGTTCTCCAACGACGACGGCGGCACCTGGACTTACACTCCGCTGGATTCCGGCGATGGCACCGACCCGGCGGTTACCGACATCCGCATCAACCCCAAGGGGTTTTTTTGGGGGTCCACCGACAACGGCGATCCGAGTTTCCAGCTGCTGTTCAAGGCCGTCATTCAATAGGGTGTCATCAGCAATAGGCGAATCAAACTCTGCCGAGGGCGAATCCATGAAAAAGGCCAGTGATATCAGAAAAGTGATGACTGTGTTGGCTATCGCCTCGTTATTCGGGATTAGCGCCTGTATACCGATTTCCGTTACTAAATCCGTGGGGGCGAAGCCAGAGTCTGTCAAAGTCGGCAAGACCACGGTAAGCGACGTCAAATTAGAATCTGGGCCTCCCGACTACACGACTCCCGACCAACGGTTCTTCATGTACTCATATTACCGCGTGGGCGGCGTGTTCTTCGCGCTCGCCGGCCCCTACGGCGGAAATAGAGATGATTTGATTTGGACGACACCACAAGTTCATTTTCGGTTATTAATTGAATTTGATGATTCTGGAGTCGTTGTGAACAAGCTTTTACACGGGTGCAAAAAACAACAAACGGATGAAATTTGTGATCAACCCGCGTCCAAATCTATTTGGGCGTTGATCGGAAAATTGAACGGTGATGAAATTGCCGCCAACTATGAGGAGAGGATGGCGGCGATTTACCCTTCCCCTGAATTGGTGCCGATTAATGCGGCCGTTTTTCGTGGCGATACAAAGAAACTGCGGTCTCTGATCGAACAGGGTGCTGACCCTAATGTTTCAGATCGGCACGGCACTACTGCATTGCACATTGCTAGCATCTACGGGAATCAACCTGCAGCTAAAATTCTTTTGCCGATGATTCACGATCTAAATACCGGAAATCGGTGGGGGTATACTGCCCTGCACTATGCCGCAGAGCACGGCCATACAGAGATATTGCAATTGCTAATCAGTAATGGCGCTGACGTAAAAAAACCGAACGCATTCGGCCAGACTCCTCTCCACGCAGCAGCACAATTTCCGAATACGGCACCCACAAAGTTGTTGCTTGCAGCCGGCGCTGATCCACACATGCGCGATGCCGATGGCCGGCTGCCTATTGACATAGCAAAGCAGAGACAAAACGAACAAGTATCTCGGTTCTTGAATGCGCTGAAGCAGCAAAACTGAGAATAGAAAAAACATGCTAACCCACCCCCCCTGTATACCGCTTTTGTTTGTTAATCTTGCAACCGGACGTCGCGTATATTGGCATATCGGGAACGCGGTATAATTAATATTTAGTCTAAACAGTGTGGGCGTACTACCCTATGGCGGTGAGATTCTCGGCATTGATTGTTGTAGCCCTCGCAGTTTCGGCGTGCGTTCCCGTACCCAGAACCTATCTAAAACCCTCCGCGCCGGGGGGGCAAGCCACCAATACCGCTTGCTATGGCACGATCGGTCCGAAGAGCCGGTTGGTGCTAGCCGGTCCCGGTGGCATCATGATCGGGGTCGAGAGCTACTCCCTGGAAGAACTCAGCTCCGTCGAGCGTACGCTTCGGCAGCCATACACGATGGGGTATGAGACGGTCGGAACAGGCTTCGTTGTCATCGTGAGTGTTCCTGTCGGGCGAACCGTTCGATTTGCGTCACGATCTTTTTTTCTGACGGATCAGGTGACACACACCGTTCATGATTACCAGTGGGCGAGCGTACTGGATTTTGTAGATGCAAGAGTTCTTCTTTCCGGCCTGGCTGCTCCCATGCAATCGGGCGACGGTCCGCGCAAGGTGCGTCGGGTAGACTTGACCACGACCATCACTGGCGTGCCGCAGCCAGATTGGATCATAAAACCGCGTTGGTTCGGCAGAGTGCTGGATCACCCTTATTACGTCATTGTGCCGTTTGAGGGGGTCACGTGCACCGATTGCAGATTGCGCTTGCCACCGCTTGTCGTTGATTCGACAACGTACGAGTTTCCTGAGGTAAGTTTCAAACTGGACAAGAAATGGATTCTGTCGCCGCTGAACTGCTAACGTTCAGACCTAACACGCGCATGCAGCTGATAAAAAAAATGGTGCCGGTCATTTAGTTATTAAGTTATTGTTTCTACCAACCTGATAACTGAGGATCAACAACAAGGACAGCCACAGACTTTCACCAGACTTTCTGACTGACAAGCCCGATTAGTTCGCTATCGGCGGAAGTTGTGGATGTCCTGGTTGGTGTTCTGGTTGGTGTTATTCTGGTTGGTGCTATTAGAAACTGCGCTTCGCTTCGAGAAGAATCTGCACATTGTCTATCGACGCATCGCCACCAAGCGGGAACGCGAAATCGAGATGCATAATCTTGTCCGTGCTGAACCGGGTCGGTGCGAATCGAAGACCGAAACCGACGTCCGGCAACCAGCCGAAATTTCTCTCGCCGATCGGATTGTCCCCCCAGGTACGCCCGACGTCGGCAAATATGGCTCCGCCGACGCGAAACAGCCGGAACGGATACCAGTCGGTGAAGTAGCGCTGTTCGATCGTAAACAGCATTTTTGAATCCCCGGTCTGGTATCGCAGCGGATAGCCGCGCAGACCACTTTTACCGCCCAGCTGGACGAGATTGTCGAGGTCGAGGTCATGCCCCGCGGTCCCCTCGAGGGTCATGAAGAACATCCGTCTCTCGGATTGCCTGTGGTAGAAGCGGGCATTGATCGTTGTTTCGCCGTTCGCCGTGTTGCCGCCCTCGCGTCGACCACTGGTTATTGCCGACAACAACAGCGATGTCTTATTGAGTGAGCCAAAACCGCGGCTTACCGACGCGGCCAAAATCAGCGCATCGCGGTCGGCGCCGAAGCTGCGATCGGACCAGCCGATCGAGGCCAACAGGCGTGTGCCCAGGAAGATGTCTTCGGTCCGGCCCATCTGGTTGGCATTGGCAGTTGTCTCGTACTGGTCTTCAACTATCTCTATTCCCAGGAACGGATATACGAGCTTGCGGTTTTCGGGAATCACATCCGGCAGCAACGGGTCCGGCACACCGGAGAACAAGTTGTCATCATGGACTACCCCAGCCGTCCAGCGTCGTGCCCAGCCGTTTCGCAATCCCCGGGACCAGCCACCGAATGCCGTTGCGTATTCGCGTTCGTGCTGGAATTCCGCGGCTTCGTTGCCCAGTCGATACAACGCCGTGCGGCGATCATCGTCAAACAGTCTCCCACCGGCCGTCCAGCGGGCATCGAGTTTGTGAAATGGACGCACAAGCGACAGTTGGTTCGAGTGGCCATCCGAGTTGTCAGCGACACGCAGGAACGCCGACCACCAAGTGCTGCCCAGCTTCGTGTCTTCGAAGTCGAAACGCGTGGATGTCCGGTCAACGTCGTCGATGTACTTGAGCCGAACGAGCTGCCCGCGGCCGAAGAAGTTGGTTTCCTCGATGCCGAGACTGGTGCGATTGGTGCCGCCGCTGCGCGATATCGAGACATCCGGGGTCAGTGACCAAACATCCTGGGTCGTCACCTTCACATCGACCACGCCATTCTCGTAACGAACCGGTTTCAATTCCGCTTCGATCAGGTAACGGTTGCTGCGCAGGATACGCTCGGATTCCTCGAGCAGCCGGCCCGAAAACCTGTCGCCGGAGTCAAATAACAGCTGCTTGTTGATGACCTTGTCCTGGGTGACGATATGCAGCCGGTTTGCCCAGCGATACAGCCACTTGTCTTCCTCGGGATCCGACAGGTCGAAGATATTGTGCTTATCGAGAGTGATCTCGCCGATGACGGCGTTGGCCCTCTCGAGCACGGCGTTCTCGGGAATTGTATCGTCGACCGCGCCTTCTTGTGCATTGGCGATGCCGGCCACGATCAACGACAGCGCCAGACAGCGTTGCCATGTTCGAGCCGGGTTCAATGCAGATATCGCCATGGTAGGGACGTCGAGTAACATTGCCGAAGTGGCCGTTGCAAGCAAATCTACTGCGCAGCGGGCAGTATGTCACTAGGCTTGATTCAGCATAATCGGCCGTTCGCGGGTGACGAACGGTGGCGAGATGGGCGAGGCACCGATCGAGCAACGGATCGCCAGAGCATTCCAGGTTGCTGAAGCGGCGCTCCGGGGCGACGACTTGCGCTCGATGCCGCGATACCCGAGCAACAAAGCCGATGCGCTCAGTGTGAGCGAGGAATCGCGACGGCTGGCACTCGAACGCTGCGGAAAACGACGGGGCGAAATCGAACGTTGGCTGCAACAGAACCCATAGCCCTAGGTACAAATTCAAGGGCGTGAATGACCGCTATTGGCGACGGATTTTCCTAGCGCATCCTTCGCCCATCCAGATAACCCTACACCTTTCGCGCCGAATCGACATACTGAGACCGGTCTGATAAATGGCGGTATAGCCATTGAAGGCACCGCAAGAAAAATGGACGTGGTAGAAATGCAAAGGCCATGATCGTGCATTTCGTAAACCCAAAAGAAATGGCGGGTTTGTGACACCGCTCAACGACTTAATTTCTCAAAAGTATCTAATAACCATATGGGTAATCGGGAATACCTCTTTTATCCAGATGGCAGCCATATGGGAGCGATTATTCAGAGGATGCTATGAAATCGTTAATCGGCACAATTCTATTTCTTGCCGCTTGCACGTCCCCGCATGTCTTTTATCAGCAAAAGCCAGGATTCCACCCCAACATCCCGGAAGTATATGACCACATGACTTGCCTGGAATATTGCGAGATCAGCAATAATTGCAATAGTTGGACGTACAGAAGGGCTGAGTTTAACGGATTTGGTTGCCGCGTGTATTTTCCAAGAAGAAGCCGAAATCGTAGACTGTAGCTAGACGAAATTAGCAGTAACAAGGACACTCACAGACTTTCTGACTAAACAGATCGAATAATCCGCTATCTGCTGGGTTCTCGGTGACGATTTACTTGCGACATGACCATTGCCCGCAAGTACCCGATCAACCTGGAGTGCGCCCCTTTCTATCATTGTGTCGCAAGCTGCGTGCGGCAATGGCTTTTAACGCCTCGATCAGCAACCAGATAAACACCAACGGCAGAATGATCGTTTGCAGAACAAAAATGGCGATCAGATTGATAATGTTCTCCGTGGCGCGCGACACACTTTCCTTCAATTGTTCCAGCCGCGCGACGAAGTTTATCGATGCCAGCCAATCATCGATAAATGAGCCAAGGCGATCGATAATCGACTGGTCTGGATCTTTCGGCAGCGACTGAACCAGGTCCGATGGCGCTTTTGCGTCTTCATTCAGTTCCTCAATTTCGGTCCGGGCCGCTTCAAGGGCCGCCGTTCCTGCCTCCTGTCCGGTCGCCAGAAAGGTATCGGTGACCAGGTTCGTGCCCATAATCATCAGCGGCACGGCGAATCGGATAAACAACATGACCAAAAGCATCCGCGACACCGTTGCCGCGTGTTTGCTGTTGGCGAAGCGGGAAGACCAGATGCTCGCAATCGCAATCCCCGCGACAATGACAAGTACCGCGGTCACACCCCACCAGGCCGTCATTTTCAACAGAATGATTTGCAGGCCAAGCGAACTGGCGGCTACCAGCATGACGACTGAAAAACGCTCAACCAGGTCGTTGATCGGGTCCAGGACCTGGCCGACGGAGAGAATCACACCAACACCACCAGGCTCAATAGCGACCTCGGTCCCCTGTGCAAGGGAAATGGCGCCGTTCAGTGTACGAGCAACGGCAAATGTTACCAGCGCGCGCTTGAACGCACTCTCGGCATAGGTCTGAGAAATATCGTCAACAACGCCACTGAGCGCGGCGAGCGCGGCAATCAGCACCAGCATGGTACGTAATGGTTTTCGTTTGCTCATGACAGAATCTGAAGAGACTGTGGATGTCCTTGAACGACTACATTTCCATCGCTTCGGCGACTTCAATTGTGCCCGTATCCATGTCCAGGTGCGGGCATCCCTTAGCTATTTCGAGGGCAGCATCCATGCTGTCGGCTTTCACGATAGAAAACCCTGACAAGGGATTCGACCCGCCATCGTCCGCTACACCAGCGGAGCTCACGGTTTTCGACATTCCCAGGGGAGTGCCGGGGTTGACCACGGCATCGCCAAGGCCGCTGATCCAGGCTTTCCATTTCGCCATAAGTTCGGCTCCCGCCTCGGGGCTTTCAGGCTTTTTCCCACCATGATAGGCAAAAACGTAGTTAGACATACCATTCTCTCCTGTTTCTCAATTTCCGTTTATTAGACGTTCGAGTATCCGTAGTGTCGATGATAACTCGCCTTCCTTCAAAAGTCGTTCAGCAATGGCGAAGCGAGAGTAACAAGGACACTCACAGGCTTTCTTGCCGGAGATTGTGGATTTCCTTGTTGTGGTTGCTTTCAAATCACCACAAAAACCACGGTAGTCTATAATATCAACTACCCATCGTACGGACTCGCGGTGTGAGCAACATTGCTGGAATTTACAGCTAGTCCATCGAGTCAATACTGGTCAATTAGCGATGAAGCGCCGAAAATTTTTGCTCGATTGCGGCAAAATCCTTTTGTTGCTGTCGAGCTCGAGGTTGAATGTGGGCGACGCATCCGGCAGGCCATCGAGCGCGTCAGCATTGATTACCTTGTTTATGTGCGGTGACGTCATGACCGGGAGGGGCATCGATCAAGTGTTGCCCAGACCCTCCGATCCCCGCCTCTACGAGGCATATGTGAAAAATGCCACCAAATATGTAGAGCTTGCGCAATCGGTTAACGGCCCATTCCCAACGACAGTGGATTTCTCTTATCCGTGGGGTGACGCCCTCGAAGAGCTCGAACGCGTGATGCCCGACGTCAGGATAATCAACCTGGAGACAGCCATTACGCAAAGCGACGATTACTGGAAAGGCAAAGGCATCAACTACCGTATGCATCCGGCGAATGTCTCGTGCGTCAAGGTTGCCAGGATCGATTGTTGCGCAATCGCCAATAACCACGTTCTGGATTGGGGATATACCGGCCTTGCAGACACTTTGGCCGCGCTGGAACAAGTAAACGTGAAAGGCGCCGGCGCGGGCAGAAACATCACTGAGGCGGAAGCACCGGCGGTGATGGAGGTAAACGACAAGGGACGGGTGCTGGTGTTCGCATACGCATCGCCGACCAGCGGCGTGCCGCGGGATTGGGCAGCGACGAATGTCCGGTCGGGCGTTAATTTTCTTGCGGATTTCTCGCCAAAGACCGTTCGGCGGATCGCGGCACAGGTACAGAAAGTGAAGCGAGAACGGGACATCGTCGTTGCATCTATCCATTGGGGCGGCAACTGGGGCTACGAAATTCCCGACGAGCAGAGGAACTTCTCCCATCAGTTAATCGATGAGGCTGGCGTGGATGTGATCCATGGGCATTCTTCTCACCATCCAAAGGGCATCGAGATTTACGAAGACAGGCCGATTGTGTATGGCTGTGGGGATTTTCTGAATGACTACGAGGGGATCAGCGGGCACGAAGAGTATCGAGACGACTTGGTGCTGATGTACCTTGTAACCATGCAACCGCGATCAGGCAAGCTTGTGCGGTTCGAGATGGCTCCCTTCCAGATCAAACGATTCAGACTGAATTTCGTGTCAAGGGAGGATGCCCGGTGGCTAAAGGATACCCTGAACAGGGAATGCGAGAGGTTCGGAGGCCACGTAGAACTGAGCGAGACCGATCGGCTGACGCTGGACACGGTTGACAGCGCCTCGGTACCAGCACCGACGGGTAGAGAGTAAACAGGAGTAAACAGGACATCCACAGAAAATAGTGCCGGTCGTTTAGTCATTAAGTTATTATTTCTGCCAGTTCGATATCTGTTTTATACAACCAAATAACTTAGTGACCGGCACCGTTCCTCCGTTCTCGCTTGTGTTTGCACTTAAACCCGGCAACGAATCCCACCCAGTCAAGGGCTCCAGAGCTGGAACACCAGCAGCGCGCCGAGGTATCCGATGCTGGTCATATAGGTCCATGCAAATAATGGCCATCGCCAGCTGTTGGTTTCACGTTTTATGATTGCAAGGGTCGCTGCGCACTGCAGGCAGCAGGCATAAAAAACAAGTAGGCCAATCACCATCGGTATGGTGAATACGGGGGTGCCGTCAGGCCGGGTAGCCGACCGCAGCCTTTTCACCAAGGTCGCTTCGTCGGCCTGGTTGCCGACGGCATATACCGTTCCAAGCACCGCCACGACGACTTCGCGAGCCGGAAAACCGGCGATTACCGCCATTGAAATCTTCCAGTCCCAGCCGAGCGGCGTGAAAGCAGGTTCGATGACCTTGCCCGCACGACCCAGCCAGCTCTGTTCAAGTTGGGCAGCTTCCGCTTCGTTCTTAATTTGTGCCATTGCCGATACGAGCGACTGACCGGATACGATTTCCGCGGCGTGCGCCTGTCGTTCTGCAAAGTTATTTTGGACTTCGGCAGATCGCGGGTAATACGAAAGCGCCCAGACGACGACAGCAACGGAAAAAATGACCGTACCGGCCCGCTTCAGGAAAATCATGGCCCGACCGAACAGTTGCATCAACACGCTATTCAGATTCGGGCGGCGAAATTCCGGCAGCATCAACGCGAATGTCGGTTTGGGACCGCGCAATGCAGTCTTGCGCAATATCAAGGCCGTTAAAAGCCCGAACACAATACCCAGCATGTACAAGCCGAAAAGCACGATTCCCTGGAGGTTCAAAATACCAAGCTGTTTCGCCGGTATGAACGCGGCAATGAGCAAAGCATAGATCGGCAGCCTCGCCGAGCAGGTCATATACGGTGCGGCAAGGATGGTCGCAATGCGATCACGACGGTTCGGAATCACACGCGTCGCCATTATTCCAGGCACGGCGCAGGCGAAGCTCGACACCATCGGAATAACAGACTGCCCGGAGAGGCCGACCGATCTCATGACCCGATCCATGAGATAGGCGGCACGTGCCAGGTAACCTGAGTCTTCCATGACAATAATGAACAGAAACAAAATCAGAATCTGTGGCAGAAAAACGATGACGCTGCCGACGCCGGCGATAACGCCGTCGGCCAGAAAGCTGGCCAGGGCACCTTCAGGCAACTTGGCGGCGATGAATGAGCCAAGTGACGCGGCGCCCACGTCGATCGCGCCCATCAACGGCGTGGCCCACGCGAATACCGCCTGAAAAACGATCGCCATGACGACAAACAGACCGACCGTGCCCGGTATCGGCCGATTCATAAAGGCTGAAACTCGTGAACGCCAGGATGCAACTACCGGCACGGAGTGCTGTACCTGGTTCATTACGTCGCGAACCCAGTTGTACCGGTGACGTGCCTCGCTTGCCAGCGGTGGCTGCGATCCAAACAAGCGCTGCCGGATTTTTGCGAGGCGCTTTTCGCCGTCTTCACCAAGGGAATTCACAACTTCACTGGCAAGCTCGCTGTCCCGGTCGATAAGGGCACGCTGAATCTGGAATCGAGGTACCGTGGCAGGCAGCGCGTGCGATAACTCTTCGGAGGCCGCACTCAGCTCTGGCCAGAATACCGGCAGGACCAGCTTCGTTGTTTCCGGAAGCGCCACGAGCGCGGCCCTCAGTGCGTTCATGCCCCGTCCCGTGGTTGCTGTCACCGGGCAAACGGTGATGCCTCCCAGCCGTTGCTGTAACGCTTCGATATCGATACGAATGCCATTGGCTTCGGCAGCATCGGTCATCGTCAACGCCACCAGCACCGGCAGGTCGAGTTCCATCAGTTGCTGCACGAGATACAGGCCCTGATAAAGATGCGTGGCATCCACGACGGCGACGATGCCGGCCGGCCGATCCATATGCGGAATACGGCCGAGGACGACATCCGACGCGATGCGCTCTTCCGGGGAGTGGGCGCTCAGCGCGAACATGCCGGGCAGATCGATGAGCTTCAGAAGCGTGTCGCCGACCCTGGCGACACCAACATGTTTTTCGACTGTCACACCCGGGTAATTGCCGGTCTTCTGGCGCATGCCGGTCAACCGATTGAAAAGTGTACTTTTCCCGGAATTTGGATTACCGACGACGGCGATGGTGGTTGACGGGTGTTGACGGAGGGGAATCTGGTCAGCCGATATGCGGATGACCTGTTTATTACTCATCTTCTTTAGCAGGAGATACCACGAAATGCTGCGCTTGCTCTCGGCGTAGAGAGATAGCGTTGCCAAACATGCGAAATTCGATCGGATCGCCGCCGATCGCGGAACTGGCCAGCTCCATCTCGGTCCCTTCGACCAGACCCATGACCATCAGCCGTTGTACGTCAGGATCTGTGCTGGCGACGCCCTGAATGACGTATTTGCGGCCACGTTTGAGCGATGCAAGTGTCATTTAAAGTCAGTTTCTGAAAGCCTTTCCAGACTTTAGTTTACATAGATGCGAATGATTCACAATAGTATTTACTACGTAATTGTACGTAGTTCGGGTGATTTTTTTTGACAGGAAAAGGCCGGTAAAATTGGTCGTGCTTGCAGTTTTTTTTGGAGATTTTTGAGACGTATTAATTACGCCGGCGCGTATCCCGATTTTCCCGCACTGGAAATTGGTGCCAGTCGTTTAGTTATTAAGTCACTGTTTTTACGAACCTGATAACTGATGCAAACGACTAAATGACTTAACGACCAGTACCATTCTCGCAAAACTGACAAAAGGATTGCCATTGTCTGTGTCTGGTTCGGACCCGAAGCGGACATTCCTGTCGTTTCGTAGTGTCTGGATCAGGTTAACTATCAGGCAATTCAGCCAATCTTCTACTACACTTAACAGTCGACAACGACAAATCCAATACCCGTTTAAAGACGGGGACAGAAAGCCACGGGTCCTCGCTTCCTTCGCGACACTGCCGCTGTGAAGGACCTTAAATACTGGTGGACCCAAGGTCTATGTTTCACATCGGAAAGGAGGCCGGGGGAAGATTGTGAATGAAAATACTATCCTCAAGTAAATCCACCACCGTCCACTTGGCACGCCGCTACTCCAATGTGAGCCGATTTTACGGAGCCCTGGCTTTTGGGTGGGCCAGTTCGGTTTCAGTTGTTAGGCAAGGAAGGCGGACATACGACCATCAGCCAATGAGCATTAGGATCGCGATTCTTGTTACTTGCGCAGCGGGCGCGGCTACAGCAAGCCTGTCAAGTTACGCTGAAGAGCAGGACGCAGCGGCAGGTGCTGAAGAGCCTGCATATATCGTCCAGTGTGAAGAGCAGGCCAAATCGGCGACCAGATGCACAGTAGATAAAGATACTTACATTGGCTGGCGTACCTATCATTCTTCCTGCAGCCATTGTCACGCCCAGGAAGCCGTGGGTAGTACTTTCGCTCCCAGCCTGGTGTCTGGGCCTGCGAAAACGGCAGGCTATGCAAAGTTCAAGGATACAGTAAATAACGGCTACCAAGGTCAGCTCGGAGTGATGCCGGGTTTTAAAGACAACCCGAATATTAATGACAAGATCAATAGCATTTATAAATATCTAAAGGCGCGCGCCGATGGCGAATTGCCGCCTGGCAGACCGACCCGGATGAAGAAGTGACTGTCCGCTACTGGCCGTTAGCAGACTGTCAATTCAGCTATTTCGAAGGTGATCGAACGGCCGCTTTCGGGAAAAGCAGACGTTCAGATTTTGATTTTTGAAAAATCGTTGGGGAATAACCAGTATGCACCCGATAGCGGCCACTGAGCTGATACGATGATGAGGGGCCGCTGACGACCCACAGCGGACGCTCATAGAGCAGTAAAAAATGGACATGCCTGATTGAACACCGAAGCCAAAACGATGAAGTGTCGCGTTAGTATCTGCATTCTGCTAATGGTGAGCAGCGGTATGTCGGCTGAGCTTCAGGACAATCAACCTAATACCTTGATATCGGTCCATATAGTAGAGATAAATAACAAGGATCAGCCTAACAAAAGTACGTATCGCGATATTCGCACCTCGTACAGGTTGTACAATGAAGACACAGGAAAAACTCGAAAAATCAATCAGGGCGGCAAAGCAAAGCTAGTCTATCTAGAGCCCGGTAGTTACTGCTTCTATTCGACCGATTATGCGCAGCTTGAGTACATCAAGGTCTTAAATCCTTTGTGCTTCAACGTAGCTGATGAAGGAATTACAAACGTGGGAACTTGGGTTCTAGGTCTCCGCTTAGGAGGAGGTTTTTATTGTCGCTTGTTAGATATGAAAGAAAACTTTTCCGAGCTGGAGTCAATCATGAGCGTAAGCGACTCTACGCCTGCTATCATTAATTTTCCCAAGAATAATAAGGCATCGGTCAAATAGAGGTCTGGCTCGGCGTCCGCTTTTGGCCGTTAGCGGCCCGTCAAAATCCAGCACTGCCCCCCGTTTGACTGGCCGCTTTACACTCCATAGCGGTCGTTGAGCTGATACGATGACGACAGGCAAGAAACGACTGCGATTTCAACCGGTCGACGCAACACTTTAACTAAAACGCAGAAGATGGCGTATACACTCATAATGGTGCCGGTGTTCACGTAGTCACTTATTTTCACTGACTCCGCAGACGGCTGATCGCCCGCGACAGGCTGGATTGGCTTCGGTTGAAGTGTCTTGCGAATTCAGTATTGGTCGCAATGCCGTTCTAGTCAAAAAGTGAACACAGGAACAATCTTCGTAACAAGCACCAGCGAAAGATTGGCGACAAGAGCCGTTCTTATGCATTAGAATCCATAACACACAAGGCAGATGACTGCCAAAAGGGAGAGAAATAATGAAAACAAAAATGATGGTGGGTTGCGCAATTATCCTGGTCACGATCGGATCGGTAGCACACGCAGGCGATTCCGATGAGCTGGTCCAGCTCGACAAGGCGTGGGGAGAAGCGCCAGGGCCAGAGGCTTTGGAAGCGATTCTTTCCGATAACATCATGGCTTTGGATGCCGAAGGTGTGGCGAGCAAGGCACAAATGCTCGAAGCCGCGGAAAGCGCCGACGCACCGACGGGACCATACATCGCCGGGGACTATCAAGTTAACTTCCTGAGCGACGATATCGCCGTGATGGTTCACAGTGCGGGCGAGCCTGATCCCCACTGGAGCATGCACGTATGGCAAAAAACCGATGGCAAGTGGCGGGTCGCCGCAACGGCCTCCGTACCGGTCGAGGAGTAACCGCTCGCCAAAAAAATGACCCGCATGACCTATTTTTCCGAGGGGCTGCTTGATGGAAAAGGCAGCTCTTCCGGACGAATAGGCGCAGGAACAGGCGCCGGCGTTCACCTATTCACTCGGCGGACTTTCCATCTAAAAAAGTGAATACGAGGGATAGGTTCCGGTGTTCACCTATGCACTTATTTTAAGCTGACTCGGCAGGCGGCTAATCGCCCGCGACAGTCCGAGTCAATAAGTGTACACCAGCACGATCGTCCTCTTGCTTTTGCTACCTTTTTAGGGGGGAATCAGTGCGCCCATGCTATACTTGATTTTGCATCAACAGTGAGCTGATGCTCCGCTAACCCGGCCACTTGGGTCAGGTGATTGCTGCCGAAAGGAAGGATGTGGCCTTCCGGCAACCAATTGGACAATCCACTATCGACGTTGGCTTCCGGATTGATTTCTATCTGGAGGTTTTGCGTTTCTCGTAAACCTCGTGGGCAAAGACCCCGGAAGGCGAGAATCGTGTCAAGGAACCAGGGACCACGGAGAGGGAAAAATTTGCCGGCCAAGTCCGTGGTTGGCGCTATGAGGCGGTCTAAACCGCTCACCGCCACGCGGAAAAGGCCCGAGAAGGCGACAAAGAGGAAAACGTATATTTAAGGTATAGACATGGAATAGGGCCGCAACTTCGCGATCACAGTTTCCGAACCGCCAAATAGTCGCTGATTCGTCTTTCGCCTGAATCTCGGTTAGCGCCAACAACCAAACTGAGGCCCTCGTATACTACCGGCCTGTTTTAGGAGATAAAAAGAAAATGATTGCTGTTCACACTGATATTAGGAGCAGCATTGCACGAAGTCGTTACGCACTAGTTCCTTCCCGAAAATTTTCGTTTCCAACAGCTTTGCATGAGTCTGCTAAACTATTCCGGCGAGACTGGGAGCATCTCGAGCTAGATCCCTACATGGCCGATGGCGGAAAATACCGATTAAGGCGGTATGGACTGTACCAGCTGTCTGCTACGACCGGTCGGTTAGCCTACATTCCCGGCGCGTGCTTCTATCAAAGCATCGAAATCAATCCTCTCAACGGCGGTGAGCAAAGGCACTTTGCTCCACTGGCCGCCGACACTGTCAACAATCCGTTCTTAGGTGACCTCATATGGTTTGACTTTGCACAGCTGCCCTCGAAGAAACACATCGAGGACGACTGGTTGGTCGGTATCCATCAGATCCGGATTCTCGCCACGACTGGAGTCCCGGGAAACCCCACACCCGAGGGCATTCATCGTGACGACGAAACTTATACTGCGCAACATCTGATCAGCCGCCACAACATTAATGGCGGCATCAACTACTTTTACGGCAGCGGGCCGAAGCCGACGAGACATCCCCAAGCGGTTTGGAAGCAGGAGTCTTACTTCGACTCATACTATTTTGACCGTTCGATATGGCACAGCGTTTCCCCGATTGCCTCCGGCGACTGTGACGGTGATGGGTACCGAGATGTCATCCTCATCGATTTCATAGAGTCGTCCAGGGTCAATTAGGCGCGAATAAAGATGGCACTTTATGCTCATCTTGACAGGAGTGCGGTCGAGAGCCTCGCTCGTCGGTTCGGAATTGGTGACATTACAGCTTTCTCCGTCATGGACGGCGGACAGGAAAACACCAGCTATTGCGTTGAAACGAGTTCGGGACGTTACGTTCTGACGCGTTGGGATCAAAAATCGTTAACGCACACTACTAACCTTGCGACCCTACTGATGTATTTGACCGACCGAGGTATTCGCACCTCGCGAGTCGTTGTGCCACCGAAAGAGCCCATTGTGGTTCTGCACGATGAAAAACCTGTCATGTTGAAGCGTTACGTCGACGGAGACGTCACGGCTGACTTAACTGGGAAGCTACTCGTTCAGTTGGGCGAAGAAATGGCTCGGTTGCATGAGATACCCGCGCCTTCTTACGTACCTCAATCGTTTCCCTACGGCCGTAGCCATTTCCCCGAGGTGACGAATTCCGATCTTGGTCATGCTTATATCGACTGGTTAGCGGAGAAGAATTGTTACTTGCAAAAACGTATCCCTGAGCATCTACCGATGGCGTTAATTCACGGTGACGTCTTCTTCGATAACGTGATTGTCCAAGGTGACCAGCTCATGGCAATCATTGATTTTGAAGAAGCTTGCCACTACTACCGCAGCTTTGATCTGGGAATGGTGATCGTCGGTTCTTGCCGAGATCGGCAAGGTATCTCTTTTGAAAAGGCGGAATGGTTCATACGAGGTTATCAGAAAGAGACGACTCTTCCGTTAGTCGAACGAGAAACATTGAAGACCTTTGCGGTATATGCCGCAGTAGCCACGTCGTTTTGGCGTTTCAGGCAGTATCATCTGCTAAGACCCGAGCCCCAGCTCTTCGACACGTACGTCGAAATGCAGACCATAGCCGATACCATTTCCGAATATCCGAATTCGCGTTTCACGGAGTTGTTCGCGGAGACAACAACGGCAGCCACAAATGGCGAAGATACCTAGCCCGGATTATTCATGAATGCGCTCGCGCCGTTGCTTGATCGTTGTCCGCTCACAGGATATTCCTCACTTGGAAATATACACTGATATTCCGCTCGGTCAGAAAATCCCGTGTGCGGACAATGCTCTGCGCAATTATCGCGACGATTCGTGAAGAAGCCGGGCCAGGACAGTAACATCGCCCTTAAGCTTCCGATTTGCTGTATAATCCACTAATACCAGGGGTGGTCAGTCGACCTGAGACCCGTGATGTCGCTGGGCGGTGATGTCGGTGCGGGAACCCTTAGAACCTGATCCGGACAATACCGGCGTAGGAAGGGGATTCTTGAATGTCTCCAGTCAAATATCAGTTGCGTAGTGTGGCCATTGCGCTCCTTTCCTTATTCCTTGCGCACGTCGTAGTTGCGGAAGAGACGCTCGAAGAAATCATAGTCACCGCAGACTTTCGAGAGCGAAGCGTTGCAGAGGTGCCGCTTAGTGTTACGGTTCTTGACCGTGCAACGATCGAACAGGCGGCTGTTCAGCATTTCGAAGAATTGATTTATGCCATTCCCAACATCAATTGGTCGGGCGACGGAAACCGTGCCAGGTATTTTCAAATCCGCGGTGTCGGTGAACTCGAGCAATATCAGGGTGCTCCAAATCCGTCGGTAGGCTTTTTGATCGACGACATCGATTTCAGCGGAATTGGCACAGTTGCGACGCTTTTTGATATTCAACAAATTGAAATTCTCAGGGGTCCGCAGGGCAGTCGCTATGGCGCAAATGCGCTGGCCGGGCTGATCTATATGCAAAGCGTTGATCCGACCGATGAATGGACCGGTATGGTGCGCCTTACTGCCGGCCAGGATGCGGCAGTCGCAGGCGGCGTGGCGTTTGGCGGTCCTTTGTCGGCGGGCGGCACGCTCCGTTACCGGCTCAGTGCTCACCATTACCAAAGCGACGGATTTCGTAACAACACATACCTTGGCAGATCGGATACCAATGGCAGGCAGGAATCGACAATACGCGGTAAATTGTTGTGGAAAGCCGACAACGATTGGTCATTTCGTCTCACCGGGATGTTCACAGATATCGATGACGGCTATGACGCCTTCGCGATCGACAACAGTCTTACCGTATTGTCAGACAAACCGGGCAAGGATGCGCAGGCGAGCGCCGGCGCTTCCTTTAAAGCGGTTTGGGGCGGGTCGGACTCCATCTTATTGACCTCCATTACGTCCTTTACGAATTCGGACATCGATTTTTCGTTCGATGCCGACTGGGGCAACCCAGAGGCCTGGGCACCATTCACTTACGACTTCGTTTCGCTGAACGACCGCGACCGTAAAACGATGAGCCAGGAGATTCGCGTTGCGTCGGCAGATGGTGCCGGGCTGTTCGATGATGCGGCGCAGTGGCTCACCGGGCTCTATCTTTTTAGTCTCGAAGAACGGCTGATGACCGTGAACCAGGGTGAGTATTTCGATCCTTTGATCGGCTTTGCTCTGTCGCTCGATACCCGGTTGGACAGTCGCTTTGAATCCCTCAACGCGGCGTTGTTCGGCCAGCTTAGCTTCGCAATTGGCGGCTCGGGCGACCTGACCGTTGGGCTGCGGGTCGAGAACCGCTCGACCGACTACGTGGATTCCACAGGGCTCACATTGGGGCCGGCCGAAACGATGCTGGGCGGCGAGATCGCCTACAGCGTCAACTTTGCCCACAACATGACCGGCTACATGTCGCTTGCAAAGGGTTACAAAGCAGGTGGGTTCAATCTCGGCCTGGTACCGGAGGACCGCCGCAAGTTCGAGCAGGAAGAACTGTGGAACCTCGAGGCCGGCATCAAATCGTTCTGGCTCGATGGCCAACTGCTGTTCAACGCTGCTGTATTCTATAACGAGCGGCGCGACCAACAGGTACGGACCTCTTTGCAGTTGGTGCCAAACGATCCCGCGTCGTTTGTGTTTTTTACCGACAATGCCGCCAAAGGAACGACGCTCGGACTCGAGGCCGACCTGAAGTGGATGCCTGACGATGCCTGGGAGTTGTATGCCAATATTGGCATTCTGAATGCCGAGTTTGACGACTTTGTGACGCCTTTAGGTGATCTGAGTGACCGTGATCAGGCACATGCGCCGGCCTATACGCTGGCGCTAGGTGGAGTCTACCGTCACCCGAGCGGTATCTTCGCACGTATCGATGTCTCGGCTCGTGACGAATTCTATTTCGACGTCAGCCATGACCAGAAATCCGAGGCGTTCGAGCTTGTCAATGCTCGTTTCGGCTATCAGACCGCACGCTGGACCGCTCAGATCTGGGCACGTAACCTGTTGAATGAACGCTATGCGGTGCGCGGTTTCTACTTTGGCAACGAACCGCCGGATTTTCCGAACAAGTTGTACATTCGGCAGGGTGACCCGCGCCAGATTGGCATCACGTTCGACATGAGGTATTGAACAATGCGAGTTGCAGTGGATATCAGTCTCTACCCCCTTGATCAGAATTTCCTGACGCCGATTCAGGATGTCATCGAGCGACTGCGGGCCTATACAGCGCTCGAAATGATAGTGAATCCCATGAGTACGCAGATTCGCGGCGAATATGACGAGGTGATGGCAGCGCTCGAGAGGGAAATTTGCGTGAGCTTCGAGCAGACGCCCAAAGCAGTATTCGTGATAAAGATATTGAACAACCCGTTAGGCGACCAGACAGGCAATGGATAGTCTACTGGCAGTTCTGGTCGGCCAATTTTCGCAATTGTCAGTTTATGAATTGTCAGCGGTGCTTCTCGCGATCGCCTACCTGTTGTTTGCAATTCGTCAGAGTATCTGGTGCTGGCTGTGTGCTGCCATCAGTACCGCAATCTACGTGTATCTGTTTATGCAGGCGAATCTCTACATGGAGTCGTTGCTGAATGGCTTCTATTTCGGGATGGCGATCTACGGGTGGCGCGTCTGGAAAAAAGGATCAGGCGACCTGGCGGAGCTGCCGGTATCGGTGTGGCCATTGAGCACTCACATCGTTGCCATGGTGGTGATCGCCGCACTGTCGGTAGCCACGGGATATCTGCTCGAGCGGCATACGGATGCGGCGTATCCATACATCGATTCGATGACGACGTACTCTGCAGTGTGGGCAACGTTTCTGCTGGCGCGCAAGGTTCTCGAGAACTGGTGGTATTGGCTGGCGATCGATCTCGTGTCGATTGTCATCTACTGGTCCCGCGAGTTGCAATTCACAGCGCTCCTTTTCGTGATCTACGTTTTGCTTATTCCTTTCGGTCTCGCAGCCTGGATGCGCTCTTACCGAGCCCCTCGGCCGATCACGACGACAGCATCATGAGCGCAGCCCTGGATCCGGCTGAGGCTCTGTGTCTGGTACCCGGATGGGATCCCACGGACTTCTTCATCGAAGAGCTGAGAGGTGGCCTGACGAACCGCGTTTACAAGCTTGGACGCGGTGATGAAGCGTATGTGTTGCGGCTGGATGACGAACACACGGATACCTTTGGTCTGAATCGTTCCCGTGAACTCACCATCTTGCGGAATGCATCCGCCGCGGGCCTGGCGCCAGACATCTGTTATGCAAACGTCGAACGAGGAATCCTGCTGAGCCGTTATATCGATGGGAGGGTGTGGACAGCAGACGATCTCGCCAGTCGGGTCAATATCGAGGCCCTGGCCGAAGTCCTGCGCCGCATTCATGTGCTGCCGTTGTCCGGTGAGCGGTTCGATTCTGTAGGGGTCTCGGGCAGCTACCTCGGTAAACTGGAGTCGCGGTCGGATCTGCATCAATTCGGCGAACGTTGCGCAGCGATCATCAAAAGTGCCGACAAGATTACGCCCTGCTGCTGCTGCCACAACGATGTAGTGGCGGCCAATGTGATCGCCAGTCCGCATCTCGTGCTGCTCGACTGGGAGTATGCCTGCGATAATGACCCGATGTTCGATCTGGCATCATTGATTGTCTACCACGAACTCGATGAGGCTACAGTTGATGTGCTATTGAACGCATATGCGGGCGGCAGCGTGCCCGAACTGCGCGAACGGCTTGAGGTACAGACTCGCGTCTATGGCGCCATACTGTGGTTGTGGCTTGCGTCTCGCCACATGCTGAGTCCGAATCCGTCCCAGGCGAGACGTCTGGAAAATCTTCGGCGAAAACTATCGTAGTTTCTAATTACCAGTGGTTGCGTAGCTCGCGAAGCCTGAGAAAGACCTCTTTGGGTGACGGTGCGTTACCAAGTTCGGGAAACGACTCCTGTAATCGTGCGATGATCGTCGGGCTCTGCAGGCGAAAAAATGTATTGATTTCCTTTTCCTGTGCGAGTGTCGTCACGACACCATTTTCCGGATCCTGATTTCCATAGTGCTCGAGCAGGTCCTTTGCCACCCGATTGTCGGGTTCTCGGTTAAGTGTAAAGCGGAGATTATTCAGTATGTAGTCGTGCCCTGGATAAATACGTGTGTTCGACGGAAGTTTATCGAGCTGGTTCGCGAACGTGGCATACAACTCATTCGGGTGACCACCGTTATGACAGTTACCGGCACCGGCATTAAATAAGGTATCGCCACTGAACAGACTCGGCTGATCGGTATGTGACAGCAAACAAATATGGCTCATCGTGTGGCCGGGAGTATCGAGGCATTCGAGTTCGACTGTCTTGCCGACTTTGATGACATCCCCGGCGCCGACGCCCCGATCCATGTTGGGAATGAGTCTTGCTGCGTTGACATGAGCAATAATTTTGGCGCCGGTCTCCGCAACCATTGCCTTGTTGCCGCCGATATGGTCGCCGTGCTCATGCGTATTGAGGATCTTGGATATGGTCCAGCCATGTCGTTCTGCGGCCGCGAGGCACTTGCGGTAGTCTAGTGGATCGACTGCCAGCGCGTCACCGGTTTCGGGACAGGCGATCAGGTAATTGAAGTTGCGATACGCATTCGCGGTCCAGATTCTCTCGACTATCACTTATCACCCCCCTGGGAAAGCCCGTTGACGATAAATGTCAGCTGTCGGTGACCGTACCATGCAGTACGGCGAGGTTGCATCGATATTGTAATAGCTGTGAAGAATATTGCGATTATATTGCCGCACCTCAGCCAGTGGGCATTTGCGGCAGACGAAGACAGTCGCCTTTCCTTTAATATGACAGTACCCTCTAACTGAAAGCTACGCGGCGAACTTCTCAATGGAGAAATCATATTCACACCGAAGGAAGCGCTGATACGCATGTCCCCGTTGAGCAATCCAGAAATATTTTCCGTCTCCAGCACTTCTCATGACTGACAAGCGCGACCCCTCCGTTGGCTTCGTGTGGCGCATCTTTGGTGTGTTTGGATACAGTCGCCGCGCGCTGCATCTGGTGTGGACAACCAGTCGGGCGCTTACCTTTACGCTCGCGATTTTGACGGTGACTTCGGGAGTCCTGCCGGCCGTGGCCGCCTACATCGGACTGTTGATTGTGGACGGTGTGGTGGCGGCGATGACATCGACCTCACCCGATACGCATCGAGTATTGTGGTTGGTTCTACTTGAAGCGGGGGTCGTCATCTCGCTGGCAGCCAGTCAGCGTGGAATATCGGTGAGCCAATCGTTGCTGCGTGCGCTTCTCGGCCAACGCGTCAACGTAATGATCCTCGAGAAGGCGCTGACACTGCAGCTTGCCAACTTCGAAGACTCGGAGTTTTACGACAAGCTGACACAAGCGAGGCGCGAGGCCTCAAGTCGGCCGCTCAGCCTTGTCAATCGCACCTTCGGACTCGTGCAAAACGCGATTTCCCTCACCAGCTATGCTGTATTGTTGTTTGCATTTTCTCCCTGGGCCGTCGTAATTTTGATCGGCGCCGGGCTACCTTCGTTTTTTGCCGAAGCGAAATTCTCCGGTGATGCTTTCAGACTGTTTCGTTGGCGCTCTCCGGAGACCCGTATGCAAATGTACCTGGAAACGGTCATTGCGCGAGAAGACGGCGTTAAAGAAGTCAAGCTTTTCCAGCTGGGTCCGCGGCTTCTGCAACGTTATCGCGATATTTTCAACAAGCTTTTCGTCGAGGACCGTCGCCTGGCCTTGCGCCGCGATACCTGGGGCTTCGTGCTTGGACTGTTATCAACGGCAGCCTTTTACGGTGCCTATGTGTGGATCGTTATCACGACGATGAACGGAGGAATAACGCTCGGTGCGATGACGATGTACCTGGTGCTGTTCAGGCAAGGACAGGCAGCTGTCGCCGCAAGTTTGTCGGCGATAAGCGGTATGTACGAGGACAACCTTTACTTGTCTAATTTGTACGACTATCTCGGACAACCCGTACCGGTGCGCGACGGTGACGCAAAATACGGACCGGAGCCCCTGCGTGGACTCGAATTCGAAAACGTGTCATTTCATTATCCTGCCTCGAATGGAAAAGCGCTGAACAACATCAGCTTAAAAATTCGTCCCGGCGAGAGTCTCGCACTGGTCGGTGAGAACGGATCGGGGAAGACGACGCTGATCAAACTGCTGACCAGGCTTTACGACCCGACAGAGGGCCGCATCATGCTCGACGGGTTGGACTTGCAGAAATGGGATGTCGAAGCCCTCCGCCAGCGCATTGGCGTTATTTTTCAGGACTTTGGCCGTTATCAATTCTCTGTCGGCGAAAATATCGGTGCCGGGGATGTCCGCTATATCGACGACGCCGAGCGTTGGGCGACGGCGGCCGAGACAGGGATGGCCGCGCCGTTTATCGAGGAAATGCCCGATGGCTACGAAACGCAACTCGGTCGGTGGTTTAAAGGTGGCCGTGAGCTGTCCGGTGGGCAGTGGCAGAAAATCGCTCTCTCGCGGGCCTTTATGCGCAGCGATGCGGACATACTGGTGTTGGACGAGCCGACTGCGGCGATGGACTCGGCGTCGGAGGCGGCGATATTCGATCATTTTCGGTCAGAGAGCCAAAACAAGATGACGATTCTGATTTCGCATCGATTTTCAACGGTCCGCGTAGCGGACCAGATTATTGTCATTCACAAAGGTGAAATCCTGGAACAGGGAAACCACGAAAGCTTGCTCAAGATGAACGGGCAGTACGCGCACCTGTTCAAGCTTCAAGCCAAGGGCTACCAATAATCAGGTCACTGTAGGACTCGTGGCGATAACGTGTAGGGCGCAAAAACTGCATCGGTGTCGCCAGGCAGCCCATTGGCACACATGACGACAGACCAGGCAGACCGTTACCGGAATCAACGTTGAACACCCGGCCTGGTGAGTAACGCGTCGATAAATGCAGCCTTGCGCGGGTCGGCATGAAAGCTGTCCGAGAGGATCAGATAGCCCTTCAGCCCACTCGTCGACTCGATCAGATACATCGTCACGTCATCACCGGGGTCAGTGCCACAATCGAAGGTCACATATTCCACGATGCGAAGCTCGTTCGTATTGTCTCCGTGTGCAGACCTTCCGTCGAAAGAAAAGTCATGCGTGTATCCACGCGTAATCGCTTCAGCCTGAAAATCTGCGAGATCGGTCGCCATTACACACCTGTCAGCACGGCGAATATAAAATTTTGCGGCAGGAGCACGTTTACACCGGTGTTGGATCGATATCCACGTTAGTTCATTCGTCCCGCTGTCAAATAGTGTCCATTGCTAAAGCTGCTGAAGCAGGTCTCGATCAACGGATGGCGAACCGGCGTGCCACTTGGGTCCGGTTCCAGATTGCGTTCGGCCACGTAGGTTTCATGCATTGCATCGTGCACCAGCACGCGGTACCAAGGATGGTCCTTCGGTGGTCGTGAGCGCGCGACGGTTTCATACCATTCGTCGGACAGCATCAGACGCGGATCCACGTCGACGATGACTCCGCGGTAGTTAAATAGTTTGTGATGTACCAGATCGCCGACTGAAAAACGGGCGTCCGCTGTCATGGCTTCCCCCCATGCTCCTGTGTTTCTGTGAAAAGTATAGCAGCAGGAAATTGGTGCCGGCGATTTAGTTATTAAATTATTGATGAGCGGGCGGCGTCTACTCGGTATCTGTTCACTCCAAAACACTCAATAAGTGAGCACCGGTACGATCGTCCGTAGCTAGCGAGTTCCGTTCGGCCAAACGGATACACGATCGCGTCCCCGTTGCTTGCTTTGGTATAAAGCCTGGTCAGCGTGCTCAATCAATTGCTCAGCAGTTATATCGTCGTTGGAGCTTCGAACAGCGACACCAATACTGACCGTCATCGGCACCGTTCCCTCGCGGGTCCGAATTGGCAGCGCTTGAATATTTATTCGAATTCGTTCCGCGATTTCAGTGCAATGCTCTTCACCAGCGCCGCGAAGTATCGTGAGAAACTCCTCGCCCCCGTAGCGACAAACAATATCGTGAGGTCTTACTGATGCGACGATGCTGGCTGCAATCTTTCGCAGGACTTGATCTCCAACGGGGTGTCCGTATTGATCGTTAATTTTCTTGAAATTATCAATATCCATGAGACAGATTGAAAACCCTTCCTTGTCCTGATCCGCACCATTCACGGCCAACTCAAGCAGATCCATGCCGCCTCTGCGATTCCAGACACGCGTCAGGACATCGAACATCGCCTGGCGCCGAGCCTCGCTTAGCTTGGCGATCAGTTGTGTCTGGGCGTTGCACAAGTCGGTCGTGAGCAATTCGCGCTCGGCGAGCTGACCCATATCCGAAAGCAACTTGGCGAAATGTTCGTCAGTTTCACGGGGCTTCGTATCAAACCCGCAGTAAGTTCCCACGGTCATTCCACTGGCGTCTCTAAGCGGATAACCCGCATAAAAACGAAAGTTCGGGGCTCCAGTCACAATTGCTTTTTTTGCGAACAGCGGGTCGGTAAGAGTATCCGCTACTATTCGTGGCTGACCATCCTCTATGATCGGGCCACACAGACCATCGTCAAGCGGCAGTTCGCTGATTTGCCAACCGACAACCGATTTGTACCATTGCCGATTCTCACGTACCGCGGTTATTGCCACTACGGGTAAATCAAGTGCAGTTCGGCCCAAGCGAGTGAGGCGCTCGAATCTCTCCTCAAGCGGCGTATAAAATGGATCGAGTTGATGAATACTCGCCAGCTGAAGGGTGAGCGTGCCTGCCAGGCTGCGGCTCATCACGGTGTCCAGTTCTTTAACCATTTTAGTCCTCATGCGCATGAACGCGCCGCTTACCTCGCTGCCCCGCTGACCATTTTTCGACGACTCCAGCCTCACTTTTGTAAGCCAAAGCATACTTTGTAGATTAACAACGGCGTCAAAACAAGGACGCAGAGCACATAAATACCCGTCTTTGATCGGCTAGTAGGCTATGTCACAGACGCATATCCGGTTTTTTGCCCGGATCTCACAAAACTTCAAGGAATGACCTGAGTAACCGGGGCGCATCCAAAAAAACCCTCCGGGTGACATCGTCCTATGTGCATGATGCTTGGCGCAAAAATCCCACCCGCGAATTCGAATCACAAAATGAAGCGCCCACGACTTAACTTAATTCCGCTGTGCCGAATGCCGTGAAAATGTGATTGAAGTCCTACGGTGGCGTCAGCGGGTCTATAGAATAGGAGGCCAGGCAATAGAGCGTAACGCGCTTTGGGTATGAGTAAGAAAATGAAGTCTCTCAAATCTATCGGTTGCGGTAGCGGGGTAGACCGAATGGACCGATTTGGCTCCGACAAACTGGAAATTTCGGTTCGTCGTTCTATCAGCGGTGTTTTTGTAGGTTTTGGCGGCGGAGAAGCTCTCCATGTTACGAAGTAAACTCAGAACATACCTTGACACCGGCTCCTTAACGCTGTTTTCGCAGCAGATTCTGGAAGCGTTAATCGGTGCAAAATCTGTCGCGATTCATGACTCGGACGGGATGTTGGTCTGGACAGGCCCCGATGATTCCGACAGAAACCTGTGGGATGCTACAACGTCACTTGGCGCAGATTCCCCGGGTATTGGTTATCTAAAATCCCTGGGTAACCAACACGTTATCTATGTTTTCTTCCTTCACGATGACTCTGCGAGCGAGTCCGTTGGTACTTTAAGTGTACTCGTGAAGTCCGGACATCCGCTTAGTTTCGAAATGGTGTACAAAGAGCTCAAGGCAGTGTTGGAATGCGTTAATCGGCAATTAACCGTCAATGTGGAACTGTCCGCCGTAAGGCAAATATCCAGCCAAAGTAGAGAAGATATCAAGTTACTCGTGCAGTTAGATGAGTTCGATCCGCACCTCAGCATTGCGCAAACCGTGCAAGGGATACTCGAGTTAACGGCTCGACACTTCGATTGTCACATTACCGCAAGCATCTTGCCGCGTTTGGGTATCCAGGAAGTATACCCCGAAACGAAGATCACTGATTCTTCGGTCAAACCGCTGAGGACGATCCTCGAACGTCTGTTGGTGACTGCCAAAGAACAAAAGAAAGCTATGTCTTTCAACAGAAAGAAATATGCCTCGGGTCAGCTCGGGGAAGTTCTGAATGATGCAAACATACTCTGCGCCCCCATCAGCAATGTCCATGATGTGATTATCGGGATCTTAGTTTTAGTACGTGCGGATACTTTCTCCAACAACAATATCCAGCTCATTCGCGCGATTTGTACGAAAATAAATTCCTTAATTAAGGCAATCGACGAAGTCAGTGACGAAATCTTTTCACGCAATGGCCTTCTGCATCATATTGACGGCGTATTGAAGCGCCACGCTAATTCGCCTCACGCCTTGCTATATTTAAATATCGATAAACTTCATGTCGTTAACGACGCGTTTGGACATGCGGCTGGCGACGAAGTAATTCACAGGGTAACCCAGATTGTCAGCGAGCTGGCCGGCAGCAACGATGCTGTGGCACAACTGTCTGGTGACCGTTTGGGTGTCTTCTTGCGTGATTGCGACGAAACCAGGGCATGCAGCAAAGCTGATCTTATGCTCAGCACCATAGGGCGGCAATTTCTGGAGTACGATGGAAAAACCATTGATCTGTCGGCCAGTATAGGTATTGCGCTCATTCCCGATGTTGTCGCTAACGCATCAAGCGCGCTTAACGTTGCAGAGGTCGCCGCTCGTTCCGCCCATGACCGGGGCGGTAGCCGAGCTATAGTTTTTCGGGATCTCGACCTGAGTATGGTGCAGCGCCGCTGTGACCTGGGTCAGGTTGGCTATATACAGCATGCACTCCTGGAGAACCAATTCGTTCTTTACGCCCAGGAAATTCGATCGGCCAAGGACGATCACCCGGATAAATATTACGAATTGTTGGTGAGAATGCTTGATGCCAAGGGCAATATCATCTTACCCGATAAGTTTCTTTCCGCGGCAGAGCGATATCAAATGATGGTGGGGCTGGACCGTTGGGTGATTAATAATGCGCTTCTGCAATTCAGCAACAATGAGCATATGCTCAAGTCAAGTACGACGAAATTCAGCATCAATATTTCGGCGCAATCTCTTGCCGACGATAATTTTCTGGACCATGTGCAGTCGGCTGTCAGGGAAAGTGGAATAGTCCCGGAGTCATTGTGCTTCGAATTAACCGAATCATCGGCGGTGCGAAATCTGGATCGGGCCAGACGCTTTATTCGTGTGTTGCGAAAAATGGGATGTCGTCTGGCGCTGGATGACTTTGGTACCGGTTACTGCTCATTCGCATACTTGAAAGACCTGCCCGTACAATACATAAAAATTGATGGTGTATTCGTGCGGGATATTTTGGAAAATCCGCTATCGGAGACGATTGTAGCGGCCACAGTCAGCATTGCTAAAGTTTTGGGTGCTGATACGGTGGCCGAACATGTCGAAAATGATCTCGTACTGCAACGGCTGAAGCAGTTCGAAATAGATTACTTTCAAGGTTTCGGGATCAGTCGGCCCGAGCCTCTGGAGGGCATTTTAGCAAACATGGGACCACCTGTGGAAACAGTGGTTGCAGAAGAACAAGCATTGCAGAGCTAATCGATCGCCCCATTCCAAAACGCTGACCGGCACGTGGTATTCCCATATCTAGTCGGACAGTATCTGAAAATTGCTGAGCGCCTCGATCACACCAGAGAAAATCACCAAATACGCCAATAAAACAGCGAATGACTTCATAATCGCGACAATCCAGCTCGCGTGATACACGCGGCGCAGGGATATTACGATGTAGCCGAGGAAATAGCCGAGCACGGTGACCTGCGCGACCAGAGGTAGCCAGTGGTCGGCAGCAATCTGCTCCAGTGGCAGCATAAGCGCCAGCGTAATATAGGCCGCACTGTGAAGGTGAATCGAAAAAATAATGTGATCGAAAAACAGCCGACCCGACAAAGCAATCTTAAGCAACAGCGCAAAAATCGGCAGCAGGACAAACATCAGGCGCGGTAGTTCATCGGACATGAACCGCGCCTGACTTGCAGCATCTTGCTCCGGATACCCTGCCGGATCGAGTAGCAAGCCTTGGCTGGCAAGCCAGGCGGCCAACAGGAAAAACAAAACGCTGATCACCAGGTACAAACGAATCGGCGAAGTGTAGGTCCTGCGCCGGCCGGCGAGAAACTCGCTGGTCAGGACCCCAGGCTGCCACAACAGGGTCCGGATCGTGCGAAATGAACGACCGTCGACCTCAAATATCTCCTTCAGCACCTCGCCAATGAGTTTGCTCGTCGGCCGTTCGAGATCGACGTCTCTTTGCCCGCAATTCGAACAAAACGCGCCGTCAAGCGGAGCGTGACAATTTCGGCACAGCGTCATGCGTCGGCGCACCATGGAACCTGAGACAGCGATTCTAGCGAATCGAATGGGAATATGGCTAATTCGGCAACAGCAGCCTGTAAAAGTGGGCAATTGGCACCGCACAACAGGCGCCGGTGTTCACGTCTTCACATATTTAAGCTGACCCAGCCGGCGGCTAATCGCCCGCGAGAGTCCGGGTCAATAAGTGAACACCAGCACGATCGTCCAAAACTCTCCGGCAGGTCAGTGTGCTGATATCACCGATCAAGATGCCGGCAACGTGAAACGATTCCTGAGGACCGCATTGAATATTCGTTCCACCCAATCCGGATCCAAACCCGCTTCCATGCCCTGCTGTTTCCATTTGGCCAGCATTTGGCGCTCTCGGAGTTCGCAGATCGATGGCATCCCGGCAACTTGCTTAACCGCTTGAATCTCCACCACAACCGTAAGCCTCTCGCTAAGCAGATCGACCAGCTTTGCGTCCAGTTTATCAATTTCCGCACGCAGCCTGTTCACAGCCGCGATGTGTATTGACGCCGGTACCGACGAGTCTTGCCTGACATGCGTAGCGTAGCCGGATTTCATGGGGAAACCAGTCGCAGCAAGAGTGAGCGCAGACCGTCCGGCATTTTCTGCAGCACCGGTGGCAGATCGGCGCTCTCTATGCCGTCGAGAAAGTTCTTTAGCGCGACACCGAGCTCTGTATCGCCTCTCATGCTCAGCTGACGCCGGAAAAAAAATGTATCCGGATCTTCCAGCCGCAAACTCAGTGCGACGAAGTACTCGCTGTCACCCCGGATGGTCACGTCCGCGCGGTAACCCGGGTCAAGCAGTTGCAGGCGCCCGTGGCACAGCGATATCAACCAGGAAATCCCCAGATCAGGAATATCGATCATTACAACGTGGTTCTGCAGGAATTCCAATCGTCCATCCTGCAACGACCGTGCAAAGACCTGATTTAGCGCAAGCTCTACAGCGAAGCGCTGCAGCGGATGGGGAGTCAGCTTGAACACCGGTTTGGCAAGCGTCGCAACGAGGCCTTTGAGCGTCGACGTCATTTGGTCGTGGGTGGATACTGCGACGATCATGAAGATAGAAACTCCTTGCGGACACCAATCGCCCCACGCTATCGCGTTTTCCACTGCAGAATTTGCGATAGCGCAAAAAACGAGAGTGCAACAAATAATAAGCTGCTGCCTGCTAAGTTACGGAGGCTCTCGTGGAACTTCTTTGCCCCGCCGGTAATTTGCCATCGCTTAAAGCGGCCGTGGATCATGGCGCGAATTCTGTCTATGTTGGTTTCAAAGATGCGACCAACGCCCGACATTTTGCCGGGCTCAACTTTACGATTGACGAACTTCGCCGAGGCATCGAATACACGCACGATGCCGGCGGCAAAGTGCTGGTGGCCATTAACACGTATCCGGTCGAGTCCGGATGGTCCGACTGGCAACGCGCAGTGGACACCGCTGCCGGTTTGGGCGTGGACGCGCTAATTGTCGCGGATATTGGCGTGATGGACTACGCTTGCTCGCGCTGGCCTCGGCTGCCATTGCATCTCTCCGTACAAGGATCGGCGACCAACGAGGATGCGATCATGTTTTATCGCGATCATTTCAACATCCAGCGCGCGGTGCTACCGCGGGTTTTGTCGGTTCGCCAGGTGGCCAGTATTGTCCGCAAAGTAGATGTCCCCATCGAAGTTTTTGGTTTTGGCAGCCTGTGCATCATGGTTGAAGGACGCTGTCAGCTCTCCAGTTATCTGACCGGCTGTTCGCCAAACACTTATGGCGCGTGCTCGCCAGCGGCACATGTGCGCTGGGAAGACAGGGACGATCGACTGGAGGTTCGTGTCAATGGGACGCTTATTGACCGCTTCGAGCCCGCTGAGTCAGCCGGCTACCCCACCATTTGCAAAGGGCGCTTTCGTGTCGGTGAGCACACCTATTATGCGTTGGAGGAACCGACCAGCCTAAGCGTATTGAAAATCCTTCCCGAGCTTTACAGTGCGGGGGTCGCTGCGATCAAGATCGAGGGGCGGCAGCGTAGCGCCACCTATGTCGCGAAAGTTACCGCCATCATGAGGGCCGCGATCGACGCCTGTGTAGCCGATCCGCAACAGTACCAACCGCAGCAGGAATGGCAGGCCGGATTGGCGCAGCTTTCCGAAGGCAGTCAGACTACACTTGGCGCCTACCACCGGCCCTGGTCGTAGACCCGTCATGAATACCGAAACCACACATCATACGAAGCTGAGGCTGGCGCTGGGTCCGGTTCTCTATTACTGGTCGCGAGAGTCTCTACTCGATTTCTATCGCCAGGCCAGCCACTGGCCAGTGGATATCGTTTATCTGGGCGAGGTGGTTTGCGCGAAACGCCGCTCACTCGACTACGACGACTGGCTGTCCATCGCCCACTCGTTAAAGGAATCCGGCAAGGAAGTGTATATCTCGACTTTGACCTTGCTCGAGGCTGGCTCGGAGCTCGGGTTGTTACGACGCATCTGCAAGAATCGTGAGTTTCTTATCGAGGCAAACGACATCGCCGCCGTCTACCGCCTCAATCGAGAAGGAGTCCCGTTCGTTACGGGGCCAGCGGTCAATATCTATAATGCACACACGCTGGAAAAATTGGTCTCGCTGGGCTTGCGGCGATGGGTTTTACCGCTTGAACTCGGCGCCTCCGAACTGGCAAATATCCGCGACGCAGTACCCACGGTCGCTACAGAAATCTTTGCCTGGGGAAGATTGCCGCTGGCGTGGTCCGCGCGCTGCTACACTGCGCGCGCCGAGAATCGCTCGAAGGACAACTGCAAACTGGCCTGCGATGCAGACCCGGACGGCCGGCTGATGTACACGTCGGATGATGTTCCGTTTCTTGTCCTTAACGGTATTCAGACTCAGTCTGCTCTGACGCAAAATCTTGCACCACACGTTGCCGAAATTCGCCGGCACGGAGTTGAGGTATTACGCCTCAGTCCTCAATCCCGGAATATGGATATGGTAGTCGAGTGTTTCGACAGTATTCGCTGCAGTCATGCCCCGGACACGGATGATCTCGAAACGCTTGAAACGCTTGCATCTACCGGCACCTGCGACGGGTACTGGCGCGGTAAGGCGGGGTTTGAGGCGCCGGAAGCGATAGTGGCGTGTCCGGGAGTCACCTGAGCAGCATGCCGGTGTGCGCT
>CAZMOM010000003.1:57662-161376 GCA_964568075.1 uncultured Gammaproteobacteria bacterium
GTGTGCGCTCGGGCATGCTGCGCATAGCTTGGGGGCCGGTTTCCTGACGGTCGCACGGTCCGACGCCAGCCCGAATCATTTTCGCCTGCGGTCATCGGCCGCCCCGACACCCTGTGGATCAAACCGGGGCCTAGTCTGGTCGACAGTTTAGGTTACCGCTCACAGCCGGCGCATCGCGATGCCGCGCTGGCGAAATTCGAACCAAATTGAAGCATTCGGCGTGCAAGAGTGGGACAATTAGCCATGAATTCGATTTTCTGTTCGGACGGTCAGGCGGTTGGTAACCTCCCATGACCGCAGCCCAATCGAACCCGGCAAAACTGACCGAATATCGCCAGCGCCGTCGTGCCTGCAGTAACTGTGCCTTGCATTGTGTGTGTTTTCCGCCGTCGCTGCGCGATGGGTGGCGCTACCTGGAGGAACTCAATATACGCCAGCGCTGGATCAAACGGGGCGACCATTTGTTTCTAAGCGGGCAGCAGCTACGCAGCCTGTTTGTCGTTCGTGTCGGATCGGTCAAGAGTTATGATCTTTCGCCAAACGGGGACGCGATGGTGACGGGTTTCTGTTTCCCCGGCGAGTTGCTCGGCCTCAATGCGTTGGATGCCGGAATTCATGCCGGATACGTGGTCGGCCTTGAGGATACAAACTATTGCGAAATCCCGTTGAGCACGCTTCACCGCCTGCAAGACAGCCGTTTCCAACTACGTCAACTCGTGCCGCAGTTGCTCTGCCGCGCGCTGGCCGATGTCCGTAGTTTTCTTCTGGTCATCAGGGACCTGGATTCTCGTGCCCGCCTGGCCTGGTTCCTGCTGAACCTCGCGACTCGTCTGACGCCTCAGGAAACGCTCAAATGTAATTTCCGGCTCAGCATGGATCGGAACGATATCGCCAACTACCTGGGCCTGACCATTGGCACCGTGTCTCGCACGCTAACCGATTACCAAAAAGCAGGTATCCTCAGCGCGCGAGGAAAATCGATCCAAATTCTCGATGTGCAAGCCCTGCGTAAAATGTCTGGTACCGATCCGACCATCACTAGTCTCGCCAGGCATTGACGTTAAGCGAGCTGGTTTTCCCGGGTGCGCGAATCAAATTTAAGTCCGCCTTGCGTGAACATTTCTATTGGCATCTAATAACGACATAAGTTAGCAGCGGCACCACCAGTTAAAAAATAATTCCAGCAGGGGGCTGATGTGAAAATTGCGCTGATCGTTTTTCTCGCGCTGGTCGTAATCTGGTTGCTGATTCGTGCCAGGCGGCACAATTCGCTCTTTCCCTTCATGCCCTTCAAATATAACTTCCACTTGCGTCGCGACACTTTTCGGAAGACGCTGAACCTGCTTTCAGAACGTAAGGTAAGAGTACTGGTCGAGACCGGTACGGCAAGAGTTGGATTGAGAGGAGTCAAAGGCGACGGTGCCTCTACGATTGTTTTTGGAATGTGGGCCAGGGAGAATAACGCTGTCCTGCACTCGGTCGATATCTCTGAGGAGTCGATCGATGAGTCAAAAGCGGAGGTCATAAGACAAGGGTTGGTCGAATACGTGAAATTGCATTTGGAGGATTCCCTGAAGTTTCTTGCAGAGTTCAGCGAACCGGTGGATTTTCTGTATCTGGACAGCTATGACTATGATTTGGAAGACACCTCGATCCAAAAAGCAAGCCAGGAGCATCACCTTGCGGAGTTCAAGACGATCGAGTCGCGCCTGCACGAGAAAAGCCTGGTGTTGATCGATGACTGCAGGTTACCCAATGGCGGTAAAGGCAAGTTGGCGATCGAATATATGCTGGGGCGGGGCTGGAAAATTCTTATGAGCGAATATCAGGTTTTGCTGACGAAGTCCGGAGATGGCGACCGCCGTTCCGATCGCAATCGATTTCAATAAGCGCGGAACCGGATTAACCGTCTTCCCAAATCCTTCACCTGTTTTTGATAAACTTGGGCCGGTCGATGGGAGACTTGGCCATTAGTGGTCAAATAGTGATTTGATTAACTAAAAGACTTACTCCCGGCACCAATTTCTTGTGACACAGTGAATCGACGTACTTTTTTGGCTTGGCTGAAATATGACTACCCACGCGACTGCCGACAAACAGTGGACACAGACCGAGTTGGACAGCCTTACAGTGGAGAGTCAATTTCGCCTAAGAGGACTGGAAGTAACGCGTCTGGACACATTTATCGACACCGCATTTGCGTTCGTGCTTACCTTGCTGATCATATCCTTCGACGAAATTCCATCAGACTATGCCGAGCTGATGGCGGCCGTAAAACGGATACCGGCATTTGCCTGTAGTTTCGTCGTAATAATGATGTTCTGGCATCGACATCGACGCTGGAGCCGACGCTACGGCCTGGAGAGTCCCGGTACTATCCTGCTCAGTCTCGCACTGATCTTTGTGGTGTTAGTCTATGTGTACCCGCTCAGAATTATATTCGAGGCAATGTTCGCTGGTTTCAGTAACGGTTACCTATCCTCAAGTTTTCGGATTCAGAGCATCGACGAGCTGCGTGGGATTTTCGTGTTCTATTCCATAGGGTTTCTTGCCATTCATTCCCGAGATAAACAAAAAACGCTGAAAGAAAATAAAAAGGTATGGGAGAATTTCAACAAACGTGCCGCGAGCTACAGAAAGGGGCACGTCGGCTGGTTAAGAAGCGCGAAAAAGAAGGAAACCATGGTGGGACGAATAGAAGAAGCAATTACGTTTTTAGCGGAGAATAAGACGCTGGGCATGAAATAATTTTGCGCACTATTTCCTGATCTATGGTTTGTGAAACTTTAGCGTCATCCGATCGCTTTCCCCGATCGCCAGGTATTTCTCTCGATCGACGTCCTGCATTCTCAGGGTCGGCGGCAGCGTCCACACGCCACGTGGATGATCCGTTGTATCTTTCGGGTTGGCATTGATTTCAGAGCGCGCGTCCAGTTCGAAGCCGGCTGCCCGGGCAAACTCGATGACCTGCGCTTCGGTAACGTAGCCGCTCAATTTCATCATTTCGACTGTCGTGCCCGGTGTTGCGCGATGCTCCACGACACCCAGAATGCCCCCGGGCCTGAGTGCTTCGTACATCGCCGCGAAGACGCCTGGCGCGTAATCGCCCTTCATCCAGTTATGAACGTTGCGGAAAGTAAGCACGATATCGACCGTGCCTGACGGTGCGATAACGGTATCTTCCGGCACCGAAAGTGAGGTGACTTCGACAGCGGAGTAGTTTTCGGGGTCGGCTGCAAACTTCGCGATCAGTTCTTTCGCCATTTTGCGGCGCCACTGTGGCGTGCGTTTGGCGGACAGGGAAAACCCCACTGCATAATACTCGCCCGAAGCCCTGAGAAAGGGCGCCAGAATCTCAGCGTACCAGCCAGGGCTTGGCCAGATTTCTGCCACCGTTATGTCTGGTTGCATGCCAAAGAAACGCAGCGTCTCCAGCGGGTTCCGGTATTGATCGCGTTCCCGAAATGCAGAAGTCCGCTGCCGATTGTGGACTGCATCCTCCAGCGCATCGGCTGCCGCGGTCCCCGTTGGACCACTCGCGATCAGCGAGAGAGCAAGAACGAAATTCTTCATGACACCTCCCGGAGAATACAGGCCGGAGTCATGCTAACACGACCGGCCGGGTCAGAATTTTTTGACCACGCTGTTTTAGTCGCCGGTTTAAATTTATCGCCAGGTTCCAGTCGGACTACGGGATACCCCTGATCGTAAAAATCGACCCCTTTTCGAATCGCATTTCAGGTACAGGTACCTGTTTTCCGTCCTGGCTGATGCCATCGATCGAGAGGGTGAAAATATGGTCAGGCATCGAGTCCGTATCGAACCAGAGCATGAAGCACTTTTTCCCTGCAATCGAAACAGCTCCAACAGACGGCCTGAAAATCCCCGCGGCGGCATTGGCTTCCATTACTTCTTTTTGGGATACGCCGATGTTCGTAATAGCTATCCCGGAGTGATATCTGCGCGGGCCGCAGCCAGCAGCAAAGGCGCGTGGACTCGACCATGAATCTGCCGGGCCAAGAAAGGCAATAGGCTGAAGCGCGTCATCATCGTCTGACTTAAGCGATACATATCGCGTATCCAGCGTCAATGGACCACTCAGTGTCTCCAGTTCGAGCCATACACCGAGAGGTTTGAGAAGATACCTTCCGTTCCAATCATAAGCCTGCACCTGGGCGGAGAGAGTCAGACCCGGAAGTTCAAGCTCGATGATGTCTTTGCGTATCTTTCCCACGCCGCCAGGCGGAATCTCCCGGGGTACGCTGACATCGTATGACATCGGGACAAAGCATCCGCCAAGCAAAACAGTCAGCCCCAGTACCACAAATCCGGGAAAACCCAACGATTGCAGTTTCAATTCAATCATGGCGTTTCTTATTGTGCGCCGGGTTGGCTTTACACCGCACGTAAGATTAAATGTGCAACACACCTTAGGGCCCCGAGCCCCTGCCAGGTTGGCCTGCCTGGGACGTTACCAAGAATATGAGACATCGATGGAGATATTGGAATTCGGAGATATACGTAGCACGCTCACCGATGGCTTATCGCTCACACGTTATATTGGCTCGAAAACAGCTACTCAGGCATTTGTTGTTCAGGCTCGTGTAACCAGCGCGGCGAAGCAACCCGGCTTGGCGTTGTGAAGATGCAAATAAGAGACCTTAGGATTTTGAAGCGTCGCCGGGATCGACTCGCTCAAAAGTGAACCATCGACAACATCTGCATCGACAATGTGATGTTTATCATCGAAGGCGCGGATCGAAATAAGCCTGGTTTTAAGGCCCTCTGGAATTGCCCCAACAGCAGGAAACGTCTGTTCGGCATTTTCGCGTACATAAATGGCATGTGTGGCTCGAAAGGGTGAATCGCCAGGCTGATGCTCAAAATTCATCAGGATAAGTGTCTCGCCAATCTCCGCATCGGCGAGACTAACCCGGCAAGGGTAGCCGGGCTTGGCGTCGGCAATCACTCTGCATGCCCGGACTTTCGTCAACTCACTGTCGGACAAGGCGAAAAAAGGCTCGAACTGGGCAACGGGCAACGCGTGAATTTGAAAAGACATGATTTCTCCTCGTAGCAATTGGTGTAGCGTAAGTGCTCGAGAGGGGTGATAGCCACCCGATCCTTGCTATTGAAGTGATTGACTCTGGGGATATACAACAGCAAGGCCGCAGTAAATCGCAGCATTGCTTGTCGAAGGAAAAACGGGGCCGCAAGCGACCCCGTTTCCAGTCCAGCACATTCTGGATCAATATGAGGGACCGTCCTCATACTCCAGTCCGGCCTTGCCCGCCTGTTCTTTGACGGCTTCATAAAGCTTCTGATCCAGCGAGTCCTTCAAACCGCCGGCTTCCTCGACTTTCTTCGCGAGATAGCCATCGCGGTCTTCGGACAATGCCCTGATTCGTCGTTGCAGATCATCACGCTTGACAGCGAGATCAGCGACATAGGCTTTCTGTTCGGCGGGCGCCATCGGCTTCAGCGCTGCGGGCAACACGTCTGCGTCCAACTCATCGAGCGTTACGGTGCCGCTTTCGATCGCATCGACCAGCTCATTCTCACCGAGGAGATTGGCACGGCCACCGACTGCGGCGTTGAAGACACCTCGCCTGGCGAGCGATGCGACCGAGGCGCTGGCTTGCAGCTTTTCGGTTGCGGCGACTTTACTTTTCATTCTTGCCTTTTCTTCCTCAGTGCCATAGTAGAGGCGCGTTTCGTCTAGCTTCGCCGACAATTCGGCGATCTTGTCATCGTATGGTGTGGTGTAAGCGACCGCTCCGCCAGCCTGGTTGACCTGGAAGAATTTGCCGTGGCCCAGGCTCGCGATCTGCGTCCAGGGTGCGACCGTCGTCGACATTCCGCCACACTGAATCGTGTTGATGACGATGCCTTTCTCGAGCGCGTCTGCAACGATCATTGGGTAACGCACCTCGTTATAGTCCATATGCGGCGGTGCGTCGCCGACCAGGAAAATGACCTGATATGCCTGGTCTCCCTGGCTCCAGGACATGTCGTGAACGGCATCGTAGAGTGCCTTGTTGACGCTCTCGGGCGTGTCGCCGCCGCCATCGGCCTGGAAATCCATTAGTTTTGCGTACACCGAATCCAGATCGGCGGAGAGATCGACCAGTTTGGTCACGTACCGATCGCCCCGGTCACGATACGCGACCAACCCGATGCGGATCTCCGGCGTCGGCTGTGCCGAGGCCATGGTTGTCGCTATCGACCAGATCTTTTCCTTCGCGGTCTGGATGAGGCCGCTCATGCTGCCGGTTGTATCCAGTACGAACACCACATCGACCTTGGGTTTATTCAATGTGATGTGATGGTTAATGGGTGGCCTAACCGTACTGTTTTTAGCTGAGAGCTGTGGGTAGTACACGACCACTCCCAGCGTCAGTGTGAAAAGGGCGATGCCCAGTAGTTTGGTTTTCATGATGAGGTCCTCTCTATATATGTAATGAGTAACGTGCTTATTGCGTGAATAACTGCCGTAACGCCGCGTCGGCCTGGCGTCTCGCGCGCTCGAAGTTCTCACTGTCCAGCGCCGTGTTCCGATCCGGCTGGGTCTTTCCCTTCATCGTCGGCGGGATTACCACGAACAACGCCTGCACCAGGAAGAAACACCAGGTCGCCAGGAACACGCTGCCCGAGCGGGTGAGGGCCCAGACGGCGGCCGAAATGCTCAATGCATTCAGCCCCAGGTCCATCAGCGCCGGTATCACGCCCGAATAGAAATAAAGCGAGCGCACGAGCCACACTGCAGCCACGTGAATCAGCAGGTAAAGCGGAAACGGTGGCGCAACCCACCAGGTGATGACGGCCAGCGCGCTCCACAGCGAAAGCGTGGTTACCCGTCCCAGCCGTTCCTTGCTGCGGCTCATGAGATACAAAAGGTACGCCAGTCCGAGCGCGGGGATGACCAGTCGAATGACGCTGCCAAAGCCAACGAATGGCGTCAGCGTGGCGACGACTGCACTGGCAAAGAAGCCAAAAACAGCGGCGACGATCACGCCATGCAAAAATCCGGGCCGTTTCATGACGTACTCCTTTGACTCTTTTCACGGAGATAGGCGACTTCTATTTCGTCGTCGCCGACCGTCAATTCCCGTGCCATCCAGGCGATATCGTCAAACTCCGAACCGCCATTTGCATGGACCGGTACCCGCTGTGCAAAAAGCTCTGCCTTTTGCCTTAAGCCTTCCAGGGTCGTCCGGTTCTCATCGAGCATGGCCCGTTGCTCGGCCAGATATTTCTCATTGGCAACGTACTTTGCATTCAGACGTTTCAAGAGGCGCGAGGCCTCGAGCTTCTTGCGAATCAGGTTTTTCGCCAGATCGTCCTTTTCGGATTCGAAACATAGATCGAGCTGCTCATCGATTTCGGTTAGCGTTTCTTCCAGTTCGCTTTTGCGTACGGACAATGCTTCTTGGTCATGCGCGCACAGGGTGACGCGCTGCTCGGTCGTGGTCAGGTCATCCTCCATGTCGCGGATGGCCTGTTTTAGTAATTGCTCGGGCTCTTCGATGTGATCCAGAACGGCGTGAAAGTCCGCTTTGAAGAGTCGCGAGATGCGGTTGATCAATGCCATGATGTTGCCTCCTGTCAATCGGTTGATGGAGCCATGTTAGGAGGACGCGGCGTTACGAATAAGACATGGTTTGGTAAAAGCAGGGGCGCGGAATTTACAAAAAACTTACAAGCGATCACGTAACGTGCGCCCGCAAACTGCTAGCCTGAGTCCGACAAACTCCGAGGCTGTGTCATGACCAGACCAATTCACATACTCGTCGTGGAAGACGAAGAGGCCATCCGTACAGGATTGATCGATGTGCTCGTATTCCATGGCTACGAGGTCGACAGTAGCTCGACAGGCCCGGAGGGTCTGAGCAAAGCGCTGACGGGCAAGTTCGACCTGATTCTCCTGGACATCATGTTACCCGGCATGGATGGTTACGAGATCTGCGACCGGATTCGAGCCGAAGACCGGCTTCAGCCCATCATCATGTTGACGGCCAAGACCTCGGATGAGGAGATCATCCAGGGCTTGACGCTCGGTGCCGATGACTATGTGCCAAAACCCTTCTCCATTCAGCAGCTGGTGTTGAGAATCGAGGCGGTCTTGAGGCGTTCCCAGGTGGGTATCGAGCAGGCCAGGACCCTTTGTTTTCGCGACGTCGAAATCGATACCGAAAATCTTACCGGCAAGAACGGGACTGAGGACCTGACCTTCACCCGCCGCGAGATTGAGCTGTTGAGTTATCTCGCACTACACTCGGACCGGCCGATTTCCCGGGAAGAGCTACTGACCAAGGTTTGGGGTTATGCGCGGAATCTCGATATCGAGACCCGTACTGTCGACATCCATATTGCGAAGATCAGGCGCAAGATCGAAACCGATCCCAGGGAGCCTGAAAACCTCATCACCGTGCGTGGCGCAGGCTACCGCCTGGTGACGGAAGGTTAGCCCCATGTTTCCCAAAGCCCTCATTAAAGGCTATGACAAGAACCGGTTGCGGAACCTGCTCACGATTATTTTCCTGGCCCTCGCCGTTCCAACGGCGGTCCTCATCTGGCAGGGCTACAGCCAGCTCAAATGGGAAGCCTTTCATCAATACCGGGGTCTCGCCGAGGAGATGGACAGCCGCATCGACGCCAGGCTGATCGATATGATCAATACCGCGGACGCCCGGTCGTTCGCGGATTACACATTCCTGGTCGTCACCGGTGATCCGAGCGCCAATTTCCTGCAACGCTCGCCACTCTCCGCGTATCCCGTGACTGAAGATCTGCCCGGCGTGATCGGCTATTTTCAGGTCGACAGCGACGGCACATTCAGCAGCCCGCTGCTGCCACCGGATGGCAGCGACCCCGAAAAATTCGGTATCGGCGCCGGCGAATACCAAAACCGCGTGCAACTTACCCAGGAAATCCAGACGGTCCTGGCCGACAACCGCCTGGTACGGTCTCGCCCCGAGGTTGGTCTCCGCCGCGGCCTGGTGCATGTCCCGGAAAAGCCCAAAGCCGCACCCGAAGAGGAAAAAGAGGCAGACGGTTTCGATAGCCCGGAGGAGGCGCGCGTGCGCGATTTGGTTATGGTACCGGAACAACGAGCCAGTACGGAACCCGCGAGCCTGTCGACAACCGCGTTCGAAAATGGAGCCATTGGTGGCGTTATCGGCGAATCCGCAAGCGAGAAAGATGTCATCGATAGTCTCGACGCGATGCTGTTGGAGCAGGCCGCTGTCGGCAACCAAACATACAGCCAGCAGGTCTTCGATCAGCTGAATCTACCGAGGGAGGACACGCAATTCAGTTCACGCAAAGCCGGCACGCTCGACGCCGATGACGTTGCCGGCGAGGCAGCGGCGGCGCGACCGCGCCTCAATACGATCGGCAAAGTTCCCGATCTCAAGCTCGATGCCTCTTTGCAAAAGAAAAGCGAGGAACTCGAGCGGAAGTCGAATGAACAGCAAGGCGTGGATGGCGGTCGCGCGGCTGTCCCGGCCCGTGCCAAGCGCAAGGAAACGAGCGTCTTGCCGTTTGCCGCATCGCCGGCGGGCAGAGCGGCGGTTGCCAGTGTGGCGGAGCCGGCCGCTCTGCGCATCAGCGCCTTCGAGAGCGAGATCGATCCCCTGGAGTTCAGCCTGCTCGACAGCGGGCATTTCGTTCTTTTCAGGAAAGTCTGGCGCGATGGCGAACGCTTCATCCAGGGTTTGTTGATCGATCAACAGGCTTTCGTCGACGACGCGGTCAGGACGCCGTTCATGGAAACGACGCTTGCCGGCATGTCCAATCTGATCATCGCCCACCAGGACGATGTCATTCAAACCGTCAGCGGGCGTGGCACCTACAATTATCCCAATGGCAGCCAGGCGCTGGACGGCGCTTTGCTCTACCGCAACCGCTTGTCCACACCGCTGGACAGCCTGGAGCTCATCTTCAGCATCAAGCGCTTACCGCCGGGGCCGGGCGCCAGCGTCCTTGGCTGGACCAGTATTATCATCGCGCTTGTGTTCCTGGGCGGCTTCTACTTCCTGTATCGGCTGGGCTCCAGCCAGATCGACCTGGCCAGGCAGCAGCAGGACTTCGTCTCGGCGGTGAGTCATGAGCTCAAGACCCCGCTAACCTCCATCCGCATGTACGGTGAGATGCTGAAGGAGGGCTGGGCCGACGAAGAAAAACGACAGACCTATTACGAATATATTCACAATGAGTCGGAGCGGCTGAGCAGGCTGATCTCCAACGTTTTGCAACTTGCCAGGATTACGCGAAACGAGCCGCAGTTCGATTTGCAGCCGATAAAGGTTGGCGAGCTGATGAGCAACATTGAGTCAAAGATCGCCAACCAGGTAGAAGGCGCGGGCTTCGAGCTAAAATTCAACCGTGACGATGAGACGGATCGAGCCAGAATAATAATCGACGATGATTGCTTCGCCCAGATCGTAATCAACCTGGTCGACAACGCCATCAAGTTTTCCGAGCATACGGACAAGAAGGCCATCGAGATTACCAGCAAACTCACCGGCGACGACCAGGTCCTGTTCGCGGTAAGAGACTTCGGCGCGGGCGTCCCCAAGGACCAGATGAAAAAGATTTTTAAGCTTTTCTATCGGTCAGAATCGGAGCTCACCCGGGAAACCGTGGGTACAGGTATCGGCCTGGCCATTGTTCACCAACTGACCGTGGCGATGAATGGCAAGGTGGATATTATCAACCGGCAGCCGGGAGCGGAATTCAGGGTGACGTTTCCGCATCTGACGAATGAACGCGAAGCAAACGGATAACAAGCTCTTCGTGGAGGCTCTCGCGGGTCCGGGTGCGATTCTGCTCGATGGGGGTCTTGCCACGGAGCTCGAGGCCCGGGGTCACGATATCGGAACCGGGCTCTGGTCGGCGGCCCTTTTGCGAAGCGATCCGCAGGCCATCATCGATGTACACCGCGCCTATCTGGATGCCGGCGCCCGGTGCATTGTCAGCGCCAGCTATCAGGCCAGCCGGAAAGGGTTCATGTCACTTGGCATGTCCGCAAACGCCGCCGATGAACTGATCCAAAGCTCCGTTTCCCTCGCAAAAAAGGCCAGGCGGCAATACCTGGAGGATAATCCCGCGACTGATCCCATGCCGATCGTCGCGGCCAGTATCGGTCCGTATGGCGCGACACTTCATGACGGTTCCGAGTACAGGGGTAACTACGGGGTCGGCCGCGATGTACTGCGGCGCTTTCACGAAGAAAGGTTGAATGTCCTGGATCAGGCCGGTGCCGATGTCCTCGCCTGCGAAACGCTCCCGGATTACGAGGAGGCCCAGGTACTTTGCGATCTTTTGCAGGATACACAAAACCCCGCCTGGATAAGTTTTTCCTGTCGCGATGAGCGTTGTATCAGAGACGGAACGCCATTGGAAAAAGTGGCTGGCTTGTTTCGTGATCACCCGCGGGTCCTTGCCATCGGCATCAACTGCACAGCTCCGTATCTGATTTCCGGACTGATCGGCCAGATTAAAATCGCAGCACCGGACAAGGCTATCGTCGTCTACCCGAATTCCGGCGAGAATTTCGATGTGGAAACCAATTCCTGGTCTGGCACGGTGAGCCAGCTCGAATGTGCGATCGCTGCCAAAGCCTGGCGGAATGCGGGTGCAAAACTGATCGGGGGTTGTTGTCGCATGGGTCCGCAGCATATCGCTGCAATGGGTGAAACAATAGGGATCGGGCCCCGGTAGGTATATCCGTTTACGTTTTTTGGAGAGAATTTCGCGTTTTTTAAGCACGGTACCGGTGTTGCATTTCGTCTGGGGTAAACCTGACGCCGGCGGCGTACCCCCCTTCTACGCACCGAGACTCACCGTGCCCATTTCCGATGGCTTGCGCTACTTCTCCTGTTCGCTTCTAATAATCACCCACTTTTCGCGGGTGCTATCACCCCATGCAGCGTGTACCCAAGATTGTTATCGTTGGTGCGGGCTTCGGCGGATTATTTGCCGCCAAGGCGATGTCACGGCTACCAGTCGAACTAATCCTGATTGACCGTCACAACTACCATCTTTTCCAGCCGTTGCTCTACCAGGTCGCGGCGGCCGGTCTGGCGCCATCGGATGTCGCCTGGCCCATCCGCGCAATTTTGCGCCGTCAGCGCAATGCCTCGGTGCTGCTCGACGAGGTTCAGGGTATCGATCTCGATTCCAGGCAGCTTGTTCTTTCTGACAGCCGTGTTGATTTCGACTACCTGATCCTCGCCACTGGCGCAAAGCATTCGTATTTTGGTAACGACTCGTGGAGACACTATGCACCGGGGCTGAAGAGCATCGATGACGCCATATTAATCCGCCGCCGGTTGCTGTTGGCTTTCGAGGAAGCGGAAATGTGTGAAGATGCTGGCGAGAGGGAGCGCCTTATGCGATTCGTTATCGTCGGTGGCGGCCCTACCGGCGTCGAACTCGCCGGCACCATCGCGGAGCTTGCGCATCATACTTTGGCAGCCGACTTTCGCCGTATCGATCCGCGCAGTGCACAGGTAACGCTTATAGAAGCAGGCGCGCGAGTCTTGCCGGCTTTCCACGAGTCGAGTTCCCGCTACGCAGAGGACGCCCTGGCGAGACTGGGTGTCGATGTCCGCGTCGGCACACTGGTGACTCGCTGCGACGCGAGTGGCGTCATGCTGGGCGAAGAGCATTTACCCGCTGCGACAACGCTGTGGGCAGCCGGCGTAGCTGCTTCCCCGGTCGGGAAGTGGCTGGGGGTCGCGATTGACCAGTCTGGCCGGGTGCGGGTCGAGCCCGATTTATCGATAGAGAATGAGCCCAATATATTCGTGATTGGTGACGCGGCAACTGTCACAGATTCGAATGGGGTTCAGGTGCCCGGTGTCGCACCTGCCGCAAAACAACAGGGGCAATACGTCGCCAGGGTCATCGCATCGAGAATTCAGCGGAAAAAAGCGCCGCACGCGTTTCGCTATCGCAATGCCGGTAATCTGGCCACGATCGGCAGAAAGTCAGCCGTTATCGAATTTCCATTTGTTCGACTGAAAGGGTTCCTGGCCTGGTGGGTCTGGGGAATCGCCCATATCTATTTTCTGGTTGGCTTGCCAAGCCCGCTGATGGTGTCCTTTCGCTGGTTCTGGGGGTATCTGACCTACGGTCGCGGCGCCAGGCTGATAACAGGCGCGGAAATTTCTCGCCAGGATTCGTGACGTGCATTTCCGTCAATAAGAAAAATCTTGAAACCTGACGCCGGAACGAGAATCAGTTCGCCTGATTGTTTTTGCTAAGGTACTGGCTGGGATGGCGATCCAAAACGTTGTCGCGGAAGTTTTCGATCTGCAGGCTGACCAGGTGTTTGCTGACGAAAAAATAGAGGGGAACGATGGGATAGTCGTCCAGCAATAGCCGTTCAGCCTGAGCAGTAAGCCGTGCCCGCAAACCGTCATCTTTTGATCGAACGGCTTCGTCGAGCAGCCGGTCGTATTCCTCGCTTTGATAGGAAGGTAGATTTTGTGAATTCGAGGACCGAAAAATATCGGTAAAAGTACTTGCGCCGTTGTAATCGCCAAACCAGGCGAAACGCATGACCTGCCACGACTGCCGATCATCACGACTGGCAAGATAATATTTCCATTCCTTGGAGGCCAGGTTGATTTCCGCACCGAGGACCGTCTGCCACATCGAACGTACCGCGAGCGCCACAGATGCATGGATGTCGCCAAGATCGTATGACAGCGTGATACGCAATGGGTTATCAGAGCTGTATCCGGCAGCCCGATAAGCTCTTCTGGCCTCCTCTTCGCGAGCTTCGGCTGATAAAGACATCCACAAATACCTTTGTCCAATGTGGTCGGAAACCCCCGGCGGTACCAGTCCGTATGCCGCCAGTTCGCCGCGGCCGACCAGATCGACGATAGCCTGACGATTTATCGCCATTGAAAGCGCCTTGCGCAGGTTGCCGTCGGCAAACGTAGATTCGGTGAGGTCGTATGCCAGATAGTAGAGGGCCAGTCGCGGCGCGATCCTGAGTTCTGCAAGTCTTGATTCTCTTAAACGAGAAATCTGTGTGGGCGGTACGGTCGCCGTGATATCGATTTCCCCGGCGCGATATCGATTGAGTTCAGCCTGGGGGTCTACTATCGGTAGATACTCGACAAACTCGATAGCCACTTTTTCCGCTTCCCGATAATACGAATTGCGGCGCAAAACGATACGATCAAGCAACCGCCACTCCACCAGCGTGTATGCTCCGTTACCGATAAAGTTATCGGGGTTACTGAAACGGTCTTCTGCGAGCGACTTATCGATATCGCCGATAAATGGATAGGCGATGGGCATCGTGAGTATGGACAGAAAATGTGGCGCAGGTCGTTCGAGTTCCAGGCTCAGAGTCAGATCATCTTCGGCGCGAACTCCCAATGCCGTCACCGGCAATTCACCTGCGATGACTGCCTCTGCGTTAAGTAAAGGCGTCAGGAAGAATCCGTAAGGCGATGCGGTCGCCGGTGTCGCTCCACGGCGAATGCCGGCGACGAAGTGATCGGCGGTCATGGGTTCGCCATTGGACCAGCGCGCGTCCGGACGCAGGAAAAATCTGTATTTTCGACCGTCTTCGCTTATTTCCCAGCTTTCAGCGGCGCCGGGTATCAGCGAACCGTCCTCCGCTTCCGCCACCAGTCCCTCGTAGAGGTCGAACAGGACGTTGAAGGCGTGTACGTCGTCCGCGCGTGACGGATCCAGGGTTTGCGGTTCCCCGCCATTTCCACGAATCAATGACGCAGCGTCTTTGCGGGACGATGAAGCCGCCTGATTTTCAGGGGAACGCTCGCAGCCTGCGCACAGGAGCAACAAAGAAGCCGATATCGCGATCGTGAGGAAAAATCGATGACTCATGATCCATATCTTTCCACAGCGCTGGGGGGCAAGCGAGGGTTTAACGACCTGAGATTCCTGGAACACAATGCAAACATCGAACTCTGCGTACGCTATTTACCAATAATCGCTGACACCATTAGCTAATTAACGGCAGCGGGATCGATCGACACTTGACATGTTCTACAATTGGGGTTAAAGTACCCAATAATGAATATAGATGTGAAATCCCTAATTCGCGATGCCTGCCAGTTATTGCTCCGTCCCATCGTGTCGGTGGTGCTGAAATGCGGCATGACCTGGAAAGAGTTCGCAAACCTGTCGAAATCTGTTTTTGTTGCTGTCGCCTCCGAGGAATATGGGCTCAAGGGGCGGCCGACCAATATTTCACGCATGTCGATCCTGACCGGTATGAGCCGAAAAGAGGTCAAGCGGCAACGGGAACTGCTTACGGCAGAAAAGCCGGAGATACCGGTAAAGACAACCGATGCGACTCGCGTCCTGTCAGGCTGGCACCAGGATCAGGAGTATCTGAATGGAGACAGGCAGCCAATAGCGTTGCCTGAAACCGGCCCGGAACCGAGTTTTACCGGCTTGTTTGCCCGCTATGGCGGCGATACGCCGCAACAGACGATGCTCAAGGAATTACTCAACACGAACAGCGTTGAAAAAGACGCAGCGGGGCGGTTGGTCGTCAGGAGTCGCTATTACATGCCGACAACGATGAGCGAGGGCCATATTCAATTTTTTGGCACCAATCTTTTTGACCATGCTCAAACCTTGAATGCGAATCTCGCCGCCACAGCTAATGGCGGGAAGCGATTTGAAGGGTTTGCGATCGATGACCGTATTGACCCGGATGCGGCCGATGATTTCAAAAAATTTGTTGATCGGCGTGGCCAACAGTTTCTGGAAGAGGTGGATGATTGGCTGGACGATCATCGCGCCGACAGTTCGAATAAATCATCTATTCCCATAAGACTGGGTGTAGGTCTATATGCCATCGATGGCTCATTACCCCGAGGAAAATCGTCATGAAGATACTATTAAAACTATCTCTGCTTGTTGCCCTGGCAGCCGTTAATGGTTGCGGTGGCAGCGATAGCCCGCCACCCTCTCAGCCGCCGCCAGATTCAGGGATAGGCCGCACAGGCGTTTCCCTGGGAACGATCACAACCTTCGGCAGCGTGGTGGTCAATGGCGTACATTACGAGACCTCAACGGCATCCTTCACAATTGACGATTCTCCCGGTAGTCAGAGTGATCTGGACGTCGGCGATGTTGTCTTCATAAGCGGAACGAGTGACGATGATTTCACTACGGGCTCAGCCGATAGCGTCAGCTTTGACGACAATGTCGAGGGTCCGGTACAAAGCATCGATCTGACGCTGGGGCAACTGGTAGTCCTCGGACAGACGGTGATCGTTGGCCCCGATACCTCGTTTGACGATAGCATCAGCCCGGCATCGCTAAGCGGGCTGGCGGTGGGTGACATTGTCGAGGTCAGTGGTTTTGTGAACGCCAACGGCGACATCGCCGCGACCCGCATTGAGCTCAAACCGGCCGGTTTGCAATTTGAAGTACACGGCATCGTCAGCGGCCTGGATACCAGCACGTTGAAATTCTCGATCAACGCACTCGTCGTCGATTACAGTGCGGCAACCCTGGATGACTTCCCCGGCGGTATGATTTCAGACGGTGATTTCGTCGAGGCGAAAGGGAATACGCTTTCAGGAACAGGCGAGCTGCAAGCCTCGAGAGTCGAATTCGAGACACTGGGTATCGCGGGCGCTCCCGACGCACATGTAGAAGTTGAGGGCTTGATTACTCGCTTCGTTTCCGCACAGGACTTCGATGTTGCCGGCATCCCGGTCAGCACTGACGCCACTACGATTTTCACCGGCGGCGTGGCCGGAGACCTGGGCCTCAATATCAAGGTAGAGGTTGAAGGGACTCTGGACGCCAACAGCAACGTGATACTCGCCGACGAGGTCGATATCCGGCGCGCCAAGATTATTCGCGTGACGGCGCTCGTCGATTCAGTCGATAGCGCTGGCAACTCGCTCGTCATGTTGGGCATCACATTCAATGTGGATAGCCTGACGCGTTTCGAGGACAAGAGGGACCCCAAAGTCGAACCACTGGGCATAGGCGATCTGAACAGCGGCGATTACCTGGAGATTCGCGGAACCGAGACGCCGGCGGGCAGCCGTGAAATTCTGGCTGGAATCCTGGAGCGCGAAGAATTGGATACCGAAACGATTCTGCAGGGTTTTGTTACCGCGGCCAGCGATCCGACCGTAACTGTCCTCGGGGTCACCATCGAAACCAGCGGCACGACCCAGTTTCTGGATACGGACGGCAGTGTCCTTTCGTCAGCGGTATTCTTCATGCGCGTCCAGCCGGGCTCGCTGATCAAGGCAAAAGGCGTCGAGTCGTCGGTTACGACGATTACAGCCAGCGAGGTTTCATTCAAGCTGGAGATCTGATCTGCAGCGACAATGAACGCTAGCGGCGCCGGTTTCGGCGAAAAGGTACCAGGGTCATTGCGATCGAGAAACGCGGGCAGCGGTTTACCCCTTGATTCTCGATGCGATGACCCTGGCCACGGCCGGTCGAATTTTCGATTGTCCGGTTAAAAATATTCGTGGCTGGTGGGCCTGGGGATTTGCCACATCTATTTTCTGGTGGGTTTGCCTAATTCGCTGATGCTGCACTGTTCCTTCCGCTGAGGCCGGTCCAGGGTGTCCCCGTCCGGGCTCGAGAGGAGTTTCTGCCATAGGTTGATCATTTCCTGCCTGGTAGATGCGCAACCAAAGCAGCTCGGATTCTTCAGGGCATCGACGATACAGTCGCTGGTTAACAATCCTCCACACCATCGAAGAACTCGACCACGCCAGTCTCAACCGAATACTCGGCGCCGACGACAAGTAGTTCCTCGTTTTGGACGAGTTGCTCCAGAAACTCGGAACCATGTCGCAGATGATTTGCAGAAGCGCAGACGTTGGCCCGAATCGCGTGCTGCACGAGCGAATCTTCGTCGTGATTTGGCTCGGTTCTCAGCAACTCCGCGACCGCAGGTCGGATACGGGCGACGATGGAATGTAGGTTACGCGACTTGTTTTCCGTCGGCTGGCGAAGTTCTTCCAGGGTTGCCTGAACAGCTCCACATTGTGAATGCCCCAAAATCACTATAAGTGGGGTGCCGAATTGCAGCGCGGCGAACTCGACACTGCCAACTTGTGACGGCGCTACGATATTTCCGGCAACACGGATGACAAAAAGGTCACCGAACCCTTGGTCGAATACTATTTCCGTCGGCACCCGCGAGTCTGAGCAACCGAGGATGATCGCGAAGGGCGCCTGCTCCTTCGCCATCGCGACTCGCCGCGAATGGCTCAGGTGTGTGTCGCGTCTGCACGTGCCCGATACGAATCGGCGGTTCCCTTCTCGAAGACATTCGAGTGCTTCTTGTGCCGATATCATCGCATTGTCGATCCTTGTTTGGCTAATGGGGCAGTTAAGCAGGGCTCTAATTCACCGTAACCCCGACGAATCGATCGTTGATCAACAAATGCACCCAAACGCTGAGCGCGTACCCGAGCAAAATGGCGGGCGCCCACTTCAGGTGGCCAAAGAAAGTGTATATGCCGCGGGCCTGACCCATGAGCGCCACGCCGGCGGCGGAACCGATCGATAACATGCTGCCGCCAACGCCGGCCGTCAGTGTGACCAGCAGCCACTGGTTGAGATCCATCACGGGATTCATCTGCAGCACTGCAACCATTACCGGAATATTGTCAACGATTGCGGAGAAGAAGCCGACCAGGACGTTAGCCGTAGTCGGGCCGAGTTCCAGGTACATATACTGTGATACGAGGTCCAGATAACCGATAAAGCCCAGCCCGCCGACGCACATGATGACGCCAAAGAAAAACATCAGCGTATCCCACTCCGCCCGTGCGAGTTCCCGATAGCTGTCGAATGCCTGAATATCGCCTATGACGCCATAGCCGGCTTGATCGGTCGTTGCCGGAACATGCGTTATTTTCAGGTAGTAGCCGAACACCTTTAGATAGCCGAGACCCAACATCATGCCGAGGAATGGCGGCAGATGCAGGAAATTATGGAACGAGACTGCAGTGGCAATCGTACATGCGAAGAGGAACATGATGGTTTTCGCGCCGCGCTTCATCACGACAGCGCCTGAATCACCGATCTCTGGCACCTCGCGCGGAACGGCGAAAGACATGATCGCCGCTGGCACGAGATAGTTCACGACGGATGGTATGGCGAGTGCAAAAAACGCCTGGAATTCGACCAGCCCGCTTTGCCATACCATCAACGTCGTAATATCACCGAACGGGCTGAACGCTCCCCCGGCGTTAGCAGCTATCACGATATTGATACAGCTCAGCGCGGAAAAGCGCCGATTGTTTTTGCCGACGGCGAGGGCGACAGCACACATCACCAGGGCGGCCGTCAGGTTGTCGATTATTGGCGACAGAAAGAAAGTGATTATTCCTGTGGTCCAGAACAAGCGCCGGTACCCGTACCGTTGATTAACCAACCAGGCGCGCAGTGCTTCAAATATGTTGCGTTCGCTCATCGCGTTGACGTAGGTCATCGCGACCAGCAAGAACAAGAACAATTCCGTAAATTCAATCAGGAATACCCTCACGGCCGCTTCGGCCGCATGGTTCAGGTTGTGACTCGCGTACTCATAACCGATCAGCGCCCAGATAATTCCTGCGGCGAGCAATACCGGTTTGGATTTTCTCAGGTGGGTGAATTCCTCAAGCACGACGAGAACATACGCTGCAGCAAACAATATCAGCGCAATGATTCCGACCCAGTTCTCCACCAGGTCCAGGGTGCCAGCTCCCGCCGCCAAGACAGTGCCAGGCAGGCACGCACACGAAAGACCCAACAGCAGTAGAACAATAGACCGCGAGGAACCGACAGCACGAACATGACCGGCAAATTTGGCGGGCCCTGTCATTTCGATTTCCTTTTGTGGTCCGGCGAATGAACAGGTTTGCGCCTTTTGGATTTTGGTCTTTCAAGGACCAGCGACAACAAGGATCCGATGCTGCAGTGGGATTCCAAAGGGTGCCGAAGAAGTTGTTCCTCGTGAATTACGTAACGATTACGGCGACCTTCTTTATGTCGAGTGAGGATGCCCGCATCCTCAAGATGCGCGACAATTCTCATGGCAGCACGCTCAGTGATACCAACTCTGCTCGCGACATCCCGCATCCGGGCACGCGGATCCTCTGCCAGGCAGATTAGCGTATGCGCGTGGTTACTCAGGAAATTCCACGTAGGGGAGGGGGCGCTCATTTTTAAGTACCGCACGAAAATAGAGAAATCTAAAGCATGATATATTAATCATGCTATTACGGTCAATAGAGGCTTTGCCGTGGCCTTGAGCCAATGAGAACCGTGTAATTCCAAGCTGGCAATCTGTCAGAGCCTGCAATGGACAGAGTCAATTCGCGGGACGCCTGTGACGCATTCTCCCGTTGTTCGCTTGCGGTCAAAAGCGGACGTGTGTGGCACAATCCCGCGAACATGGGATCACATCTGACAAAGGCATACACATGACCATGCATTTGAGCGACTACAAGGTCCTGACTTTCGACTGCTATGGAACGCTAATCGACTGGGAGGCTGGTATCTGGGATGCGCTCCAGCCACTGCTCATGGCGAACAGGTGTAGCGATATCACGCGTGGGAATGCGCTGGAGGCCTACGCGACTCTCGAGAATCAGCAAGAGACCGCAACGCCAGAGATGCTGTATACGGATCTGCTCACAGGCGTTCACAGAGCGCTTGCCGAAAAATTCGACTTGCAAACGACCGGGCAGCTCGACGCAGACTTCGGCCGTTCTCTGCCGCACTGGCCGGCATTTCCGGATACTGCAGATTCATTGCGGTACCTGAAGACTCGTTATAGGTTGGTGATCCTGTCAAATGTCAGTCGGGAAGGCTTCGCTGCCTCGAACCGCAAGCTGGGCGTCGAATTCGACGCCATTTACACGGCGGAAGATATCGGTTCCTACAAACCTTCGTCAGCGAATTTTGACTACCTATTCGAACGACTGAGCCAGGATCGCGGATTGGCGAAATCAGACATTCTCCACACGGCTCAAAGCCTCTTTCACGATCATGTTCCCGCCAGGTCTTTCGGGCTTGCCAACGCGTGGATCGATCGGCAGCGCCTGTCGGAATCCGGAGACTGGGGAGCAACCGCCCAGGTGGACGAACGACCAGAAATCGATTTTTTGTTTTTTTCGATGGGGGAGTTGGCTGACGCAGTAAGGGCCGAGCGAGCTTGAGTTAGCAACCCGGCTGCCAACCGGGCTGTCATCCTGCTACGTTATGAACCTCAACGTAGTCGGCAAACCCGGCGCCGGCTTCAGCGTAGATATTGAACACATCGGTTGCGCCGGCCTGGCGCAACAATATCTCCTCGTCCGGGAATCTTGCCGTTGCGACAATACGTCCGCGAAAAGATATCTCGCGCAGTTGTTCCAGGGCATCACGCGTGGCCTGTAGATTTGGCAACGCCAACATGATGAGTTTGAGGCCGTGTTCGTGCTCTATTTTGTCCCAAAAGTCCGCATCGCTGGGGTCGCCGTGCAGAACATTGCGTCCCTTGGCCCGGTGTCTCTCGACGACCGCGGCATCGAAGTCGACGCCAACGACTGTACCGCCATAGTGCTCACGCATTTTGTCATAAGCACCACTGCCAACTCTGCCCATGCCAAAGATGGCAATGGTTGCACCGAGTGTAGCCAACAGCGCGTCATCCGTTAGCCCTTCTTTGCGTTGAAACCTCCGCCAATAATTTCTGTACAAACTGTAGATTTTGTTATCTCTGTTGCTTAATGGGGCCGCAACGAAAAAAGAGAGCGAGAGCGCAACAGAAATAACAACCAGCCATGCACCATCCAGCCAGCCATTCGTTACCCCAATCGCGGCGACGATCAGGCCGAATTCACTGTAGTTGGTCAGGTTGAGGGTCGCCAACAGGGAAGTTCTCGCCCGCAGTCTGAAACCGGTCAGCAAAGCAAAAAAGAGGGCTGATTTAACGAAAATAAAGGGCACCAGCAGCAGCCCGATGATCAAAGTCTCCAGGGTAAGCTGGCCAGACATGCCGATGGAGAGGAAGAAGCCCACCAGGAACAAGTCCTTGAAGCCCAGAATCGATTTGGCCATCTCCTTCGATTTCGGGTGGGTTGAGATCAACACCCCCATGATGAGAGCGCCCACATCATCCTTGATGCCGACCATTTCAAAAAGCTCGGCTCCGCCCATCGCCAGGACCAGGCCATACAGAATCAAAAGTTCGCCATGACCTGTTTTTTGCAACAAATGGTGAAATAGCGGTCGTAGCGGTATGAGCAGAAACAGCAGTAGCGCCCAGAGCGAAGGGAGCTGACCGCCGGATACCGCCAGAAAAATGACCGCAGCCAGGTCCTGGATAATCAGGATGCCGATAGCGATCCGTCCATGCAGGGACTTCATTTCACCTTTCTCTTCGAGCGCCTTAACCACGAACACGGTGCTGGAGAAACTCAACGCGAAGGCGAGCATCAGCGAAAGTTTGAGGTCCAGGCCGGAGAAGAGCGGCAGGCCTGTCAACGCCAGGCCAAAGATAGCGGTTCCAAAAAGGGCAACAATGATTGAGGTATGCAGAACAGTCACGGACCACACCTGCGGCCGGATCAATACCTTCAGGTTCAGCTTCAGGCCAATGGCGAACAGCAGCAGAGTGATGCCCAGATCGGCGAGCTTCTGCAGCATCTCTCCGCTGGCAATTCCCAGGTAATTGAGCAGGAAACCGGCGGCCAGGAAACCCACCAAAGGCGGTAGACCAAGCAGTCTCACCAGCAAGCCCAGGCCAAAAGCCAGGGAAATCCAGACGACATCACCCAGTGCGATGGCGATCCATTGAAAATCCATGGACTTCTTACCCACTCCTATACATGGTTTGAATGCACATCATTATGGGCTGCATGCATGTTCTACGTATACCAGGCCGCGCTAAGCTGTTACATGATAATAGGCCGCGTATTACACCTCGGCGGCTACCGCCCTGGTGAAATATGCGGACCAGGCGAGGATGTCGAAAATTTCCTGCGAGGATAATGTTGACAACATTAAAAGGGGAGCACAGTAAAATGCGCGGTAACGACCGACGCGCAGAGGACACACTGCTGGCGATACCTCATGCATTACCCAGCAACAGGATTCTTTCCGCGCTTCACGCCTCCGGGGCATCACCAGGCAGATTGTGTCCTTGCGAATCAAAATAAAAAAAGGGCTGGATATTCCGCTTGCCGGTACGCCGGTGCAGGTAGTCAACACAGGTCAGCCTGTGAGGACAGTGGCCCTGTTGGGTACCAATTACGTCGGACTGAAACCCCGCATGCTCGTCGAGCCCGGCCGGGCCGTAGGTCTGGGCGAACCCTTATTCCTGGATAAGCGCGACCCCGCCGTTCAATTTACCTCGCCGGGCACGGGCCGAGTCGTCGCAGTGAACCGGGGGCGCCGCCGCGCCCTGCAGTCCGTGGTAATCGAGCTGGATGAGAATGCGGCGTCAGAAACGATGTTTGACTCCCTGGACTCCGAAGATCCTGCCGCTATTCGTGACGTTCTGCACCGCTCCGGGGCGTGGACCGGCTTCCGGACCCGGCCCTTTGACCGCGTACCGGATTCCGCCGCTTGCCCCCAATCCATTTTCGTTACTGCCATCGATACTCGGCCCCTGGCCGCCGATCCCGGCGTGGTCATCGCCGGGTATGCGGACGAGTTTTGGACGGGTATGAATATCATTGAGCGCCTTGGCCAGGCACCGGTTTATCTTTGCGTCGGCCCGGATTGGCCCGGTTCAGAGCCTGCGGGAGCCTCGATTCGCCGAGTGGAATTCTCCGGCCCCCATCCGGCCGGGCTGCCGGGTACCCATATTCATTACCTGGATCCGGTGGCGGCGGACCGGAGCGTTTGGTACATCGGCTACCAGGACGTGGTCGCCATCGGCCATCTTTTCAAGACGGGCCGGTTGCTGACTGAGCGCGTCGTATCGGTTGGGGGGCCTGGGGCAATGAAGCCCCGGTTGCTGCGTACCCGACCCGGTGCGAGTATCACGGAGTTGCTGGCGGGCGAGGTCGCCCCGGGGCGGAACTGCCGGGTGATATCGGGGTCCGTGCTCGGCGGGGTTGCGGCGGAGGGGCCCATGGCTTTTCTCGGCCGGTATGACAATCAGATTTCGGTCATTGTCGCGCAGGCTCAGCGCCGCTTGTTCGGCTGGTTCCGCAGCGGATCGGACAAATACAGTTTTGCAGGTCTGCTCGCAGCGGCCCGAGGCCAGGGAAGTCTGCGTGAATTCACCACGGCCCGGAACGGGCGCCGGGCCGCCATGATTCCCGCGGGGGCCTTTGAGCGGGTGATGCCCCTGGATATTCTGCCCGTGCCTTTGCTGCGCGCCCTGTTGGTCAAAGATACCGATATCGCCCAGGCGCTGGGCTGTCTGGAACTGGCAGAGGAAGACCTGGCCCTGACCTCATTTGTCTGTCCGGCAAAGCAGGATTACGGAGCCGCGTTGCGCATCAACCTTGACCAGATCGAGAAGGAAGGCTGATGTCGCTGCGGGAACTGCTGGATGATCTGAAATCCCAGGCCGTCGAGGGTGGGCCGCTGCAGCGGGCCCGGCCCTGGCTGCTCATGCTGGAGCGATTTTTTTACTCGTCCGCTGAACAGAACCGTGTGGCGCCTTTTATAAGGGACGCCGCCAGTGTTCAGGGCATGCTGAATAACTTTGTCATTGCCACGATTCCTTGCTGGCTAATCGGTTTATGGAGCCTTGGTTACCAGTCTAACCTGGCCATGGTCGAGATGGAGTTGGCGGCGCTGCCTGGCTGGCGTGGTGGAGTACTCACCGGCTGGGGCATCGGCTATGACCCGCAGAATCTCCTGGCCTGCTTTGGTCACGGTTTCCTGTATTTCCTGCCTGTCTTCGGGGTGGCACTGCTGGTGGGTTCGTTCTGGGATGCGGTTTTCTCCGTTGTGCGTCGCCGGTCCCTGGATGAGGGACTGCTGGCCTTCGCCTGGTTGTTTGCCCTGATCCTGCCCGCCGGGGCGCCTCTTTACCAGGTTGGTCTCGGCATGAGCTTCGGGATGGTAGTGGGCAAACACATCTATGGAGGGACTGGCCGCTACCTGGTCAACCCCGCCATGTTGGGCCTGATCTTCCTCTTGTTTGCCTACCCGGATCTGGTATTCGGCGAAAGCAGTTGGATACCGGTGCCCGGTTTCGACCAGACTCCAGCGTTGAAATTGGCTGCGGCAGGCGGTATCGAGGCAGTTCTGGCGTCCGGCCTCACCTGGTGGGACCTGTTCCTCGGCGTCCGGCCGGGACCCATCGGCGTGACGTCCGTACTGGGTTGCCTGCTGGGCGCGGCTTACCTGGTTTTCAAGGGCGCGGCTTCCTGGCGGGTCATGCTCGGTTTTCTGCTGGGCATGGTGGCCACGGTGTCTCTGTTTAACAGCCTGGCGGCCGCTGGCAACGCGGTCTTCGAAGTAGTCTGGATCTGGCACCTGGTGCTGGGGGGGCTTGCTTTCGGCGCGGTGTTTTTCGCCACGGATCCGGTTGCGGGAGCCATGACCAATCCCGGACGGTGGGCCTTTGGCGTACTGGTGGGGCTGCTGGTGATCGTGATCCGAGTGACCAACCCCTCATATAACGAGGGCATTCTGTTAGCGATACTGCTGGCGAGCCTGTTTTCTCCGGTGATTGATTCTGTCGTGGTCGAACTCAACATTCGCCGGCGACGGCTGCGTTTGGCGGGAAGTCGATAATGGATAACGAGAGTTCCTTGAAAGCCATTGTCGTGGTAACCGCCACGGCCCTGGTGTGCTCCATTCTTGTTACTGTGGCGGCCGTAACTCTGCGACCCATCCAGCGGGCCTACCAGGACCTGGAACGGAACCGGCACATCGTGCGAATCAGTGGCTTGACGGATCCGGCCGTGGAACTGTCGGACCGGGAAATCATCGCAGCTTTCCGGGATCTCGATGCGCGCCTCGTTGATCTGGACCGGGGCGTCTTCGACGAAACCTTTAACCCGGATACCTTTGATACCAGGAAAGCGGCCGCTGACCCGGAGTTCAGCGTGACCATTCCCGCTGACCAGGATGTAGCCGGATTGAGCCGGCGGTCCCGGCTGGCGACGGTGTACCTGGTTCGCGACGGCGACGATCTGCAAAGGATCATATTGCCGGTCTATGGCCAGGGCATGTGGTCGACAATTTATGGCTTTCTCGCACTCGAAAGTGATCTGAACACCATCGCTGAAATGGCTTTCTATGCGCAGGAGGAGACGGCGGGTATCGGCGATCAGATTCTGCGGTCCGACTGGCTGGCTCAATGGCGTGGCAAGCGGCTCTACGACGAACAGGGCGTCTTCCGGTTTAGAATTGCCGGCGGCGCTGTGAATCCGGGTTCACCGGAGGCGACTTACCAGGTGGATGCATTGACCGGCGCCTCGGTGACCGCCCGTGGCGTGACTAATCTCATACGCTACTGGTTGGGCCCCCACGGCTTCGCCAGGTTTCTCCAGGATTTTTCAGTGGCGGGGCCTGATGATGATTAAAGCTCGTCAAGCGCTTCTGACCCCGCTCATCGATGAGAATCCCGTCACTCTGCGGGTGCTGGGTATCTGTTCGGCGCTGGCCATCACCAATTCCCTTCATTCGGCGCTGGTTATGAGCCTGGCGCTGACCTCAGTGCTGGCTTTCTCCAACGCGATCATCAGCCTGATTCGGCGGCACCTGCCGAATTCCGTACGCATCATCGTGCAGATGATCGTGATCACCTCCGGCGTCATCGTGGTGGATGAGTTGCTGAAGGTTTTTGCCCCGGAGACGGCGCGAATCCTGAGCGTTTTTGTCGGCCTGATCGTCACCAATTGCATCGTGCTGGGGCGGGCGGAGGCCTTTGCGGTTCACAACCGGGTCGGCATCAGTTTTCTCGACGGCATCGGCAACGGTATGGGCTACAGCCTGATCCTGATCACCGTAGCGATTTTTCGGGAACTTTTCGGTACCGGGTCGTTGCTGGAGGTGGAGATTTTCCGGCTTGCGGTTGACGGCGGATGGTACGAGCCCAATGCCTTGCTGCTGCTTCCTCCCAGCGCCTTTTTCATCATTGGTCTGATGATCTGGGGCATTCGGAGTTGGAAACCTGAACAGGTCGAACAGCCGGATAAAAAACCAATCCCGTTAGAGGAGACGATCCACTGATGGAGGCGCTGGTTGCCATTTTCGTCCGTTCGATTTTCGTCGAAAATCTCGCCTTGGCCTTCTTCCTGGGGATGTGCACGTTTCTGGCCATTTCCAGGCAGATCAAGACCGCCATCGGCCTCGGTGCCGCGGTTATCCTGGTGGAAGGGATCACGGTACCGATCAACAACCTGATCTATAACTATCTCCTCCGCGAGGGTGCTCTGGCCTGGGCGGGTCTCGGGCACCTGGATTTCAGTTATCTCGGACTGATCAGTTATATCGGCGTCATCGCGGCCATTGTGCAGATCCTGGAGATGGTTCTGAACCGGTTTTTTCCCGCCCTGTATAACGCCCTGGGTATCTTCCTGCCGCTGTTGACGGTGAACTGCGCCATCCTCGGTGGGTCGCTGTTCATGGTGCAGCGGGACTATAACTTTGTGGAAAGCACAGTCTACGGATTTGGCGTAGGTGTGGGGTGGGCGCTGGCCCTGGTTACGCTGGCGGGTTTACGGGAAAAAATGAAATACAGCGAGATTCCCGCCGGATTGCAGGGGCTGGGTATCACCTTTATAACGGCGGGGCTGATGTCCCTGGCCTTTATGGCCATGGTCGGCATTCAGTTTTAGTCATGCAGGAAATCTTTTTCGGCGTCGGCTTGTTCACCAGTATCGTACTGGTGCTGGCGCTCTTGATCCTCCTGGCCCGCTTCCACCTCGTGCCCAGCGGTAATGTCACCATCAATGTGAACGATGAGCGTGACCTCAGTGTACCGGTGGGCGGCAAACTTTTGAGAGCACTGGCAGCCAATGAATTATTCGTGCCATCGGCCTGCGGGGGAGGTGGCACCTGCGGTCAGTGTCGGGTCACGGTTCTTGAAGGAGGCGGTGCTTTGCTGCCGATCGAGGCGTCGCATATCACCAAGCGGGAGGCGGCGGAAGGTGAGCGTCTGGCCTGTCAGGTTTCCGTGCGTGCGGATATGCGGCTTCGTGTGCCCGAGGCCGTGTTCGGGGCGAAACGCTGGGAGTGCAAGGTACGCTCCACTGACTGCGTGGCAACCTTTATCAAGGAGGTGGTGCTGGAGTTGCCCGTCGATGAAGTCCTGGATTTTAGAGCCGGCGGGTATATACAGATCGAATGCCCTCCCCACAAATTGCGTTACGCGGACTTCGACATTCCGGCTGAATACCAGGACGATTGGGAGCGTTTCGGATTATTCGACCTGGAATCTGTCGTCGAGGAGCCTGCCAGGCGGGCGTATTCCCTGGCGAATTATCCGGACGAGAATAATATCGTCATGCTGAATGTCCGGATCGCCGCACCGCCGCCGGCGGCGCCGGCCGGCACCCCTCCCGGCATCATGTCATCCTATATTTACAGTCTGAAGCCCGGAGATCCGGTGGTTATCTCGGGACCCTTCGGAGATTTTTTCGCCAGGGAGACCGGTGCGGAAATGATTTTCGTCGGCGGCGGCGCAGGCATGGCGCCTATACGGTCCCATATTTTCGATCAGCTGAAACGCCTCGACAGCAAGCGAAAGATCAATTTCTGGTACGGCGCCCGCAGCCTGCGTGAGGCATTCTACATAGAGGAATTCGACCAACTCGCCGCCGAGCACGACAATTTTCAGTGGCGCCTGGCATTGTCGGATCCGCTGCCCCAAGATAACTGGCAAGGCCTGACAGGATTCATCCACGAAGTTTTGCTTGAGCACTATCTGAAGGATCATCCGGCGCCGGAGGATTGCGAGTATTATTTTTGCGGTCCACCGATGATGAACGCAGCGCTGATCTTCATGTTCGATGAACTGGGCGTGGGGGAGGAAAATATTCTCTTCGACGATTTTTTTGTCTAGGCAAAATCCGGAGATTTCAATGGAATTATTTGTCGGCAGTTTCGTAATGTTCGTATTGACAGCATTTGCCCTGGGCATTGGAATGGTATTCCGGGGCCGGCCCATGCATGCGGGATGCCGCGGCTTGCCGGGCGAAAAGGGTTGCGAATCGAAGGCGCTCTGTGGGGGCGCCTGTGGGCGGAAAAATTAATGTCAAAGTCCGTCAAAGTTCGGGATTACATGGCGACGAAATTGGTGACGCTCCGCCCGGATACGGAGATTCTGCGGGCCGTACATACGTTGTTGAAAAATGACATCGCCGCGGCCCCGGTGGTCGATGAAAACGAAAATCTGGTGGGTATTCTCACCGAACGGGATTGTATGCGGGTCGTGTTGAACGCCGGGTATCATTCGGAATACGGTGGTCAGGTATCCGAATTTATGAGTAAAGATGTTGAGACCATCGCGGCGGAGGAGAGCATCGTCGACGCGGCGAGGTTATTTCTCGGCGAGCGCTTTCACCGTTACCCGGTGATCGAAAACGGCCGTTTGGTCGGTCAGATCAGCCGCCGGGACGTTATGCGGGCACTGGAGAAACTTTGGTAACAACGAGAATAGATGAGGAGTCATTCATGCGAGCAATGATTATTACGATTGCGGTTTTTATGGGTTATGCCCAGGTCGGCCTAGCTGGTGATGCCGCTCCAGGAGAGACCAAGGCGGAACACTGTGCCGGTTGCCACAATGTAATGGTGAGTCTGAACGGCAGAGGTGCCGATGCCATCGCCGGTCAGATGAAGGCGATCCGTTCCGGCGATAAAGATCATCCCCTCGAACTCGCCGATTTGAGTGATGAGGACATTGCCGACATTGCCGCCTACCTCGATGGTGTCTGATCGTGCCGATTAACAACCCTCCCATGCCTTGACTGGCCTTAGCGGGTTGGCAGACGCGTATAGTCGTCCCGCATCAGGAAACCGAATCCCTCGAATTCAAAGGTAACGGTTCCTTCCCAGGTGGGAATGGGTTTGGCCTTGCCCGCGAGCACCAGGTCGAAAGCCTGTTGCACCTCGACAAGCATGGCGGGGTTCGCCTTCGGGGTGTTATGCGCCGGGAACAAGGCTTTTAGACCGGGGGCAAAGGCCGCCAACCGGGCTATGGAGTTTTTATAGGCCGCAAGGTCAGTCTCCGGGAACCACAACCAAATCGGACCTTCGTAAAAACTGTCTCCCGTCCACAAAAACCCCGCGTCCCGATCCAGCAAGGCAATGGAATCATCCGTATGCCCGGGGATTCGAAGAATCTCAAGTTTCCGGTTCCCCATATCGATGACATCGCCTTCTTTGACCTTATTGGTAATGGTAAAAGGCCTGATCCGGTGATTTTCCTGTGTGACCCCCTCGGGCAGTCCCTTGCACAGCGCTTCGGGAGAGGCCTCCATCGTCACCATATCGCTCTTGACGCCTTGACTGTTGGCGATGGAAAAATCGGTTGCAACAGACAGAATTTTTTCGAACTGATAATTGCCGCCGATGTGGTCGAAATGGGTATGGGAATTCAGCACCCCGACGGGCTTGTCGGTTAATTGATCAACAATAGCCTTGATGTTTCCGATCCCGTTTCCGGTATCGAAAAGCAACGCAGTTTCGGTGCCGATAATCAGGTAAGAAATAACCTCCTGCCACTGGAAAGGTTCATAAATGGCCCAGATGCCGGGTCCCACTGCATAAACCTCGAACCAGTCATTACTGATTGGGTGCTTTTGGAACTCAGCATAGGCAGGGCGGGGAAGGCGCTCACAAAAATTTTCGAGGTCTGCGTAACCAGGAGCGAGTGGAATAATCCCCATGCCCAGGAAAAGCGCAAGGGTGACAATCCTTTTTAACAGGGACTTGTTTTTCGATGGGGCTGTCATGATGTCTCCTCGCCAACTCCGCTAAAAACAAAAGGATTATCGCAGATGGCAGGACTTTGTCTTTCCGCCGTAGCTTTCGCGTGATCGCCGCGGGATCAGCGAACCCTGTTTCCTGCCGCCATCGCGAAACCCTGTCAGCGGTTAATCGTATTGAGTTTCAGGGCACGTGTATATTGGAAAAATACATGTTGCGCCAGCCAAAGCCGTTACAGACTCAGGGGTAAACGACCGATCGATGGGACAGTGAATTCCTAATGCCACTGCCTTCTTGTTGCATAGCAATCCTGTTTTTTCTCAATTCTTAGCAGTATGCTTAGGCCCACTGAACAAAGGCAGGCAAAAATAATCGGGGAGATGATTTCGATGAACCATGAATTGAAGCAGGTCTTGATAACCAGTCTGTTGGGAACGGCAGGTGCGATGTGGGTCGTTGGTGGGTTTGTCATTGTCCTCGAGCTGTTTGGAGAGCACTGGCTACTCGGCTGGGGATCGTTATTTGTCTGGGTTTGGATCTGTTGGGCCTGCGCCTTGTACTTCAACGTCAAACGCTTTTTCAGCTAAGCGGCTATCTTAACCAGAGATCGCATGCCAGTAGCTCGATCTGGTCACCGACAATGGGCAACCTGCTCGCCGGTTTCTGTCAAGGCCTCCAACAGCCACGGTTCGAGATCCGGCGCCGACAGAGCTTCATCGATGATCTGTTGGGCTTCCCGGCAGCGATTCTGATCGGCCAGCATTTGCGCCAGGTTGTTTAGCGTCGCGGTGTGACCAGGGCTGGTTTTTAGTGTCTGCCTGTAAATTTGTTCGGCCCGGATTAAGTCGCCGCGTTTGAGTAATGAATTACCCAGGCCGAACAATGCCGTGGGGCTGTCCGGCCACCGCGTGAGCGCAGCCTCGTATGCCGGTATTACCAGCCCCAGATGCCCGGAAGATTCGGCCGCTGCGATCGACTTTAGGTAAGCATTTTCATCGTCGGACGCGGGCAGTTCGCCTGGGCGTAAAGCGACCAGCCCCCAGTAATCGCCTCGTTTCCAGGTCTTGAGAAATCGCTTTGCCGATAGATCGAGGCGCTGGGTGGTGCCGGATCGAAGAATGATTCGGTCCTGTTCCGTGGAAAACCCGATCACAACAGCGTAGTGCCATACGGGCCATAGCCTGGCGCCGAGGTTTTGGAACACCAGCACTGCTCGGCCGTCGGCAAGTTCAGCCAACAACGCTGCAATATCCGGGGGAATCACGTAAGGAATGCGTTCGTAGCTGCGGGTCGCTGCAAGCAGTTCCGCTTGGAAACTGCCGCGCTTTCCCGGGACGTAGACTTTGGCTACCAACTCTTCGGGCCGGACCGTCCGGCCTGAAGAGCTTAACAGGGTTGCCAGCGCGGCAGGCCCGCACTGGTATTCCTCTTGTGGAAAAAACGGAGTGCCCTGCCATTCGATCGCAGAGGGCAAGCTGGCGTCAGCCGCACCTCGCAGCACATCGGTTGCACAGCCACCCACCGTCACCGTAAAAACAAGTAACAGCGGCCGGGCGAATCGCAGGGTCACGCCTTTAATCAGACGCCATGTATCAGGTCGGTGACATCGAGTAATTCAAGGATAAGAATAACGATGAATACGATGCCAAAGAGCTCAACGACGCCGGCGGCAGCATTATTCAGCCCGTTCAGACTCTTTTCCAGATTCTGTAATTCAGAGTTACTCAGACTCGCGACACGCGCTTCAGCATCTGTCGGGTTGACGCCGAATTTGATCAGTTGATGTCTGACGTTATCCTTGGCCAGGATGCCATTGATCCGGTCAATCCGGCCTTGCCGCTCCTGCGACGCAATCAACGACTCGGTACCGATCATGCCGGCCATCGATCCCTGCGGAAAACCAAGGCAAAGCAGCCCTGCGATCAAGGTAAATGCGACCGTCTTGACGAGAATAGGATTATGCATGCGTGTCACCTTCTGTTTTTTAACGGCTAAATAGTATCAGTTAATGCGTCAAACCTGAGTAATAAAAGCGATGCCACTATTCGCTGTCGCAAGACCGCGACACAAAAAAACCGCGACGGTGAATTTATCACATGCAGATTTTACGCTACCCGATGATACGACTTTTTTTGTTGCCGCAGACCATGAACTGGCTCACACTTTTGAGTTCGCATGAATAGTTCGCATAAAACAACGGTGGCTGGTTTTACACGGCCGCTTCTGTCTTCAACCCCGGTTCAATCCGATGCCAACCGGGCGATTGCGGTGATATATGTTTTGCGGATATGCCTGCGGAAGGACACCCGCTTCAGACCGCATCGTTCGAACAAGGCCTCAAAGCTACTCTCATTGAACAAGTTCAAATGCCACGGGGGCCACAGGTAACGCCAGTTCTTACCCGCGAGGCGCGCCTTGATGTGACTGCTGCAGGGCGTCTCCAGCATGATGCAGCCGCCCGGTCGCAACAGGCGGGTGGCGGCAGACAAAAACTCGATCGGATCCAGTACGTGCTCGATTACCTGGCGGGAAACGATGACATCAAAGCGCGCATCTGCAAAATCCACCTCCAGGAACATCTTGTTGTATATATCAAAACCCAGGCTGCGCGTGTACTCGGCCTCACCGTCTCCCGGCTCCACGCCGACGATGGTTGTAAACGCTGCCGACCTGGCGCCGCGCAGAAAATCGCCCGGGCCACAGCCGATCTCGAGCAGGCTGTCTCCTGAGGTCAGGCGGCGGAGTTTTTTCGCCCGCTGGCCGAGCCGCCACGATCGTGTGAATTTTTTTCGGTGGGTGTAGTTCTGCCCGGCGGGGACAGACCATTCATTTCGATACAAGGTCTCAAGTTCATCCGCGTCCGGTACCGGGCTCGTGTAAAACAAGGTACAAACCCTGCAACGAAATATCTTGTATTCGCCCCGGTCCGTATACCAGTCACCTGCCCCTTGGCAAACGGGGCATTGATCGATTTCTAACAAGAAAGATTCCTCATCTCTACCGCTCTCTTTTGTTGCATGCGATTATACATACCGTGAAGTGCCGGCAGTGAAAGCGTTCTGATCTGACCCGAGAGTACAGTGGTAATGACCAGCCGCCAGCGTTCGGCGGTACCAACAATGTTTTCCTGAAAATTTATGATCGGAGACTTGCAATGAAATCAAGAGTCGCGAGCGTTGCCTGTAATTTACTGCTTCTTTTACCGATTTCGGTGCCAGTCCTGGCCGATGATAATGGCGACAGGCCGCGCGCCAGGGATGTCGGGCTGGCCGTGGGTACGTTTCCAACCGGGGAGTTGAATGCGATCACCGATGTTGATGGCGTCAAGGTCGGCCACGCGACGGTGATTCGCGGCGATGATATACGCACCGGCGTAACGGCGATTATCCCCGCGCCCGGCAACCTCTATACCGATCCGGTGCCGGCGTGGATTCATGTTGGTAACGGTTACGGTAAATTAATCGGCGAGACCCAGGTTAGAGAATTCGGTGAGATCGAAACACCGATACTACTGACCTGCACCTTGTGCGTGTGGAGTGCGGCCGACGCGCTGAAAGAATGGGTCTATACGCAGCCCGGCATGGGCGAACACACGGTCAACCCGATTGTCGGTGAAACCAATGACGCGCGCGTAAATAACATGTGGGCCGACCCGGTTCAGCGTGACCACGTATTCAAGGCCTTAAACAGCGCCAGCGGCGGCCCGGTGGAAGAGGGCAGTGTCGGCGCGGGTACCGGCACCCAGGCGTTCGGCTGGAAAGGCGGGATCGGGACCAGCTCAAGAGTGTTGCCGGAATCGCTGGGCGGCTACACCATCGGCGTGCTGGTGCAGACCAATTTTGGCGGCACGCTAAGTATCAATGGCGCGCCGGTCGCAAGAGAGATGGGTTTTTATGCCTACCGGCAAGAGCTCGAGGCTGACCAGGCAAGCGACGACCGCGAAGATGGGTCCATCATGATCGTTGTGGCCACGGATGCGCCGCTGAATGCACGCAGCCTGGATCGGTTGGCGATGCGCGCCATCATGGGCCTGGCCCGCACCGGTTCATTTGCGCATAACGGCTCGGGAGACTACGTGATCGCTTTTTCCACTGATCGAAGCGTTCGTCGTCCGCGGACCAGCGGTAAACCCGAAGGCGCAGCCACACTGGTTAATTCGTCGATGTCGCCATTATTTGCGGCAACGGCGGAGGCCACCGAGGAGGCTATTTACAATGCGATATTCAAAGCGACGACCATGGGAAGTTCGCGCGGCGAACTGCGCGCGCTGCCAGTCGATAGGTTGATCGAGATTTTGGAAAAGTACAATGCCCTGGACTGGGACAAGTCGTTGCCGCCCGGTCGCTAAAGCGGACAAAGATCCTGGCTGCAAGCCAGGATCAGAATCTACCTTTCGATGATCCTGTTTTGCAGCCAGGGTGACTTCGGCACCAGACCGTCAACAGCGTCGAGCGGCAAAGCATCAGACCCGGACAAAGCCAATTTTTGCGCCAGGCCGGACGGCAACGGACAGGTCGGATTGTCACGATAGGCCAAGGCCGCGGCAAAACGCCCTTCGGCAGGATCACCCAGCGCGGCCGTGAAGTCGTCGGCTATCGAACAACCAGGAACGACCGTTCCCACCGTTCCCGTGGAGTTCGCCGGCGAGAAGCCATCCGAGTAGTCGCCAAAGCCCTTCGCGTTGACACCCCGCAACTGGATAGAGAAGTAAGTCGTTGCGCAATTGTCGGTTGGAAAAAAGCCGTATGGTTTGCCGCAGGTGGTCGAACCAATCTGTATGACCTCGACATCGACTCCACGCAGGCTGTTCATAATCGATTCGCTGGCCGAACAGGTATTGAGCCCGGTCAAAACGAAAACACGGGGCAGATTCAGCGTTGGCAACGCCTGACCCGATGGCGTGGAGAAACCCTGGCTGGTCGAATGAAAAGGTATGGGTGCCAGCGGTTGACCGGTAACCGGGTTGGTTACCGGATGCTTGTCGTTGAATATGATGTTTTCGAAGATCCGGCCATCCGTTGGCACCGGACCCGCGATCATATAGGCCAGCTCGCTGGCGATATCCAGAAAGCCGCCGCCGTTATAACGGATGTCGAGTACCAGGTCTTTGATGGCGGCCGTTTCCAAAAAACTGACCGCATCTATCAGTCCCTGCTCAGCCAGCGCAAGATGGTCGTTGAACAGCATGTATCCCACCACTTCACCGGTCAGGGTCGAGACGGTGCCGACGTTCTGCACCGGCGTTGACATGATATCGGCCGACTCGATGGTAAACGTACGCACGCTTCCCCCTAGATCCTCAACGGTAAACGCATGACTTTCGCCGGCCAGGGCGGGAAACAGGCCGGCGTTTAAGGCATCCACGCCGGCGCTGCTGTTCTCGTTGATCAGGTCCCACCCATCGACCTCCAAAACCTTCGCGCCGCGGGCCAGGCTGGCCGGCGCCGACGTGGCCGGCGTGTTCGGGTCGGTATAAGCGACCACAACAATTCGCGGTGGGGTCGCCGCGATGATTGCCCAGTTCGCTCCGTATCCGGCCGCGATGCCTGACTGGGACAGCGCGAACCACTCTGCCGTTGAAAAAGTAAAATGAAACTTGTCCTTGGGGTTGCCGGATGGCGTCGTGGCAAAAGTCTTGAGCAGGTCGAAATAAGGGAGCGTTTGGAAGGCAGACGGATCTAAATCGGTGATTTCGTCATACCACAGATAAAGCTCGTTGCTCCACGAGCGCAGCCAGTTATTTTCCGATAGTGTCGATCCCTGCAGGTCGGGATAGAACAGACCGGTCGCCGGGTCGATGCCGCTGCGGGGAAAGGCGCATTGAGCTACAAACGTAGCGGATGGCTGAAAGACGCCCGGCATCCAGTTACTTACCGGCGGAGGATTGCCGCCGCCGTCACCACCCCCCCCACAGGCAGCTATGAAGACCGCGCCAAGCACAATGGCGAAACGGAAAAACTGGTGACGGTCACTGTTGTACATGGTGTGCCTTACGGACGTTTCCGAGAAACTGGTTCGACAAGCGCTCATGGTGTGAGTTCGGTTGGGCTGTTAGTGTGTCAGCGGTCTGCTTACATTGACAAAGTACCATATCAACTAAATTTTGACCAAAAATGGTGCCCGCGTGCAGTATATGTGTAATGACTAATGAATCCGATCAGAGCAGGCTAGCCGATTTGTTCGGATTTGTGACCGCCACGACGACAATTTTGGCGATCAACAGAATTTCTTTGTGACCGGCTCCGATCAGGGCAGTCCAGACCGTGATTGGCGCGGACTAATTTCCGAATTCGATCACCCGGGACTCGCCCCGATTACGCGGATCAGACCCGGCGCGATAATTGTCGCCGTCGCGCCAGACGATCTGGACGTCGCCATAATCCCACCGGTGCGGCTTGGGCCGGTAACCCTTCCCGACCAGTTCTTTAATAACCTCGTCGGATAAAGGCCGGCTCGGGCTGTACGTCACCAGGTCAGGCTTCACCAACTGGTGGTGAAACCGGCCGGCATTTGCGGCTTCTTCAGGCGTCATGCCGAAGTCGAGGACATTGACGATCGCCTGAAACACAGAGGTAAAGATTGTCGACCCGCCCGGACTTCCTACGATGATGCTGACCTCATCATCCCGTAACAGAATCGTCGGCGACATGGACGACAGCATCCGTTTGCCGGGTTGGATTTCATTTGCTGTTTTCCCAACCACCCCAAAGATATTAGGAACGCCGGGTTTGGCGCTGAAATCATCCATTTCGTTGTTGAGCAGGAATCCGGCGCCTTCGACGACCACGCCGTTGCCAAAGTAGCTGTTTATCGTGTAGGTGTTGGAAACCGCGTTACCGTCCTTATCGACGATGGAGAAATGCGTCGTATACGGCGACTCAAGACCGGGTGGTACACTCTCGACCGGAGAAATTGCGTCGATGTCGACTTCCGCCGCGCGCGCTTCGATGTAATCTTCGGCGATCAGCTTGTCGATCGGTACATCGACGAAATCCGGGTCGCCAAAATACTCCGCCCGGTCCGCGAAAACCCTTTTTTCCATTTCGGCAATCAAATGGACGTATTGCGCCGAGTTGTGAGCGAGCCCGTCGAATTCTCCGGCCAGGTGGTCTTTCATCTTGAGCAACTGGATGATGGCGAATCCACCCGAACTCGGCGGCGGTGCCGACAGCACCTGATAGTCGCGCCACGAAGCTTTGAGTGGTTCGCGCCAGACCGGTTGGTATGCCATCAGATCATCTGCGCTGACCAGCCCATCGCCGCGTCGCATTTCATCGACGATATAACCGGCGGTCTCTCCCTGGTAAAACCCCGCACGACCGTTTGCCGCGATTCGCCTGAGCGTTTCCGCCAGCGCGGGCTGCAAAAACACGGTCCCAGCCTCAAGTTTTCCGAAATACTGATCGAGGTTGGTTTTTCCCGCGTACTTTTTTTGGCCGCGTGTCACGCGACGGGCCAGTGATTCGTCAACGACGAAGCCGTTTTCCGCCAGATCAATCGCGGGCGCGAGCAGTTCGGCCCATGGCAGGCTGGCAAACCGCTGATGCGCGGCCCACATGCCAGCTACCGTGCCCGGCACACCGGCAGCCTGGTGGCCGATATAACTGAGTCGCGGAATGACATCGCCCTTGTCATCGAGATACATGTCGCGGCTGGCGGCGGCAGGGGCTATTTCCCGGTAGTCCAGGAAAAACGGTTCACCCTTGATAAACAGCAGCATGAAGCCGCCGCCGATGTTGCCTGCTTCAGGATAAGTCACAGCCAGCGAAAAGGCCGTGGCGACCGCCGCATCGACCACGTTTCCGCCGGCCCGCAGCACGAGTTCACCAACATCCGCAGCGTATCGGTCCGGCATCGCGAATGCCGCCTCGCGGATATGTGGCGTGGCCTGGTTGACGATCGCCTGATCCGCCGGCGGCGTGCAGGCGACCAAGAAAAAACAAACGAAAAAGTCAAAGATTCCGGTATGGCGAAGGCGCATCAATGTGTTCCGTCTGAGGTGGTAAAACGAATGATGTTGACTATTCTGGCCAAACTTTTGGCCAATAGCTACATCGGGGTGGAACACGCAGCCGGCTGGCTTGCTGCGCAAGAAGGTGAGCCGCCTAATGCCTAGCTGTGGCGGTGTCAGATCGGGAAACCCCTGAAACACCCGGTCTCACGGGCGAAATCGGCTTGCCGGTACTGCCGGTATTGGTTGCAGAATCGTAAAAAACGGTGGTCCGATATTGCATTTCCATTGACTCAACCGCACAAGTTAAATTGTGACGTGAGTCATTGATTTCCGGTAGGGGGGTTTTAATCTTGTTTTTATAGTAATTAGGTAATCTCGATCTATCAGGTTTCTGGACGGACATGACTTCAGACAGTAAAGACAAATCGCGGAATACTCCAGATGAAAAGCGACACGGCCACGTGGCGGAAGACGCAACTGGGCATAGCGTTTGGGAGGGCACGATCAGAACGATCAAGTTATCGATCCTGAAGACTGGAATCTTCCGCGGGGAAAAAGTACAAAAAGCGCTGCAGGAGCTGCAAGACCAAGGCAGAGGTGACGCAAGCATCGATCCGTCTGAGGAACTCGATCTCAGCGTAACCGAAGTCGGATTCGATCCTTATGATTCGTCGTATAAAAAATAACTGAGCACTGTCTGTTTCCATTAACGACGTTTGGCCCGGCCAGAGTGTAGATAGTCTGATGTTTTAAAACCGGGCATCTTAAGCACAGCGCTCCCTCTTTCCGTTAGTGCTAGCGGGTGCCTTAGCATGCCCTTAAATGCCCGATTTAACCCAGCGCTTCCAGCGCCATCAGTATCTCGTAACGCAACTCGTCTATCGCCTCGTTGATCCGCTCAACACTGGTTTCAGTGCTGCCGAGCGCGCCTGAGTCTTCCCGCCAGGCGTCGTTGAGCTTTCCTGCCGTCTCCTGTACGCGGGGCGGCATTACCATACTGAGATCCCTCAAGCCCAGGATTATGGCCCACCCTCTTTTTGGGTCCCCCAATTGATCATTTTTTCCGTAATGGCTGAAGAACACGACCTCGTGCAGATCGCTCATCGCGAGGATCATTTCAAACCCGGCCGCGCGGATGTTTCGATTGGCCTCGGTCTGCTCGTTTCGCCACGTGTTATAGCCGAGGCTGATCAAAGCGACCGTGAGACTGATCAGGGCGACTGCGTATCGCTGAATCTGCGCTTTCAAGGTGTAAGTCGTTGTTGTGTTCAACTGAGTTTCTGCCCGGCAAACCGTAATAAATCAGACCGAGCGAACGGCTTTTTTATTACGCGCATCATACAGTGCATCGAAGATCGCAAGGTAATCTCAATATGGCAAATCGAGCGAGGCCGCAATAAATTTCATAAACGGACTGGATACCTTGAATGCGCGGGATACATCCTCTATGAACGCAGACGATTGCGCCTGTTTCTTGTTCCCTTCGTGCATCACGTAAAAAGTCTTGCGCTTGAGATCCTCGATCAATTCATGGCCGGGGTCATATCCACGAGGGGGGCGTTTCAGACCGTCGCCACGGACCCCGGAAAACTCGTCGAGCAATGCCTTGCTGTGGGTGATTTTTTTCCATTGATCCGGTTTCGCTATGATCGCGTGCCGGATTTTTGTCAGTACGTCGTTGGGTGGAGCCCAGACTCCGCCGCCAAAAAAAATCCGGTCGTTGGCGAGATGTACATAAAACCCGGCGGCGTGAGCGTCCTTACCCGCTTCGTGGCGAAATTGGCAACCGACATTTTCCTTGTACGGATTCTTGTTTTTCGAAAACCGGGTATCACGGTAAATGCGAAACATCGAGCCACCATTGCGGCGCGAATCGACGACATAATGGGGCGATATTTTTTCCAGCCGCGGACGCATGGCCTCGATAAAAGCTTGCACCGGCTCAACCACCGCCTCAACGTAGCGGTTCTTGTTGGCATTGAACCATTCTCTGTTGTTGTTTTTCGCAAGGTCCTGCAAATACAGGAACAAATCTTTTGGGAATCCGGAAAATTCGCCAGCCATCATCAAAACCTCGTCACGTTCTGACCAAGTCTAGTCCAAAAGACCGGTTACTGAGTCTCGCGCCCGTCTTTCAGATAGTTTGTTCTCCTGACCGGCTGATCTGGCCTAGGCGGTATGTACGCCAGCCGTATCGGTCTCCACGCCAGCGTAATAAACATAGATATTTTCTTCCACGGTCAGCAGGTCTATGTATTTGGGGTGCACAAACAAGGTTTCACGGCCCGATTTCGTTTCGCGCAGGACGTCTATATCACACAGCTGCTTGAGATAAACGGACGCCGTCTGGCGTTTTGCGATGCCAGAATCGACCAGATTGGATATCCGGCAATACGGTTGTTTGAACAGCATCTCGTTCAGTTCCCAGGAGTAAATTTTCGGTACTTTTTTCTGTAGAAAGGCACTGGTATGCTGCATCAATTCGCGGATGGCTTTGATTTTCTCGGTCGTCCACAGACAGGTCTCTTCCACGCCTTCGATGACAAAATTAATCCATGGCTCCCATGCGCCCTTGGTCGTCACCTCGAGCAGTAACCTGTAATAGTCTTTTTTGTGGCGAATGATATAACGGCTCAGATAAAGGATCGGGGAATCGAGGAGCCCCTGTTGGACCAGGTAAAGAATGTTCAATATACGACCGGTTCGGCCATTACCGTCGGTATAAGGGTGGATCGCCTCGAACTGATAATGCTGAATCGCCATTTTTACCAACGGGTCTATGTCAGCTTTTCCGTGCAGGAATTTTTCCCAGTTGGCCATCTTTTCGCGCAATATTTTTTGCCCTTCGGGAGGCGTATAGATCACTTTTCTGGTCACCCTGCTTTTCAGATTCGTGCCCTTGTTGCTCCTGATATCGATCTTCTTGTCGTTCTTGATGGTTCGGCACAGACCGGTTGCGGTTTTTGCGGTTAGCGCACCGATTCGGACGGCCCGGCTGCCCTCGTAAAGCGCGCGCCGATAACGCAGCGCCTCCTTGGTGGCTGGATCCGCTTTGCTTTCTGAGATTTCGGCGAATTTGAAAAGCTTATCTGTCGTCGTCACGATGTTTTCGATTTCCGAGCTGGCGCGCGCTTCCATTAACGGGAGGGCGTTGACGAGAACCGCAGCATTGGGAATCAGCTCCGCTGCCTGCTTGAGTTCGGCCAGCGCCACTCTGGCCGAGATGCACTTTTTCAATATGGCGGCTGTTTCAATTTTCTCCTGCGGCGGGGGCAATCTTGGCAGACTGTTATGGGGCTTGTTCGGGTTAAACTTGGCCATAGCAAAACACTCCTTGTGATGCCGACCCGGAGCTGTCGATGCAATCGACGGGTCTGGGCAATATGTCGAAAAAAATCCGTTTTATCGACATGTTTTCATATTGTGTCTATTTCATCGACACGTTCGCATGATGTGTCGATTTACAGGCTATTTATCGACACGTTATGGGCATATGTCGATGGCATAGACGGATCGACAAAATATGTCGATTTAAGTCCGTTTTTTCGACACGTCCGGAGTATATGTCGATGGAATGGACGAATCAAGAAAACATGTCGATTTAAGCCCGTTTTCTCGACATACGTCACAAAAACGGCGATAGAATAAACATTAGCGAGAAAAAGCTATATAAAACAACAACTTAGTAGTTTTGTGTGTTACGGCAGAGATTATGTAAAGTCCGCTGCCCCGGCGGGACACGACGCGAACAACCAGTCCGCCGCTCTGCCATTGGGCTTGTCTGCCGACACAAAACCGCCCAAACCTGCGATCAGGCCGGGCGGTTCATTTGTTGTGTATTGGTTGTTGCCGCGGGCTGCGGTATTCGTCTTATTCCAGCGTCGCGATATAGGCAACCACGTCACGAACCTGGTCTTCGGTGACCATCGTCATCGCCATCGGTCTCATCTGCGCGCCATAAATATCCTTGGGATCCGTGCCCCTGATACCGGCCTTGAAATTATCCATCTGCCGCTTGACATACCAGTCATATTGGGCAGATAAGCGCGGGGCATTCAGCGAAACGTTGCCTTCGCCATTGGCTCCGTGGCACGCAACACAAACCGTAAAGGCTTTCTTGCCTGCTTCGATATTGCCCTCGATCGTCGCCGTCAGCTTGGGCGCCGGAAGCGTCGCCACATAGGCCGCGACATCATTGACCGCTTGCTCGTCTGCAAGAGTCAGTGCCATGGGCCGCATTTGCGCTCCATAAATGTCGCCTGCATGTGCACCGCGCACGCCCGCCCGGAAATTATTCAGTTGCCGGACGACATACCATTCGTCCTGCCCGCCGTTGGCGGGCGCATTCAGCACCGCGTTGCCCTCGCCATCCGCGCCGTGACAAGCCGCGCAAACAGTGAACAGAGCCTTTCCTTTCTCGGCGTCGCCATCGGCAGCGTTTGCCACCAGGCACACGCCAAGGCCGTACGCCAGTAGCAGCGACATTGCGAGTATTTTCTTCATGGTATCTCCTGGGATCTGGATGTTTATCAGACCGACACGCTACCTAACTCTCTGTTTTTCTTCAAGCAACACAGCGGATTTTGCCTACTGACAGCGAGTGAGCAAGTGCCCGTATCGCGTGCTACACTCCTTTGGAAAAGCGGATGCATCTGGCAAACAGGGATCGTGGAAGTCACCTTATTTTTTTGTAACCAGGCGGACACTGAGCCTGACGGAACACTGAGTCTGAAAGGGATAAGGAACGAGCTTTATGCGCCAGCATTTCCAGCCAGACAGGACAGATTGTTTCTGGCGGGGATCGTGGAATGGGAGCGGGAAGTACAAGGGCGACAGGAATTTGTTATTCATCTGAATGACCCGGATCGAAAATCGATTTTTACGATAGAGGGTAATACAGATGTGGACAGCAGGCCGGATTCTCGTCCGCCGGCAAAGACGCAACTTGTGCTGCCCATGGAAAATCTGATATTTACGACTGCGGGCGAATACCAAATAGAAGTAAACATCGCCGGCCAGACCAAAAAAGGCCCAATACTGTATTTGATGAAGACTGAAAAGGCAGATTCGTAGTTTGTAGAAGCAACAGGCAAATTCCGCAACGCGAAGAGAAATTATAATGTCAATTTCTGTTCTGGACGCTCTTGAGCATTTTAAGAAACCGACCCTGGTTATTCTTGTCGGTCTGGCCGGTTTTGTCGCGGGAATTTGGATCAATAGCACCTATTATAATGACACCAGTCCGGTACAGCCCGTCGAATTCAGTCATAAAATTCATGCCGGGGATAACGAAATTCCGTGCCAGTACTGCCATGTTTATGCCGCCCGGACGCCATCTGCGGGCGTACCCTCGGTCGAAAAATGCATGGGCTGTCACGTATCGGTTGCCACCGACACGCCCGAGATCATAAAGGTCGCCCAGTATTACGCTGATCAACAGCCTATTCCATGGATCAAGGTGTATGACGTGCCTGATTTTGTGCATTTCACGCATAAACGGCATATCAAGGCGGATCTGGAATGCCAGCAATGCCATGGGCCGGTAGAAACCATGGACCGAATCACGCGGCAGCAGCCATTGCGAATGCCCTGGTGTGTCGAATGCCATACAAGGGAAGAGGTAGAAAACGGACGCGATTGCTGGACATGTCATAAATAGAGGCAGCGGAAGCTGCAGGACTCGAGTATTGAGATGAGTAACAAGATTAATCGTCGGGACTTCTTAAAGTTCATTGGGGCCGGTACGGTGGGTGCGGGCGCCGGCTTCCTCGCCGCCGATGTCTCGAAGATGTCCACAGAATTTCTGCTCCCTCAGGTTAATCTGCCGGAAGATTATTCGCCTGGAATCGCAACCTGGTACAACACGGTTTGCACGCAATGTCAGGCCGGTTGCGGTATATCGGTTCGGACTCGTGAAGGCCGGGCCAAGAAAATAGAGGGCAACCCTGCTCACCCCGTCAATCAGGGCAGGGTCTGTGCGTTGGGCCAGGCAGGTCTGAATGTTCTGTATAACCCCGACCGGATTAAAACGCCGTTACTCCGCGATGGTGAAAGAGGCAGCGGGAGTTTCACTTCGATTGGCTGGGACGAAGCGCTGACCACAATTTCTGCTGTGCTGGGGACGCTGAAAATTCAGGAAAAGGCCGACAATGCCTATCTGTTGAGCGGCGGAGTCAATGGGCATCTTCACGATCTGCTGGCGCTTTTCATGAGCCAGATCGGATCGAAAAATTACTTGCAATACGAGTTCTCTCATCCGGCGAATCTGTACGCTGCGAATAAGATCTGTTTCGATGAAGACGCTCTTCCTTATTACGATATGCGCAACAGCAAGTATCTCCTGTCGTTCGGTGCGGACTATCTCGGCACCTGGCTTTCGCCCGTTCACTACAGTGTGTCATATGGTCATATGCGGCAGGGTACCGATCATAGGGGTAAATGCGTTCAGGTCGAGCCGCGAATGTCACTGTCCGGGGCGAATGCGGACGAATGGGTAGAGGCGCGGCCCGGCAGCGAGGGATTGCTTGCGCTCGCCATGGCTCACGCGATTGTCGAAAATGGATTGTATTCGGGTGCGGATGCGGGTGACTGGAAGGCTGCACTGAATGCATATTCTCCGGCCTCAGTGGCCGAAAAATGCGGTATCGAGGCGGAGCGCATAGAACGCATCGCAACTGAATTTGCCTCGGTCGGCCCGAGTCTGGCGATAGCCGGTGGCTCGGCCTGCGCGTCTTCCAATGGAACGGCGAACGCAGTAGCTGTAAACGCGTTGAATTATCTGGGCGGGAATATCGGCGAGCCCGGCGGAATTCTTTTTAACAGCAGTGGAGCTTTTTGGGACAGCGCCAGGCCAGTGCAGACCACTTACACCGATATGCTGGCGATGCTGGACTCTTTGCGCGCCGGTCAGGCGGAAGCGCTGATAATGCACGATACCAATCCTGCTTTCACATTACCCCCGGCCGCTCAATTCGCCGAGGCAATAAACGCTGTTCCGTATGTCGTCGGCATGTCCAGTTTTATGAACGAGACCATGGCGATGGCCGATATTATTTTGCCGATCGATACCTACCTGGAGGCCTGGGGGGACAGTGTGCCGGATCCCGGTGTCGGCTTCGCGGTCGCTTCGATCGCACAACCGACGGTGAAACGGCTTTACGATACACGATCGGCCGGCGATATCATTCTTGCGCTGGCACATCAGATTGGGGGCGAACTTCCGACGACGATGCCGTGGACGTCGATGGAAATGTACATCAAGGATATGTGGCGCGAGATATACGAAAACAAGGAGGGAGATAAAAGCGAAGACGGATTCGAGGATTTCTGGAGATCCGCTCTCGAGGCGGGGGTCTGGGGCGAGCGGCCAAGCCCGGTTGCAAGGACTTCAAAATCCATGGGCCGTTCGATGCTGGCGGCGCTCGATGTACCCGAACCGGCGTTTGCCGGCAATGAAAGCGAATATCCTTTCTCGCTGCAGCCTTATCTGACCATGACATTTCAGGACGGAAAAGCTGCCAACCTGCCGTGGATGCAGGAGTTACCGGATCCGCTTACCAGCGTTGTCTATAACTCATGGGTCGAACTCAACCCGAAGACTGCCGGTGAACTGGGCGTAAAAGAAGGTGACGTGCTTGTCGTCGAGTCAGTCGCCGGTCGAATCGAAGCGCCGGCATTCATCTACCAGGCGATACGACCGGATGTGGTCGCGATGCCGATTGGCCAGGGCCACACCAACTATGGACGATATGCCAGTGACAGAGGCGCCAACCCAATGAGTATTCTTGCCGCGGAGACGGATAATAGCAGCGGAGCGTTGGCCTGGTCCGCGACGCGGGTAAGGATTTCCAAAACGGGACGGCGCGTCCACGTGATAAAGACTGACGGAACCACCAGAGACCTGGGCCGGAATATTCTTGGGCAAAGCAATACGGGACATGCTTGATTGCAGGAGACGTAGATGAGCACAGCTTTGGACAAATTCAAAAAGTACAGAAAACCAGGCTACTACGACAAGTTTGATTATCACTGGACGATGACAATCGATCTGGATCGCTGTACCGGTTGCGAAGCCTGTGTGGTTGCCTGCCAGGCGGAAAACAATTTACCAGTTGTTGGCGAACAGCAATTTGCGATGCGCAGGGAAATGAAGTGGATACGTATCGAGCGTTATTGGGAAGGTGAGTACCCGGATATAAAGTTGCAATTTATTCCGATGCTTTGTCAGCATTGCGACCAGGCGCCATGCGAAATAGCATGCCCTGTTTTTGCGACCTATCACAATCAGGACGGGCTCAATACTCAGATTTATAACCGCTGCATAGGAACCCGTACCTGCGCGGTTTATTGTCCTTACGAGGTTCGCTATTTCAACTGGTTTACCTACACGTGGGACGAACCGCTGGAGCAACAGTTAAATCCGGATGTCACCGTGCGTGAAAAGGGCGTGATGGAAAAATGCACGTTTTGCATTCAGCGTATCCGTCAGGCGAAAGATCAGGCAAAGGACGACGACCGCCGCCGGGTTCGCGACGGTGAAATAATGCCGGCCTGCGTGCAGAGTTGCCCGACGGAGGCCATGGTTTTTGGCGACCGCAACGATCCGGATAGCCAGGTCTCGAAGATGGCCGGAAACCCGCGTGGCTACCACGTACTCGAGGAGCTGAATACGACACCGTCAATCGTTTACTTGAAGCGGGTTCGGGCAGATGGCTGATTACACCGAACCGACTTATGCCGAGGTCAATAACGACGTCCTGCGGTCGATGATGGAGACCGGTCCAAAGTACTGGGCCTTGCTCGGTACGTCGATCGCGGTCGCCGGTATCTGTTTTTTCCTTCCCTGGTTCTATCAGCTGGAGGTGGGAGTCGGCGCCGCCGGGATGAATCGCAGCGCGGTCTGGGGAACATACCTGTCCAACTTTATTTTCTGGATCGGGCTGAGTCACTCGGGCACCTTGTTGTCAGCCATACTGCACATCACCAACAGCTCCTGGCGCAAGCCTATTTATCGCAGCGCCGAAGCCATGACCCTGTTTTCACTGGTTACTGCGGCGCTTTTTGTCATGGTACATGTGGGCCGGGTCTGGTTCGTTCACTGGACCATCCCGGTGCCGAACCAAATGGATTTATGGCCGAATTTCCGGTCGCCGCTGATGTTTGATGTCATGGCGATCACGACCTACCTGACGGCCAGTTCGATTTTTATTTACATGGGTTCGGTGCCGGATTTTGCTGCCGTGCGCGATGCGAGTACCGGGCTGCGACGCAAGCTCTATACGATATTTTCCTTCGGCTGGAGAGGAACGGCCAAGGAGTGGCACACACTGGGTTGGGCCTATACTTTTTTCGCGGTGCTGGTTATTCCGCTGGCCGTATCGGTACACAGTATCGTGTCCTGGGACTTCGCCATGTCGCTCGTGCCCGGCCTGCATCACACCGTCTTCGCGCCCTATTTTGTGACCGGGGCGATTTACTCGGGTACCGCGGGTATCGTCACGGTCATGTTCCTGCTGCGCAAATACATGAACTTCGAGCGTTACATTCGCGAAATTCACCTGGTTAACCTGGGTAAGCTCCTGGTCGTCCTGTCGCTGATCTGGACCTATATCAATATCATGGAGTTGTTTACGACCTGGTTTAGTGGCAGTTCATACGAACTGGAGGCGCTCGAGTGGCGGATGACCGGTTTTTACGCGCCGATGTACTGGGAAATGATCCTGTTCTGCGCCGTCGTTCCGTTGTTGATTTTGTTTAAGAGAATCCGGACATCGTGGAAGAGCATGCTGATAATCTCGATCCTGATCAACATCGGCATGCTGAGTGAAAGGTTTATCATTGTCGCGACTTCCCAGCCGAGGAAATTTTTGCCCGATGCTTTCGGCTTCTATTTCCCGTCGATCGTCGAAATTTTGATTACCATCGGTTCCTTCGCGATTTTCTCGACTCTTTTCCTGATATTCGTCAAGTGGGTGCCGAGCGTGTCCCTGTACGAGGTAAAGGAAACGCTGAAACCGTTGCGGAGGGCCGGTTGATATGGCGAATAATGTGATGGGCGTGTTTCAGTTCGAGGACGAATTCATCGGCGCGCTGCGCCGGCTGAAAGAATCGGGTTTCGATGGCTTGACGGCGATGTCGCCGATACCATTGCACGAGGCGGACCACATACTCGGGTTTGGAAAGTCACCGGTCCGGCGATTTACCCTGGCGGGCACGATAATCGGGGCTGCAGCCGGATTTTACATGACGGTGGCGACTGCACTGACATTTATCCTGCCAACCTCGGGACGCCCGATCATCACCGTGCCACCATACCTGGTTATTACTTATGAGATGACGATCCTGCTTGGCGTGCTGTTTACCTTGCTCGGTTTCCACGTCGTCTCCGGTCTGCCCGCCTGGCGGGACAGGATCTATCATCCGGCGACCAATGTGGACCGGTTTACGCTTGTGGTCGAATGTGCCGAGGGTGAAAAAAGTAATCTGGCGGAAAAAATCATCCGTGAATCCGGCGCCGAGGAAGTGAGCCGGGTGGAGGGGGACCGATGAAGCGGCGCGCAGCTTTTCTCTCCCTCGCAAGCCTGGTCCTGGTATTGGGTGTCATTCCCCATTCTTTAGCCTTGCCCTGGGATGAAGACATGCGGAACCAGCCCTCGGTCAAACCGCAGGAATCCCAGGTCCGGACCAATACCAGTTCCGTGCCGACGAAAAACAAAGAAACCATTCCGACTCCGGCCGGCATTAACGAACTGGTGCTGGCCAGACTGGCCGCCGGCGAGCTTGAAAATCCGGTCCGCGTCACGCCCGAATCGCTGAACCTGGGCAAATCGTTGTATGAGGTCCATTGCCGGACCTGTCACGGCGACCAGGGCAGGGGGGATGGGCCGGTCGGGCTCAAGTTTGTCGTGGCGCCGATGGATTTGACGATGGACTATGTCCAGCTCCAGCCAGACGGACAGATATTTTTCACCATCAGCCACGGCAGTATCGCCATGCCGTTTTATCGCGACTCCATCCCGGAGGATGACCGGTGGCATGTGGTTAATTACATCAAGCACGTGTTGGGTCAGAAATGAACGGCGTTCCGGAAATAGCACTGGGTGTGCGGGCAGGTAACGGTGGTTATCGCAAGTGGCTTCTGGCATTTGCCGCGATATTCCTGACTTGCATCGGCGCGCTGGCCTTTGCGCTGCGCAGTGGTTCCGATCAGATTCCCTGGGCGTTTTTGACGGCCAATTTTGTCTTCCTGCTGGGGGTTAGCCAGTTTGGTGTCGCGTTTGTAGCGATCATGCGCGTCATCGGCGCGAAGTGGGCGCGCCCGTACTACCGTTTGGGTGAAATTTTTACGCTGGCGTATATGCCGATCGCCATCACGGGGTTGCTCATTATTTACTATTATGGCCGGCATGATCTGTTTTACTGGTTGTCAGGGTCGCCAGGAGGGCATCTCAGCGCCTGGCTCGACGAATCCTTCCTGCTTACCCGAAACCTGACTGCACAGATAGTTTTTTATTCTATCGTGTTGATTTTCTTTATTGCCGGTTTACTGCCCGATGTCAGTCAGGCCAGCACCGAAAACGGCCCGGGCTGGCGACGCGCCATGTATCGCCGTCTTCTGAGAATGAGGGAAGGAAAGGACGAGGCCAGACTCAAGAGATTCGTTTACTACTTCTCGCCTCTGATTTTACTGAGTTGCGCGATCGCCAACACTTTTATCGCCTGGGATTTCGGCATGATGCTGACGCCGCATTATCACAGCAGCGTATATCCCATGTATTTCATTATTGGCAACATGTTTGCCGGCACCGCTGTTTTGCTGTTGCTCAGCGTTTTGTTAAAAAAACTGGTAAATGTCGGCGACTATTTTTCGACATTGCACGTAAAAAGCATGGGGATCATGCTGACCGGATTTTCGTTGTTGTGGCTGTATTTTTTCTGGGCGCAGTTCTTCGTCAGTTGGTTCGGAAATTTGCCGAACGAATACGGCCCGCTCTGGAAACAGATGCAGGGATTTTACGGTCCCTATTTCTGGGTCATGCTGACCTGCATCATCGCGATTCCGATTGGAACCATGATTTTTGCCTGGGTCAAAAGGACCTGGTGGGCGATGGTTGTCGTCACGTCGATTATGACACTCGGCATCTGGCTAAACCGGTTCTTGCTGGTTATGTCGCCATTGTATGACGAATATACGCCGTTCACCCGCTTGCCGGATTACCTCGCGTTTGCCGGAATATTCGCGGGCTTCATGCTGTTTTTATTTCTGCTGATCAATATTTTCCCCACGGTTTCCATGTGGGAGTTGCGCGATGCCGCCCAACAGGAACATGATAGTGGCCTGTAGCCCTCTCCCGTTGAGTGGCGCGGTATAAAGCTGATGGAGGCGACGACGTAATGATGATGACCGGAAAACTGGCATTGGTACCAGCTGCAATGGCTTTGTTTCTGGTCGCATGCGAAGGGGCTGGCGTATCGGTAGTGGATGAAGACGTTGATCGCGTAACCCTCGCCGATCATGTCAACCTGATCGATTTCGGCGATTACGTCGTACATGTTAATGCGCAAACAACGAGCAGTATTCCCGCAGATGTGGCCCGGAACCTCGGTATCACCCGAAGTGACAACAGGGCGATGTTGAATATAGTGATTACCCGCAAGGTTAATGGGTCGTTCGGTCCGTCGGTCAAGGGGACGGTAACGGGGACGGCGTCCAACCTGGTGGGCCAACTCAAAAACATGACCATCCGCGAGGTCACGGAACACGACGCAACTTATTATATTGGGGAAGTTGTCGTGGTCGACGGTGAGACACTATTTTTCAACGTTGACGTGACGCCAGAAGGTAAGGACCGGACATATTATCTAAGATATAAGGGCGAGTTTTACTCGGGTTGATCCGGAATCCACGGTTCTTTTTGAAAAGACTGGTCCCGGTGGCTCAGATTAGCGCATGTCGGCTTTATGACTAAATCCCGGAATCATCCTGCACTGCCGCCTGAGGCAATGCTCAAGATTCTGGAAGTGACCCAGCAACTCGCTGCGCCCTTTGATCTGATCAGTATGCTGACCGAAATCGTCAGCGCCGGCCGGTCGGTGCTCGGTGCCGACATGGGTGCACTCTGGCTTTACGAAGCGAACACGCATGACCTGGTGATCAAGGTGCCGGAACTGGATCCACCTGCCCGGGTCGCCGCAGGCGATGGCTTGGTCGGCGAATGCCTGATGTCTCGACAGATTATCACTGTGGCCGACTGCTACGCCGATCCCCGTTTCCAGGGAGCGGTTGATAAGGCGACCGGATACAAGACCAAGACGATGCTCAATGTCCCGCTGGTCGGCAATGACGAAGCGCGGGTAGGGGTTCTCCAGTTGCTGAATAAAAACTCGGGCGAGTTCGATGAAAGCGACGAGCTGATCGCACGGTCCCTGGCAGCGCAGTGTGCGGTTGCGCTGCAAAGAACCCAGTTGACCGAGGAATTATTCGAGAAAAGACATCTGGACAAAGAGGTCAATATCGCGCGTGAGATTCAGATGAGCACCCTGCCAACCCGGATGCCGTCGGTGCCTGGTTATGACTTGCATGGGATGTTCCTACCCACTTCGCAAACCGGTGGCGACATGTTCGACCTGGTGCTGCTCGATGGCCAGTTGTTCATGCTGTTGGGGGATGCCACCGGCCATGGCTTTGGGCCGGCGCTGTCGGCAACGCAGATGCAGGCCATGCTGCGGGTCGCTTTCCGCGCCGGAGCAGACCTGGATTCGGCATTCATGCATGTCAATAACCAGCTTGTCGAGGACTTACCGGATAACCGATTCATTACCGCGTTCATGGGATTTTTGAACCCAGACACCCATGACGTGAGATTCCATTCCGGCGGCCAGGGGCCAATCCTGCATTTTCACGCCGAGAGCGGCGAGTGTGATTGGCACAAGCCCACCAGTTTCCCGGTCGGCGTCATGGAAATCGAGGTCGCCGGTGAAGCGAAAAAGATCGATATGCAACCAGGCGATATTCTCGGACTGATCTCGGATGGCGTTTTCGAGTACGAAAGCGTGCAGGGCGAGCAATTTGGCGAGGACCGCGTAGCCCAGGTCATGCGGGATTACCACAATATCGCCATGGCCGACCTCACCGAGAAATTGCTCGATGCCACCTTTGCTTTTGGCAAGAATGTGCCACAAGCGGACGATATTACCGTGGTATTGCTCCGCCGACTGCCGATTTCGGGCATGTAAACGCTCCACATGGTCTGAAACCGAGGCCGGCAAGCCTTTGCGAGGGGCTTTGGCTGGTCTACACTAACATTCTACGAATAATCGCCGGACACAAGAACAAGACGTCGGCGTCGGGGAGAACCGGCTACTGCCGATAACGGCTTCCTTCCGGTCGGCGCCATGTTGCGTGGCGGAATTCGCTATTGCGAGCTGATCCGTGGAAAAAAAATTCAAAAGAAACTTCGACGAAATCCGCGACATCGTATCCATGACCGCAAATTTTTTTGCGCACGAAAACCTCGACAATGCCTTGCGAAATTCAGTGGACCTGGCCATTGAAGAGCTGTTTGTCAATATGGTCACTTACAACACCGAAACCAAGGCCGATATACTGATCGAGATGCAGCGGGACAATGGCGGCATCGAGGTCAGCCTGACCGATTATAACGTCGATCGTTTCGATCCGACCGAAGCAACATCTGTGGATATCGAAGCCCCGCTGGATCAAAGAACTCCAGGGGGCCTGGGTCTTTACCTGGTTATCAAGATGGTCGATTCCATCCACTACGAGTATCACGACCGGACCAGCAAAATCACGTTCAGGCAGGGGGTGGCTTAGGTGATGTTTGAGATCGACTTTGGCGAAGGCGGGGTGGTTATTGTCGTGGGACGGCTCGATGCGGCCGAGGCGGATCGCGCCCAGGCTTTCCTGGATGACGTGCCTGGAGCCTGCGTGCTTGACATGGAGAAGCTGGAATACATATCGAGCGCTGGCCTGGGAGTTTTGCTGAAGACTCATAAACGGCTGACAGCAACCGGCTCAGGTTTGAAAATGATCAAGGTCAGCAGTCATATCAACGATATTTTCAAGTACTCGGGTTTTGACCGCCTGTTCGAGATCGAAACCGCCGATGGATAACGCCTGCCGATGGAATTCAATGAATCACGGCTGCGATCGGGAATGAACGGCTTGTTTCCCCCATGCATCAACTTTTCGGCTGCCCGGCAGTAGTTATGAATAAGGATCGTGATACGGCGCTGCTAAGCGACTGCAGAAGGGGCGACCGAAATGCCCTGGAAACACTAGTCAGACGCTACGAGAAGCCGATATACAATGCAGCTTACAGGATGCTTGGAAACCCTGACGACGCAGCCGACATTACGCAAATCGCGTTCCTCAAGGTTTTTGAAAACCTTGATCGGTACAACCCGAAGTTCAAATTTTTTAGTTGGATTTACCGGATCGCAGTCAATGAATCAATCAATTTTCTCAAACGGCGGGGTCACCAGGAGCCTCTCGATGACAGGCAGGCATCAAGCTTGCGTGGCCCGGCGGCGCTGGTCGAATCCGGGCGCATTGGTGATTGCGTTCAGGGGGTTTTGATGGAGTTGCAGGAGGAACAGCGCGCGGTCATCGTATTACGGCATTTCACGGAGTGCAGTTATCAGGAGATTGCCGATATTCTGCAGATTCCGGAAAAGACTGTGAAATCCAGGCTATATACGGCGCGACAGATTATGAAGGAAAAGATCACGGCAATGGGTCTGGTTGGCAAATGAACGATAAAAAATACATGGAGCTGATCCAGGCCGAGCTCGACGGCGAGCTCAATGAGGATCAGCAGGCCGAGCTGGATTCCCTGCTGGATGCATCCGCCGAAGCCCGTACCACGAGGAAAGACTTCCGTGATCTTGCCGGTCTGCTGGGTCAGATTCCCTCGCGTCAGCCTCCCGAATCCCTGCGTCAGAGTATTCTTGCGCAGATAGATCTTGCCGGCCGGCAACGGCCGGCGCCATCCCGTTGGGCAATTCCCGCAGCGGCGCGCGTGGCCATTGCTTTCGCCGCCGGCATCGTGGTCACCATCGGGCTGTTCCGGCTGGCACCGGTAGAGATCGGGCCGACCGATACCCGGAGCCTGGTGGGATCCATGGTCAGAAACCAGGCCCTGCCGAATGAATTTCCCAGGGACCGGCTGGAGCTGGAGTTCAATATCCTGCAAGGCTCGGTTGAGCTGCACCGCAACAATAATCTGTTGATGCTCGAGTTCGAATTCGATGCAAAGGGACCGATGAACCTGGCGCTTGATTTTGCGGATCAGGGCCTGCAATTCGAGGGATTTGCGCATCAGTCGGTTACGCCACCGGGTTTGCAGGTATCCACGGATTCCATTGGTATTGCAGCGAGCGGCGATCAGTCGTTTGTTGTTTTTTTGGCCTATACTAGCGAAAAAGGTGCCATTTCCGGGGCCAGCATAGCGCTTGAGTTTCATCTGCCAGGAGGGCAGATACACCAAGCCGTGCTGACAGACTCCTAGCCAACTTTGCAGGCAATGGCTTGTATTTGAACCAGGGAAGGTCTGATCAATGCACGAAGATGAACTGAGAATCAGGAAGAAGAATTAGCTTGAATAAACGGCTTTTGACCAACTTTTTCGGCCGACAACCGTACTTAATTTAAGGCAGGAAATGCCAACCCGTTCCGGGTCTCAGTAAGGGGAACAGTAATGGCTACACCAAGCAACAAAACAGTTTTCATGATCGTAGCAGGTGTCGTGATCTTGATCGCGATTGGCTACTTCGGCATGAACTATCCGCCGGATGGCGATGGTATGTGGGGAGCAGTGGCGCCGGCAGAGCGCTATCGAGCGGATCAGCCAACTGCTGATGATATTAAGCTGGGCGACCAGGCGATTCAGCAATTCATGCAGACAGACACATACACACTGCTGGCGAGCGATGAGGAGTTCCAGAGCGCGATGCGGGACGAGGGTGTCGTGAGTGCACTGCAAAGCCAGGGCTTCATTAACGCCTTGCAGAGCCAGGGCTTCATTAACGCCTTGCAGAGCCAGGGCTTCATTAACACCTTGCAGAGCCGGGACTTCGTTAACGCTTTGCAGAGCCGGGACTTTGTCAACGCTTTGCAGAGCCGGGACTTTGTTGAAGCCTTGCAGAGCCGGGACTTTGTTAACGCTTTGCAGAGCCGGGACTTCGTTAACGCTTTGCAGAGCCGGGACTTTGTCAACGCTTTGCAGAGCCGGGACTTTGTTGAAGCCTTGCAGAGCCGGGACTTTGTTAACGCTTTGCAGAGCCGGGACTTCGTTAACGCTTTGCAGAGCCGGGACTTTGTCAACGCTTTGCAGAGCCGGGACTTTGTCAACGCCTTGCAGAACCGGGGCTTCGTGGACGCGCTGCAAAGCAAGAGCTTTGTCGACGCCTTGCAAAGTCAGGGGTTTGTCGATGCACTGCAAAGCCAGGGCTTGGTCAACGCCTTGCAGAGCCAGAGCTTCGTAAACGCATTGCAAAGCAAGAGCTTTGTCGACGCCTTGCAGAGCCAGGGACTCGCAACCGCGCTGCAGAGCCAGGGCTTGGATAGCGCGCTACAGAGCAAGGGGCTAGAGAGCGCCTTGCAGAGCAAAGGCTTCATGGACGCACTGCAGAGCCAGGGTTTCGTTGAGGCTTTGCAGAGCCAGGGTTTTATTAACGCCTTGCAGAGCCGAGGCTTCGTTGATGCCTTGCAGAGTCAGGGTTTGATTAACGCCTTGCAGAGCCAGGGTTTTATTAACGCCTTGCAGAGCCGGAGTTTCGTTGACGCCTTGCAGAGTCGGGGCTTCGTAGAGGCACTGCAAAGCAAGAGTTTTGTCGATGCATTGCAAAGCCAGGGCTTCATTAACGCTTTGCAGAGCCAGAGTGTTGTTGCCGCCTTGCAGAGCCGGGGCTTCGTAGAGGCACTGCAAAGCAAGAGTTTTGTCGATGCATTGCAAAGCCAGGGCTTCGTTAACGCCTTGCAGAGCCAGGGCTTCATTAGCGCCTTGCAAAGCCAGGGCTTCGTAAACGCACTGCAAAACCGGGGCTTCGTCAGCCGGCTGCAAAGCGCTGCACTGCGGGACAACGCAATAAACAGGTAGCGGATTCCGGGCGAGCGTCTTTAATTATCCGTGAGCGGGAGACGAGGAATTCCGCCATAGCAAACAAAAGGATACAACGGCGCTGATCCGTTGTATCCTTTTTTGTCTGTTGCGCTAAAAGAATAATACATAATGCGTATTTCTGTTTACAGGCTCTGGCTGGTTGCAATAATTCTCGGTACAGTCCATTCGGCCAGTGCTCAGAGACTCGCCAGCCTAGAAACAAATGACCTGCGGTTGCTTTTTTTCGACCCGACAGAGACCTATCTCGCACCGCATGTTGCGCGGTGTTTTCAAAACTCGCTGGCCGGGTATCAGTCGCTTCTTGGATTTGATCCTAGCGAGAAAGCCACGGTCTTCCTGAAAGACTACTCAGATTACGGAAACGCGGCAGCAGGTGCTGTGCCAAGAAATACCCTGCTTTTCGATGTTGCTCCCGTCAGTTTTACGTTCGAGACATTTACGACGAGTGAACGAATGTGCACAGTGATGAATCATGAATTGGTTCATGTCATAACGACGGATCAGGCGACGCGTGGTGACAAGCGCGCTCGCAGCTTCTTCGGCGGCAAGGTGACGCCGATTGCCGAACACCCAGAAACAATTTTCTACTCCTATTTGACCAATCCACGCGTTTTTTCGCCAAGCTGGTATCTCGAGGGCATCGCCGTCTTCATGGAAACCTGGATGGCTGGCGGCTACGGCCGGGCGCAAGGGGCATACGACGAAATGGTGTTTCGTTCCATGGTCCGGGATAACGCCTACTTTTACGACCCACTTGGCCTGGAATCCGAGGGCAGCAAAATCGATTTCCAGGTCGGCGTTAATAATTACCTGTACGGCACCCGGTTCATGAGCTTCCTGGCCTATACCTACTCGCCCGAAATGCTCGTCTCATGGGTAACGCGAAAAGAAGGCAGCAAAGGCCACTACACGGCACACTTTAAACAGGTGTTTGGCATCCCGATGCAGCAGGCCTGGCAGGACTGGATCGAGTTTGAGCACGAGTTTCAGACAGCCAACCTGGCGGCCGTCCGGCAGTTTCCGACCACACCGTATCGGGATATATCCGAGCGCGGGCTGGGGTCGGTGTCCCGCTCCTATTTCGATCCCGAGACGCGTAAACTGTATTGGGCGCTGCGATATCCCGGCGTCATCGCTCATATTGGTCATATGTCGATTGATGACGGCACGGCAAGCAAGTTGGTCGATATCAAAGGGCCGATGCTGTACAGGGTCACGTCGCTTGCGTTCGATTCGAATTCGAAAACGCTGTTCTATACGACCGATAACTACGCACATCGCGACCTGATGACGGTCGATATCGAGACCGGCGAGTCCGGAATGCTCCTCAAGGATGCCCGCATCGGTGAGCTGGTATTCAACAAAGCCGATCGCTCGCTCTGGGGCGTGCGGCACCTGAACGGCATCGCAACGCTGGTTCGCATTCCCTTCCCGTATGAGCAGTGGAACCAGGTTCATTCTTTTCCATATGGACAAGTTTTGTACGATATGGATATTTCTCCGGACGGGCAGCTGCTCTCGACGTCTTTCGGAGAGGTCAACGGCGATCAATCGGTACGAGTCTTCAGTATTGAGTCATTACTGGAAGGTGATGTTACGCCGCTGCAGAAATTCGACCGCGGACAGGCCGTCCCGGAGAGCTTCGTTTTCTCGCCAGACGGCAAATACCTGTTCGGCAGTTCTTATTACACCGGCATCTCGAATATTTACCGTTACGAGCTGGCAACCGGCGAAATCGAAGCGGTGAGCAATGCCGAATCCGGATTCTTCAGACCCGTGCCGCTGGACGACGGGACGCTGCTGGTCTTTCGATACACCGGTCAGGGCTTTGTGCCCTCGATCATCGATCCGAAACCGCTGGAGGATGTCAGCGCGATTACCTTCCTCGGCACCGAGGTAATCGGGAAGTTTCCGCAATTAAAGGAATGGCAGGTCGGATCCCCGGCGGATATCCCACTGGACGAGCTGATTACACACGAGGGTGAGTATTCGGGGATGGGGAACATCGGCCTCGAATCGATCTACCCGATCATCGAGGGATACAAGGATGAGTATGCCCTGGGTGTCAATGTCAGGTTCTCAGATCCGATCATGCTCGATAGCATCGATTTCTCTTTGTCTCACAGCATCGACAGCGCCCTGCCGAGCGCGGAAGACCTCCATGCGACGCTTGAGTGGCGGCACGTCGTAACCCGGCAGACGCCGCTGTCCGGAACGTGGACTACCACGCTGCGGCACAATCCGGCAGATTTTTACGACCTGATCGGCCCGACAAAACAGGGCCTGAAAGGGCAGTCAGCCACCGTCAGATATGCGAAGACGCTGATCTATGACCAGCCGCGCGAACTGGATCTTGACCTCGATCTGAGCCATTACATCAACCTGGACAGGTTGCCCAACTACCAGAACATCGATATCACGTTCGACGAGCTAACCACCTTCGCGGCCAGTCTGAGTTATTCGCACATCCGGTCGTCGCTTGGCAGTGTTGACGACGAGAAAGGATTCAAGTGGCGAGTCGTCGCCGCAGCAAGTCACGTCAACGGCGATACGATTCCGAAATTTTTCGGCAATTTCGACTTTGGTTTTGCATTGCCGCTCCGACATTCCTCAATCTGGTTCAGGAATGCTGCGGGCGTGGCGAATGGCGAGCCGGACGACCCGTTTGCCAATTTCTTCTTCGGCGGCTTCGGTAACAACCGCGTCGATAGCGGCGACGTCAAACGCTACCGGCTTGCCTATGCGATGCCGGGCTTCGAGCTTAATGAGATCGGCGGGAGAAACTTTTACCGGTCGATGATCGAATGGAATCTTCCTCCGATCCGCTTTCGGCGGGTTGGTAGCCCGCGATTCTATCTGTCATGGGCGCGCCCCGCCTTGTTCGCATCCACCCTGGTCACCAACACAGATGACAGCGCAATACGCCGCAACGTAAATTCTTTTGGCGCACAGATAGATTTACAATTTACGGTGCTTTCACGGTTGAACATGACTCTGTCACTGGGATATGCCATCGGGACGGGCGACGGTGTCGTCGGCTCACCGGATGAGTTTATGCTTTCTCTCAAAATATTGTGATACTCGCGGCTCCACTCTGTTTTCGAAAGAACCGTAACTACTCTGGGGGTGCAACTGGATTTTCAGTTCACCTTCGCGCACCGGCTGGATATGACCTTGTCGGTGGGTTACGCAGAGGGCTGCGAGAGCGGTAACAAGCTGGGCGATGAGTGGATGGTGTCGCTGAAATTGCTCGCATTTGACGTACTCTGAGACGCCTGCTGGTAAGGTAGCCACCTAAATCGCATTCGTGCAGAAGAGGGCGTATGACCGATAATCTGTTTGTCGTGGCGCCAATCGGACTGCTCCCCGCGATTATTTTCCTGATGACCCTGCTTTACCTGGATAGTTACAAGCTGGTTTCCATGCGCGCAATCATCTGGGTGATCGGTGCCGGCGGGTCGATCACGATCCTGACCTACTTCGCCGGTGCCGCGCTCCTGGATTCCACGCAGATGGCGTGGACCAGCTACAGTCTCTATGTCGCACCGATGCTCGAGGAATTGCTGAAAGCGTCAGTGATAATTGTTTTGCTAAGGACCAGTCGTATTGGGTTTCTGGTAGACGCGGCGATATTTGGTTTCGCAGTCGGTACCGGGTTTGCCCTCGTCGAAAACCTCTATTATTTACAATCTCTGGATAACGGAAATATCGGTGTCTGGATAGTTCGAGGATTCGGTACGGCGATCATGCACGGTGGTGCCACCGCGATTTTTGGCATCATTACCCAGGCGCTGACGGAAAGAAATATCGGGATCAATCCCCTGATGTATTTGCCGGGGCTGGCACTCGCAATCACGCTGCATTCGCTATTCAACCACTTTTTGATTTCTCCGATACAGTCGACGATGCTGATATTGTTTGTGCTGCCGCCCGTGCTGTATGTGGTTTACCTGCAAAGTTCACGGTCGATGCACGACTGGCTGCAACTGGATTTTGACTCGGACGTGGACTTGCTGGAACAGATCAACTCGAGCGAGTTCTCTGAATCGTCGATCGGCAGGTACCTGAGTGAATTGCGCAGCAAGTTCAAGGGGCCGGTTGTCGTGGATATGCTTTGCTATCTGCGTCTTTACACGGAGCTGGCCCTGCGCGCCAAAGGGGTACTGATGATGCGCGAAAATGGTTTCGACGAGCCCGTCGGAGAAAGAACGCGGGCGAAGTTCGAGGAAATGCGATACCTGGAAAAGAGTATTGGCAAGACAGGGCGCATGGCGATGAGACCTTTTCTACACATGGATCGTAAAGATCTGTGGCAATTGTATGTGCTGGAGAATTAGTCCCGGGGCCGGTCCGCAATGCTGCTGGGACGACAATATTGCGCTTTTGGTATCGCAGGCTGACCCCACGATCACGGTTTGTTCGATGGCAAAACGCCGTCCTTTGGTTCTGAAGTGATTTTAAAAAATTCGGTTCGTGATCCGTCGATGCGTGTTACATAAGTCTTTAAGCCGAGTGAAATTTGCCGCTGTGCCAATTGCGGATTGGTATACTGTTCGTGGCCAAAAGGTTGATTTGCGCTATGTTCTGAATGACTCGTTTTTTTACGGTGATCAGCTACAGGCGCGTTCGACCAATATCTCATCATTATGCTCGGGGGCCGGGATTTTTGATCGACCACCTGCCAGTTTGCGAAGAACAGACGAGTCATCGTTGCATTGACGTCGTTGGTTCGTGCGTGGTGTCCCGGATATGGCAGTCTGGGCAACGCCGGCGATTTCCTTTCGGCAGGCTGGGGGTTTTTCTGGTCCTTGCTCTGCAGATAGCGGGCTGCTCGCACCAGGAATTATTGCCATTGACGGACAGTCCGAACGCGGCGGCGACAGCGAGAAAAAATGCGGAGATCGTGTTATTGACCTGGATAGACAGGTTGCCCCACGCGCTGGAAATCAGCTCGGATTTATTGATCACAAGTCCTGAGAGGGTGGCAGCTTTTCAACAGGCGCTGGAAGTGGTGATTGCGGGGGATTTGACCGAAGCGGCGGAAGCGGCTGATCGGGCTGGTTACCAGGTCGTCATTTTCAGCTTTGGGGATACACAATACGTGGCGCTCGCAGATCAGCAAACCAAGGGGGTAGGCCCTACGGTCATCATCAACATGGCGGCAAGGCGAGATATTGTCGCCAGTGCGCCGCACCCCATTTACGAGGAAGGTGTGGACGTTGAAGCTGGTCTGTTTATCACCAGACTGGAGGCGCGCGGCGCCGTGATAGCCGGAGCGCATCGATGTGCGTCATCGATTGCGAGCCAGTGCAGCGGGACCACCAGCGTCTGTACATCGGGGGAGTCTTCCGCATATCGGCTTTCTGACGCGGGCCACAATACGGATCTTTTGTACCAGCAGGCACATGAATTTCTCGCGCAAGCCTGGCCAGGAAGTGTTTTTTTCAGCCTTCACGGCATGGACCGGATGAATGATACAGATGTAATTATCTCGGACGGAACCGTAAACGTCGGTGATATGGATGCGTTGCCGAACAGGATTCGCGATAAGGTCAGATTCGGCTGGGGAAACAGCGGGGGATACGTCGTAAGCTGCCAGGGGGCGGATGACGGCGCAGTTGCCTATCAGAATCTTTGCGGCACCACTAATGTTCAGGGACGATTTCTGAATCAGAGTCCCGACGCCTGTGACTCGGTCGCGACTCGCAGCAGCGGTCGTTTTGTTCATATTGCGCAGACGGATGCGATTCTCGGCAATCAGCGGACAGCCTCGAGTCTAAACATCTCGGGGACGTCAGCGGAGGCATTGCTACAGGGTATAGCTGCGACTATCCCGTCGTTCAAGGAACTGGAAGCTGGCCGGGAAAAACAATAACCCACAGGACAGGTTCGTTAACTTGAGACAAGCGATGCTATTCGTGGGGCCGCTGCTTGCGGTCACCGTCGGTTTGGGTCTCTTCCTGACCGGATCGACAGCCGATGTGGCCTGGACAGCCGGCATTACCCTGATTTGTGCACTGTGGTGGATCTTCGAACCCATTCCCATCCCGGCAACCTCTCTGTTGCCACTGGCGCTGCTGCCGCTGACTGGCGTGTTGACGCCCGCCCAGGTCGGTGAAGCTTATGGCAGTCCGCTGATATTGCTTTTATTGGGCGGATTCATGTTGTCGACGGCGATGGCGAGAAGCGGTGCTCACCGCAGAATCGCGCTCGGCTTGGTGAACGCTTTCGGCGGGGAAAGTCCGCGCCACCTCGTTTTCGGATTTATGGCAGCCGCGGCTGTGCTGAGTATGTGGATATCCAACACCGCGACCACCCTGATGTTGCTGCCGATCGTCATAGCCGTGACGGAAAAAGTGACTGACGACCGCCTTAAAGTGGCCCTCTTGCTCGGTGTCGCATTTGCCGCCAATGTCGGGGGAGTTGGAACACCGATAGGAACCCCACCGAACCTGATATTCATGAAGGTCTATCTCGAGAATACCGGGATCGAGGTGACGTTTCTGGAATGGATGAAATGGACGATGCCCGTCGTTATCGTGATGGTGCCTGTCACCGGTATCTGGCTGACCCGTGGCCTGACCCGGAAAGCGAATCTGCAATTACCCGACGTCGGTGCATGGCGGGCCGAGGAGATTCGCACACTTGCCATATTTGCGGTTACGGCGGTGTTGTGGATGACCCGAAAGGAACCGTTCGGTGGCTGGAGTGAATTGACCGGGTTGACAGGCGCCAACGATGCCAGCGTCGCGCTGTTGTCGGTCGTCGCCATGTTTCTGATTCCAAACGGCCGAGGGAGCCGGCTACTGAACTGGGAAACAGCGCAAAAAATCCCCTGGGGGATTCTTATTCTGTTTGGCAGCGGTATTTGCATCGCCAAGGCATTTGTCACGTCGGGACTGAGCGTGACACTGGGTGCGGCTCTGGCGGGTCTTGGACAGATGCCGCTGTTGATGATGATTCTTATTATCTGTCTATCCGTTACTTTTCTCACCGAAGTGACCAGCAACACCGCGACCACGACGCTGCTGATGCCGATACTCGCAGCCGCCGCGACCAGTACCGGAATTAGTCATGTTTTAATCATGGTGCCGGCGGCTATCAGCGCCAGTTTTGCATTCATGTTGCCTGTCGCTACCGGGCCGAACGCTGTCGTGTTCGGATCGGGCCAGGTGACGATCAGGCAAATGGCCAGGGAAGGCATAGTCCTGAACCTGATCGGGGCAGTGGTGATTACCAGCCTGTGTTATCTGTTGCTCGAGTGACCCCCGTTCAACCGCGGAATGCGGGCGGATCGTCGCTCGCAGGTTCACGGTCAGGTAATAATTTCCCGACGAGTTTCTGCTTTATGCCGTTATCTGTGACCGGGTAATCAATTCCCGCACGACATAATGCGAAATTGTTGACAACCCGACTTTTGCCGTGACAGTCTCACAACACTGAGAAAGGCACACCTTTTCGAAAGAACGGGTCGCAAAGCCACCGATCTAAGGGATATTCCTATGATGGCGGGGTTACCGAAATGAGAAAATCCGTCTCCCCATCAAGCCATCGTGTCGCTGGCTCGCTCTTCTGCCGGAATTTTGTGCGTTTCACAGGCGTAGTGCGGGGTTGGTTTGCCCCGCGAAAGCATTCACTGGAATTCGTCGATCGAATAATCGGCGAGTACGGTTTACAGGAGACAAAGCATGAATGTCAGTGATTATCTGTCAATAACGCCGAGCCCCGTTATATCGGGCGTGATATGGGCAGTCGTTGCCATTACGATACTGTACATCGCGAGATCGACCGTACACGCCGCCATCCATTTTACCGGTCGTGTCCTGCATAATGCGATGCGGCTGGGCATGCGATCGCTTTCGAAAGCGGAGTCCCAGCTTATCGATCGAAACAAGGAGGTTCTTCTGGCTTCCGGGCGTGAGGCCAAGGAAAGAGTTATCGAGCGGGAATTCGAGCGCGTCAGTGCTTCGGTCGATAAAGATCTGGCAAAATTTCCCGCCATGCGCCGGCGACTGAACGAAGCGATTGCCCGTATCGAAGAGGACCACCAGAGCGCGACCGATGTACCGCCATCTCCGCCGGGCTGGACCAAGGCGGTCGAAGCGGTCGCCAAGATCGATGCGCCGAGCGATTATATGGTCGGTAATATTCTCAGTGATATTCATAAATCATTGATCAAGGCGCACAAACAGGCGATCGATGAGTATCGTACTGCGAGCGGCGAACGACACAAACTTTTAAGCCGCATGATGCCGTATTGGCACAAGGTGCAGCAGACGCTCGGTCGCGTCAACAAGAATGTCGAAAGTGTGCTGACGCGATCGCGTACGATCGATCGGCATATGCAGGAATATGAGGACATCGTCAAAGGCACCGACAGAGCCGTTCAGACCTTGTCGTCTTCATCGTTGGTGCAATTTTTTGTGTCGGCACTGGTGCTTTCCATCGCCCTCGGCGGCGCAGCGGTGAATTTCTCACTGATTGCCCGTCCGATGGCCGAAATGGTGGGGGGCACGAATTTCATCGGCAATTTCCGCACAGCGGATATCGCGGCGCTGGTTATCATACTGGTGGAAATTTCGATGGGGCTGTTCATGATGGAATCGATGCGCATTACGCGCCTGTTTCCGGTGATCGGTGCACTTAAAGACAAGACGCGTGTCAGAATGATCGGGGTAACGTTTATCATTCTTCTGCTTTTAGCGAGCGTCGAGGCAGGGCTTGCCTACATGCGTGAAATCTTGCTGCAAGACGAGCTGGCGACCAGCATGCTTCTTCGTGGCGATGCCGCTGCGCTGGGAGAAAACGAATTCCAGTGGATAACAACCGCCGCGCAGATGGGAATGGGCTTCGTCCTGCCGTTTGCGCTTGTATTCGTGGCTATTCCCCTGGAAACCTTCGTCCATTCATTGCGTACTGTGATCGGCGTAATCGGCATCGGTTTTTTGAGCTTTGTATCTGTGTCCATGAGAATTCTGGGCAACGCCTTCCGGCACGGAGCCGCGTTGCTGCAGCGTTTTTATGACCTTTTGATCATAGTTCCACTGTGGATAGAAAAAATACTGACCAACAGGCGTCAACGTCCGGCAAGTCGATTCAGTGAGGTGTCATCGTGAAAAATTATTTACTTTTTGTCTCTGCGATATTCGCACTTTCTGGTTGCGGAGAGCCGGTTGCCAGAAATACCGGCGCCTATCTGCTTCTGGATACATCCGGAACTTATAGTCAGGAATTGGAAAAAGCGGAACACATTATTAATTATACGTTGACCAGACTCGACGCGACCGATAGTTTTGCCGTCGCCCGGATCGACACAGCGAGCTTCAGTGAGAAAGATATTGTGGCCAAGGTGACATTTGACGATCGTCCGAGCACCGCGAACAGGCAGAAAAGACAGTTCTCGCAGCAGATCGCGGCTTTTACCCGCAACACAAAGTCAGCGCAGAATACCGATATTACGGGGGGTATATTGCAGGCGATAGAGTATCTCAATGAGAAAAATCCGGGCCGCAAAGTCATATTTATTTTTTCGGATATGAAGGAAGACCTGGTCAAGGGATACGTCAGGGATATTCCACTGGAACTCGATGGGTTCGAAGTGGTTGCACTGAATGTTACGAAATTGCGTTCTGACAATATCGATCCGCGGGAATACCTGGACAGGCTTGAAGACTGGAAAAGGAGGATCGAATCCGGTGGCGGGACCTGGCGCGTGATAAACGATCTTGACCGGCTCGAGACATTACTGGGGGGCTGATCGATAAGGATCGCATGAACTGGCTCGGGTGAAAGACTTGGCAACAGGTAACGTTGTTGGAGAATGGCATGGAAATACGATTCATTTTACTTGGCATGGTCCTGTTCGCCCTGGCCGGTTGTGCCACCTTGAATGAAAAGGAATGTCTGACCGGTGACTGGTACACGATCGGTTACGAAGACGGAGCCAAGGGTCGTACGGTCGATCGCATCGGCAAGTACAGAAAATCCTGCGCCGATTACGATGTTTCACCAGACCTGCAGGCATATCAGGCCGGCCGCGAGGAGGGGCTGCAGGAGTTTTGCCAGCCGCAAAATGGTTTTAATCTCGGCCAGCGTGGCGGCGGCTATTCGGGTGTGTGTCCGGTGGATCTTGAGCTCGATTTTGTTGCCGCTTATGACGCGGGCCGTCATCTGTACGAGTTGAGAGCGGCCGTAAGTTCGGCGAGTCGACAAATTAACTACAAGAAGCGTGAACTGGATAAATTGGAAAAAGAGCTCGGCTATGCCGAGGCAGCATTGATTAACGACGATACGAGTTCAGAAGAACGTGCGCGACTGCTTGCCGAGACCAAGGACATGGCGCGTCATCAGGGCGAGCTCGAATCTGAAATACTGCATCTCGAGAGAGACAAAGCGGTTTACCGGGACAGGCTTGCCGCATACCAGCATTCCCTGGCCTACAACTACTGACCAAGGACCTGTAATACGAAAAAGGACGCCGCGGTGCCCGCAGCGCCCTCATATTGATACCTTGATATTGGCAAATTAAGGGTGGAACTACTCGCTAATATCGGTCATTCCTCTATTCTCCAGCAATGGTTCGATCGATGGCTGGCGACCACGGAACGCCACATACAAATCCATGCCGGGCTCGGAACCACCCTTGCTAAGGATGTGCTTGCGATATCGGGCGGCCGTTTCCTGATCGAAAAGGCTGGTTTCCTTGAACGCCTGGAAGGCGTCCGCATCCAATACCTCAGACCACATATAACCGTAATATCCGGACGAGTATCCGCCTGCGAAAATGTGGCCAAAGTAGCCGCTGCGATATCGCGGAAGGATTTCTTCAATTAATCCAATCGCCTCCATGGCTGATTTTTCGAATTCCCTCGGATCGCCGATTTCCGCCGGATGGCCAAGCGTGTGGTATGCCATATCCAGGTAAGCGGCTGCCATGTATTCACCGGTTATGAAACCTTGGTTGAATTTTGATGAGGCAACCATTTTGTCGATATATTCCTGTGGAATCGATTCGCCGGTCTCATAGTGCCTGGCAAACATGCGCAGCACTTCAGGTTCGCCCATCCAGTTCTCCATGACCTGCGACGGAAATTCGACGAAGTCCCGCGGCGTGTTGGTGCCGGACAAAGACTGGTAATTTACGTCCGATAACATACCGTTTAGCGCATGGCCGAATTCATGGAAAGTCGTTTCCGCCTCACGATAACTCAGTAGCGACGGCGAACCGTCAGTGGGCGCCGGGAAATTGAAATTATTCGTAATAATCGGGGTGACTTTCCCGCCAAACTTCTGCTGCGAGCGCAGCGCGTTCATCCATGCACCGCCGCGTTTGCTCTCGCGGGCAAACCAGTCCATAAACAAAATAGCCAGGTGGCTGCCATCATTATCGAACACTTCGAATACTTCCTGGTCGGGATGCCACGTGGGTATGTCTTCGCGCTTTTCGAAGGTCAGACCGAATAGCTTATTCGCCACCGCAAATGCGCCGTCGCGAACCGCCGTAACTTCGAAATACGGGCGTAACGCTTCCTGGTCGAGTTCATATCGTGCTTTACGAACTTTTTCCGTGTAATGACGCCAGTCCCAGCCACGCACCCGGTCATCGATGCCATCGGCATCCATCATTTCCTGCAACGCCGCACGCTCGGTCTTGGCCAGCGCGATCGCAGGTTTCCATACCTGATCGAGCAAGCCGTAGACACGTTCCGGGGTCTCCGCCATATTGTCCTCAAGCACATAATGAGCGTGGCTCTTGTAACCCATCACGTTCGCCCGCTCGGCGCGAAGCACGGCCATACGCGCAAGTATTTCCTTGTTATCCGTTTCGTTGTCGTTATCCCCGCGCATGGCGTAGCCCATATAAATCTGTTTGCGCAATTCACGGTTTGGCGAATACTCGAGAAACGGATTTATACTCGGTCGCTGAAGCGAAAAGGACCAGCATTCGCAATCGTGGTCACGACGTTTTGCCTCCTCGGCGGCGAGCGCGACCAGGCTTTCGGGCAACGCGCCAAGATCCGCCCGATCGGTAACCAACAACTCAAAGTCATTGGTTTCGTTCAGGAGATTGTCTCCAAATTGCTGCGACAGGGTCGCCAACTCCCCGTTGATTTCCTTAAGGCGTGATTTCGATGCCTCCTCAAGATTGGCGCCTGAGCGAACAAATCCTTTGTTGGTCTCGGTCAGCAAACGCATTTGTTCCGCACTGAGGTCGAGCGAGTCTTTCTGTCGGTACACACCCTTGACCCGCGCGTAAAGATCCTCGTTGAGCGAGATGGCGTCACCCATAGCCGATAGTTCCGGGGCGATGACTTTGGCGGTTTCACGAGTGGATTCGTTGGAATGTGCCGAATCGACGGCAAAAAACACGTTGGCCACGCGGTTCAGGTCGCTACCGGCCATCTCCAGCGCCTCTATGGTATTGGCAAAGGTCGCTTCTTCGGTGTTTGCGGTGATCTGATCGACTTCGGCCAGGGTCCGCTTGATGCCCTCGCGCAGGGCCGGCAAATAGTGCTCGTTCTCGATCAGGTCGAATGGCGGGACGCCGAACGGCGTATCCCAGTCGGCGAGCAGAGGGTTGTCTGACATGAGGCCTTCTTCCGCGGCAACTTCACTGTCCACATCGCTCTCATCGGCTGATTCGGATGCCTGTTCGCAGCCGGTCACGGCCAGGGCGACAGCGAAAATTAATCCTAAATGGCGGTTCATAAGTCTGGTTCCTTTTGCGGGTTTTCGAACGCGGCAGCATACCAGTTTTTCCCGAAAACCGGCCGGCCGGTACGACGTCACGAAGGATTCCCAGGTTAGCGCGTGAAACGGCGTTCGGTCGCGTAAATTGACGGTTTTCAGGCTGGCGGGCATGGCCGTGACGGGGCTAGTATTGTCCGCTACTGCTACTTTCGACGAGATTTCTGAATGAGCAAGAATTCCAATGACCGACATAACGGGGGCGACGAAGGACCGGGCGAGGCGCCGGGCGAGCCTATTCGCGTGGCAACACAGGATACCTCCGTCAGCCCGAAAGGTACCCTGGAATTGCTGTCACAAGAGGAAGTCAGCCGATTGCGGGATGCTGGTCGAGGCGAGCTCTACGAATTGTTTCGCCGCTGCGCACTGGCCGTTCTTAATTGCGGCCAGGAGACCGATGACGCGACCGAGGTCTTTGAGAAATACCGCGACTTCGAGATAGCAATCGTTCAGCGCACCAGGGGCATCAGGCTCGATATAAAAAACGCTCCCTCTTGCGCGTTTGTCGATCACAGGATGATTTCTGGCGTTAAGGATCACCTGTTCTCGGTACTGCGCGACATCGTTTTTATGTCCAGCGAGCTTTATGGAAACGGGCACGTGGATAGCGACAGCCCGAGCGGGATCAGAAACCTGGTCTTTTATATACTGAGAAATGCCGGGTTACTGCATTTGCGCACGCTGCCCAAGCTGGCTGTCTGTTGGGGCGGGCATTCGATTAATCGCGAAGAGTACGATTACTCCAAAGACGTCGGCTATGAGCTTGGCTTGCGTGGCATGGATATTTGTACCGGCTGTGGCCCTGGGGCCATGAAAGGACCCATGAAAGGGGCGGCCGTCGGACATGCGAAGCAGCGCATACACGACGGTCGGTATATCGGTATTACCGAGCCAGGGATAATTGCCGCCGAGTCACCCAACCCGATCGTTAATCACCTGGTCGTTTTGCCAGACATCGAAAAAAGGATGGAAGCCTTCATGCGGCTGGGTCACGGCATCGTTGTTTTCCCGGGCGGCGCCGGTACCATGGAGGAAATACTGTTCCTGCTGGGTATTTTGCTCGATGAGAAAAACAAGGACATCTATCTCCCGGTGATATTTACCGGCCCCGCCGGCAGCGAGTCTTACTTTCGAAGTATCGATGAGTTCCTGGTCGAAACACTTGGCGAGGAAGTCCGGCGGCATTACGAGATTATCGAAAACGACCCGGTCAGAGTCGCGCAAAAAATGCTGGATTCGATCACAGGGGTCGCCGGCAATCGTCGCAAAACCACTGACGCTTATTATTACAACTGGCTGATGCGCATACCGCCGGAATTGAAGCGTCCCTTTATAGTCAGCCACGAGTCCATGCAGAATGTGAAATTAGACAGTGACCTGGCGCCAGCGGAGCTGGTAGTCAATCTGCGCAGGGTTTTTTCAGGAATCGTAGCGGGTAATGTCAAAGATGATGGTATCCGCAGGATTCGCGAACATGGGCCATTCGAAATTCATGGTGATAAAAAAATCATGCGGGCGATGGATACGCTGCTGGGAGAGTTTGTTGGGGGAAACAGGATGATATTGCCCCACAAGACTTACCGGCCGTGTTATACGATTGTGGCCGACTGACGGGAATGGATCACTGTGCGAGGATTTTATGATGTCGCCTGTTAGCCACTTCAGGGAAATCTACAAAGGGAACAGCACGTTTGCGAGACAAGCAAGGTATGTCCTGCTCGGTTTCGATCTGGTTGTTGTCACGTTTTTCGTAGTAACGACATTTTTGCCCGATGCGCATTGGATCAGATTCGCTGACTATTTCATCGGCGTCCTGTTGATCCTCGAACTGAGTGCAAGAATGTTGGCACACAACGACCGGCTGGAATTTCTGATCCGGCCTTTGACGCTGGTTGACATCCTGGTAATTTTCTCTTTGATGGCGCCCGCTGCTATCGAGAGTTTCGCCTTCCTGAGAGTGATGCGTGCGCTGAGACTTATTCGTTCGTACCGGGTTCTACACGAATTCAGGACCAGTTTCAGATTCTTTGCCCGCAACGAAGAGATCATTTTTGCGGTCATCAACCTGCTGGTGTTTATTTTCGTCGTTTCGGCGCTGGTTTTCGTGCTGCAGGTCAGGGTTAATTCCGAAATCGATAACTATATCGACGCTCTCTATTTTACGATTACGACGCTGACGACGACCGGGTTTGGCGACATCATCCTGGTCGGCTCTGCGGGCCGGCTGCTGTCCGTTCTGATCATGATCGTCGGAATTTCGTTGTTTATCGGTCTGGTTCGATCGATTTTCAGGCCCAGCAAGGTTAAATATGAGTGCGCAGAATGCGGGCTGATCCGCCACGACCCGGACGCAGTTCATTGCAAGCACTGTGGGGCGATGTTGCATATAAAGACCGAAGGTGGATAGCGGAAACGTGGATCGCGGTATCAATGAGATTTATTTTGCCGCTTTCATTATTTTATCTTTTGCCGTCTTGTTGTCCTGATATTTCTCGATCGCGAAAAACCACATCGCGAACCATGACAAGAGTAATGTCAGAAGATAGCGAGCTATCCGCGGCGTGCCTGTTGACTGGTTTAAGAACGAAAACAGAAATGCAGGCGTAAACCAGAGTATTGCGGCGATGTAAAGCAACCAGGCGAATTGAGTATCGGTGAACTGCATGATTCCGCACCCACGCGTAATGTTCGGTTCCAGCGTCGGCGACTGAAGTCTTACCGGCAAGGCGGATTTCTGTCGTCAATGACCCGATAGACCGGGCAGAGCAGGGCGCCGCGTCAAACCGACTGCGCCCGATCTGCCGGCATGTTCATCAACCTTCGGCTTTGCCTTGTCTGGCCACCGCGTCGGCGGCCGCTTTGACGGCATCCGGGTCACCCAGAAAGCGTCGCGAAACCACGTTCTGTTGGTCGTCGAGGTCATATAACATTGGAATGCCGGTCGGGATGTTAAAGCTCACGATGTCTTCGTCGGAAACCCCGTCGAGCATTTTTACGAGGGCACGAAGGCTGTTTCCATGGGCAACGATCATTACCCTGGCGCCTTTTTGCAGTTGCGGCAAGATGCTGCCTTCCCAATACGGCCTGACGCGGTCCAGCGTATTTTTCAGCGACTCACTGGCAGGCAACAGAGAATCTTCGAGATCGGCGTAACGCGGATCGAACCGCGGATGCCTGGGATCATCAAGGGCCAGATCGGGGGGTGCCGTAGCGTAACTTCGCCGCCATATGAGAACCTGCTCGTCACCAAACTCAGCCGCTGTTTCCGCTTTGTTCAGACCCTGGAGACCGCCATAGTGTCTCTCATTCAGCCGCCAGCTCCTGATCACCGGCGCCCACATGCGATCCAGACGATCCATGACGACCCACAGCGTCCTGATGGACCGTTTCAGAACAGAGGTAAAGGCCAGGTCAAACGTGTAGTCTTCCGCAAGCAGAAGCGTGGCTGCCTCTTCAGCCTCCATCACACCCCGCTCGGTGAGATCGACATCAGTCCAGCCGGTAAATCTGTTTTCCTCATTCCATGTACTTTGACCATGCCTGAGAAGCAAGAGTTGTCCGTCCATGATTCATCCCGGGAAAACAAAGCAAGGTCTAGCGTACCGTTTTGCCGGCATTGAAGGAACCGCCGTCAAGCGATAAGCCGGGCTAGATGCTGAGTTTCCGAATTTCCTGCAAGGCGACCGACAAAGTTGCGAAATCCAGATCGCCAGTCGCCCGCATGTCAGCCAGCGTTTGATTCGCGTGCGCTATCTGAGACTGGTGGCGAGCCAGCCAGGTGCTGACCCGGTCTGCCGGTTTTGTCCCCCGGTGATGGGCAATGGCCTGTTCCGTCAGCGTCGCCTGCAAATGATAAAGATTGTCCCGGAGCGTGCCCCGGGCAATCGCCTGCCAGCGGCCTTCCACGCGAAGGTTTTCGATCTGTTCCCTGATCCAGTCAAGCGAAAGGCCCCGCCCGATATCGAAATAAATGCTGGCGACAAACTCTACATCCACATTCTTTTTGTGCGCGACCTCGGTGATGTCGAGTACCGAATACAGCGCATTAAGACCCGCCATGTAGCGAGCGATGGATTGTGGGACGCCAATATCCTGATACAGCTGGGACGATTCCTGGTAGCGGCGCAGTTCATTGCCGCCCAATAACTTGTTCATCTTGCGGGCCACCGTGCGTGCCCCCGGCTTGCCTCGCGACACCAGGGCCTCGATATCCAGCCTGTCCGAGTGATGTGCCAGCAGCCAGTGTGTCGCGTGTCGCAACATTCGCGAAATCTGAAACATCATCGAGTACTGAACGTTGGCATGTACCTGGTTATCGAGAGCTTCAATCTGTTCCCAGACTTTTCTCGCATCAAAGATTTCCCTCACGATGGCATAAGAGCGCGCGACCGACGCTGCATCGGCACCGGTGTCTTCCTGGGTTCTTTGGAAAAACACCGGGCCCATTCGGTTGATGACGCCATTGGTAACAACGGTCGCGATAATTTCCCGGCTCAGACGGTGTTGGGACATGACATCGCTGTAATGGCGCTGCAACGGCTTCGGGAAATAACGCTGCAGTTCCCTGGCCATAAATGGGTCTTCAGGGACATCCGATTCCATTAGCTGCTGGCACAGTGAAATCTTGCTGTAACTGAGCAGGACGGCCAGTTCGGGACGAGTGAACCCCTTGTTCGCTTTGCGACGCTCGCTGATTTCCTCATCCGATGGCAGGAATTCGAGTTCCCGGTCGAGTTCACCGGTCCGTTCCATGGCGACCAGCACGCGTGCATGTTCGTTGAGCCGCTCGGTCGCATGCGACTCCATCATGCTGATGGCCTGGGTTTGCAGGTAATTGTTTCGCAGTACCAGGGTCGACACTTCGTCCGTCATCGCCGCCAGCAACCTGTCTCTGCGGCTCCCGGTCAGCGGACGGGTTTGCTTGACGAGATTGAGCAGTATCTTGATATTGACTTCGCGGTCGGAGGTATCCACACCCGCAGAGTTATCGATAAAATCGGTGTTTATTCTGCCATCAGCAAGCGCATATTCGATCCGCCCGAGCTGCGTCAGGCCGAGGTTGCCACCTTCACCGATCACCGCACACCGGAGTTCATTCGCATTTACGCGTAGCGCGTCATTGGCTCGGTCCCCAACCGCCGCGTTGCTTTCGGTACTGGCCTTGACATAGGTTCCGATGCCGCCGTTCCAGAGAAGATCGACCTGCATTTTCAAAATGTTCCGGATCAGCTCTTGAGGCGTCATGCGGAGTTCTTCGATACCCAACATCGCCCTGATTTCATCGCTGATTGGAATGGACTTGTCGCTGCGGGAGAAAACACCGCCGCCTTCTGATATTAAATCCCGGTCATAGTCGGCCCAGCTTGATCGCGGAAGATCAAACAGTCTTTGCCTTTCCTCGAAACCGCGCTCGGCGTCCGGGTTCGGGTCAAGGAAAATATGCAGATGATTGAATGCGGCCTGCAGGCGGATATGGCGGGACAGCAGCATGCCGTTGCCAAACACGTCGCCGGCCATATCGCCGATCCCGACCACGGTAAAATCGTGATTCTGGATGTCGATTCCGATTTCGCGGAAGTGTCTTTTGACCGCCTCCCAGGCGCCTTTGGCGGTGATCCCCATGCGTTTGTGGTCGTACCCTGCAGAACCGCCCGATGCAAACGCGTCGCCCAGCCAGAATTGGTATTCCTCGGCCACCGAGTTGGCAATATCGGAAAAGGTCGCGGTTCCCTTGTCCGCCGCGACCACGAGGTAGGGATCGCCCTCATCGTGGCGAACGACCCGATCAGGCGCGACTGATTTCCCTGCGACCAGATTATCAGTGAGATCCAGCAGGCCTTTGATCAGTATCTTGTAACACTCGATCACTTCCTGCTGTATTTCTTCGCGGGTCCCGTCGGGCAGCTGCTTGCAGACAAAACCGCCTTTCGCGCCCGCCGGAACGATAAGCGTATTCTTTACTGTCTGTGCCTTCATCAGGCCCAGGATTTCAGTCCGGAAGTCTTCCTGGCGGTCCGACCAGCGCAGGCCGCCACGGGCGACTTTACCGCCTCTCAGGTGCACGCCTTCAACCCTCGGCGAATAAACGAATATTTCAAACTTCGGTCGCGGCAGAGGCAGTTCCGGGATTTTCTGCGGGTCCAGTTTGAACGAAATATAGGACTTCGAATTACCCGCTGCATCCCGCTGGTAAAAATTGGTACGCAGGGTTGCATTGATTACCCGGAGATACGCGCGCAGTATTCGATCTTCGTCCTGGCTCAGGACCTCATCCAGCGCCTGGCGAATTTTTGCGGTGATTCCTGCCACTTCCTTGTTTCGCCTCACCCTGCCGATCCCCGGCTTGTTCCGGGTCGTAAACAGGCTGACCAACATCTGCGCAATTTTGACGTGCTTGTAAAGCGCCTGTTCCATGTATTTCTGACTGAACGGCAAACCGGTCTGCAGCAGGTAGCGGCAATAGGCACGGAGTACGGCGACCTCTCTCCATGGGAGCCGGCCAACCAGAACAAGACGATTAAAACCGTCATTTTCAGTATTTCCGAGCCAGGTATTGGCAAAAGAATCCTGGAAAATATCGTTGACTTCAGCCGGGGCCAGCATTTCGGACTCAAAAACCATTTGGAAGTCCTGAATCCAGATGTGTTTGCCGTTCTTCAGCGATACGAGATAAGGCTGCTCTGATATCACCTTGAGTCCCATATTTTCGAGCATGGGCAACACATCGGAAATCGGGATCGGGTGATCGCAGTGAAATAGCTTGAAGCGCAGCTGGTTTTCCTCGAAGAACGGCGGCCGGTAAAGACTCATCCTCAGTCTGCTGGAATCGTCTGACAATGCGGCCAGGCGTTCGATATCGAAAGTCGCCTCACGTGGCGTCACGTCTTCTTTGTAAGCGACCGGAAATTGCTGACTATAAGCATGCTTCAACTGCAGGCCGCGAGCCTCACCAAATCTCTCGATCAGAATTTCCTGCAAATGATCTTCCCAGGATCGCACCGCGTCGATAATTTCGTTTTCGATTCCGATAATCGAAACCTTGGGCTTGGAACCCGGTTTAATTCTGACGATAGTGTGCACGCGCGCCAGGTTTGATTCGGATAATTGAACCGTCGACTCAAGCGATTTGCCGTCGAACGCACGCAGCAGAATTCTTTCTATGCGCAGGCGAATCTGAGTGCTGTACTGGTCTCGAGGCACAAACACCAGACAGCTGAAAAATCGCCTGAACGCATCCCGGCGAATGAACAATTTGATGCGCTGTCTTTCCTGCAGGTTGTAAACGCCGATGCTTGTGCGAATCAGGTCCGGCACCGAGCTCTGGAAAAGCTCGTCTCGTGGATATGTATCGAGGATATGTTGCAGGGCTTTAGCCCCGTGACTGTGCGCCGGCAGACCGGAAAGAGCCATTACCTGCTCAACTTTATGGCGCAAAACAGGGATTTCAGTGGGGCTGCGATTGTAGGCCGTCGAAGTAAACAGGCCGAGGAATCGCTTTTCACCGACCACCTTGCCGGCCGAAAAAATCTTGACGCCAACATAGTCGAGGTAACTGTTGCGATGCACAGTCGAAAGGGAATTGGCCTTGGTTATCAGCAACAGGTCTTTTGATCTGGCCTGACGACGCATGTCCTTATCCAGCATGACCACTTTATTGTCCCTGGGCTTGCCGCGCAAAATACCGAGACCAGTGTTCGGCACAACATGTAGCTCATCTTGTTCCTCGCCCTTGATCAGCTTGTACTCGCGATAACCCAGAAAGGTAAAATGGTCTTCCGCCATCCACTTGAGAAAGTCCTTTCCTTCAGCGACGACCCGCTCATCCAGCCGCAAGGATTTAGCGTCCAGTTCGTCACGAATGGCCAGCGCTTTGTCGCGCATGGCCGGCCAATCTTCGACCGCGTTGCGCACATCACCCAGACTCCGCAGCAGCGACTTCTCCAGCCCGGCAAATTCCTCTTCGCGGGTGCTGCGATCGATGTCGATGCGCATGAATGACTCATTATCGCCGCCGATTTTTTTCGTCGCATGCCTGCCGATTTTCTGCAGCATCCCCTTCTTGTCCCGCAGCACGGAAAAGGTCGGATGGATGGTCAGGTGAATGGCGTATCCGGAACGGTGAATGACCAGACCGGTTGAATCAACCAGGAACGGCATATTGTCATTGACGATTTCGACTATGGTATGAGTCGATGTCCAGCCATCGGTTTTTTTGCTCGGGTTATAGACTCGTATTTTCGCTGTTCCTGGTGACCGCTCTGCGGCCAGCGCCAGGTGACACATTGCCGCCCCAGCAAGATCCGCGGGGCTTCTTTTACGCAGGTCCTCAATAGCAACGTTTTTGTAGTAGCGACCGACAAAATCAGCGATATCGACGCCCGCTTCGAGCGCACCGAACTTCTCGGCGTGAGAAATTATTTTGCTGACGAAACGACTCCGCGAATCGGAGGGTCTACGTTGCATGACTGATGTCCGAAGTGCTAACGGCGAGGCAATTCTAAACACATATCCGGCCGGGCAAAAGCCATATTTCCAAAACTGTGAAGTGGGTCCACCGGCGCCACTCGGGGCATATCGGCGGTCGTTCAGGATGATTCGAAAGTCGGCGTCCGGCCGGATTCATCCTGGTAGCTGACTCTCCTGTGGCAACGGCGGCGGGAGGCTTGCAACCGGACTTCTGTCGCGCTTCCCTAAAGCGCGAACCCGGCGCGAGTAGCGCGCATCGGTAGACCTAAATCGGTTTAATAAACAATAAGTTACTCTTCATCTGCAAGATCGGAAATGACCGCGGCGAGGAAACGACAGGCCTCGCCACCCGTTATGCAGCGATGATCAAAAGTCAGCGACAGCGGAATCCGCCGATGGACTTCGACGCCGCCCATCACTGCTACCACGTCGTGGCGTATGCCGCCCGTACCCAGTATCGCGACAGCCGGCGGAATCACGACCGGCGTCGCGTAGCGACCCGCCAGCATGCCGAAATTAGACAGCGTAATCGTGTAATCCCGCATATCGGCCGGCGAAACCGTCCGCTCGTGCGTGGCTTTCTTGATCAGATCGATATCGGCACGCAATTCGACCGCGCTTTTTTTGGCGACATCGCGCACCACGGGGACGATCAACCCGTCGGGCGTGTCTACCGCCATCGCGATATCGACCCGCTCGTGCATTTCGCGGCTCACGTTTTCACCATCGTAAAAAGCGTTCAGACCGGGTTCCGCACGGCAACCTGCCGCCATGGCCCGCAGGACTCGAACCGTGATGTCATTTTTTCTGAGCCACCCGTGAATATCCGCATCATCGAAGATGGTACAGGGCGAAACTTCGTCCCTCGCCTGCGCCATGCTTTTAGCCATAGCCCTGCGCGGGCCGCGCAGCGGTTCCGGTTTGCCCGGCACGACTCGCTTGCGGGGTGCTGCCGGTCGTGTCGCAGCCGGCGCCGGTTGCGCTGCCTGGCGGACGTCCTCGGCAGTGACCTGACCGAATTTCCCGGAGGCCGGGACCGCGGCGAGATCCAAACCCATTTTTTTGGCCAGCGCGCGGGTCGCCGGGGCAGCCTTGACGCGGGTTTTGCCCCCCTTTTTCCTGCCGCCAGCGATGGCTGTTTCGACGACCACTTCGTTGCTGGTCGGCATGTTGCCGACGACGGTGCCGGTGTCGTCAGCAGCGGTTTCTTTGGCCGCTGGTTTGCCGGCCGAGTCTTCCGTTGATTCCGCGGTTTCGCCTTCGAGCCTAAAATCGACCAGCGGTTTGCCGGTTTTCACGATATCGCCATCGGCGGCATATAATTTCATGACCGTACCGGTGTAAGGAGACGGTACGTCAACGATCGCCTTGGCAGTTTCAACCGAGACCAGAGGCTCATCCACGTTGACCTGATCGCCTTCCCTGACGTGCCAGGAAATGATTTCAGCTTCCGGCAGACCCTCACCCAGATCGGGCAACACGAACGTTTTCATAGCTTTTCCCTGGTATCCGGTTCGTCTTTATGCCGCACCACATTATTCTTCTAATGTTTCCCTGCATGCATCGACAATTCTCTCGACGCACGGCAGGTAATCATACTCAAGGCGGAACAGCGGCATGACCGTATCGAACCCGGTGACCCGTTTTATGGGGGCTTTCAGGTCGTACAATCCTTTGTCGGCAACCTCAGCCGCAATTTCCGCTCCGACGCCGCAGTTCCTGGCCGCTTCGTGGACAATAACCAGACGGCCCGTTTTTTCGACGGATTCGAGTATCGTGTCGATATCCAGCGGGCTGATCGTCGCGACATCAATAACTTCTGCGCTGATCCCGTCACCGGCGAGCGAGTCCGCTGCCTTGAGCGTTTCGTGAATCATCGCACCCCAGGTGACCAGCGTTGCATCTTCGCCTTCGCGCAGGATATAGCAAACATCGAGCGGCAGTGCCTGACCATTATCCGCCACTTCGTGTTTTACCATCCGGTATATTCTTTTCGGTTCCAGGAAAACGACCGGATCGGGGCAACGAATACTGGCGAGCAGCAGGCCATACGCACGGGTCGGTGACGATGGGATGACGACTCGAATACCGGGCATATGCGCAAATATCGCCTCGGTGCTTTCAGAATGGTGTTCCGGAGCATGGATGCCGCCGCCAAAAGGTGCGCGCAATACCATCGGGCAGGTCAGACGGCCGCGGGTGCGGTGGCGCATACGACCGGCGTGACTGATCATCTGGTCAACGACCGGGTAGATAAACCCCATAAACTGAATTTCGGCGACCGGTTTCAGGCCCTGTGCGGCCATGCCGACCGAGACACCCGCCAGGAGATTCTCCGCGAGCGGCGTATCCATGACCCGGTCCGCGCCAAACTTTTCTTGCAGTCCCGCAGTTGCGCGAAAGACACCTCCGTTGACGCCGACGTCTTCGCCCAGGATCATGACGCTGTCGTCATGTTCCATTTCCCAGGCCAATGCCATGGTTATAGCTTCGATCAGGGCGACTTTGGCCATCAGTGGCCACTCTTGCCGAAATAGCGCGCGGCGGTTTCACGTTGTTCTGCAAACGCTTCCGGCAGCTCCGCGTAAAGATGGTCAAACATCGATTCCGGCGTGTTCTTAGGCGTGTTCAGATATTCTTCGACGGCTTCGTCGACCTGGCGTGCGCATTCTTTCTCCCAGGCTTTTTCTTTTTTGTCATCCCAGCCGCCTGTGCTGGCCAGGTATTTGCGAATGCGGATCATCGGCTCAAGTTTCCAGGCCTCATCCACTTCTTTCTGATCCCGGTAGCGGCTCGCGTCATCCGCAGTCGTGTGGTCACTTAATCGATAGGTCATGGCCTCGATCAGGGTCGGTCCATCTCCGTTGCGGGCACGTTCCAGCGCCTGCGACACGACATGACGAACTGCAACGATGTCATTGCCATCCACCTGTATGCCCGGGATTCCCGCGGCGATCGCTTTTTGTGCCAGCGTTTCACAAGCCGTCTGCAGATGCAGGGGCACCGATATCGCCCACTTGTTGTTAACGGTCAAAAACACGACGGGCAGCTTGCGAACGCCTGCAAAATTCATCGCCTCGTAAAATGCACCTTCGGACGTGCCACCGTCGCCGATCACGGCTACCGCGCAACGTTTTTCGCCCCGCAGCTTGAAGGCGTTGGCTGCACCGGCGGCATGCATATATTGCGTTCCGATAGGCACGCACCAGGCGAAATCGTGAGGTGCATCCTGGTAATCGTTGCCACGCTCATCGCCGCCCCAGTAAAGAAGGACATCCGACATTCGTACACCGCGCCAGAATTGAATTCCATATTCACGGTACATTGGCGCCAGGCAATCTTCCGGCCTCATGGCAGCACCGATTCCCACGTGGGTCGCTTCATGTCCGAGGCTGGAAGCATAGGTTCCCAGCTTCCCGGTTCGCTGTAAATTGACCGCTTTGGTATCAAAAGCTCTGGTAAGAACCATCATCTTGTACATCTTGAGCATGTCGTCCTGGTCGCTGGCGAAATCCGGTAAATCGCCCTGTGGTTTTCCATCCGGGTCTAAAAACCGGACATACTCGATACTGAATTTGGCAATCGTTTTCAAGTCGGTTCCTCGTAACGAACGCCGGGCCCCCAAAGGAGGCCCGGCGCAGCATCATTCTATCCCGGGCAGGCGCCTGGCCAGTTTTGGCTGCCAGGTGGCACCACGGCGCGGCATTATACAACAAAGGGCTGATCATTGAGATTGACAACGCCGACCGGCAGATGGCGCATCGCAGCAGATTCCCGCGCGAACCGGTGATAGAATCAAATCGCCGCGTCGAGTGAGGACGTACAACGACAGGCTGGAGAGAAACACGATGGGTCGCCGAGAACTTGAAGAAGGTATCCATAAGGATCTGGCCGGCCAGACCACTTACGGCGGCTACCTGGGACTGGACAAGATTCTGAATGCCCAGCACCCGTTGTCCAGCCCTGCCCACCACGACGAAATGCTTTTTATCATTCAGCACCAGACATCGGAATTGTGGATGAAACTGATGCTGCATGAACTGGAAGCGGCGATCAAGTTTATTCAACGCGACAAGCTCGATCGTTGTTCTAAAATTCTCAGTCGTGTGAAAAGCGTTCAACAGCAATTGTTCAATCAATGGGCTGTGCTTGAAACCCTGACGCCCAGCGAGTATCTGCAATTCAGAGATGCATTGGGTCACGCTTCCGGATTCCAGTCGCACCAGTTTCGTAAGCTGGAATTCCTGCTCGGCAACAAAGAGAGCGACTACCTGGAGGTATTTGCTCACGACAGGAAACAGCAGGCAGAACTCGAGCGGGTGCTACACAATCCAAGCCTCTATGAAGAGTTTTTACGCTACCTCAAACGCCAGGGGTTTGCTTTGCCGGATGAGGTCAGTGACCGTGACTGGTCTGTTCCACGCAAGCCACACCCGCAGGTCGTCGCTGCGTTTGCGATTATCTACACCGACCCGCAAAAGTATTGGGATGCCTACGAAATGGCTGAAAAACTGGTAGATCTGGAAGAGAACTTTCAGCTCTGGCGGTTTCGCCACATTAAGACCGTGGAAAGAATTATTGGCTACCGAAAGGGTACCGGCGGTTCATCGGGCGTGGCCTTTCTGCGCAAAGGTCTCGAGCAGCGCCTTTTCCCTGAACTTATGGATGTTCGCACCGAACTTTGATCAGTTGGTTTTTCCCAATGCCCTGGCGCGGCGCTGCAGATTATCGAGGATGGCCGATAATTTTTCCTGGTCGTCTGCGCCGAGACAGTCGAGCAGCCGCTCCTCATAATTCCTGGCCAGCGGTGATATCTTGGCGAAGAGACGTTTGCCATCGCTGGTGAGGATCAAGACGGAACGACGTTTGTCATTTTTGGCGACGCTCTTTTCCAGACGGCCGCTGCTGATCAATCGGGCCACCGCGCGGCTGACTGCGACTTTGTCCATCGCGGTTTTGTTTGCCAATTCAGCGGCCGAAAGGCCCGGGAACTGACCCAGTACGGCGATGATTCGCCATTCCCTGATGCTCAGACCAAAGCGGCTGAAATAGACATCCGAGATACCGCGGCTGACCATATTCGATAGCACTGACAGGCGATAGGGAAGAAAATTCTCTAATTTCAATGGCTGGGGGTTATCGAAGTCGCTGGCATTCATGCTTGGCCTATAGGGGTCACATGCTATAATAGTTGCATCTGTAACTAATCTATATCAGACCTGAGCCGAAGGCAATCCCCGAACGTGCGGCTTGCCTGACCGGTCGTTGGTCCTTCGTGGGCGAGCTGAATCGAGGAGATAAAAAATGGCCGAACAATTTGACAACCCGATGGGTGTGGATGGCTTCGAATTCGTGGAATTTGCCGCCCCCGACACTGCTGACCTGAAGAAATTGTTTGCCCAGCTGGGGTTCAGTCCGGTGGCAAAACATCGCAGCAAGAACGTCATCTTATATAAGCAGGGGGACTGCGTTTTCCTGCTTAATGACGAGCCGGACAGTTTCGCCAAGGATTTTGCCGCCATTCATGGTCCCTGTGCCAGTGGTTTCGCCATTCGCGTAAAGGATGCGGAAAGCGTGCGGGCCGCCGCGCTGGAAAAGGGCGCGCAAGCGTTCAGCGATAAACCTGAGACGGTGGCGCTGGATATTCCCTGCATCGAAGGTATCGGCGGAAGTATTTTGTACCTGGTGGATAACTACGGTGATGGAACTGTTTACAGCGAGGAATTCGAAGCTATCGACGGAGCCGATCAGAATCCAAAAGGATTGGGGGTGACCCTGATCGATCATCTGACCCACAATGTGTACCAGGGCAACATGGATCGGTGGGCCGATTATTACGAGCGATTGTTTAATTTCCGCGAAATTCGTTATTTCGACATTAAAGGGGCCAAAACGGGATTGCACTCAAGAGCCATGACCAGTCCGGACGGAAAAGTACGGATTCCCATCAACGAGTCGGTCGGCGATAAGTCCCAGATCCAGGAGTATCTGGACGAATACAAGGGGGAGGGCATTCAGCACATCGCCCTGTTTTCAGACGATATTTATGAAACCGTAGAGGGACTGCGAACTAATCAAGTAGAATTTCTGGATGTCCCCGGCACGTACTACGAGGTGGTCGATGAACGCATTCCCGACCATGGTGAGAATCTGGAGCGCATGAGCCACAACAGTATTTTGATCGATGCCGATGTACAGACAGGCAAGGAATTGCTGTTGCAGATTTTTACCCGGACCTGCATTGGGCCGATCTTTTTCGAGATTATTCAGCGCAAGGGTAACGACGGGTTTGGTGAGGGCAACTTCCAGGCCCTTTTTGATTCTATCGAACGCGACCAGGAGCGCCGCGGCGTTCTCTGAGCAACGTCGTCAGGCCTTTTTCAAGGAATCACCATGAAAAAATGGATCTCACTGCCTCGTATTGAAGGTAAGGCGTCGCGCCAGGCTCACGCCGACCTGCCGGAAGGCACTTACGAGCGTGAACTGGGCAAGGAAGGATTTTTTGGCCCGGCGACGCATATGTATCACCAGCGTCCGCCGACCGGCTGGTCTGACTTTGAGGGGCCGCTGCGCCCGCGTGCATTCGATACCACAAAGCTCGATAACAGCGGCCCATCGCCGTGGAATGCTACGCCGTTGCTGCACAATGCGGCGGTGAAATTTCGCTATTGGTCCCTGGACGCCGATATGGATCACCTTGCCAGGAACAGCGATGGTGACGAACTGATATTTGTGCACGAAGGCGAAGGTGACCTTTTTTGTGATTATGGCCATCTGCAGTTTCGTGACGGCGACTACATAATTTTGCCACGAGGAACGCTTTGGCGAATGGAAGTGGCGAAACCGGTCAGGGCATTACTGATAGAAGCGACCAATGACAGCTACCGTTTGCCGGACAAGGGGCTGCTTGGGCCACATGCGATTTTTGATCAGGCCATGCTGGATGTGCCGGAAATTAACGCCGCGTTCAAGTCGCAGCAAACCGATGACGAATGGCATATTCTGGTCAAACGCGGGGGGCAGATCAGCAAAATTACCTACCCATACAATCCACTGGATGCGGTTGGCTGGCATGGTGACCTTGCCGTTGTGCGCATTAACTGGCGCGATATCAGGCCGTTATTAAGCCATCGCTACCATTTACCGCCATCGGCCCATACGACCTTTATGGCCGATCGGTTTATTGTCTGTACTTTTGTACCTCGGCCGTTCGAGACAGACAAAGGTGCATTGAAAGTACCCTTCTTCCATGCCAACGACGATTTCGATGAAGTTCTTTTCTATCACGCGGGCGAGTTTTTCTCGCGCGACAACATTCATCCCGGAATGATCACCATGCACCCGTGCGGTTTCACTCATGGCCCGCATCCGAAGGCGCTTGAGCATGCGTTTGTGCAGAAGGAGGAGGGGACCAACGAGGTCGCGGTGATGCTGGATACTCGCGACGAATTGTTTGTGTCCGAGGAAGCCGGCGCGATTGAATGGAATGGCTACGTGGATTCCTGGAAGACCGGTGACACCTCGTCATCGTCCTGACCGCGCGAGCAGAGTCCAGCGCATGAAAGACACAGGAAGCTCTGATCTATTGATGAACTCGTATCTTGCACCCAAAATATCCAGCTTCTGTGTTGCAAATCTTCGCAATAGCCAGCTATTACCTGTGCTTCGCGCCTTGAACCTGAACATTTTGAATCACAATCCACTTCGCCCATGAATAGATCAGAGTTTCCCTAAGGAGATAAGTCCATGAAGCTGGCGTCACTGAAAAAGGGCGGCCGCGACGGCACGCTGATTGTCGTCAATCGGGATCTGACTCGCTACGTCGAAGCGGAAGACATCGCCGCCACGCTCCAGGCTGCGCTGGACGACTGGGCAACGAATTCTTCGTTGCTGGAAAAAAAATACGAGGCGTTATGTTCTGGAGATTTGCCCGGAAGCCAGCGACTCGACATCGATAGTCTGGCATCGCCACTGCCCCGTGCGTACCAGTTTGTCGATGGCAGCGCCTATCTTGCCCACGTGGAACGTGTCAGGAAGGCGAGGGGCGCGGAAATGCCCCCCAGTTTCCTCGACGATCCGCTGATGTATCAGGCGGTCTCCGATGGCTTTCTTGCGCCGAGCGAAAATGTTCTCGTTGCCAGCGAAGAGTATGGAATCGATTTCGAATCGGAAGTCGTGGTCGTTACTGATGATGTGCCGATGGGCGTGTCGGAGCAGGCCGCGCTGGCGCATATTCTGCTAATCGGGCTGATCAACGACGTGTCGCTACGCAAGCTGATACCCAACGAACTGGGCAAGGGATTCGGGTTTGTTGTTAGCAAGCCTCGATCGGCGTTATCGCCGGTGTTCGTTACGCCAGGTGAACTGGGTAACGCCTGGAAAGAGGGCAAGCTGCATTTGCCGCTCGTCACCCATTACAATGGCGAACTGTTCGGTGAGCCGGATTCCGGTGTGGATATGCAGTTCAGCTTTGCCCGGCTGATCGCTCATGCGGCCAGCACGCGTCCGCTGGCTGCCGGCAGTATCGTCGGGTCGGGCACCATCGCGAATCAGGATGAGTCGGTGGGTGCGTCGTGCCTGGCCGAGCGCCGCATGCTGGAAATTATCGCGGATGGAGAAGCGTCAACGCCTTTCATGAGATTTGGCGACAGCGTACGGATCGAGATGCTCGATCGGGACGGCAACAGTATTTTCGGACGCATCGAACAGACCATCACCCGCTATGATGGTCCGGAAAATTGAAACTCTATACGTACTGGCGCAGCAGCTCCTCCTATCGGGTTCGAATTGCCCTGAATCTAAAAGGGATTGAATACGAGAATCTGCCAGTCCATCTGCTCAGGGACGGTGGCGAGCAGAACAGCGCTGAATACCGGAAGACTAATCCGCAGGGCCTGGTTCCGGTGCTGGTGGATGGTGATACCGTGCTCCGCCAGTCGCTGGCCATCATCGAGTACCTGGACGAAAAATATCCCGAGCCGGCGTTGTTGCCAAAACCCGCCGCCGAGAGGGCGCGTGTCCGTGGATTGGCTTACCTCATCGCCGATGAGATGCAGCCGCTGAACAACCTTGGCGTCCTGCGCTACCTGAAAAATGATGCCGGTCTTGATCGACAAGGTATCGCTAACTGGAACCACCACTGGATAGGCCGTGGATTTACGGCGTTCGAGCAGTTACTGGAGACCAGCGAACACAGTGGCCGATTCTGTCATGGCGACAGTCCGGGATTGGCCGATTGCTGTCTGGTTCCACAGCTATACAATGCGCGACGCTATGCATGCGATCTGTCAGGGTTTCCCCGCATCATCGAAATAGAACAACACTGCTTACAACTAACGGCATTCTTGACCGCCGGGCCCGAAAATCAGCCGGACGCCGAATAAGCGCAGAAATCAGACCGTGGGCGCGGATCGCAGCACTGAGCATGTTGCACAGTGTTTGCTAGAATGAGCCACCCGATCGCGCCTTGATCGCAGGCAGATTGGAATATGGATTGGAGGTCTGGATGGAGTATCTGGTCAGCGGGTGGTTGTGGTGGCCCCTGCTAGTACTGTGTTCACTGGTGCTGATATATCTGGCTGCACCGCTCATAGCCTGGGTGCTTGGCGGTATCGCGGTGCTGGGTCTGTTCACACAGTTTGCCGATGTGTCCTGGGTGGCCAAGCTGGTGGTGTGGGTGATATACCTCGCGCCAACGATCGTACTTGGGATTCCGATTCTCAGATGCCGTTTGCTGGGTGAGCCGCTTTACCGTCTTTACCGGAATTCCATGCCCGCCATTTCCGCTACCGAACAAGCGGCACTCGATGCCGGTACCACCTGGTGGGACTCAGAACTGTTTAGCGGCAGACCCCGCTGGCGACGCCTGCTCCAGGCAAAACCTGCCAGCCTGAGCGAAGAAGAAGTCGATTTTCTGAATGGCCCGGTCGAGGAACTGTGCGCCCTGATCAATGATTACGACGTCAATATCGATAGCCGGGATTTGCCCGAGGCCGCCTGGAATTTGCTGAAGCAATCCGGATTCTTTGGCCTGGTGATTCCGCAACAATACGGGGGCAAGGGATTTTCTCAATATGGCCATGCCGCCGTTGTCATGAAAGTCGCCAGTCGCAGCATCGCAGGCGCCCTGACGGTCATGATTCCGAATTCGGTCGGGCCGGGAAAACTCCTGCTCAAATACGGCACCGAGGAGCAAAAAGACCATTACCTGCCACGTCTCGCCTGTGGCGACGAGATTCCCTGTTTTGCCTTGACCGGTCCTGAAGCCGGTAGCGATGCTGGCGCGATGCCGGATAAGGGTATCGTCTGCAGGCGTGACTACCAGGGGCAGAAAGACGTCCTCGGAATCAGCCTCAATTTCGACAAGCGATATATCTCTTTGGCGCCGGTAGCGACGCTAATCGGGGTCGCCTTCAAACTGTACGACCCGGATCAATTGCTCGGTAAGCGGGAAAATCTTGGCATCACGCTGGCGCTGGTACCGGCCGATACCGACGGTGTGGAAAAAGGCAGCCGTCACGACCCTATGCATATGGGTTTCCATAATGGCCCCGTTTCTGGAAAGAACGCATTCGTACCGCTGGATGCGATCATTGGAGGTGCGTCGGAAGTGGGCAATGGCTGGCGCATGCTGATGGAGAGCCTGACCGACGGCCGTGCGATTTCGCTGCCGGCGCTGACCACCGGGGCGGCCAAACTGGCGACGCGTGCGACCGGCGCATTCGCCCGCTTGCGTTACCAGTTCAAAACATATATCGGGACGTTTGAGGGCGTGCAGGCCGCCCTGGCCAGAATAGCCGGCAATACCTATGCGATGGACGCAGCGCGCATGGTCACACTGGGGGCACTCGATGAAGGGCACAAACCCGCCGTCATCTCAGCCATCGTCAAATACAATCTGACGGAACGTAATCGCCAGATTATGAATGACGCCATGGACGTACACGGAGGCGCCGGCGTCTGCCTCGGCCCGCGCAATATCATCGGTGAATATGCCAAGTTTCCGTCGTTGGGAATAACGGTAGAAGGGCACAATATACTGACCCGAAGCATGATGACATTTGGCCAGGGGGTGGTGCGTTGTCATCCTTACCTGCGCTCTGAAATAGAGGCGGTCAATAATAGCGACGAACACGCCGGCCTGATGAGTTTCGATAAGTTACTGATCAAGCACATGGGTTTTACCGCCAGTAACGCCGTGCGCAGCCTGATCCATGCATGGACCGGTAGTATGCTGGTGCCGGCTGCAAGGCGATTGGGGCCCCTGCGTAAATATTATCGCCGGCTCAGCCGGATGAGCGCCGCATTTGCATTGACAACGGATGTTCTGTTGATGCTGTTGCGTGGCGAGCTCAAGCGTCGCGAAATGCTGTCCGGCCGGATGGCCGACATTATCAGTCAGCTATACATGGCATCGGCGGTGCTTAAGCATTTTGATAATCACGGGCAGGAGGAGACCGAGGTGCAGGTTGCCCAGTGGGCGATAGAGGACTGCCTGTGTCGGATACAGGTGGCATTTGACGAAGTTTTCGATAACTTTCCATGCCGTTGGGCCGGTCGAATTCTACGACGCTGGATTTTTCCATTTGGCAGATCATATAAAGCGCCGGACGATCAGCTGGAAAGACGGATTGCAGAGAGTATTGTTATTCCGTCAGTCATTCGGGAACGACTCACACATGGCATGTATGTTACTGACGATACGAGTACCCAGCTCGGCCGGCTCGAGCATGCGTTGCAGCGAGTCATCGCCGTGCAGCCGCTGGAGGCGAGGCTAAGGGAAGGTCAGCGCATGGATCTGGTCAAAGGGCATTCGCTGGCCGAGCGCATTGACCGTGCAGTTGTCGCCCGCTTGTTTACCGAAGAAGAAGCGGAACAAATACGCCAGGCGGAAGCCGCACGTCTCGATGCTTTGAAAGTCGACGACTGGAAATTCTAGTTCGACAGGCTCCTAGGTGCTTTCTTTGCGCTCCAGCCGGTCGTCGACCTGCACCCAGTCCACGTGATTCTCCCAAAATACATGGAGTTTTGGTGATAGGTCGATTTCACCCGCAATGGATGCCCTGGTAATGTGAATCTCACCGGGCCAGCGATCCGCAACAAAAAACACGCTGCTGCCGCACCGCCCGCAAAAACCGCGCTTCGCACCCGGACTGGATTCGAACCATTGCAAGGTACTCTCACCAGTCAGTCTGAATCGTTTCTCATCGACACCGACCCAGGTGATGAAAGCGGAACCATGCGATCGCCGGCACAGCGTACAGTGGCAATGTGCGCACCAAAGACTCGGCCCGTCATATTCGAAGCTGAGTTTCTGACAAAGGCAGCTTCCCCGATAAGTATTGTCCAAGTGCTGTCTCCCGATCGGTTTGCAGGTTAAATCAGCTCGTCGTCAGGAAACCAGTCAAAATCACCCGGCTCGAGAATCTGTGCAGCGTCATCCTGCAGCGCCGCCAGGCCGCCTTGACTTTGTAACTCACCAGCCAGGTCTTCTATAACGCTGGCCGGACTGAACAATACCCATGCCAGCAACAGATCGTCAGCGGCTGACAATCCGATTTCCTCACAGGCGTTGCTGATTTCGCTTCGACTATAATGCTGGCGCGCCCCAAATTCTTTTGCCAGAGCTTTGCGCAGCTGACGGTAAAATTTTCGGGCTTTTCTCTTGTTCATCGTATGGCGTGCTTCGGTTTTCTTATCATGCTCTGACGAGCGTCCAAACGCCGACCAAAATAAACGCGATGCCGGCCAGTCGGCCGAGAAATTTTTCGTCAACCCACTGGCTGAGCAAAGTACCGGCCGCAACCGCGATCGCCGTCGCGACGAGCAATGCCAGGGCGGAAGCGGCAAATACCAGCAACTTGCTGTATTTTTCGTCAGCGGCAAAAAGCAGCGTCGCGAGCTGGGTCTTGTCGGCGATCTCCGCCAAAAATACGGTGCCAAAAATTGTCACGAAAATCTTGAAATCCACAATTGACGCTCCTTCGTGCCGTCGCTCAACTTCGCAAATACGAAGCCCCGTTGATGTCGATGATCGAACCGGTCAGGTAGCCGGTATCGGGTCCGGCCAGAAAAGCGATCGTTGCGGCTATTTCCCTGGGATCCGCGACGCGGTTCAAAGGACTTTGTGCACGGATCGCTTCACCTTCGGAACTGTCGAGCAGCGAGGCGGCCATCTCGGTCGCCACGAAACCCGGCGCGACCGCGTAAACCATGATGTTGCTGCTCGCCAATGCCTGAGCGAGAGACTGGCTCATCGAGTTTAGCCCCGCCTTGCTGGCTCCATAGGCCGCTGCGTTTGGTTCGCCCCGGAACGCGCCGCGCGAGCTGATGTTAATAATTTTGCCGCCCCCCGATTTGGCCATGATCGCGGCCGCGGCATGACAAAGTCTTGCCGGCGCCAGCAGGTTGATGCCGATCGTCTGTTGCCAGCTTTTTTCCCAGTCCGATTCGTCGGTCATGAGTGGCGGGTGGGAGAAGAAAACACCGGCATTGTTGACCAACAAATCGAGACCGCCCAGACCGTCTACGGCCTGGTCCACCAATTCCCGGCATTGCCGTGGGTCACTCAGATCCGCCGTGAGCGCAAAATGCTTTCCGGCAGGCAATTCGACCATCAATTTATCGAGACGCCGCCGGTTTTTATTTCCGTGCAGCGCCAGCGTAGCGCCTCTTTCGCCCAGTAAAAGGGCGGTTGCGCGGCCGATGCCACCGCTTGCGCCGGTGATCAGCGCGCGACAGTGTGCCAAAGATTTTGTTTTGTCCATGAGTCCCCGGAACCCGAAGTGATTTATCCGTCGTGCCAGTGATCGGTCAGCCAGCCCGCCGCACGCTCAAGATCCTCTGCCATTTCCTTGCGACCTATCTCTACCAGCCGGTCGCGCTTTTTCCACTCATCCATGGCGATGCTGTCGCCGTCTGGAAAAGTGTAGTCCAGCCGGTGATAGTTTTCTCCAAGCATTTGCCGACATTGATAATCCGGAACGCCGGACAGGGCGTCGAGCATCAGGCTGAGCAGCGGCTTCGCCCATTGGGCAAACCCCCAGTTATGTTTTTTACCCTTGATATGAGACAGGATACGCCCGGTACCAATGGATAGTATCCGCACCTCGCTGACTCCCGGACGATCCGGTATTTCGCAGCGTGGATCCTGGGTCTGTGCCAACGCCACCATGCCAGGGTGATTTGCCACGACGCCACCGTCGACGAAGCCATCCACCGTCGGGAAAAAGGTCGGCGCCGCACTGGTGTAAAGCGCCACATCCGCAACGAGCCGCTCGCCATCGCAGTCTTCGCCAGGAAAATTGTGGAAAAACTTGGGTTTCCAGCAGCGCTCCCCGGGTGGCTGTGCCTCATTATCCAGGTCGAAGGTCGTGATCAGGACGCGCTTTTGCAAATCATGCAGCCGATCCGTGGCGAAAACGCTGTGCAGTTCCTCGCGCAGGTGTTTGGTACCGTAGTCTGCGCCAATCAACCTGCCCAGGTCGCGAATATCATCCAGGATATTCTCCTCGAATATCTTTGGTCCCAATTCGTAATACATTTCAACCAGTGCAGGAAGTTGCATGCCGTTAGCCAGCGCCAGCGCCAGGATGCCGCCGGTCGACGTACCTGCGATCAGGTCAGCCGTGTCCAGCCAGCCGGGTCGTCGCCGATCGAGTTCATCCATCAGCACGGCGCTGAGCAGGCCACGAATGCCGCCACCATCCAGAGTGAGTATGCGAAATATAGCCACGGCAGTTTTCCGGATTACCTGAAGCGGAAAATCGACTATACCGCAAGCCTCGGGTTACTGGCGGAGCCTTTGTTGCTCGTCCATACTCAGTCAAATGCGCGCGTACAGGAGAACCCGGTGATGAGCAACAGAACGATTTCCCGGCGCGATTTCCTCGCCCGGTCGGGGGGCGCGTTCGGTATGGCCTGGCTGGGGGCAAATTTTCCGGCGATATCGGCCGCGGCTGCCGAAGCCAATCGGGTTGCCGGTGGGGATGACCCTGAGACTTACCACTTTTTTTCCAAAACCGATGCGCTGCTGATCGATGCGATCGGCTCACAGATCGTTCCTTCAGCAGGCGAGGGACCGGGCGCGCACGAAGCACGGGTGGCCGTTTTTATCGATCGGGCGATGAGCGGCTTTATGCAGGGACAGGCAGAGAGATTTTCAAAAGGTCTCGGGGCGTTTAAGAAGGCATTCGCCGATGCGTACCCGGGAGGGGATTCGTTCGCCGATGCCGGCGCAGACACACGCGACGAGTTTTTTGCTACCCAGGTTGACAGCAGGTTTTTCGGGACTATCCGATTCCTGACTCATCTGGGTATGTTTTCGCTGCCCTCCTACGGCGGCAATTTTCAGAAAATGGGCTGGGCGCTGGTCGGTTTCGAAGACCGACACTCGTTTCAATCGCCATTCGGTTATTACGACAAGGATTACCCTGGCTTTGCAGCCGTCGCCGCTAAATACAGCAAGGAGGGCTGATCGTGTCAGGGATATCATACAAGACCAGCGAGGAAGTGGATTTTGTCGTCGTCGGCTCCGGTGCCGCCGGCGGCGTCATTGCCCGTGAGCTGTCACAAGCCGGACACAGCGTCGTCGTTATGGAGCGGGGCCCGCACCTGAAGCAAGGCGATTTTCACCACGACGAATTGGCCTATTGGTTTAATGATGAAATTACCAAAGTTGCCAGTTCACCACCGCAAAGCTTCCGTAAATCAAAGGGCGAGAAAGCCTCTTCGTGGGGGTTCCCCAGTATGCTGTATGCGCAGTGCGTCGGTGGCGGCAGCGTGCATTTCACGGCCAATTTCTGGCGTTTCCACCCGGTGGATTTTCATGAGCACAGCCTGCTCGGCGACATCGCGGGCGCGTCACTGGCTGACTGGCCTATTTCTTACGATGAGCTCGAACCTTATTACACCAAGGTGGAATGGGAGATCGGTGTGTCCGGGCTGGCCGGCGCGCATCCGAACGAGCCGCATCGTTCGAAGCCCTATCCAATGCCGCCGCTGCCGGTCAAGTCTTCGGGCGTGCTGTTCGAAAAAGGCGCTTTCGAGCTGGGACTGCATCCTTTTCCCGCGCCGATGGCGATCAATTCGGTGCCTTACGACGGCCGCGCCGCGTGTGTCCATTGCGGATTCTGCATCGGTTTTGGTTGTGAGGTGGGCGCCAAGTCTTCCACGCTGTTCAATATGATCCCGCAGGCGGAGGCGACCGGCGTCTGTGAAATACGCAGCGGCGCCAATGTGGTGCGCATCGAGACCAATGGAAAAGGCCGTGCCACCGGCGTGGTCTATTACGACCTGGGCGGCGAGCAGCATCTGCAAAAAGCGAAAGCGGTCGTGCTTAGCGCCAATGGCGCGGAAACTGCACGCTTGTTGTTTCTTTCAGAGAGCAATCGCTTTGCCGATGGTCTTGCCAACGGCAGCGGCATGGTTGGCAAACACATCATGTTCAACGGCGGCGGCACCGCCGGCGCTTTTTTCGAGCATCCGTTAAACGAGTACAAAAGCGTGCAGGTCACTCGTATTTGTCACGATTTCTATGACACCGATCCACGCAGAGGATTTTATGGCGGTGGCGGGATTGATGGACGCGTGATGTTCGGTCCGGCCGCCTATGCTGCTTTTGCCAGTGTCCCCGGTGAGCCAGGCTGGGGGGATGCGAACAAGGCTCGCTTGCAGCAATACCCGAACTTCATGTACTCCTCAACACACAGCACGTCATTGCCGGTGGAAACGAATGCTGTGGTGCTGGAGCACAATAATTTGGATATTTATGGCCTGCCTGGTATCGAGCTGACCTATCGCGATCATCCGGATGACCTGGCAACGACGCGATTCCTGGTCGACCGGGCTGCGGAAATCCTGGAAGCGTCCGGCGCCAGCAAAGTCTGGAAAGACCCTGTCTATGAACAGAGTTTCACCGCGCATCTTCTCGGCACGTGTCGGATGGGCGATGATCCGAAAAAGTCCGTCGTCGATAAATATCACCGGGCACATGACGTCGAGAATTTATTTATCTGCGACGGCAGCAGCCTGGTGACCTCGGGACGCGGGCAACCGACCGAAACGATACAGGCGCTGGCATTTCGGGCAGCGGAGCATATCAGCCGGTTCGCGAAGAATGGCGAGATATAAGCGCGGCTTTTTTCTGGCTGGTCTTTGCCTGTTGGCGACTGATCTGCCCGCACAGTCAGTCAGCGGCGCGACGTATCTGGACATGGGTCCGGAAGCCCGGCAGTTTGCGCTGCAGCTGGTCGCCGATTCGCTGCTCAGCGGCATGGTCAGTCAGGCCACCACGAGCGCGGAGTCAGCCGAAGAGGCGCAAGTGCGCCTGCGGGAAAATCCCGTTTACGATTGCCTGACCCGGATTAACGAGAGTGAACTGGCAGGCGCCGTCAACGATTATCTGGCACAGCTGGATGACAACAGCCTCGTGTTTTCGATATCCGAATTGACCGCGTATGCGCTGGGCGAATTTTGCGATACCAGTGTCACGCCAGGTGTTGCTGATGAAGATAAACCTCGGTCTGCATTTCCGTCAGACGGCTGACCGTTCGCCTGAATTCGACGGAAAGAAGCTCGTAGCGCCGCCTCCATGCGTGCTGCAAAGACGGCCTTAGCCGCAACGCATCTCCGGAATATCGCCTTCGACGATCAGCTTGCCCGCGGTTTTCTCCCGAATTTCGTCGATCGAAACACCGGGTGCGCGTTCGAGCAAATGAAACGCTCCGTCAAAAATTTCCAGGTAGGCGAGATCGGTAACGACTTTGCGTATGCAGCTGACCCCGGTCAAAGGAAGCGTGCAAGATTCCAGCAGCTTGGGTTGACCTGATTTGCTGGCGTGGGTCATGGTGACGACGATGTTTTCCGTCCCGGCGACCAGGTCCATCGCGCCACCCATCCCCTTGACCAGTTTTCCGGGAATCATCCACGAGGCGATGCTGCCGTTCTGATCGACCTCGAAAGCGCCCAGTACGGTCAGGTCGACATGCGCACCCCGGATCATCGCGAAACTGTCGGCCGATGAGAAATACGCGGCGCCGGTTACTGCGGTGACGGTCTGTTTGCCTGCGTTGATCAGGTCCGCATCCACTTCTTCGTCGAGGGGAAAAGGCCCCATCCCAAGCAATCCGTTTTCCGACTGCAACATGACCTCGATGCCATCAGGAATGTAATTGGCTACCAGTGTCGGAATACCGATGCCGAGGTTGACGTAATAACCATCCCTCAATTCACTTCCGACCCGTTCCGCTATCTGTTCTCTGCTCAATGCCATTAGCGACCTTTTTCCCGTGATTCAGGCGCTGCGAACGGTCCGCTGCTCGATACGCTTTTCGAAACTGCCCTTGATCAGGCGCTGTATAAATATCCCCGGCGTGTGGATGTGATGCGGGTCGAGTTCGCCAGGCTCAACGATTTCTTCAACCTCGGCAATGGCAATCCTGCCCGCCATCGCCATCATCGGGTTGAAATTCTGCGCCGTCATTCGATAAACGAGGTTGCCCATCGTGTCGCCTTTCCAGGCCTTTATCAGGGCATAGTCGGCAGTTAACGACTCTTCCAGTACGTATGGGCGGCCATTAAATTCCCGGGTGTCTTTGCCCTCGGCGACGGCGGTACCGTACCCGGTCGCGGTATAAAAGGCCGGTATGCCCGCACCGCCGGCGCGAATTTTTTCCGCGAGCGTTCCCTGTGGCGTCAGAACGACTTCCATCTCTCCCGAAATAAACAGTTGCTCGAACAACTCGTTTTCACCGACGTATGAGCCGATCATTTTTTTGATTTGTCTGTTCTCGAGCAACACGCCCAGGCCGAAACCATCGACGCCCGCATTGTTCGAAATGCAGGTCAGGTCTTTGACACCCATTTTTCTGACCCGGGCGATCAGTCCTTCCGGAATACCGCACAAACCGAAGCCGCCGACCATAACGGTCATGCCATTACCCAGGCCGGCCAGCGCCTCATCGTACGAGCCGACTACTTTGTTAAATCCGGACATGCAAACTCCTTAAGCGTCCCGTCCTGCCTGTTCAGAGACCCTGATAATTGGGACCGGATCCACCCTCCGGAGGCACCCAGTCAATAATGCCATAAGGGTCCTTGATATCGCACGCTTTGCAATGGACACAATTGGCCGCATTGATTTGCAGCCGGCGGCCATTGGCATCTTCGACGATCTCATAAACACTGGCAGGGCAGAAGCGAATACAGGGATTGCCATATTCCTCAGTGCACCGCGTCACGCAGATGCTGGTATCCGCAACCTTCAGATGCACCGGCTGGTTTTCGTCATGATCGGTGGCGGAGAAATAGACCGACGCCAGCCGGTCACGGGGCGGCAGGTCGCGTTGCACCCATTTTCTGTCCCGAGACTCGGCCTGATCCAGCTTCATCAACGTGCTGTGATCGGCATGATTCTTCAGCGTATGGGGAAGGCGGCCCTGCGTCAGGGTCTCGAGACCCGCATTCAACAGCCCGAGCCACAAACCATGCCTGAATCCGGGCCGAATGTTTCTGACTTTTCTGAGCTCGAGTCCGGCCGGCGAATGCCGAAACCGGGCATCGAACCCCTGGCTGCCTCCGCGCTCCACGAAATGCTGTGCCGCCAGCATGCCGCTGCGCAACGCCATGTGAATGCCTTTGATTTTCGGTACATTGAGTGTGCCACCGGCGTCGCCAACCAGTAACGCACCTGGTGTTTCCAGGCGAGGCATCGATTGCCAGCCGCCCTCAACGATCGTGCGCGATCCGGCCGCAACGAGTTCCGCTCCGCTCAGTAATTTTTTCATCAGCGGATGATGTTTGAACTGCTGAAAGGCTTCGAATGGTGGAAATTCAGGATCTGCATAATCCAGCCCGACGACGAATCCGACAGAAACCCGATCGTTATCAAGATGATAAACAAAGCTGCCGCCATAGATATTGCTGTCCAGCGGCCAACCGATGCTGTGCAGGACATGACCCGGTTTCCCTGTGCCCTCAGGTAACTGCCACAATTCCTTGAACCCCAACCCGAAAGTTTGCGGGTCGGAATGCTGGTCGAGTGAAAATCTGGCGATCAGTTGCTTCGTCAGGCTGCCGCGGCAGCCTTCGGCCAGCACCGTCAATTCACAATGAATGTCGACACCGGCGCTAAATCCCGGACCTTCCGATCCGTCGGCTGCGCGGCCCATGTCACCGACCCTGATGCCGATAACGGTATCGCTCTCGTCGTAAAGCAGTTCATTGCCCGCAAAACCCGGAAACACGTCAACGCCCAGCGATTCGGCCTTTTCGGCCAGCCAGGCTCCGAGCTGATTCAGCGAAATAATGAAATTGCCATGGTTATTCATCTGCGGTGGCACCGGCAGCGGAATCCGGAACTTGCCCGTTAGCAGGACGAATTGGTCCTTTCCCGCCGGTACGCAGATCGCCGGATATTCATTTCGCCATTCAGGCAGCAGCTCGTCCAGTGCGGCCGGTTCAAGTAATGCGCCCGATAACAAGTGCGCACCCGGTTCAGAGCTTTTTTCAAGAAGGCAGATGTTCAAATTCGGTTTGAGCTGTTTCATGCGAATAGCGCAGGCCAGGCCGGCGGGTCCACCGCCGATGACCGCAACGTCATATTCCATAATCTCGCGAGCAGTTTGCATTATCGCTTTCTCATTTAGCTTGCATGCGAATCGCGCCATCCAGACGAATGGTCTCGCCGTTTAACATGACATTGCTGCAAATATACGCAACCAGGTCGGCGAATTCTTCGGGTTTGCCCAGCCGTGGCGGAAACGGCACTTGTTCAGCCAAGGACTGCCGAACTTTCTCGGGCATTTCCTCCATCATCGGCGTCATGAAAATCCCTGGCGCGATGGTCATGACACGGACCCCTATGCGGGAAAATTCCCGGGCGATTGGTAAGGCCATTCCCGCGATACCGGCCTTCGACGCCGAGTACGCGGCTTGACCAATCTGGCCCTCAAAAGCTGCGACCGATGCGGTGCTGACAATTACGCCGCGCTCGCCTTTTTCGTTGGGCTCGTTGTTCTGCATGAGGTTGGCCGCTGCCTTGATCATATAAAAAGAGCCGATCAGGTTGACCTTGATGACATCGCTGAACAATTCGCCAGGCATCGGACCCTCGCGACCCAGCACGCGACCGGCGCCGAGTATTCCAGCGCAGTTGACCAGCAGATTGATGCCACCCATTTTCTCCGCCGCGATTTTGACCGCGTTGTTGACATCTTCTTCGGAGCCGACGTCGGCGCGGGCGAAGGAACTCGCTGTGCCCAGCGATTTGACCGCGGCAGCGCATTGTTCCACGTTGATATCGACCAGCGTAACTTGTCCGCCATCGGCGACGATTCTTCTGGCGGTAGCCAGCCCCAGTCCTGAGGCGCCACCGGTGACAATCGCTTTCGCTTCGTTAATTCGCATGAAATTTTCCTGAAACGTGGGTAAGTAAGTCGTGGGTCACTGTTGCTGGCGCCAGGCGATCTGACCAAGCCGGCTATTCGGAGACCGGTCCAGGTGCTGACAAATAAACAGACCGGCCTCGGTCAGCAAATCAAGATCGACGCCGGTGTGTATGCCCATGCCGTGCAGCATGTAAACGAGATCCTCGCTGGCCACATTTCCGGTTGCGCCTTTCGCGTACGGACACCCACCGAGGCCCGCCACTGACGAATCGATGACCGCGACCCCCAGTTCCAGGCAGGCAAGAATATTTGCCAGAGCCTGGCCGCGAGTGTCATGAAAATGTATCGCCAGTTTCTCTATCGCGACCTTTCCGGCGACATCGGCCAGCATTTTTCGCGCTTGAAAAGGCGTGCCTATGCCGATCGTGTCTCCCAGGGATATTTCGTAACAACCCATTTTCTGCAGTTGGTCCGCAATATCGGCGACCGCGGAGGCGCTGATTTCGCCCTCAAACGGGCAGCCCAGCGTGCAGGAAATATAAGCACGTACGGGAATATCGTGTTCCGCGGCGAGCGTCGTGACCGGCTTAATTCTTTGCAAGGACCCGGCAATGCCGGTGTTGATGTTTTTCTGATTGAAAGTTTCCGACGCGGCCGTAAAAACGGCGATCTCTTTCGCCCCTGATGCCAGGGCTCGCTGCATTCCTTTGACATTGGGAACCAACACCGGGTAGCGGACACCGGCCTTGTTCTCGATACCGGCCATGACTGCGGACGCATCCGCCAATTGAGGCACCCATCGCGGGCTGACAAAACTGCTGACCTCAATGGTAGACAGGCCGCTTTCGCCGAGCCGGTCGATCAGGTCGATCTTGACAGAGGCCGGTAGTGTCTGCTTTTCGTTTTGCAGACCATCCCGCGCCGCCACTTCGACGATGCGTACCGAATCCGGAAACCGGGTCATCGGCCCGCCTTATCCGGGAGGATGTCGACCAGCGCCACTTCCGCTTCGACGATGTCACCGGTCTGGAAAAGAATTTTCTCCACCGTTCCCGTCGCGCGGGCAAGCAGCGTATATTCCATTTTCATGCCTTCGAGCACCAGCAGTTTGTCACCCGATTCGACGCGGTCACCCTCACTTACCAGCAGGGAAACAATTTTACCCGGTAATGGTGAGCCAGGGTGAGCATCCTCGTCTTCTCCGGTCCGCGCAGATGCGTACAGATTCAGGCGTTGAAGTTCGTAACAAGACCCGTTCAGGCTGACTTGATACCAGGGATCGCTTTGCACGGTCACAACCGCGAATTCTTTTTCGTCGATCGTCCAGTCCGATCCGGCCTCCGATCGACTGTCGCGAGTCGCCAATTCGCCGGCAGTAACCGAAAAGTTTTTTCCGTCACAGCAGGCCTGAAAAGTTTTTTCGTCATCCTCTCCGGGAACAACGCTGATCTTGCTTTCCACGCCATCAGCGGTAACGAAACGGAAACTGGATCTCGCGGGACCAGCCAGTCGCCAACTGTCCTTCGTGTGCCATGGAGAATTGTCTTCGCCGATCGTGATTGCCGGAGACATCCGGGAGTGCGTCATTCGGTTCCTTATGCGACAAATTGCAGCTACGGCCATCACTTCAGGTGTCGTTAATTCGTCTCCCAGCACAGCGGACAACTGGCGATCCAGGTAGCCCGTATCCATTGCCGCGCCGGCGAAAGCCGTCGAGTCGACAATTCCCCGAAGCAGGGCAAGGTTGTTGCCGACCCCGAGCAGGGCGGTTTGCGCCAGGCAGGCCTGCATCTTTTTTGTCGCGGCGCGACGCGACTCATCATGGACAATCAGCTTGGCCAGCAGCGGATCGTAATGGATGCCGATTTCGTCTCCCTGCTGGATTCCGCTATCGATCCTCATTCCGTGTCCTGCGTATGGGAGGGCGAAGGTCTCGACGATTCCAGTGGTCGGCAGAAAGTCCCGGTAGGGATTTTCCGCATAGATGCGCGCCTCGATGGCGTGTCCGTGGCAGCGGATCTCATCCTGCTGCAACGGGAGTTTCTCGCCGGCCGCCACTTTCAGCTGCCATTCGACGAGATCGATGCCGGTAATCATTTCCGTCACCGGATGTTCGACCTGGAGGCGCGTGTTCATCTCCATAAAAAAGAAGTCGCCGTGCGTGTCCAGAATAAATTCTACCGTTCCGGCATTGCAATAATTGACCGCCCGGGCCGCCTGGATAGCCGCTTCCGCCATTCGCTGCCTGACGTCATCGGTTATCGAAGGGCAGGGCGCCTCCTCGATGATCTTCTGGTAGCGACGCTGGATGGAGCATTCACGCTCAAAAAGATGGACTGCATTGCCATGCTGATCGGCAAAGATCTGTACTTCGATATGGCGTGGATTCTCCAGGTACTTTTCCAGCAGTACCCGGTCGTCGCCAAAACTGCTTGCGGCTTCCCGCCTTGCGCCGGCCAGCGCGTCGGCGAATTCATCCTTGCTTCTGACGATCCGCATGCCCTTGCCACCACCACCGGCGCAGGCCTTGATCATCAGGGGCAAGCCGATTTTCCTGGCTTTTTTGCGCAGTTCCCTGTCGTGTTGCTGGTCACCGTGATAGCCGGGTACGACAGGAACACCCGCTTTTTCCATGATCGACTTAGCGACGTCCTTGTTGCCCATGCTGGCAATGGTCTCCGGCTGCGGCCCGACAAAAACCAAACCGGCCTTTTCGCAGGCGCTCGCGAACCCGGCATTTTCCGACAAAAAACCGTACCCGGGGTGGATCGCGTCAACTCCCGTGGATCTGGCCGCCTCCAGCAGCGCCTCGATATTCAAATAGGATTCTCGTGCCGGCGCTGCGCCGATGCTTACCGACTCATCCGCATCCCTGACATGGAGCGCATCGCGGTCCGCATCCGAAAAAACAGCGACCGTCGCTATGTCCAGTGCGCGGCAGGTTCGTATGATGCGGCAGGCGATCTCGCCACGATTGGCGATCAACAGGCGGGCGATCATCAATTACTCTTCCTGATCCCAGGCGGCCGGACGTTTTTGTAGAAACGCCGTTAATCCTTCCTGGCCTTCGTCCGAAACGCGTAATTGCGCGATGATCTCGGCCGTGCGTCGGCGCAGGTGCATCGCTACATCCTCCCCCGCGTTGTCCACTTCTGCGATCAGCGATTTACAAGCGGCCAGTGCGGCCGGCCCGCCCCTGAGCAGCATTTCGATTTGTTCGGCGGTCACTTCAGCCAACCGATCGGCCGGGCAACACAAGTGAACAAGTCCGCAGGCCCTGGCTTCCGCCGCGTCTATGGATTCCGCGGTCATAAACAAACGACGTGCCTGGCGTTGCCCGATTGCGCCGATCAGGTAAGGTGAAATTACGGCGGGTATCAGCCCCAGTCGCACCTCGGTCAGCGCCATCTTCGCGTGATTCGCGGCGATCGCGATATCGCAACACGCGATGAGGCCGACGCCGCCGCCAAACGCGTGACCGTTTATTTTCGCGATCGTCGGTTTGTTCAGACTATTGAGCGTGAAGAGCATTTCCGCCAGCGCCAGCGCGTCGTCAAGATTTTCTTCCTCGTCGAAATTTGCCATCGAGCGCATCCAGTTCAGATCGCCGCCGGAACTGAACGATTTACCCTCTCCGGTCAGCACGACGATCCTGACCGAATCGTCGCGGCTGGCTTTTAGCAATTCTGCCGTCAGTCGGGCGATCAGGATGTCGTCAAAGGCATTGTGAATGTCCGGACGGTTCAGTGTCAGCGTCAGCACGCCTCGTTCGTCTTGTTCAACCTTAATGTTGTTTTTATCGGTCACGGTCACATCCGAAAAATGGCATAACCCTGTTCGTGCTGTGTCGGTGCGTTCAGGGATGCGGATATAGCCAGACCAAGAACACGCCGGGTATCCAGCGGATCAATAACACCATCGTCCCACAGTCTTGAACTCGCATAATAAGGATGCCCCTGTTTTTCATACTGGACCCTGATCTCGTTCTTGAACGCCTCCTCATCGTCAGCCGGCCATTTTTCACCACGACTTTCCATGCCTTCCCGCTTGACGGTCGCCAGAACGATGGCAGCCTGCTCACCGCCCATGACCGAAATCCTGGCATTTGGCCACATCCACAGAAATTTCCCACCATAGGCGCGCCCGCACAT